>NZ_LT160626.1:0-518087 GCF_900065875.1 Prevotella phocaeensis | reverse complement strand
GTGCTCCTTTTTCCATGAATAAGCCAGTTCGGGATAAGTTTTTCTCTAAAGGCTGATTTGCGTCTATCGGGAAATGGCGGAGCGTGAGCCGTAGGGCGCGCTTCTTCACGTTCCGCCTTGGCAAACAAGCCGTGGCGTTTGCCCGGGCTTCCGAAAGGCTCCCGTCATTTGCTTTGGCATTTGCTCAGCTTGAGCATTTAAGACCTGTTAAGCTTTGAAGCTTGCTCAGCTTGAGCAAGGCTTCCCTCATTTGCCGGGACGTTCCACCTTGTGCCATCAAACATTAAAACACTGCTGATTTTAGAAATACTTATCCCGAACTGGCGTATGAATAAGCGTAGGCAACATCACTGCGGTCATGGGCAGCGACAAGGTTCATGCCACAGTAGATTTCCACTGTGTCGGCATCGTAGAGAATCGTCACGCGTTTTCAACCAAGGCCTTGTCCTTGGGGTGGCGTACACGGGCAGGATAGACCGCACAGCCGTAATGTTCGGCAAAGGCAGTGAAATCGTCATTGATGACGGGCTCGTTGCGGTCGCTTCGTGTGACGGCCGCTTTCAGATTGTCGGGGACTATTGCCGCCGGAGCCCCTTCAAAATACAGCATGGCATCCTCGCATCCCTTGATCAGGTCTTCCTTGCGTTGCGACCATACGGCCTCACAGTAGGTGTAATGACTGAACAGAAGGATGGCAACAAAGACTTCGGCCTTTTTTGTCTGGCCGGTCATCTCATCAACTACTTCAAGCCTGTCACCGGCAAAGTCAACGTACATCTGGTCTGCGGCATAGTGCCCGACATGGCCGACGACCTTGACGTGAAACTTATACTCACGGACGGCCCGCTTGAAGGAAGACAGCTGCAAACCGTCAGGATACTCCTTGAACAGCTTCCTTACGCTCATCCCCTTGCGTGTCAGGCGGGAAACATATCCGGGAAGCAGGGCCTCCAGCTCAGCCCTTCTTGGGGACGGCTCCCGACGACGGGAATCCCCACAGCCAAACAGCCCGTGCAACTGCTCCTCGGAGAGGGACAGAAGCCGGTCAATACTCTTGCCGCTTGAAAGAAACAAGTGGACATACTTGCGGATTGTGCTACGGGAAGCGTGAAACGTGGCTGCCGTTTCCTTGATTCCCATCCCGGCCGCATAACACCTTAAAATGCTTTTGATTCTTTTGTTCATTTGTATAGATTTTATTGTTACCCGCTACACCAGGACTCGGGTATGCAAATCTACACAAAAAACGCTGACAATACTAGTATTAAGTGGTCAATATTATTTGAGCCAAAAGGGGCAACCGTATTGAGGCCAAAGTTGGCAAATCCTGTTTGCCCAAAAGGGTCAAAGTTGAGTGGCTTTTCCAGTCGGCTCCTAATGTTCTTTTTTCCATTGTCGGGGTGGTTTAATGATTATTTTCTGAGATTGTTAATAGTAAAGAGAAAGTGGTTTTGGAAAGACTTGCTACATGCTTGGCATAAAAAGAACAACCGCTACGCGGTAGCAGGTGGCGTGCTTTTCTCCAAACCCGTTTCTGTTTGGCTATAATACGAATCCGCGTTCAATGTTTATTTCTCCACGCCTTTGTTATTCGCCCGATATACTCGTGGTGAATGCCGTCGCGGAAGATGCTGTAGAAGTCTTTCACCAGCGGGTCTTTGATGTTTTCGGCCTTAAACTGCGCGCCATACATCACACGGCATTCGATAACCATGTCGGCTTCGGCATAATAAGGCGTGCCCTTGTCGGTGTATTTCACGTGCAGCCCCAGCGCTTTGGCCTTATCGCCGTCGCGTCCGCTGTGTCGCCCCATGTATTCGAGCACGTCGTCGTTCTTGAAACTCATCACCGTGAAGTAGTCGTTGTTGTCCATAAAGGGGCGCGTGTGGCGCTTGTCGGCCACGTAAACGGTGAGCGAGGGGTTGAACCAATGGATGCCCAGACTTATCCAGCCGATGGTCATGGCGTTGCTCCCGTCTTTGTTGCCGGCGCAGAGCAGCAGCGGATTGTCGAACAGGCCGCCCCTTCGCTTCTCTCCTCAACGGGAGGCATGTCATAAACAGTTTCATTCATATCATCGTTTTTATTGCCAATTTTCAATAGCTCCCCTTCCTACAAAGGAGGGTAGAGGGGAGACTTCCTCCCACCCTGTCTTTTTTATTCCATGTCCTTGATGGAATACGGTGCATTGCCGTTTTCTGGCTTGAGCACGTTCAACTGACATTCGATCTTCGCCACCTCTTTGAGTGAGAGCTTTCCGCCGAGGTTCGAGATCAACGTGCCGTTGGCAATTTCAATCTTCTTGCCGGCCGGTGTTTCGATCGTCCACGGCCCATTGAGCTGTATCAAATCTTTGGGTGCCTCCCAACCGATGGCTTTGTCGTCCGGATCGGCAGCCTGCTTTTTAAGCAACTTACCGCCCAGCAGCAGCACGAGGTTGGCATAATTCAACTGTATCATGTTGAATTTCGGAGCGATCGTTCCGTTGCTCTGGGGCAACGTCATCACGGGTGCATCCGGCACCTGCTCTGCATTGATGTCCACGCTCTCGGGCTGCTTGCCGTTGAAATCAAAGGAGTCTTTTTCGATCCAACCCACTTCTTTGGTGCCGAATGAGAGTTTCGACAGACCGTACAAAAAATTCTTGTTTACATTTACTGCCATAGTTTTCGCTTTTTAATATTTGTGAATACGATTGTTGTTATTATCCCTATCAGAATGCCCAGAAAGAATACTTTCCCAAAAAGGGCGCCCATCTCGGAGATTTTCTCTTTTTGCATATGGGCGGAGCGCTCCGTCTGTGCGTATTTCCGCTGCCAGCGGGCAGAGGTTTCCATATAGTACTCGCAGAGTTGTTGCAGACTGTCGCAGGTGGCATATACCACGATATTGCCGGACCTGTCCTTTTTAAGTTCTACAGCCGCCCGCCCTTTCCTGCTGCGGAATGCTGCGCTGTTCGGCAGCTGCCGCAGTCTGTCCGGACTGACCGTCAGCCGCACCGTGTCCGCAGGGATGCTCTCCCTCCGCACCATTCTTATCGTCTGCGCGGTGCTGTCCCTTGCCGTGGATACGTTTGTCTGCACCATGCTTTCCGCGGTCAGCCTCTTCGTCGAGCGACAGCTCGCCGCTGACAGGACAAGCAGCCCGATGAGGACACAGCTGGATAGCTTCGATAGCCCGCGACAGACGGTTGAGGGCACGGCGCGTCTTGTCATTCTCGTTCCTGAATTCTTCAATCTTCTCATAGTTCTCTTTGTTTTGTCGCTGCAGGCTGATCAGCTCCTCACTCACCATGTCATACATCTGTTTGTAGGTATCTTCCACTTTCTTCTTTTCCTCGACGGCACGCAACCGACGGTTAGCTACCCACGCTATCGCCGCACCGATGCCGCCCGAAGGGATGGCCCATTGCAAGATCTGTAATATACTATCCATCGTCATTTTGTTTTTACCTATTTTTACGTCCTTATTCCTATTTCGTGCAGCCATTTTGCGACATCGAAGCACGGACAGGCCTTACAAGAGTTCATGGCATGGTGTCCCACGATGCGGATTTGCGGGAAACGCCGGTGGAAATCCGTAACATAACGTTTCAGGGCTTCCCGCTGCGCTTCCGTCCGCGTGTCCTCGGGCGTTTTGCCGTCGGAAGCCGTGCCGCCCACATAGACGATATGCCGGCTCACGGAGTTGTACCCCTTGGCGCCGTTGGTCACCTCCCACGGATCGACAGCGGCATCCTCGTTGTTCTTCACGAGCCGTTCCACGCGGCCGTCCAAATGGATCATGTCCGTGTATCCCACCTGTTTCCATCCGCGGCCGCCCTTACCGACGGGGGAGGTGTGCCAGCACCGTATATCTTCGGCGCTGACTTCCCTACCTTCCGGAGTTGCCGTGCAATGGATGACGAGGTATTGCATCGTAGCCATTTACGCATCCTTATACCCGCTTCTCATAACGACACCTGCGTCAGTTTTTTTGAACATACAAATGAAGTAGTGGCGGAAATTGATTTTATTACGCTGATATTCCGGATCATTCGTGGCTTCGCTGTAATACATCTTTGTAGATCCGGTCGCCTTGAACACACGCTTAGTATAGAAAGCAAACGAACAATTGAATTCCTTTGCCCCGGCAGCGCTGCCGACATCTTTCTTCTTGCCGGCTTCCGTATACACGGGAGTGTTGATATATTCGTAGATGTCGAAGCCGTACAGGCGAGCTATCTTACCCTCCGCCTGATTGAGATTATACTGCTCCTTGAA
Source organism: Prevotella phocaeensis (assembly GCF_900065875.1). Lineage (NCBI taxonomy): Bacteria > Pseudomonadati > Bacteroidota > Bacteroidia > Bacteroidales > Prevotellaceae > Prevotella > Prevotella phocaeensis. Next base: position 513,825 of record NZ_LT160626.1, on the reverse strand, counting down.
TTTCTGATCTACCATCAGCAGATCGTTTACATGGTCCATACAAAGGACCAGACGACGATCTTTAGCAGGAACTTTTAATTTGTCGAGTTCCTTTTTCATTCTGACTATATCGGCCGGAACGAGGCGCAATCGTCCTGTCTCCGCGTCACGTTCACCCGATGTTACGAGCACGGGCGTCTTTGCCGAATGTTCCTTGGCGCACAAGGCATGGGCGGCTTTGGTGAACTTCCCGTCTGAGATGGAGTCAGAATGGCTCTCTTTTACGCGCGACATCTTGTCATAGCTTACTGCATGCAGTTCATCGTCCGTGATGGGCGTTACTTTCGTTTGGAACTTGTCGAGCTTGATGGCAATATCCTTATCGTCGAGCGCCTGCAGGGGTATCGGATAGGTCGTGTTATTGATCAGCACATCCGGATCGACGCCTACCTCTACCAGATGTATGACATCGTTGTCAACCAACGACGAGGCATCGGGAATACCGTCAAGAAATGAACCTTCAAGACCGCCGCGCAGGGCTTTTACAAGCTCTCCCGTCCATATTTCTTTCAATACTCCTGCACGCAAAATACCGTTTTCAACGGGCAGCAAGCCCGCGCCTGCCGCCATAACGTTCAGCGTCACTGCAACCGCCAAACCGCTCACGCCGAGAGCGTTGCCGATCAGCATACCGATGGCGCAATTGAATAATACTGCGCTAAGCAGTTTTACAACATTTCTTTTCATCTCTTATTATTTTTGACTTGAATTAACTTGATAATGTATAATGTGTTCAGATTTCACACTCCATACCGTATTCGGCCTTATAAAGGCGCTTGTACTCTTCGGGCTGCTTTTCTTTTAGCTCCTCCCATTTCTCACCGGGCACCTCGCTCAATTTCGTGTAGGTCGCCTTTTGGTTTCCTGTAGGAGCGCCGCCCTGATGGCCGAGTATCGCACTGAGCTTCACCTGCGGGGACATAGCACTAAAAATCCTTTCGAGTTCTTCTACGCCGATCTTCTTGCCGAGTTCGACGAACTGCTCTTTCTTTTCCTCACCGATACGTTTTTCAGATACGGCTTTCTCTACGGCTGCCGTAATACGCGCGGCCTGTAAAGTGTCATTTTCTTTCTGCAGTTTTTCATTTTCTTCTTTCGCTGCCTTAAGCTCCGTCAGTTTGGCATTGATCTGTTCCTCCGTTGCCGTCTCCGGCAGGCCCAACTGCAAGGCCACTACTTTCTGTTCCATTTCTTTTTGTTTTTTTGGTTTATTTAATAACGGCAGACAGCATTCGCCATCCTTGCCGAGGTTTATCACTTTTCCGTCGCGCCGCAAGACAATAGCGTCGTCATTGGCGCCGATATCCACCAAGGATACTTCTGTCAGTTTGCTCTTCGTAATAGTCGGGCGTGTCTGTCCTTCTACAAGGTATTTCTTTTCTTCGCTCGTTGCCAAAATATCGATACCGACGCTGACCATACGCAGCGAACCGAACTCGAATTGCTTCTTGCTGCGCCGGCTTATCTCTGAGGCTTCGTCGAACACCGGCTCGCCGGTCAGTTCGCCGTCCTCTATTTTCAGGTCTTTCAAAAAACCGATCACATTGCCGCGCTCGTGCATGTATAGCAATACTGGGTTACGGTTATACTGCTCTATATTCATGCCGGAGGTCAGTACCCGAAAACCGTAGCTGTTCAAACTGTCGTTTGTAATACGTACTCTTTTGTTCATTGCGTTATGATTTTTGATGCAATATTACAAGCTAATTCTCTGAATGCCAAATAAGTGTGCAATGGTTGCACACTTCTACGCAAGCATTGCACACTTATTTCGCATTCTCGCTCAAATACGCCATCTTTGCATACGGTTTTACGAATTTTATCATATATTATTTTTTATGAATAAGACAGAAATAGAAAAGAAAAAATCGCTGGCGAGAGTTTTGTACCTCTCCGGTATGGAGCAGACGGAAATCGCCGACAAGACAGGTGTTTCTCGCGTCACCGTCTCCAAATGGTGCACCTCCGAGGGATGGAAGGAGGCGCGCGCCGCAAAGAACATCTCACGCCCTGAACTGGTGAACAAACTCCTGCTTACCATCGACGGCCTGATAGAGAGCGTTAATAAGTCGGAGGACCCGACACTCATCGGCTCGCTGGCCGACAAGCTCTCAAAGCTCTCGGCAACGATAGAGAAGCTCGACAAGAAGGCAAACGTCATCGACGCTATTGAGGTCTTTATGGCTTTCAATCGCTGGATACAGGATCAGGCTTCCTATGATCCGGAAATCACCCCTGAGCTTATCAAAGCCATCAACAAGTACCAGAACAAGTTCCTCATGGAGCGCATGCAAAACCCGTCCACATTATAATAATAGTAGATGGCAACAATATCGGAGCTCAAGAAGATACAGCAGGAGTGGCAGGAACACTGCCGGCAGATACAGAGCATTACGGACACGAAAAGTCTTGTCCGCGAGAGCTCCGTACAGAAAGAACAGCGCATACGCTACTTGCAGAAAGATTATGCCGCTTTCTGCGAGTACTATTTTCCGCACTTCCTGCAGCTGCGCGACAAGGTCACGGGAGAAGTTATCCGTATCGTGCACAATGCACCGTTCCACAACGCCGCAGCACTAAAGGTGAAGAATACGCCTAATTTAAAAGCGGTGTTCAAATGGCCACGAGGGCATGCCAAATCAACGCACATGGACATTTTTACACCATTGTGGCTCATGTTCCAGCCCAAGCGACTCATTGATTTCATGGTCGTTGTCGGCAAGTCCGAGGACAGTGCAAACCGACTCCTCGGAGACATTCAGGCGGAACTCCAGTACAACAAGCGCATCATCGCCGATTTTGGGAAACAGATGTCGATGGGCGACTGGACGGAAGGGGAGTTCACCACCAAGGACGGGGTGCATTTCCTCGCTTGCGGTCGTGGGCAGTCGCCACGCGGTCTCCGCAAGCGTGAGGCACGCCCGGACTATATTGTTATTGACGACCTTGATGATGACGAACTCTGTCGCAACGAACGCCGCGTGCGTGAACTCACAGACTGGGTGAAGGAAGCCCTCTTCGGCGCGCTCGATGTCGGCCGCGGCCGCTTCATCATGGTCGGCAACCTGATCTCGAAGACCTCGGTGCTGGCCAATATCTGCAAGACAAAGGGCGTGCATGTCTCAACCATATATGCCGTGGATAATGAGGGCAATCCCGTATGGCGAGAGAAGTGGACAAAGCAAGAAGCCCGCGAATATGCCGACTTTGTAGGCTACCGGGCATGGAACAAGGAGATGATGCACAACCCTATCGTCGAAGGTACGATCTTCCGGCAGAAATGGATACGTTGGGCAAAACGACCGGCATGGAGGGAGTTCGACGAATTCGTGCTGTACATCGATCCCTCATGGAAAAGCAAGAAGTCCAACGATACGAAGGCGGCAAAGCTCTGGGGCAAGCACAAGACCAACCTGTGGCACCTGCGCGCTTTCGTGCGCAAGGCTTCCGTCGCGGAACTCGTCCGATGGTGCTACGACCTGTACGAGTGGAGCATGGAAGTTGGCATTGCCATACGCTTTGCCATGGAGGCGAGTTTCATGCAGGACATTATCCTTGACGACTTTACCGTTGAGGGTAATCTTCGGGACTTCCAGCTGCCCATTACGGGTGACACGCGCAAGAAGCCGGACAAGTTCCAGCGCGTCGAGGCCATCAGTCCGCTCTGGGAGCGTGGTTTTGTCTATTATGACATCTCGCAGAAAGAAGATCCGGACATGCAGGCAGGTATCGAACAGACACTCGCTTTCGAGAAGGGCATGGCCGGCAATGATGATGCACCCGATGCAGACGAAGGAGCCATCTATATTCTCCAGAAAAATACGAGACAACAAATTTACAAGCCGAGGTTCGGCGCACGGCCGACCTCCAAAAATATTTGGTAAAATGAAGAAACTGATCAAAAGAATTATTTTCGCGTGGCACTATAGGCGAGCAGTGAAGAAAGCCGTTGCCTTTTACGAACAAACTGGCAGGAAATATTACGTCATCCATTTGAACGGAAAGCTCAAGGTCGTTGCCAAGAAAGATATCCGTCTGCTCATTGCCCGTCACCGGTTCCGTAAGGGAATTAAGGTGACAGATATAGAGAATAGGGCGTTATTCATCACAAAATAAGGAGGTAATATATGTTTATCACGGAAGAAGACTATCGCGTAGTTATCGGCGAGACTGCCCTTAAAGTGATATCGCAGGTGTCCGAAGACAACAGGCGGGGAGCAGAGTGCGAAGCACAGGAAGAGATCGCAGGATACCTCCGTTCCAAATATGACACGGCTGCTATCTTTGCAGCGGAAGGTTCCCACCGCAACAGACTTGTCGTCATGTATGCCTGCGACATGGCGCTTTATCACATGTCTGCCGCTATGCCCCAAAAGATGGGCACGGATATACGTAAGGAACGATATGAGCGTGCCATCAAATGGCTCGAGGGGGTGCAGGCGGGCAGGGTTATTCCCGACCTGCCTGCTACAAGGGCGGAAGATGGCAGCGAAGCGGGAAGTACGATCGTATATAATTCGCAACGGCCGTTAAGGCATAACTGGTAAAACTATGGGTAATTTGATAGATAATATAAAAAATATGTTCTTAGGCACGCCGGAAAATATGTTGCATACGGCATACGGCGACTTCAACCTCGCTAAGGAGAAAGATGTACGGCGGCTGAAGAAAGTGGTCATACAGCTGAACCGAGAGACCGATGCCCTTACACGTAAGGACATCGCCGATTGGCGTAATGCGTGGCAGCTGGCCATCAACATCGACTTTCCCGACCGACGGCCCCTGTACGACATATACCGCGATGTGGAAATAGACCTTCACCTCTCGGGCTGTATCGAGCAGCGAAAGGGATTTGTCAAGGCACGGACTTTCAAACTTACCGATGGAAAGGGAAAGGAAGTAAAAGAGGCGATGCGCTACTTCGACAAGGAGTGGTTCAAGCAGCTCATCTCCTATATTCTCGACTCACTTTACTGGGGGCATTCGCTCGTGGAACTCGGTAATGTTCTCACGGACGACGAGGGAATGCCGTATTATGATGGGGTGACGCTCATCCCCCGAAAACACGTAATTCCGGAATACCATCGCGTGGTGACCGGTACGTACGAAAATTGGCAGTCGGGGATCAACTACCACGAGGAGCCTTTTTCTCCGTGGCTTATTGAAGCAGGACAGCCCGACAGTCTCGGTATGTTTCTTAAGGCTGCCCTTCAGACTATTCCGAAAAAAAACATGCTGGCTTTTTGGGATACTTTCGGCGAGATATTCGGCATGCCCATGCGTATCGCACGCACCTCGTCGCGTGACCAGAAGGATATCGACAAGCTCGACCGCATGCTGCAGAACAGCGGAACGAAGCTCACGGCAGTCATGGGGATGGATACCGAGATACAGTTCATAGAGACGGGTAAGAACGACTCGTACAACGTCTATGATAAACGTATAAACCGCGCCAACTCCGAACTCTCGAAGCTCGTCATCGGACAGACCATGACCATTGAAAACGGCTCTTCGCTTTCGCAAAGCGAAACGCATCTCAAGGTGTTTCAAAACCTCATCGAGAGCGACTGCGACATGCTGCGCGACATTATCAATAACCAACTGCTGCCGCGTATGGTACGGCACGGTTTCCCGCTTGTGGGGCTGCGCTTCGACTGGGACTATTCCACGGATTATACTCCGGAGCAACAGGTGGCATACGAAACCATGCTTATTAATGCCTTTGATGTCGATCCTGCTTACTTCACCGAAAAATACGGCGTACCCTGCAACAAGTGCAAGGATAATAGTTCCTCCCCTCTCTATCGAAAGATGGAAAAAAATGAGAATGGGCCGTCCTCTTTTTTCGACTAAGCCCCACCGACTACGTGGGGCTGCACCGAAGATACGGCAAGCTTATGGGGCATTCCGCGCAACTACATAAGGACTCGCTGCCGGAAGAGATACGACGCCGGCTATCCTCTCTCTTCAACAGTATGATGCAGGTACTGTTTTCCGAGCAGAGCTCCACCCTGAAGATCGATATATTAGCGACACCGCCGGTGCAACAGTTCATCGAGCAGCATACCTCCATGCTCGATGCTTCGTTTAAAGAAGTAAAGATGTCGGACATCATGCGCCAGCGTCTGCAGCGGTCGGATTATATTTTTTCAGGTATGAAAACGTTTCATGAGCTCAATGAGGCGTTTCCCTCGCTGCTCGATGAGAATGGCAATAGAAAATCGTTCGAACGGTTTTTAAACGATGTTCGAAAGATCGACGAGACCTATAATTCCAACTACCTGCATTCTGAGTATAACTTCGTACAGGCATCCGCAGAAATGGCAGCCAAATGGGAGCGTTTCATGGAAGACGGCGATCGTTATAATCTGCAGTATCGTACGGCCGGCGACGATAGGGTGCGTCCCGAACATGCCGACTTGAACCGCATCACATTGCCTATCACGGATGCGTTTTGGGAGTCCTACTACCCGCCCAACGGGTGGAACTGCCGCTGCACGGTCGTACAGGTGCGCAAGTCAAAATATCCCGTCACGCCGCACGACGAGGCAATGGCGCTCGGAGAGGGTGCCCTGCAAAAAGACAGCAATGGGATGTTCCGGTTTAACTCGGGAAAAGAGGGGAAGACGGTGCCCGATCACAACCCGTACACGATCAGCAAATGCAGCACATGTCCCATTGCCAAGAATAATGGAGGCAAGGAAAATCTGATATATGACATTCCCGATAATGAACTTTGCGCAGCATGCCGTATTGTAAGAGCGATGGCGAAGGCCAATGCCAAACAGACGAGGAAGGCGGCCAAATTCTTACAGGGGAAAACAATCGAAAATACGGAGTTCCCACATAAAGTGCGAATTACAGGGCAAACCCTTAAAGAATGGACAAATCAGCCTCACCGCTTATTTTCTGCAAAAAATCGCTTGCTGCTGAATATTGAAAATGCCTTCCCCCTCATGCGATATATGGGTACCGCCGATAACAATAAAGGTATTCAAAGAGTTGTACAGTCGCACCTGTTCGAAGTTACTTTGCAAGGACAGAAGAGTCTTGTCATCATTAGGGAATATGACTGGGGAGAATTCGTCCTGCACAGTATTTCAGATAGTAAGGAGCTGTATAAATACATAAAAAAGAAATAGCATAAGGAGCAATCTTCCGGAACTACAATCCGGCACTGAACTCCAAATGCCATTTCTTCTATGGCAAAAATAGGTATAATTTTCGAAATAACAAATAAAAAGGGAAAGTTTTTTAGAGAAATAACAAATAAAATCGTTTTTATCTCATCAAAATGTCATGCTGGGAAATAGAAAAATACCCCCGACCTGTTAATTCGTCGTCTCACTTACTTATTAACCAAAAACGCTCGGAGCGCACGGCCGGGGGCAATACCCTTGTTCGCGCTTCGAGCAATTTTATAAATAAGTGAGACGATGCAAAGATATAAATTATATTGGAAATGAAGATCATTGAGATATTGAAATTTAACAGGGAGCTGATAAAAAGATTGAAAGATACCGGTATTAGATTGGAGGATGCAGACTATATCGATTTGTATTCGGAATACTGTAAACTACGCACTGCCGGCGAAAAAGTGTCCTATATCGTGGCGGTATTATCGGATAGATATGCTGTCAGTGAACGTAAGGTGTATAGCTTGATAAAGAGATTTCAGACCGACTGCAAGATACATACAGCTTAATCAGGCTCGTTCTTTCTTCTGGCAAAAGAGAAATAAAGAACTTTACCGCCGTTATGAGAAAAATGTATTTATCGGCGCCACTCCCTTTCGTTGGGCAGAAGCGCATGTTTGCCAAAGAGTTTATAAAAGTATTAGATCGTTTTTCTGATGGAACGACCTTCGTCGATCTATTTGGCGGGAGCGGGTTGCTCTCGCATATAACAAAATGCAGGAAACCGAATTCGACGGTCGTGTATAACGATTTCGATAACTACAGAAAGAGAATAGAGAATATTCCCGTCACCAATGCCTTACTGTCTGATCTAAGAAAGATCGTTCGGGATATCCCGCGCAAAAAACGCATTACAGGCGAGACACGGGAGAAGGTATTAGCGTGTTTAAAAAGATATTTGCAACAATATGGTTATGTAGATTTTATCACGATATCTTCATCTATTTTATTCTCAATGAAATATGTCACGATTTTTGAAGATGTTGGTAAGGAGACTTTGTACAATAATATTCGAATGAATGATTATCCCCCATGTTCCGACTACTTGGATGGTTTACAGGTCGTTTGCTGCGACTACAAAAATTTGTACGATAAATACAAGGATATGCCCAAAGTCGTATTCTTGATCGATCCGCCTTATTTGAACACGGAGGTCGGTACTTATAATATGTATTGGAAATTACCCGACTACCTTGATGTCCTTAAGATTTTACAAGGGTGTTCTTTCGTATATTTTACTTCCGATAAGTCTTCCATTATCGAATTATGCGAATGGATGGAAAAGAATAAGGAGACGGGCAACCCATTTAAGAACTGTAGTATCGCGTCTGTCAATGCACATGTGAACCATAATGCCGGATACACGGATATGATGCTTTATACCGTTTAAAAACAACAGGCCCGCCTCTTCTTGTAAGGAGACGGGCTTCGCAATATTTTACCGAACAACTTTATGTTAATCCAGCCTTTTGATCGCCACACACTGATATATTTCTATGTTTTCCACGATATCTTCGTGGTTATGATTCGTTTGACTCTCCACTAAATCGAATTGAAGATAAGTCGCACCTGCCTCACAGGTCAGCGTCTTGTGTATCTCGTCCAGTAGATCGAATACTTCCAAGGATTTTTCTTTAAACCGGCTTTCTTCCGATACGTCCCCTTCCCAATCCGTCACGACATGTAGCTTGACGAGAGGTTCGGCGCGGTATTCATGTCCGGGAACGATAGCATTCCACCGTATCGGACAAAACTCGACGAATACAGCAGGACGTGCCCAGTTAGCCTCCTGTTCTATAAACTCCACATTATGGTTCCATAGATCAATGTATCTAATGGCACCGTCATTTACCTCTTTGAGCTTTTTGCAAAGCATACCGTACAATTCTTTTCTCATGTGTTTTTTATTTTAAAATCAAAATTGTTTCTAAAATCCGCACTTCCGAAATATTCCCGAAGGTTCTCCTCTATAATCTCGCGAACAATCCGCTCCACTTCCGGAGCTGCCCCCAAGAAACGCCGGCGGGGTATACGGATAGCCTTACCGACATGCATCAGCGCCAGCACTTTCCAAAAATCCGCCTCGCTTTCCAAGCACGCATTCTTCTTTGTTTTTCGCAGGCTGCCGTCTTTCTTGCGCTCGAAGGTTCCCGATGCCTCGCGATATTTGCCCCAGAAGAAATGTTTCATTTTGGCCGTTACGACGATCTCACCGCCGTTATTGTGTATGCCGGAGTAGGGCAAAGAGCTGCTGAACACGACGCTTTTCTCTGTAGTACGGCTGGTGATGCTCCTGCGCAGCGTGCCGCTGTCTACAAGTATATTTCTGTCCGGACGAATTGGACTCCGGCGGCGTTGCCATGCCTCACTGAAAAATGCCTCACGTTCGAAGTTCTGATCGAATTCATCCTTCAGATCTACCTGAATATCTTTCAGGATATTCCTGATAACTTTACCTACGTCTGCTTTCATTCTTCCTTAAAATCCAAATATGTTTGGGTATCTTCCGGCATTTCGTTAGCTGGATCTGCGGAGGCTTTCAGCAAGTAGTAGAATGTCCGCTCGCTAATACCGTAAACAGGATATATGTACCGACGCCATATCTCCCTGTTCGGAATGCCGAGTCTGACGTATCGGTCATATATCCTATTGATGTCGGCTACCCGTTTTTTGTAACTCACTCCGTGCCGGTGCCTCATCGTGTTATTTTTTTGTCGGTTTACAATCGTTCTTTATAGGGGCGTATGTCGAGGCTCATCTTGCAACTCACCAGCACCCTGCCGCTTCCCTCACACTGGGGACACCGGACGCGTGTCTGTGTCCCGCCTATGCTTGACTTCTGAAAGCCTGTACCGTAGCATTCACGGCACAAGGCTACCTTGGGCGACTTATTCACTTCTCTGCTCATACGCCGGTGTCCTCCTTCTTGGGTTCTACGTAGAAAGTCTCGTCCTGCATTACTTGGATGCCACACTCTTCCATCTGCTCACGAAGGGGACGATAGCCACGGTTGTTCAGGTCACCACCACCAAGCATGACTTCCACGTCCCGGTCTGCAAGCAGCTTGTCCTTGGCGATCTCCTCCGTCTGGCGGATATAGCCGGGCAGGAAACTCTTTACAAGGTTCAACGCACTTGCCCAAGTAAAGCCTTTCAGCGTCTTCAGCTTCGGGGTGCCGGTGCGGAAGCCTATCGTGCCGTGCGCCATGTCTAAACTCTTCTTCTTGGCAAAGAGTTCTGTCTGGTTCTCGGTCGCAAAGGCCTGCAGCGTATCAAACGCCTGTTCTTTCTCAGCGGTGAGCGTCGCCAGTTTGTCGGCATACTTCTCGCGGATCTTCGCACACTGTAGCTCGATGTCCGCGTTGATTTTGTTGATACTTGCATCTGCCTTGGCATAGGTGCCAAAGGCTTCATCGGCGGCCTCTCTGCTTACGCCGGTGATGATTACTTTCTTTTTTCTTGTTGCCATGTCTTTTCTTTTTTATGGGTTGTTAAACAAATTTGTGCTCCATCGCACGCTTTACAAAATCTCTTGGTGTCATATTCATTAACTTTCTGCTATATTGCCAATAGGGATATAGACAAATGAGGTTGCACTCTTCTTCTCTTCCCGTCGTGGTTTCAGGCCGCCCTTACGCTCGATCGTCCGCAGTTTTACAGCTAAGGCCTCGAGCTCCTCGCCGTCGATCTTGCGGAACGGCTTACCGGCAAGCCGCGGGTGCATGCAGAAATCATCCACACGCGCCCAGTCGGTGGTATCCACGCCCAAGCGCTGCATGAGCTTCAAGCACACGCTGCGACGTTGTTTGAGCTCTGCATACCGTGCCTGCCTGATTTTCTCTCGGGTACTCATACCAGTAAGGTCTTCAAGAGCGGAGCAGAGGGCATCGTATTCTATGCGGCGTATCTCGCGCAGACTCTCCGTCCTGCCGTTCGTGTATTGCGAAACGACGCTTTTCTTAAACTCCTCGCGTTGATCGTTATCTCCAAAGGAGAGATATCGCAGCAGCCCATAGAAGCGGGCGAAATTGGTTACTTCCTGCATAGCTGTTATTCTTTAGCGTATTACGGCGGCATAATTGCCCCATAGTAGCTCTTCTTTCCAGTCTTTATAATTCTTACGGGCATTTGCCACGGCTTCCGGCAGCGTGCCCTTGATATCGTTCACCCCGAACAGCGGGATACCGTTCACACAGGCAAAGAGCTCGCCATTGAATTCCATCACCTGCACAGCCTGCCGTGCCTCTGCGTCGAGTAGCGCCTGACGCTTCGCCTCGATGCGTGCCGCATGCTCTTCGTGCCACACCTGAAGGCGTTTTCTGATTGTTTCGAAAAAATTGTTCATAACTTTGTAATTTTAATCTATGATCGTATATTTTATTAAATCGTTGCAATAAATAGAAAAACCTCTCTTCTGACCTTCACGTATAGCAACCACACGTGCATTCCCTAAGTACCCAAATAATTTTTGTTGATACCGATCTAATACTTTATATCTTCTCTTATCTTTTTCTATTGTCATTCCTACACGAACCGGCATGCCGGATGAGTCGACTAAATATTTATCTAAGAAAGCATCCTTTAACTTCTCGATTTTTATTTTCAACGGTAGTATTTCCCGCTTCTCTATTGCTTCTATTTCCTTATATATTTTAGATACAGATGCGGTTAGTATCTCTGCGTCTTTTCTACGTTCTATCTCATCCATTTTAATTTTATTTTAAATTATCTCAAAACAAACTCAATTGATCTCCGGGCTGTCTTACTATCTTCCAACTGCAACCGCAACAGCCAATCGGGTTTGTCGTTCGGTGTCATCGAATAATACTTTAACTTTTTCATATCTTTAGCGTTTTCCTATTGTTTGAACTCCGGAAGAACTCCGAGATATAAGTATCTGTTGTCTTCTGTTTTGTAGCAGGTGCAATAAAACAATACATTGTCTTCCGATTTAATAGCATCTCCACCCTGAACGAAGTCGCAAGAGCAGTAATAAGGAGGGACGATTTCGCCGATATAGTTACACAAATCTTCACTTATCCAATCACCGGGACGCAGGAACTCGTCTAAGTTCTTTCCTGATTTTTCCCATTGCTTCAATGTCTTTATTGTCTGCTTCATATTTTTTTACCATTTTATTTTTCTACTTTCAAAACAAATACAACTGGTCTCCTTTTTGTCGCACTATCTCTATCCATGACTCGTCAGGAACGTTAATGTGGTGTAGCGTTTCAGGGTCCAGCGGACCAAATACAAACCCACCTTCACCTATCATATACTTTGATGGAGCTTCTATCAGTTTTGCCCAGACATGCAAATGAGGACGTCGAGGTTCTTCCGGTTTGCCGGTGATGACCGCGGGCTTTCCGCAGGTGCAGCCTTCGAGAAAACTCGTTACCTGATAAAGTCGCCCTTTGTAACACTCATCGTGTCCAACCCATCGTATCTTGAATTTGTCGCCTATTTGTATCATTTACTTGCCCTCCATTCAATGGTTACCACTGCGTCGAGCCTGCCACTGCCCTTGCATATCGGACACTCCTGCTTGTAGCGTTCCTGCCAACCATCTTCCTGCCAGTGGTAGCCGTTGCCTTGGCAGTAGGAGCACTTGTGCCCCCGGCTCTCAATCCGGTCTGTCATGTGTCCGCCCGGGCTTATCAGCCCCGGAGCTATTTCAATAATTCGTCTTTCCTTACTCATGCTCACTGTATTTCTAATTGTACATGGAAATGAAACTCTCTGCACAGGCGTTTCACCTGTATAATCTTAAAAGGCTCACCGTAAAAAGAGAAGAATATTGTTCTCTCCCGTGTCTGTACCCTCACGCCCTTCTTCCGTAACCTGTACAGCAGGTTGTCTCGCTTACTTGCCATAGTTATAGATTGTTACTCGTTTTCAAAATACCCTCTTTCCACACCACGTAATGATTGCCGGCTTCGCCGATCGAGCGGCCAAGGCAGTAAGCCTTGTAACCCATTACACGCACTTTCATGTCGCAGATGTATTTAAGCCGGCGTGCCGGTTTGCCCGTGGGCTCGCTTTTATCCTCCTGACTGATGAAGATAAAGCACTTACGACTGAACCGCTTCATCAATGCCACGGCGATGGGATAAGTCCAGCCGAAATCGTCACAGCCCACCTGAAAGGAGTCCACGATAACGAATTTCGGCGATTTAGGCTTGGCAAGGCGCTCGGCAAGCTCCTCTATCGACTCGTCGGTTACAACCCGGAAGCGGCCCTGCACCTCATACATGTTCAGATAGCCCATGCGGCGCTGGAAAGTCTGATTCACCCGCTCCTCATAACTCATATAGAGGACAGGTCCGTATTTGCACAGTTCCTTGCCCAGCTGCATCACGAAAGAGCTCTTGCCTTGTGCGCTCGCACCGCTGATGAACCATGAGGCGTTCTCGGCGGGGAAGCCGAACGGACCGCTCCACAGTTCACCCCACGGCAGCGTTACCCACTTCCGGGCGGCAACTTCTTTCGGACTGTACGCTCGTTTTGACATAGTTACTTTTTCAGAACCTCTATCAATTTATCGGCAGCAACTGCTGATAACCATGCCGCAGCTTCCAGAATATCTCCCATAGACTCATCTCCATGCATTTTAGCTTGGCTACACGCCATAACATAATAGTCTTTTGCAATCTCATACCTGCGCTGTTCCCAATTTATCTCATTAGCATTTGCCGTTTCTATTTTTTTCTTCATATCATACTCCTTTCTTTATTTTTTCAATCTCTGTGTAAACTCGTCTCAGTCCACCACCGCTCTTGCGTACTATCTGACCGATGTCCGTACCTTCGGGTGCATTCACCTTAGCCACAACTCTTGCCTGCTCCTTGAGAAAGTGTTCGCGTTCCTTTCCGTCATCAGGCGTTACCTTGCTGTATCGGTCGCCATAGCGTGAGAGCATCTCGGTATAGCCCACTTTCTTGCATTCTATCGAGCGGTTGATTTTCTCCTTCAGTCCGTCGGCACCCATCATGTACCATGCGCAGCAGCGTTCGGTGGCATTCCACAAGGCTTTGAGTTCCAAGAAAGCCTCGTATTGCAGGTCGCCGGCTTCGTCTAAGATGATGAGCGGCGTGTCGATGCTGCGTAGGTAATACACAAGGTCATCATACACATCTGAATATCTGCCTTTGCTATCAACACCAAACTCACTTGCCACTTTTCTGATGAGCTTCAACTTCGTCTTTACCTGCGAACAGTCGATGTACACGGCATTCTTATGTGTCTGTACATAGTAACGTGCGGTAAAGGTCTTACCAATGTTGGGCATGTCGCACATGATGCCACTAAGGCTTGACTGCTGCGAGAACTCCAGCTGGGCGGTGATATACTCGTAGGTGGCGGTCTTGGCAGGCTTCCACTCTATCTCGCCCCTGAGACTCACACCAAGTCTCCGGGCTATGCCTATCCAGTTAGCATCACTGAGAGCCTTGTCTGTCTGCCCATTCTTAATGCTACTATACACTGAGGTGCTGATACCGAGGCTTGCCGCATGTTTGGCGTCGCTCGGATAGTTGGCGCGGTTCTGCTTCACCGCCTCCAGTATTCTTTGTTTCTGAACTTCTGTAATCATAATCTCACACTTATTTTAATGTTATTCTAATAGTCTCCTAATGCCATTTTGCCGTAATCAACACTTGGTGTATAGTCAAAATCCTCTTCCGGCATTTCTAATTGTGGCAATTCGAGGGATTCTTCTTCCACTGGCGCATCTTTATGGACAGCCATCTTGCCCACCTTGGCAATGACATTGTCGCGCAGGTACTTGTCGAAACGTGCTACATACTTCCGTTGCTCAATGAACGCTTCCTTGTCCGCCTCTGTCTGTTCCGCCATCACACGGTTGTAGGTTATAATGCGGTGCAGCTTGTCGATGTATTTGTCGCCTTGGTAGAGGAATATGTCCGTGGGCTTTCCCTCATCATCAGGCAGGTAGTAGGCGGTTACCTTATAGTTGTTCGGTGCAAGTCGTTCCAATACCTCGGGACCGCTTATCCACCAGTCCTCATGTGCTACCCTTACAGTCGAATTCCTGCGAACGCTTGTTTCCACACGCTCACCGATGTAGCGGCTTAGTGTCAGCTTGTCCAAGGGGCGGAGCGTGGGGTTAAGTCTTGCCACAAGCACGTCCCAGCGGCTCATGCCGGAATATTTCTTTTGATTAGGATGCGGCATGTGGTTCCACTCGTCACAATCCCGGCGGTCATCGGCTACGAGCTCCTCGAAGGTGTAATACTTCTTGTCCTCCCATGTATGATTGTCGCTATCGCTCACCTTCTTCTGGAAAACACGACGTGCACCCTTGTTGTGCCAGCGGCCGATGCCATCGTGGTTTTTGTGAGCCACCGTGGTCTTGAATGCACCGTTCAGTGCCTCGGCATATTTTTCCTGTGAGTTCTGCGGCGCACAGAAATAAACGTTCTTGAACACTTCCCCGGCTTTCAGAAAACCCTCTTTATACTTGCTCATCAGGTGCTGCTCTACTTCGATGCCTGCCGGCATACCCCAGCCATGTTTCTCTATCAGCCGGAACATATCTCTAAAGCATTCAACAACAAGACTCTCGTCCTTTTTCCGCCCGTGGGCAATCCCCACACGGCACTGACTCACCACGTCATAGATATAATAGGCATGCACGTATTCATTCCCTTTCATGCGGCGTGGCAAATCCACGTCATCCGCCGTGAGTTGAGAGAATGAAAAATCGCCGCTGTGGCGGTGCATGTACGGCATATCCTCATGGTAGAATGCGTCCCAGCTCTTCAATGCCTTGGCTATCCTGAGCTTGTTGTTTGGTTTATTCAAAATATTCCTGATGGTGCTTTCGCTCAGTTCCTTGGGCTCTCCGTTCTTGTCCGTGAAGTCGTCTGGATTGAACAGCTCGCCGGTATCCAAGTCCCACACATCAAGCTCACCGCATAGGAACTCTATGTACATCTTGTGTACATCGCTGCCGTAAGGTTTGTTAGGCAGCACATAGATACTCAGAATGAGCTGCTCGGTCTTGAAGTCCACCTTGCGGCGGTGCTGGTTTCCGAACTTGCCGCTGATTAAGCTGATATATCCATCATGCTTATATTGGTTCACTTTCTTCCTGAAGCGCAGCGTGCTCTCCGGGAGCGTATGCCCCAGCTGCTCGCGCAATATCTTTATCGCCGTGGCCATCTTGTCCCAGTCATACCGCTCACCCATCGTGCGCTTGATGGCTTTTGTATTTTCGTATAGCCGGAGGCAAGTGTTCAGCACCGAGGCGTTGATGATGTATTCATGCTTCTTGTCATCTTTGAGGTCAAGACCGGTATTGCTGCGGTCGTTATAGAAAGCCACCGCCTCCTGATCCAGCTCGTAGTTCGACATAAACCAGCCGGTGAGTATCACTTCGACGCCGTCGCCGTATTTCTCCTCGACAGCCTCCTTGTATTTGGTCGGCAAGCTGTCTACAGCAATCAGAGCATAACAGCCACTTGCACCACCACCACGGCGGGCAACGTCAATGCGCCCGCGTGCTGCCAATTGCTTATAGTTGGCTACGCTGACTATTCCGCTGTCCACAAATTCGTGGTAGGATATGCAGAGTTTCTTGCCGTAATATTCCATCCGTTGCCTCCTTTACCTTAGCGTTGAAGCCCAGTCCTGAATGCCCTGAATGTCGCTCGTCATCACGTTGTCAAAGTGACGTACCTTCTCGCCATTTTTGAACACGTCACACACGGGTTCCATCTTTGAAAACTCCAACAAAATACTACCAGTAATATAGTAGCGCATATAGCCGTCTGCGTCGTGTAGAACTTCTGTCTCAGGTGCCTCTACCATCACGATACCACCACGTTCCAAGGCCACCTTGCGTACCTTCTTGGCAAGATCATTACCCGCACTCATATTCTCAAAATGGGTAGCATTAAAAATGGTACGTTCGGTAATACCGAATGCTTTCGCAATGAACTCGCGGTCTGCTTTCTGAATGTGAATGTACTTTTTCATAATCTCACTTTTTAAATTATTAAATATTGTAGGCGGTGGGGAATTGAACCCCGTTGCTCCCTCAAATGTCCACTACCATTCGGACGTAGCCGCCTTCATGTTATCATATAATTTACTCTTTATGTTCAGAAATCAACTTCATCTATCAAGTGCCTGTCTGCGCATAAATCAACAATTCCCAATACCTTATTGGTCATGCTTCCTGTTGGGTAAATATGACTGCTGAAACGGTATTTCACGTGATTGTAATAATAATAGCGACTTTCACTTTTGCTGCTATGAATACATCGTACATTTTGTTCAATCAAAAACGCCTCAAAGGCATTTACCTTTTCACGTAAGCGTTTTAACTCATTAGATAAAGATTCTTGCTCTTTCACAAAAACAGCAAGTGCCGTGAGGACAGGCATGTTCCCGAATGCATCTCGGTAAGCTCTGTTTTTCTTCAATTTAAAGTTTTTGCCTACTGTCTTTGTATATCTTTGCTTAAACAACAATGTTTGATTCATAGATTTGATTTAACCGTGATGTCGAGGGCTTAGAAGTTGTTTTACGATGAGTTTAAGTATTCTTTATATTCGGTTTTTTGCGCTTCCGTGAGATCGGAGTAGCCTTCCATGTAATCTTTTATCATATTTTTTGCCCATCATGCCGATACCGAAGCGTTAAGTTTATTGTATTTTTTAATTAAACATTCTTGTTTCTCGCCCCTTTTTTGTATTTTTGGCGCGCGTTCCAAATGGAATACGATGCAAAGATAAACAAGATATTTCGATTATGCAAGAAAATAGACAAGAAAAATCGCTGATAAAGCAAAATATCTCGCTTTATCTTACAAAAAAGGGGATTTCTGATTACGAATACTACAAGAAATCGGGTACAACAAGAGGCATACTTGGTCAGAATAATGGGATTAGCGAAGAAAATATAACAAGATTTCTCGCTTACGCTCCAGATGTAAACCACGAATGGCTTCTCACTGGTAGGGGAGAGATGCTCAAAACAAAAGGTACTGAAAGCATTCCAGCCACAGAAGAACAGCCTCTTCCTATCTCCAAAGATACAAATAAAATAGCAGATCTGCAAGAAAAAAAAGCAAGAAAATCGCCCAAAGGTATCCCTCTCATCCCTATAGATGCCGTAGCAGGCTTCCCTGCAGCTGGTAGCGAGGGAGTGTATCTCGAGGACTGCGAACGCTACACTATTCCCGAGTTCGAGGCGAAGGGGGCAAACTTTCTTATCCGTGTATCTGGCAACTCTATGGAACCTCTGTACAACAATGGCGATATTATTGCCTGCCGAAAGATCTCCGACATACTTTTCTTTCAATGGGGTGGTATCTACGTTCTCGACACAAGTCAAGGTGCTCTCGTCAAACGAGTGGAAGAGGCAGAAGACGATGACGATTCTATCCTTTGCATCTCCGAAAATCCACGCTTCAAGCCTTTTCACCTTCCCAAGTCCGATATCCACTCCCTCAGCACCATTATCGGGCTCGTCCGTCTCCTCTGAATGTCCCCAAAAGGTACCAAGCGTATTCCCGTCGCCTCTCGTCCTCTCCCTTTTCTCTGCCTCCCCCCCCCTTTATACCCCTAAAAACAGCAAACAGCCTGATATTCCGTTATTTAATAAGGTGTATTTCTAAAAACAGGTGGCATTTTGGGGAGGGCTATCGGCACGAAAAACGTACCTATCGTTAAAAAAGTAGTATCTTCCCCCCCTTGTATCATACCCCCTAAAAACCCACTTTTGTAACCCCACTTTTCTAAAAATGTAACCCCACTTTGTAACCCCACCTGTAACCCCACCCCTACAAAATCGCTGTTTTCGTCCATTTATCGTCTCTCCCTTAAAACCGCATTTGAAGGTCGTTTTTATGCCATTCTCCCGCCGTTCAAATCATGGCGCACACAAAGCCCCTGTACACTCCAAACGCCTGTGAATATAGGCATTCTCCCACGCATAGCAACGAAAAAGGCCACACGCGTAAACGTGCAGCCCACTGTGTGTAAACCTTTCGTCAGCCTCATGTAAACGAAAAGCCCCTCAATGTAAACCAAAATTAAACCTATGTAAACGTTTCGTTTTGTGGAGTCTCAACCATCAAAACACACCTAACTCTTTGTAAACTAACTACTTTATCCACTTTTCAGCTCTTCATTATCCTATACGCTTTGTTCTGTGCCCTATATAGACACCCCTTTTCTTCTTCAAATATTTAGACATAACCTTACCAAAATCAACATCTGACTTAATACTCTCCATGTATTCTTCAGACATCGTATCAAATGGATTCCACTCTTCTTTCTTTTCTTCTTTCTTTTTACTCATGACATTTGCGTTAGTTGATTATAAGTAATATGAACGCCAAGGTGGAGGAAATAATCTCCAAAGCGTTCATTCTCTTTAACCTTGCAAGTATTGTATCTGAAAGAAAACTCGTCAAAATATCTTTGTAGATGCTTCTTGCTAAGATAGTTGTAAGTTCCAATGATAGCTCGTTTACAGTAGTTACTCCAAAATGCCTCAATAGAATTTGTATAAACCCCACCGTCAGCAACATAAATTCCATGTCCGTGATCAACAACAGCGTGGTTATATACTTTCTGAACTGTTTTATATCCAATCCATTCGTCCATATAAAGCGTAGCATTTCTATCCACGTACCTAAGTATTGGTGCTGTTAGTTGTTTATAAGAGGTGTTTTTAACAACTTTGCATATCACCCTTTCACCACGTTCAAGCATACCTAATACAGGTACTTTATCAACAAAAGCTCTGCCCTGACATTTCTTCACTTTCTTATTCCAATGGCGATTTCTATTCTTTCCACCGACAAAAGTTTCATCAAGTTCAACCTCCCCCATAAGTTTATCGTTAGTCCGTATGGTAAATGTTTCCCGAATACGTTGGGTTAAAAACCAAGCAGTTTTCTGTGTAATATGCAAGTCTTTGGCAAGTTGCATAGAGGATATGCCTTTCTTATTGGGAATGAGAATGTAAATAGCCATAAACCATTTTCTCAAAGGTAATTTTGAACTCTCAAAGATAGTCCCTATTCTTACGTTAAAGTTCTTACCAGAGTTTTTACATCTGTACGAGCCATCACTTCTCTTATAAACTTTTGAAGTTGAGTCGAAAGTAGAAATGATATTACCGTGCCATCTTGTCTGTTCAAGAAACTTGACACAAGACTTTTCTGTTGGAAATGCAGTTTGCAAATTGAACAGAGAATTGAATTTTAGTATAACGTTTCTCATATCCCAAAACATTTTGTTCTTTGGAATGAGCAACTTTGGTGACTTTTGAAAATATGGTGAATTAGTGTTTAATATGTTAATATCTTTGGGGAGCTAATTCTATTTGGATATTATAAAGTATTTGCAAAAGGGTATTAACATAAACTTTCATAAAGATTATTCTACTCAAAGTTTATAAGAGAAAATGGCGACAGAAGACAATGCCATTTAGATAAAAATACGCTTAAATAGCACATCATACATTAGTAATCCGTCTTTTGCGTGGAACCATCCTTTCCGCACAACGATTTCGATATATGAAGTCACGTCTATCTGTAATTTATCTTTCTGTCGTCATCTTCAAAGTTTTATAAAGTATAGTTTCTATGAACGATAATATTACTTAAACACTTTGCAATATACAGCTACTACCGACCATCCATGTTTAGGCGAATAGTCGAAATAGCTGTATTTGAATACTAATCTATTTCAAGATGTGTAAAAGTAATTGTTCATAGAAAATACTGCGTAAGATAACAACAGTTGAGAGATGAAAGTTTTATTTAGATGGGAATACGTTTATATTAAGCCACTACTTGCCAACCTTGGACAGTCAGCTTGTAATAGCTTTTGATGAACACTTCTATGTAGCGTGTCCTCTCTGATATGCAATTTATCTTTCATCTTCTCAACGGTTTGTTATCTTTCTATATTATAACAAGTAAGATGAGTCAGCTGATAGAAATTAACAAAATATAAGATAAAAACCACACCTATCTTAATTTAGGCGTGGTTATAAAATAGGGTATTGTCGTATATAGTCGCCTTCATTTATACATCAATCAAGGTTCAAACTCTTCTTGATTGCCTCAATCTTTTCACTGCCAGCCTTATCAAGAGCATCATATTGGTCAGCCTTGGTCATCGTACCTTTCACTTCTATGTAGAACTTAATCTTAGGCTCCGTGCCAGATGGCCTTACACTTACTTTGGTATCATCATCGCAGAACCACTGAAGAACATTGCTCGTTGCAGGCATATTAAGTTTAGTTATGTTCCCCTGTTCATCTTTCTGCTCCAAAGAAAGGTAATCTTTCCATATAACGACTTTCGATCCACCAAGCTCTTTCGGAGGATTGTTGCGGAAATTTTCCATCATCTGTTTGATTTCATCCGCTCCTGTTTTACCCGGTCTTACAACATTGATGGTAAACTCTTTCGAGAAACCGTATTCAATATAGATATCCATGAGCAGGTCGTAAAGCGTCTTTCCGTTATCTTTAGCGTATGCACATATCTCGGCAAGAAGCGACATTGCCGATACAGCATCCTTATCGCGCACGAAGTCTTCTGCCATGAAACCATAGCTTTCTTCTCCACCACCGATATACTGTTGCTTCCCTTCCGAAAGACGTATTTCGTTTGCAATCCATTTAAATCCGGTATAGCAGTCACGCATTTCTATGTGTTGTTTTTCTGCAATCTTGCGTATTACCTCTGTAGTAACAATCGTTTTTACAATAAAATCCGTAGGTTTTAATAATCCCTTGGCTTTTCTATTGGTAATGATATAGTAAAGAAACAGCAAACAAGTCTGATTTCCGTTAATGAGTACCCATTCGCCTTTATCGTTCTTGCATGCCATTCCCACACGGTCGGCATCCGGATCGCTTGCCATCACGATGTCTGCATCTATCTCTTTCGCATCACGGATGGCAAGTGTTAGCGCCTCTCCATTCTCGGGATTAGGCGAAACCACCGTTGGGAAATCGCCGCTCTTTACCATCTGTTCTTTAACACAATGTACATTCTCAAATCCCCAAAGTTTCAACGATTGGGGGATTAATTTCATACCGGTACCGTGAAGCGGGGTATAAACGATCTTCAAATCTTTCTGATGTTTGATTACTTCAGGATCAATACTCAGCGTATGTATCTTCTCAAGATATATTCTATCGACTTCTTCTCCGATAATTTCTATCAGTGCAGGGTTTCCTTTAAACTTCACATCTTCGACATGTACCTTGCCTACCTCTTCTATAATACCCGTATCATGGGGCATCAACACCTGTGCACCGTCTTCCCAATATGCCTTATATCCGTTATATTCTTTCGGATTATGCGATGCAGTGATATTTACACCGCCTTGACAATGGAAATGTCGGATCGCAAAAGAGCATTCCGGCGTCGGACGCATATCATCAAAGAGATACGCTTTAATGCCATTAGCCGAAAATATATCGGCAACAGCTTCAGCAAATTTACGGCTGTTATTACGGCAATCGTGACAAACTACCACCGAAATAGATGAACGGTCTTTAAAATTTTTCTTCAAATAATTGGCAAAACCTTGTGTTGCCATACCCACCGTATAAATATTCATACGGTTACTTCCGGCTCCCATAATACCACGAAGGCCACCGGTTCCGAACTCTAAATCCTTATAAAAGCTTTCTATCAATTCGGTTTTATCGCTACTCTCAATCATTTTTCGGACAGCCATCCGTGTTTCTTCGTCGAACGAGGGAGATAACCATTGCTCTGCTTTTGCCTCGCATTGGGCTATTAATTCTGAATTGTGTGCCATATAGATTAAATGTTTTTAATTGTACTACTTATTCGCAAAGGTAACTAATTTAAATGAAAAAAGTCTACATCTTCGATGTTTTTTAGTATTTTTGCACATTCGAATTTTCATTATCTGAACAATGCAATTATACTACGAAGGCGTAATTATCGCCATAAGTACTTTTCTGATTATCGGTATATTTCATCCTGTTGTCGTTAAAGTAGAATACTATTTTGGCACCAAGCCATGGTGGATATTCCTTTTTGCCGGCATTTTATCAATTTGCGCCGCGTTCTGTATCAAAGAAATATTGTATTCTGCAATACTGGGCGTATTGGGCGCATCGCTATTATGGTCTATCGGGGAAATATTCTCACAGAAAAAAAGGGTGGAAAAAGGATGGTTTCCCATGAATCCCAAAAGGAAAGACCAATACAACCTAAGAGATAATCAAAAGGCACACACATGTGATAAGTATGATAAAGCGGCCCGATCTGTAAACGAACAAGAATGAAAATAGAATTAATCGTTGTCGGTAAAACTGTAAACAAACATTTCGCGACTTGTATAGACGACTACGTATCGCGCATTAACCATTATATGCCTTTTTCCATTATTACCATTCCTGAACTGAAAAAAACAAAGAATATTACTAACGAACAGCAGAAACAGCAGGAGGGAGAGATTATACTCAGGCATATACAACCCATGGATACGGTTGTTCTTCTTGACGAACACGGTAAAGAATACAGGAGTATAGAATTGGCGACATGGATAGAAAAGAAACAACATACTGCCAGAAAACTTGTCTTGGTGACAGGAGGACCTTACGGATTTTCCAAAGACATGTACGCCAGAGCTAACGAACTCGTTTCGCTTTCTAAAATGACATTCTCGCATCAGATGGTACGTCTTATCCTTACCGAACAGTTGTATCGCGCGTGTACTATTATAAAAGGCGAGCCATACCACCACGAATAAACATCTTTTCGTTTCTTCTTTCTACCCCATATCCAATAACAACTCTTACCGTCTCTCATATCTAAGCGATATAGAGCATAAAACTATGGGGAACAGATGGTACATATTACGGGGATAGACATAACATAACAGACAAATTCTCACTATGGAAAATTTTATTATCCGCATAGTGAGAATATATTGTCCAAGGATTTTATCCGCCCTATATTTTACTTGAAGATTTTTTTATAAGAACCTATAAAACCAGTATAATAATGCACTTTACCTTTTAGTATCATGTACATGGTGCCGTGCGCAGCATCCATCACAAATATACCTGTGTGCGATACAGATTATTTTCTTATTTTCAACGCTTTTATTTAATGTTTTGTATATTCAATACACTCGACTGACATTTATTCAATTCTCAACTTTCGACCGGCACTCGGCACACACTCCTTTATAATAAAGTTGTACATCGTCCACCAGACTTCCGTCATCTAAAATTCTTTGCACATCCATACGGGGCGCCCGTTCTTGAAATAAATCGGTAACTTTTCCACACCTTTTGCAAAAGAAATGTACATGCGGTTCCGTATTTCCATCGTAACAAACATGATGATCGTCAATGGTTATCATCTGTGCCACATGGTGCTCGGAAAAAAGACGCAGTGTATTATATACCGTTGTTCTACTCAATTTAGGTATTCTATCGCATAAACTTTGGTATACATCTTCTACTGTAGGATGTGTAAAGTGGGTTAAAAGATATTCCATAATTGCAAGACGTTGAATCGATGGCCTTACTCCGCAATCGATCAACCTTTGGTGAGCTTCTTTTTCTCTCATATAGCAAACACTCTATTTGATTGCTGCAAAGATAATTGTTTCTTTTTATTTAAACAAAATAATTTGAATGAATTACAACAACAACTTGTAACTATCCAAATTATTTCTTTGCAAAAAATGATTATTCCAATATCTTTCGTATCATATCCTGTACGGTCAAAATCTGCTGTTCGCCCGTTTTCATATCCTTCAGCGTTACCTTGTTTTCGGCAATCTCATTATCACCGGCAAGCACAACGAAAGGTATGTTCTTGGCATTGGCATAACTCATCTGCTTCTTCATCTTCACCTTGTCGGGATATATCTCCGTACTGATACCTTCTTTTCGCGCAGCATCGACAATAGGCATACAATATTCCGTTTCTTTTTCTCCGAAATTGATAAACAGCAGTTTCGTTCCCTTTACGCTTTCCTTAGGATAAAGGTCTAATGTATTGAGAACATCGTAAATTCTATCGGCACCGAAACTAATGCCCACACCACTAAGTCCCGGCATTCCGAATATGCCTGTCAAGTCGTCGTATCTGCCTCCACCGGTAATGCTTCCCATAGGAGTGTCTAACGCTTTTACTTCAAAAATGGCACCGGTATAGTAATTCAGGCCACGAGCCAGCGTAAGGTCAAGCTGTATCTCGTTGTTTAACCCCGCCTTTTCAAGCATATTGAAAATGTATCTTGTTTCTTCTACACCTTTAAGACCGGTTTCCGAGCTTGCAAGCACATCGGCTATTGTCGATAATTTTTCTCTATTCGTGCCTTCGAGCAAGATAATCGGCTGCAATTTCTCTATCGCTCTTTCGGAAATACCAACTGCCCGAAGTTCTGCATTTACGTTGTCTATTCCGATCTTATCGAGTTTATCAATGGCCACGGTTATATCTACTATCTTATCTGCCTCCCCGATAACTTCGGCTATACCCGATAAAATTTTACGATTATTAATCTTGATCAGAACACGTATCTTGAAACGAGTAAACACGGTATCTACTATCTGCATCAACTCTACCTCATTAAGTAATGAGTTGGAACCTACTACATCTGCATCGCATTGATAGAACTCCCGATAACGCCCTTTCTGCGGACGGTCGGCACGCCATACTGGTTGTATCTGGTATCGTTTGAAAGGCAATTGCAGTTCGTCGAGATGCATAACTACGTAACGGGCAAAAGGAACGGTAAGATCATACCGGAGTCCTTTTTCACAGAGTCTCGAAGCAAGCCGGAGAGAATTACGTTCCTGCAGTTCTTCATCTGTAAGTTTACTCATATAATCGCCGGAGTTAAGGACTTTAAAAAGCAATTTATCGCCTTCATCTCCATATTTTCCCATCAACGTTTGCAAGGTCTCCAACGCCGGAGTCTCTATTTGTTGAAATCCATATAGTGCGTAAACTTCTTTTATTGTATCAAAAATATAATTACGCTTTGCCATCTCTAATGGCGAAAAATCTCTTGTTCCCTTTGGTATACTTGTTTTCTGTGTCATATTTGTCTTTTAGTTTCTTATAATGGTTTGCTCTCTGTCAGGCCCGATCGAAACGATTGTTATCGGTGTTTCAAGCTGCCTTTCGAGAAAGGCAATATAGTCGGTAAAAGCTTTCGGGAATTGTATTTCGTTTGTAATCTTCGTCATATCGGTTTTCCAGCCCTTAAACTCTTGATAAACGGGCTCTATACCATGCTCAATATCGTAAGGAAAATAATCTATAACCTTGCCGTTCTGCTTATAGGCAACACAAGCTTTGATCGTATCGAAACTGTCAAGTACATCACTTTTCATCATGATCAGCTTCGTTACGCCGTTTATCATGATGGCATAACGCAATGCCACGAGGTCTATCCACCCACAACGACGTTCACGTCCGGTTACAGCACCATACTCATGTCCCAAATCTCGAATACTTTTTCCTGTCTCATCGAAGAGTTCTGTCGGGAAAGGACCTGCACCAACGCGCGTACAATAAGCTTTCATAATGCCATACACATCCCCTATCTTATTGGGGCCGATGCCAAGACCGATACATGCTCCGGCACAAATCGTATTGGATGATGTTACGAACGGATAGGAACCGAAATCCACATCGAGCATCGTTCCTTGTGCACCCTCGCAAAGTATGCTTTTTCCTGATCGCAACAAATTGTGAATCTCATGCTCGCTGTCTACAAGAGGGAATTGCTTCATATACTCGATTCCCTCCATCCATTTCTTTTCGGTTTCCGAAATATCGAAATCATTAAAGTCGAGTGCTTTTAACATTGCGAGGTGCCGTTCTTTATGCGCAGCATATTTTTCCTCAAAACAGTCGATGATATCCCCAACTCTCAAGCCGTTACGTGAAACCTTGTCTGTATATGTAGGACCTATTCCCTTGCCGGTTGTCCCAACTTTATCTTTTCCTTTGGCGGCCTCGTATGCGCGATCGAGAATTCGATGTGTAGGCATTATCAGATGTGCTTTCTTGGATATTCTGAGACGTGTTTTCAACTCGTGTCCACTCTTTTCTAAATCCTTGGCCTCTTCCATAAAAAGATCCGGTGCTATAACGACTCCATTTCCTATAATATTCACCTTACCTCCTTGGAATATACCCGAAGGAATGCTACGAAGCACATACTTTTGTCCGTCGAATTCCAATGTATGTCCGGCATTCGGACCACCTTGAAATCTCGCGACAACATCATACCTCGGCGTCAGAACATCCACAACCTTTCCTTTTCCCTCATCTCCCCATTGAAGACCTAAAAGGACATCAACCTTACCTGTTTCCATATATTATTGCTTTTTAGTTTTCACTGTTTTTATTTGATTCTCAAGTCTAGTATTCTTAGCTTGGCATGAGCTGCAAATTCCATAAATATAAACCGAGAAACTGTCTTTACGAAAACGCTTCAGTCTCATCCCATCTATCACCTGTAAAATTTCCGGCGAATTGATCTCTCTCACCGCTCCGCATACGGAACAAATCTGATGACAATGGCCTTTATCGTTAAACCCCACCTCATATTTTGTACTTCCATGTAGATTATGGCGCACTACTAACCGCAACTTACAAAAAAGTCTCAATGCATTATATAGCGTGGCTCTGCTTACACGAAAGCTGTCTTTCTCAAGTGATCGGCCAAGCTCTTCGATCGTGAAATGCCCTTTCATGCTGCAGACTCCATCGAGTATGGCATATCTTTCAGGCGTCTTTCTACAATGATTAAGTTGCAGATAATTATCCAACACTTGCCTTATAGACGCATGAACGCTTTTTTTCATTTCAAACTACAATCATGTAAGATGCACAAAGGTACCATTTATATTTCTATTCCACCAACGATAAAAATTAAAAATATAAAAAATAACAATCTATTCAAATATCGGCAAATGGTGTAGTGATAACGCTTTCTTAGCCAAAATAGCGTAAACATCTCCCAAATTACAAAAATGTTCCACGCATGTAAGAGCGGCATGACGCACATTGGTGTTACCATTTTCAAGTACTACCGACACTTGATCTAAAAATTCATTGATACCTCGTTCATTGGGCTCTTGCCCTTTTATAAATAAACGAGCCAGCAACTGGTAACCACAAAGCTGTGGTATATCGTTATTAGAAGCTATCCATTTGAAAGCTATAACTGGGGCATAAGTAAGATACTGATATAGATTAAATGCCGACAATTCTGCAAGTTCTTGCGTATGAGTTTGCTCCATCCAAATATCAACGACTCCGGGTAGCATCTTATCAGCAGGCATAATCAGTGTTGCAAGTATCTTGCACTCGCGTACATCCTCTTTCCATAAAGCGATAGCCAAATCGTAATCTTTTCCATATTGCTTTGCCATTTCCTTTAATTGGGGCAGTCCTATTCCCCAATTTATCTTATAGTCGAGACCTTTCTCACGCATCGATTGCGACGCAACCCCATTCATCCTCAAATGGAATGACTTTTTAATCTCTAATATTTTTATACTGACGTCTTTTTTCATAGCAATCCATACTCCTTAGAATACCGCAACATTTGATGTTCAAAAGTCTCTGTATAATCTAATTCAATATCGATGATTTCGCCTTTATGTCCATAAACGGGTTTCATCCAAGGATTAATAAATCCCTTGTATGGCGAAATATTCAATTTGGTATACCGTTGCAGAATTTCTTCATGCAATACCGGATCGAGGATAACACCGTACCGCTCAACTAAATTCTTTGCTTCTATATAATCTCCTTCGCTTTTGATACGCTGTATTTCGGCCAGCAAACGGGCGAACAAATTGCGCAATGCCACATAATCTTTCACTTTTATGTAAGTATGCCTATCCCGCTTCACCCATTCTACGGCTCCACAAGCATGTTCCATCACCCAATTACTTATCAAAGCACGGTTACGCATATGGGCTTCTTCTATCTGGGCTCCAGATTTTATACGCACTTGCTGCGTCATAAGTCCATTCATCATATAAGTATAATACTGCGACTTATATGCTTCCATATTGGGAAGTAACTCCAGCTGAACCATTTTCTCATCGGCAATATAATACAGACCAAATAAATCGGCACGTGCTTCTTCAATAATGTCTCCGTATGCTCCAAGTACGTTGGAGTCTACTCCGGAAAGCAACTGACCACTCCCATGTCCGAGACACTCATGCAAGTCTGTATGTAAACTATCACAAATATCACCGTATTTATCGATATTCTGAAGCGTATCATCATCCACAACAAATTCTTCATAGAAACCGTTTCCTCGGGCTGCATGGTTATATGCTTCAATTAGATTGGCAATAGTTACACTTTTGGAACCGTATTTAGCACGGATCCAATCTGCATTCGGAAGATTAATTCCTATTGCTGAAGATGGATATTCGTCGCCACCAAGCATTGCCGCACAGACAACATTCGCCGTTACACCTCTTACTATTTGCTTTTTGAAGCGCCGATCTACCGGTGAATGGTCTTCAAACCATTGGGCATTCGAGCTGATTATATTAGTTCTCTTTGTGGCTTCTAAGTCTTTAAACTCCACAATTCCTTCCCACGAACCCTTGATGCCGAGTGGATCACCATACACTTCTATAAAGCCATTCACGAAGTCCACATTGCCTTCTTTTTCTTTCAACCATTCGATAGAATAAGCGTTGAACACACGTAAATCGCCCGTTCGGTAATATTTGATCAGCAAATCTATAATCTTTATCTGATGCTTATTCTCAGCATAATCTTTAGCTTTATTGAGCCAATATACAATTTGTCGGATTGCTGGGGCATAAAGGCTTTCCGTCGTCCACCTATCTTCTGTTAAGATACCACCCTTTTTAATTAATTTAGAATTTAGTCCATACGATGGCGGTTCTTCATCTGTAGTATCTTTCATTGCAGCATAGAACATTTCTACTTCCTGCTGATTCACCTGTTCGTAAAAATTACAAGCGGAAGTCTTCACAATATCTTCGCTCGCATTCTTATTTACTCGTTTTGGTAAAACGGTTGCATCAAAAATAACAGGAAATATATCTTCGCACAGTTCATCAACCGTCTGTCCTTCTGATAAAGGGAGCCATGAACTTACTTGTTTAAGAATATCTTTAAAAAAATGGGGAGAAAACTCCGGCAAGAATTTCTCATAACCGTAATGATGATAAATACCATTAGAAAACCACAATCGTTTCAAATAAATCTCAAGCCTTTTAAATTCTGCCTGATTACGGTCACCTTCGTATTTCGTAAGAACCACTTCAAGAATTTTCCGTATCAATAAATTATACTTTCCAAATTGATCGGTTGTAATATCCCTCCCCGATAGCGTTGCTTTAGAAAGGAAATATATAAACGCTTTCTGTCTTGTAGAAAGCGTTTCAAAACCATTCAGACGGTAACGTAACAACTGTAAATCGGCAAAGCGCTCGTCTGAAAATCTAAAGTTTTCTTGCATAGTAATTATCCACTCGCTTATTTTCTATTCTTTAAACCCGGCTTGCGCCCTCTTTTCTTGGGTTCCTCTTTTTGAAGCGGATGCTGGGCGTAATGACGTATCTTGTAATCGCGCGGAGTACAGCCATTAATTTTAAAAAACGCGCCATAGAAAGATTGGCGATTTGCGAAGCCAACCATATCGGAAATATCTTCCATATTTAAATCCTTATACCGTTTATCACTCAATAGTGCCATTGCCTCCTCTATCCTATATTTATTAATAAACGATGTATAATTCATATGAAAACGTACATTCACGACAGCGGAAATATAACGTGTATTAGTACCAAGTTCTTCCGCTAAACGCTTTGCAGAATAACCTTTTTCTTTATATTTTTTTTGGAAAAGAATAACGTTCAACATCTTTTCTTTCAACTCATCCATCAGTTTGGGGCTAACAAGAGTTCTATAAGCGGCTTCCTTTTCTTTCTTTTCTGTAATATTATATTTCGCCATATTGATAATAATATGATTAGAATACTCCTACTTGTTGCAAATATAATGAATATTTCTCTATTCATCAAGTTATTTACATACATTTTTATAAAAATATTGTATCTTTGTCAAGATATCTGTTTATTACATGAAAGCTATAGATATTTTAAAAAAATATTACGGTTATAATTCTTTCAGACCGAACCAAGAAAAGATTATTCAAGAAATAATTCAAGGCCAAGATTGTTTTGTACTCATGCCTACAGGAGGTGGCAAAAGCATCTGCTACCAAATTCCAGCACTCGCCATGCAAGGTACTGCCGTAGTCGTCTCACCCCTGATCAGCTTGATGCACGACCAAGTACAAGCCCTCAAAACGAACGGTATTGCTGCCGAAGAATTAAATAGCGTCAACGATGCTAATCAAGACACCATGATACGACGCAAATGTATGTCAGGCGAGCTGAAACTCATCTATGTATCACCCGAACGACTTATCTCTGAAATACCCCATCTATTCGCCAGCATACATATCAGCCTATTCGCCATTGATGAGGCGCATTGCATCAGTCAGTGGGGACACGATTTTCGCCCGGAGTATGCTCGACTTGGCATATTACGGGAGAAGTTCCCCACTATACCGATTATTGCACTCACGGCAACTGCTGACCGTATCACACGCAAAAATATCATCGAACAGTTACATCTAAATATCGGTGATGATCTTAAGCACCGTGTCTTTATCTCATCATTCGACCGTCCGAACCTATCACTTTCTGTGAAACGAGGATATAAGAAACAGGCTAAGACGCGCTATATTGTAAATTTCATTAGGGCACATGTCAATGAATCGGGTATCATCTACTGTCTGAGCCGCAAAATTACCGAAAGTGTATCTGTTGAATTGCAGAAACTCGGTATTGACGCAGCCACATATCATGCAGGGTTGAGTACTAGAGAGCGGACACATATACAGAATCTATTTAAAAATGACCAAATACAAGTGATTTGTGCCACTATTGCTTTCGGTATGGGCATTGATAAAAGTAATATTCGTTGGATAATTCATTATAATCTACCTAAAAGCATCGAGAACTTCTATCAGGAAATAGGGCGTGCAGGACGAGATGGCGCGCCTGCCGATACAGTTCTTTTTTATGACCTTTCCGACATTGTAATGCTACGAAAATTCGCAATAGAAAGTAAGCAGCATAACTTAAACATAGAGAAACTCAACAGTATGCGCCAGTATGCCGAGAGTAGCGTGTGTCGTCGCAGAATACTGCTCAATTATTTTAATGAACAAACCGATCACGACTGCGGGAATTGTGATGTGTGTACCCATCCGCCAAAGCGGTTCAACGGTACAGAAATTATACAGAAAGCGCTTAGTGCCGTATTCCGCACAAGCGAGAAGATAGGTATCAATACCGCTATCGAAATACTGCGAGGTATACGATCGAACACAGTTATTAAAAACAGATTCTGGGAAATAAAGACCTTTGGTGCGGGTAAAGAAGTTTCGACAGATGACTGGCACGACTACTTCTTACAAATGCTACAAATGGGATTTATTGAAATCGCTTATAACGACCATCACCATGTAAAGATCACAACAAGTGGTAGAGAGGTTCTTTTCGGAAAGAAACATGCAGAATTGGTTGTTATCGATAAAGCAGAAAAAATACCTCCAATACCTCACAATCGTATAAGAAAGAAACCTATTCCAGAAGTGAGACTTTCACCTGCAGTCATCGCTTCTCCTTATACACAGGAAGATCAAGCACTATTTCAAATACTCCGCAAACATCGTATGGAGTTGGCTAAAGAGCAAGGAATTCCTGCATACATGATTTTCTCAGATGCAGTTCTGCACTTGCTGGCTACACATAGACCTATTGACATGGAACATTTCGGACAAATTTTAGGAATTGGCGAATTCAAGAAAAAGAAATATGGAGAAAGCTTTATAAACATTATTCAACAGTTCCTATAAAAGTTGTAGGATCAAAATACGTCACCATATCGTAAAAAATAAATATTGCAATAATTCCGTTGGCAAGTTTTTCTTACTCCCTACTCATATATCGTTTATATTTTCTCTAGTTAACATACCGTAGTATAAGGCTTCAAGTTCTTGAACTGTCAATGTTTCTACCTTGCGTTCAATCAGCCGGATCAATTCTTCACGACGGAAGTCTTCATCCACTGTCGGGCTGTGAAAATTTACCATATCATGTATTATTTTAAAATTCCGAAGCAAGTCCACCTTCGCTGGTTTCTTTATATAATGAAGGTAAGTCGTGGCCGGTCTGCTTCATCACCTTAACTACACGATCAAACGAAACGCGATGCTTACCATCCGAGAATGCAGAATAAAGATTGGAATCAAGAGCTCGTGTTGCTGCAAAAGCATTGCGTTCGATACAAGGAATTTGAACGAGTCCGCATACAGGATCACACGTCATACCAAGATGATGTTCGAGTCCCATCTCTGCTGCATACTCAATCTGTGCCGGACTCCCACCGAACAACTGGCATGCTGCAGCCGAAGCCATAGCACATGCGACTCCCACCTCTCCTTGACATCCTACATCAGCCCCCGAAATAGAAGCGTTCTGTTTTACAATATTCCCAATCAGACCTGCGGTAGCCAAAGCATGTAGAATACGCATATCGCTGAAAGAATGCCCTTTAGATAGATGATACAAAACAGCAGGCACCACTCCAGAAGCACCACATGTGGGTGCTGTAACGGTAATACCGCCCGCTGCATTCTCTTCGCTTGCAGCCAATGCATAGGCATATACCAACGCTCTAGTTTGCAAAGACTGCTTATATCCGCTCGCTTTTACATAATAAGTAGCTGCTTTACGGGGGAGATTTAGCGGCCCCGGTAACACACCTTCATGGTCCAAACCGTTCTCAATCTCTGTCTGCATCACTTTCCACACTTCCATCAAATAATCCCAAATATCCTCATCTTCGCATTTCTGTACATATTCCCAATAACTTCTGCCATTCTTCTCACACCAATGCATGATCTCCGTCATCGTATTAAGATCATACACTTCTCTCGTATCGAACATATTGTCAAGCACATCACCTTCTGATAAAGCACCACCACCAATACTATACACTGTCCATTTATCAATTTCCTTGCCTACGACATCAAATGCCTTAAATTCCATACCATTAGGATGGAACGGCAAAAATATTTGAGGTTTCCAAAGAATAGTAACTGGAGCAACTTTCTCTAAAACTTCTTGTATAGCCACATCGGTCATATGTCCCTTGCCTGTAGCGGCAAGACTTCCATACAATGTTACCTCGAAAGCAGCAGCTTCAGGGCATTTCGAAGCATATATCTTAGCAGCCTTATGCGGTCCCATCGTATGGCTGCTCGAAGGTCCTTTCCCTATTTTATATAATTCTCTTAGAGATTTCATAACGTTTACATATCTTATGCAAAAGTACATTATTTTCCAGATATATGCTTATATTTTTCACTTTTTGTATCAAACAGCTGTTATCATAATATTCTATAAACAATAACAACATTGCTTGCATTTTTGATCTCCTTACACTATTTTTGCAAAAAACAAGTACAACAATATGACAACAGAAATGATCATCCGCATATTTATCGCCGCTATTTTGGGAGGAATTATTGGCCTTGAACGTGAATATAGGGCCAAAGAAGCCGGACTACGCACCCATCTCCTCGTAGCTTCGGGTAGTGCTCTCTTCATGATCATATCACAATACGGATTCGACAGCGTCTTACATACCCGCTCAAACGTCTCACTCGATCCTTCACGAATAGCCTCACAAGTAGTTACAGGTATCGGCTTCATTGGTGCCGGAACTATTATATTCCAGAAACATGTTATCAAAGGGCTCACTACTGCTGCCGGTCTTTGGGTAACATCGGCCATCGGACTTGCATGCGGAAGTGGCATGTACATCCTTTCCACTGCTACAACAATTATGGTTGTTATCTGTCTCGAGGCCATTTACTATATCACGGTCAGGTTCGGTACAAAAAATATCGAGATAACTTTCTCCCTCTCTTCTTATAACAAAATAGAGAATCTTATCCAATATATAGAGAATGAAAAAATCATTATCCAATCATACAAAATACACCGACACGTCACAGATGGAGCAGAAAACTACTTGGCAGAAATGGATTTGAAAATTAAAAACAGCACATACCAGCACAACTTTCCGCTCCTATTCAATAAACTCGATGGAATAACGGTCAAAAATATAGAATGACACAAGAATTATCCATGCCTATTTTTTACATCAGATAATAGAAATAAGCCCCTTATTTTTTAACTTTATTTACACAATAAAAAGTACAAATAAACGCATATATATAAAATATATTTCGTATATTTGCAGCGTTTTGTTGTTTTACACAAACAAATTCTTGATTATCATACACTTATAAAGAATTAACGGATTAGGGATGAGACAGCTAAAGATCCAAAAAAGTATCACAAATCGTTCAAGCGAAGCATTAGATAAATATCTTGTTGAGATTGGACGGGCACCGCTCATTTCTATAGAAGACGAAATAGAATTAGCTCAAAAAATAAAAAAAGGAGGCCCTGAGGGCGAAAGAGCAAAAGAGCGACTTGTTACAGCTAATCTCAGATTTGTGGTTTCCGTAGCAAAACAATACCAACACCAAGGACTCACACTGACCGATTTAATAGATGAAGGAAATATTGGATTGATTAAAGCTGCCCAAAAGTTTGATGAAACACGTGGCTTTAAATTCATCTCTTATGCTGTGTGGTGGATCCGCCAGAGCATTCTCCAAGCTATCGCAGAGCAAAGCCGTATTGTAAGACTTCCTTTGAACCAAGTGGGTTCCTTGAACAAAATCAATCATGAAATCAATAAGTTCGAGCAAGAAAACCAACGCCGCCCGTCAATTTCTGAGTTATCGGACGTAACGAACATAGACGAAGAAAAAATCGGGCAAAGTATGATGGCAGACGGTCACCATGTAAGTATCGACGCGCCATTTCAAGACGGAGAAGACAATACAATGCTTGATGTGATGCCCGGAGGTGATGACAGTCGTACCGATCGCAATGTAGACCATGAGTCGATGGCGATGGAGCTAAACTCTGTATTGAGCCGTGTACTCAAAGATCGAGAAATTACTATCATCAAAGAATGCTTCGGTATCGGCTGCCATGAGAAAGGTCTTGAAGAAATAGGTGACCAATTAGGGCTCACACGAGAACGCGTAAGGCAGATACGCGAAAAGAGTATTGCGAAACTGCGCGACAGCGGCAATGCCAAAATACTGATGAAATATCTGGGATAAACAATATATCCGACACCGATATTCGATAGGTGTAAAGTACATAAACGCAACACCTATATAACATATATTATACAATCTTTTTAGGTAGGATAACGATTTAAATATTATATAATAACGCCACGTTCTTATTTCAAAATAAAATAAGAACGTGGCGTTATATCAATAAACAGGTACAGCAATCCTAAACAGAATTTCTGTTACAAAGATATTGGAATATTGTGACAACTCAATAAATCTGCTACCACATAGCTGCTGCCACCCACAAATATAAAATCATCATGCCCGGAAGCATCGCATGCTGCGCAGAAAGCTCGTTCTACCGTTCTAAATTCTTTGCCTTGTAAGCCATATTTCTTACCTATAGCAGCTACTTTTTCTACGGGTATCGCCCGTTTCGTAGATGCCTGTGTAAAATAATAGCAGACATCAGCGGGAAGCATCGACATTACAGTATCGATATCCTTGTCGTCTACCATTCCAAACACTACCCTTTTGCATTCGTACGGTTGTCTGGCAATTTGCTTGGAAAGATATTTCCAAGCGTCTGCATTGTGACCTGTATCACATACAACAAAAGGATATTTGTTCATCACCTGCCATCTTCCTTTAATACCTGTCAATTCCACGACATGTGCAAAACCTTCCTGCACATTTTCCATTGTAATTTTAAAATCGGTCAAAAGGCTGATGGCCTGTAGAATTGTATTCGTATTCTTGTCTTGATAATCACCTTTCAATTCGCCAACAAGCGTTCCATATTCACCAGTATGATAGACTTTGGTTCCATCTTCTCGTATTTCAATACGTTGGATAGCAGGTGTATCTTCCGCAAAGTATATTTCCGCATGTTTTTCTTGAGCTTTTGCCTGAAATACACCAACGGTCTCGGCACGGCTCTCGCCTATTACAACCGGAACATGCTCTTTGATAATTCCGGCTTTCTCGGCCGCAATCTTTTCCAAGGTGTTACCGAGAAACTGCGTATGATCCAAACCTATGTTGGTAATAACGGACAATACTGGTGTTATTACGTTCGTGCAATCCAAACGACCACCCAGTCCAACTTCTATCACAGCAACATCTACGTGCTGTTCAGCAAAATATTTGAACGCCATTGCCGTAGTAAGTTCGAAAAAAGACGGATGAAATTCTTCGAAGAAACCGCGTTCTTGCGCTACAAAATCTACCACATACTGCTCGCTTACACACTCTCCGTTCACCCTAATACGTTCACGAAAATCTACAAGGTGCGGCGATGTGTACAATCCTACCTTATACCCTGCTGCCTGAAGTATAGCTGCAATAGTATGAGAACATGATCCCTTGCCGTTGGTTCCGGCAATATGTATGGTTTTGTATTGCTTATGAGGAGAGCCGAAATGCCTATCTAATTTATATGTATTCGCCAACCCCTCCTTATAAGCAACAGCACCCACATGTTCGAAAACAGGGGTGCTGTTGAATAGATATTCTACAGTTTCTTGATAATTCATGATAAAAAGAGAAATATAGGCTAATCAAAGTAATTTTTAAACTTCTCGAAAATCGACTTCTTCGTAGACAAATCGCCTTTAAAGTTATCGCTCTTACCAAGTTGTTCAAGCATATCTTTCTCATCATGGCTCAATGTTTTAGGAACATAAACACTGATATTCACAACCAGATCCCCCTGTCCGCTGCCATATCCCTGTACGGCAGGCAGTCCTTTTCCACGAAGACGAAGTATCTTACCGGGCTGTGTACCCTGATCGATTTTTATTTTCACCTTACTTCCTTCGATGGTCGGAACCTCTACATTGCCTCCTAATGCTGCCATAGGAAAGTCTAACAGAAGATTATATATTACATCCTGTCCGTCGCGAACGAACGTATCATTGGGTTCTTCTTCAATATATACCTGTATATTGCCGGTAATTCCATTATGCTTTCCTGCATTGCCTTTGCC
The DNA here is from genome assembly GCF_900065875.1 of Prevotella phocaeensis. Taxonomy (NCBI): domain Bacteria; kingdom Pseudomonadati; phylum Bacteroidota; class Bacteroidia; order Bacteroidales; family Prevotellaceae; genus Prevotella; species Prevotella phocaeensis. The sequence continues at coordinate 475,285 of NZ_LT160626.1, read as the reverse complement.
GGGAACATTAACAACCATTCCCTCGGATACCCCTGCCGGAATGTTGATTTCCACAACTTCATCCCCTTTTACAACACCGCTTCCGCCACACTCGTGACACTTATTTTTAATCACAGTTCCCTCACCATGGCAAGTAGGACATTCTGTTTGTGTCTGCATCATGCCGACTATAGTGCGCACAGTTTTAACAACTACACCGTGTCCATGGCATGTAGGACACGTCTCTACCCCACTGCCAGCCTCTGCACCGCTACCATGACAATGAGAACAGGTTATATCTTTATGCACCTTAAATTTCTTTGTTACGCCTGTTAAAACTTCCTGAAGCGTAAGACGTACCTTCAATCGAAGGTCGGCACCTCTATACTGTGCCTGTTGATATTGGCCTCCCCCGAAACCGCTAAAGCCTCCATGTCCTCCGAACACATCGCCGAACATCGAGAATATATCGTCCATAGAAAAGCCTCCGGCACCACCGAAACCGCCGCCAAAGCCCCCTCCGCCGGGTGCATTGAAACCGAACTGATCGTATTGTTGCCGTTTCTGCGCATCATGGAGAACATCATAAGCTTCGGCAGCCTCCTTGAATTTCTCCTCTGCCTCTTTATTATCGGGGTTCCTATCGGGATGATATTTGATGGCAAGTTTCCTATATGCTATCTTTATTTCTTCTTCCGAAGCCTCCTTAGTCACGCCAAGTACCTCGTAATAATCTCTTTTTTGTGCCATTATAATAATCTACCTGTTCTGAAAGAGTTTCTGTCCGTATTCCATAAACCTATTGTCCCACAGCCACCTTTGCATGACGGATAACCTTATCGTTTAAGGTATAACCGGTCTGAACACAATCTATAACTTTTCCTTTATGTTCATCATCTCCGGGTACCATGGCTATAGCTTCATGATAGTCTACATTGAAATCTTGGTCTTTTGTATCGATTTGCTTAACTCCCAAGCCTTCCAACACCTTGATAAACTTCTTGAAAATAAGCTCCCATCCTTCTTCTATGGCCTTTGCATCGTCTGTTTTTCCGGCATTGGCTATGGCACGTTCCATATCATCAATAATAGGAAGAACGGCATTGATCGTCTTTTCACCGCCATTAAAGATTAGTTCATCTTTCTCTTTACGGGTTCGTTTCACATAATTATCGAACTCTGCAACCTTCCTAAGATACTTATCTTTCAGCTCTTCTATCTTGGCATTAGCTTCTTCTAAAGCATCTTTTGGTTCTTTAGCACATTCTTTTTCTAAAGTTTCAGAAGATGTTTCAGCACACTCTTCTTTAGCACTATCCTGCATATTCTGCCCTTCGCATTCCTGTTCGAGCCCTGCATTTCCTGCCTTATTGTCTATATCTTTATTCATGATCAAATAATTTATTATACATGCTTCTTAGCAAATACCTTGCCAAGAAACACACATATCTTATATTATCCCCAGAAATCAATACATTCTCTGCCTTTGCTCCTTAATATTTTCATCGTAGATATAGTCGTCATAACTCATCAATTTATCGATCGTACCCGATGGAGTGAGCTCTATAATACGGTTGGCAACCGTCTCGATAAATTCATGATCATGACTTGAGAAAAGAATATTGCCCTTGAATGCAATAAGATTATTATTGAAAGCCTGAATGCTTTCCAAATCAAGATGGTTGGTAGGTGTATCCAAAATGAGGCAATTTGCATTCTTCAATTGCATCTTTGCAATCATACAACGCATCTTCTCACCTCCCGAAAGTACATTTACTTTCTTCAAAACATCCTCGCCAGAGAACAACATACGGCCCAAATAACCTTTCATCTGCACCTCGTTACCTACGCCAAACTGGCTTAACCAGTCTACTAAGTTTAGGTCGCTTTTAAAGAATTCCGTATTGTCGAGCGGCAAATAAGCCGTGGTAATGGTAACTCCCCATTTATAAGAACCCAGATCAGGTTCGCGCTTTCCGTTGATAATTTCGAAGAGTGCCGTCATCGCCTTAGGGTTATGACTGAGGAACACTACCTTTTCACCTTTTTCGATATTGAAGTTCACATGATCGAAAAGTACTGTCCCGTCCGTATCCACAGCTTTCAGATTTTCGACTTCAAGTATCTGATTGCCCGGTTCACGCTCCATTTGAAAGATAATTCCCGGATACTTACGACTCGAAGGACGTATTTCTTCCACATTCAGTTTCTCGAGCATCTTCTTACGAGAAGTGGTCTGACGGCTCTTTGCCACATTGGCAGAGAACCGTCGAATGAACTCCTCGAGTTCCTTGCGCTTCTCATCAGCCTTCTGTTTTTGGTTCTGTGCCTGACGTAGAGCTAACTGCGAACTCTCATACCAGAAACTATAATTACCGGCAAATACCGTAACTTTACCAAAATCAATATCCACAGTCTGCGTACTTACGGCATCAAGAAAGTGCCGATCGTGACTAACAACGAGGACTGTCTGCTCCACATTGCCGAGATACTCTTCAAGCCAAGTTACGGTATCAAGGTCTAAATCGTTGGTTGGTTCATCGAGCAATAGGTTATCAGGATGGCCGAAAAGAGCCTTAGCAAGCATCACACGTACCTTCTCATTATTAGAAAGTTCGCTCATTTGCTTATTGTGTAAGGCATCCATAATACCCAAGTTCGACAACATCTGTGCAGCATCACTCTCGGCATTCCAGCCATCCATCTCGGCAAAACGTTCCTCTAGTTCGGCTGCACGATTACCATCATCCTCGGTCATTTCAGCTTTTGCATACAATGCCTCGCGCTCCTTCATGTTTTTCCACAACGGTTCATGCCCCATAATTACCGTATCAAGCACACGAAACTCATCGTATTTGAAGTGATCTTGGTCCAATACCGAGAGACGTTCGCCCGGTCCAAGTTCCACAGTTCCCTTATTCGGCTCCAATTCACCGCTGATCGCTTTCAGCAATGTAGACTTTCCGGCACCGTTAGCACCGATAACTCCATAAATATTTCCATGCGTAAACTTGACATTTACATCCTTGTAAAGCACTCTCTTTCCAAACTGGATAGCAAGATTTGTGACTGTTATCATTCTCTTTTTTTACCTTAAAATAATATGAGTTCGATGATTTATCATGCGAAGACCAATACTAAAAATGGCAAACTCGCAATTGCCAAAGGCAACATAACCCATTTTGTCGCATGTCCATCGGGTGCAAAGGTACAAAAAAATGATGTAAAAAAAGAAGTTATCCGAGAATATTAGAGTTTACGAAACTACCAAAGTCTATAATTCGCAAAGTATAAATTATCCTTTCATTCCTATTCTTATCATTCCGACAACTATATAAAACGGCCCGAGATTATTATTCCGAGACATACAAGAAAGAACTGTTAGAAACGGCAAATACATCGTTTGCAGTCGGCATTACTCCCTTTCGAAATCAATATACCGAACTTCTGTCATCGATAAACACACTCCCTATCGCCGACAGGCATCGTATCTACCGGTATTAAAAGGAGCCTTTATCTTCTCTAATAGAAAACCTTAGCTGTAAAGATTCATATTTACATGACACCCTAACCGCTTGTCAAAATCTGCAAATCGAAACGTAATCCACCATTACCACAAATACGTAAATTCAAAAAATCTAATTCATGCACCCCTTTTTTCATCCATTTTTCAGTAACTTTGCACGCGGATGAAGAATTATAATATACAACAGAGGCAACAAGAAAACTATATTCACTACACCGTGGAGCAAGAGGCATCCTTGCTCGATTGGCTGTTTGCTACTGTTAAAAGCGCAAGCAAATCGAAGGTGAAAGCCACACTGAAGGGGCGAGGCATCCGTGTAAACGGTAAAACAGTAACCCAATTCGACTTTCCGCTGCTGCCCGGAATGAAAGTATCTGTAAGCAAATCGAAGCGAAACAATAACCTTCAAAGCAAATATGTAAGAATTGTGTTCGAAGATCGTTTCTTGGTCGTAGTCGAAAAGAATATCGGTATCCTCTCTATGGCAGGCGGACATTCTACGTTAAACGTAAAGAACATTCTCGACGATTACTTCAGTAAAGGCCGCCAGCATTGCACTGCACATGTGGTACATCGCCTTGATCGCGACACAAGCGGACTGATGGTTTACGCTAAGGATACACAAACAGCACAGCTATTAGAAAGCGATTGGCACAATATAGTGTACGATCGTCGCTACGTGGCAGTAGTAAGTGGCGAGATGGAAGACGATGAAGGAACCATAGCCAATTGGCTTAAGGATAACAAATCATATATTTCATACTCGAGTCCGGTCGATAATGGAGGCAAATATGCCGTAACGCATTTCCATACATTACAGCGCACGACCGATTATTCGCTTGTAGAATATAAATTAGAGACAGGACGCAAGAACCAAATACGCGTACATTCGGCCGACATGGGACACCCTGTATGCGGAGATATAAAGTACGGTAATGGCGACGATCCCTTGCATCGCTTATGCCTGCATGCCTACCTATTATGCTTTTACCACCCCGTTACGCATGAACGTATGGAGTTCTATACCCCCATTCCCCCAGCATTTAAGAAATTATTCAAATAGAAAACAACAAAAATGAGTACGAATTTTATATATTATCTTTTTTGTCTATTGGCAATCATTGCAGGTTTCCTCATCGTTAAGAAAGTGGCCGGTTGCCTCATCAAGTCTATTGTAATGATCGTTATCATTGCCATTTTGGCATTCTTATACGTGCATTATATTCGCTAAAGGCGTGCAAATGTCACTTATGAATATAATTCATAGACAAATCGGCTATAATTTTAGCTTCCGGCATAGATATATTGTATTTATCCAACAACGCCTTGTCGTTTGCAAACATTTCTTGTAACGAATGCCCTACTTCGGCACTCTTACCATCACCGGCATATTGTGCAAACAAACTTAAGGCCTCCTCGTTCTTAGACTGGAACCACTTGGCATAACCGGCATTCAGATAATCTTCTTTAACCGTCTTGCCCGATTTCAGAATACGTTCATAAATTGTTTCAGCAAGATCAGGCTTGGATTGATGCAGATGTCCCCATGCCAAAGCCCGCTCTATGTTCAGGTCATCGGGATAATCATAGTACAATTTAAAAAGAATATTCATACCCTCGCCCACCTTATTTATATATATCTGCGATATGGCAAAATGCAACGAGGCCCTTACATTGTCAGGCTCTCTTTCCAATATCATACGGTAACATTCTTCCGCATCGGCATATTCTCCCATCAGATAAAGCGTGCGAGCCTTTCCTTTCAACGCCTGAAGGTCTTCGCCATTGAGCGATAGCAGTTTTTCATACTCGTTATACGCCTGATAAGCATCGCCTGTCTTCATGTAAGCTGCCGCAGATAAGCGGTAATAATCTATGTTTCCGGATAATTCGTAATGCTGCAATAGCTTGATAAGTTGTGCATAATGACGGTTTTTCAACAAGAAATTACCCAATTCTATTACCAATCCGTTCATCGCAGGGGTAGCCACCAATTTATTTATAAAGAAGAAATACCGCCGATCGGTTTCTGCAAAAGGATTGATAAAATCCGCCTTATTCTGGTACAGGCGGAAGAAACGATACAAATCCTGCAAATACATACGGCGGATATATGCAGGCGCTTCTTTCTCTTCTACTGTCATCATCGGCCCCATTATCTCGGTTGTATTGAGCATTTCTCGCATGTTTTCGGGTATCCGATCGATAACTGTCGACATTGCAAGGGCAAAAGAATACTTGTCGGAGTCGCAGAAAGGCCCGTTATCCAATAACACTTTCATGAATTTACTTTCCCCCAATTTGTCGTTCACATGCCGTAAACCCGGATGATCCGTATAAAATGGGCTAAACCAATTGCTGATCTGATAGAAAAAGGAGAACCTTTTCATCTGCGAAAAGCCCCCGAAATAGATGTCAGAGCCTGCACGTTGCATGCTCATCATGCGCGAGAAACTCTTCTCCAAATCCTCCATAGCCTTGTCGGATGCCCCGGGATTCAGAATTTCTTCTAACTGGTCGTCTTCCTTTTCTATAATTCCGTTGCTGCTAAATCTCAAATGATTGTTCTTAAGCAGATCGGGCATAATGTCTCTTTGTATCTTATCGTTGTCGGCATCGGCATTCATACAATAGAAAATCTGCATCTGCAATTCGAGCAGCTGCCTGTGCAACGTCTCGTCTTTGCATATTCTATCCACCGTATTTCGCACTTCAGGAAAAATACTCATATCGTCTTGCGGCAATACAAGTACCGTTCCTACCAATGCTCTTTGCCGTATATGCTTGTCGGTTGCCTCTATGGCTACCTTGGCGAGTGTAAGGAATTTGTTCACATCGAATATCTGTATCGCCGAAAGCATAATGGCACCGAGCATAATCGATGCATCTATGGCATCTATTGTGGGCGACAGCAAGATTTCTCCGAAGAAACGAGCCATACCGTCGCTCCATTGAGGCGAAACAAGCAATGCGTTGAACAGTGCATCCATGTACTTCTGATGGAGTTCGTAAATGCTTCTTTGCTTGTCGCGCCGCATATCTTCCGCTTCGAGCGATAGCATGGCAAGGTCTTGCACAAACCGTTCAAGCTGTTCGCGTATGGCATCTTGCTGCATGTCTGCCTGCACCTGCTGTACCGAAGCTATATGGTAAGAAGCATTATCCCTTATCGATAACGCGAGTAGAATATCGCTATAAAGCCGATACAAGGTACATATAAGCCCGTTATACACATCTTCTAACTTCGGATCGCGCAGCCCCTGTCGCAAATAATTGCTCATCAGACGGTAATCGTTTTCTATATTTTCTATCCGTGCATCGAACTCTGTCAACGCATTATCGTTTATTATACTGCGCAAAACGCCCATACTTTTTGCGACATCTTTTACTGTTAAGATGTCTGTTGCTACCGTATGTAATTGTTTGTCGGAATATTTCACGTATGTATATGTTTTTTATTAAACAGGTTTAAGCGATTTCACGTACTGCCGGGCAATATTTATATCGCTTGCCGCCGGCTTTTCTATATGCTTAAAAGATAACTTCGGGAGTGCCTTTACGGTATTCTCGTCGGCACCGCAATATTTCCGTATAACATCCGAGAAATGCTCTAATCCCAAGCGGTTGATAGAATCTACAGCCGTATTATATGCTTTTACAAAAGCCCGAAGTTGTTTCTGTCGCCGTTTGTCGCGCATTGCATCGCTGCGAAAAGCCAATACACCCACATTAATCTTATAGTCTCGGCTGTCTTTCAGTACCGGATTCGAATACAATCGTGCCGTAGTAGCCTGCGGTTCCGGCAGCCATAAGGCATCCATCTCGTTATTGAGAAGCATTTTCAAACGTATATGAATATCGTTAAACTGCACACGAAACACCTGTGCTTTGGTCTTCACGCCCTCGAGTACGCGGCCTGTAAGGTAGTCGGTTGCCGAAAATCTCGTCATTGCTACCATCTTGTCGCCCAACTGTTCTGGCTTTTTAATACGCGCCATTTTATTGGCTATGAGTTGCCAATAGGCATTTGTCGAGGAAATATAGGTAAGAGGAAGCCCTTTTGCTATAAGTCTTTCCGTGCGTATCAGGTCTGAAACGGAGCCTTCTACCAGCCTCTTTTCAAGTGCAACATCGCAGTCCATCTGTGCATTATACGGTTTCAAGCGTATATCTTCACCGCTATCAGCAAACCATCTACGTTCCTTTGCCACGAACATAGGTAAGCAATCGAGCGTCGGCAGCACGCATATTTTCAAGGCAAGAGAGTCTTCTATCTGCAATCGATGGCGCTCCTCGCGCGAGAGTCTTTCCTTTTCTTCTTGCGAATATCCGCACGATACGAGCAACACAAGTACAACCGTATAGATGAAAAACTTATTCATGTGGCAAATTTAGTAATAAATTTTGATACTCGGAAAATAATAACTATTTTTGTTGACGGCATAGATGGCATGTCTATACCTACCGGAATAACTGATTATGGCAAAAGATAAGATAGCATACGTATGCTCCAATTGCGGACAAGAGTCGGCAAAATGGATCGGTAAATGTCCTTCGTGCGGACAATGGAACACCTTTAAAGAGATAAGAATTGCAGGCGATACGGGTTCTATGGCGGCCAGATCGGCGGCACAATCGGTAAGGCTGTCTGTGGCAGGCACCCCGAACAAACCTCTATACCTGCACGAAATATCGGCGAAAGACGAGCCGCGTATCGATACCAACGATACAGAATTGAACCGTGTTCTCGGCGGGGGATTGGTTCCGGGAAGTATTGTTTTGCTCGGCGGAGAGCCCGGTATCGGCAAGAGCACGCTCACCCTACAGACGATACTCCGCATGACCGACAGACGTATACTGTATGTCAGTGGCGAAGAAAGCGCCCACCAGCTCAAATTGCGTGCCGACAGACTTGGCTCAAACAGGCAGAATAACAACGTTATGATACTCTGCGAAACATCGTTGGAGCATATTTTCGAGCACATAAAGGATACGCATCCCGAAATCGTTATTATCGATTCCATCCAGACCATAGCCACTTCAGAAGTGGAAAGTTCACCGGGCAGCATCACTCAAGTACGCGAATGTGCAGCCTCACTGCTGCGTTTTGCCAAGACAAGCGGCGTGCCTGTGGTGCTTATCGGGCACATCAACAAGGAAGGAACGCTTGCCGGACCAAAGATACTTGAACATATCGTAGACACGGTGATACAGTTCGAGGGCGACCAACATTACATGTATCGCATTCTCCGCTCCATTAAAAACCGCTTTGGCTCTACCTCCGAGCTCGGTATATATGAGATGGAACGGAACGGACTGCGGCAAGTAAGCAATCCGTCTGAACTTCTACTCACGCAAGACCACGAGGGTTTATCGGGTATTGCTATCAGTTCGGCCATCGAGGGGGTACGTCCGTTTCTCGTAGAAACCCAAGCACTGGTATCATCTGCGGCATATGGCACTCCTCAACGGACAGCTACCGGCTTTGAACAGAAGAGATTGAACATGCTTTTGGCCGTTTTGGAGAAGCGTGTCGGCTTTAAACTGATGCAAAAGGATGTGTTTATCAATATTGCAGGGGGGCTTCGTGTCACCGATTTGGCCATAGACTTGAGCGTGATAGCCGCTGTATTGTCGAGTAATGTCGATACAGCGATAGAACACGGATGGTGTATGGCCGGTGAAGTGGGACTCAGCGGTGAAGTACGTCCTGTTAACCGCATAGAACAACGCATTGCAGAAGCGGAAAAGCTGGGCTTTACTCACATGATAGTGCCCAAATATAACCTACAGAGCTTTAATCAGGGCAAATACCGCATAGAACTTCATCCGGTAAGAAAGGTAGAAGAGGCACTTAGATGCCTTTTCGGATAAACCGACAGATAGCATATTGATTATCAACCGCTTATATCTATCTTCGTTAAAGTACCTATCAAACCGTCTTAGATTGGCTTTCTAACAAGTTTAGATGTACTATCTAAGCCGGATATACCTGCAACCCGCTAAAAATATAGGCACCGAATACAGATATTTCTGCTTCTGTTCGTCATTGGGAAACCGACGGAATTCCTGTAACAGCCATACTTTTTCCGCGGTTTTCCTCTTAAAGGAAAGGGCGACAGCGGCCTTTCCTTATTCATATGTTTGCCTTTCGAAAACATTGCAAGTGGCATCTCGCTCACCTTTCTTCGTACTCTGTAAGGTCTTCTATCCCCGCTTCTGCCAAGGCCTCTTTGCGCTCACGACACGTTCCGCAACGCCCGCAATGCTTGTCGCCTCCCTTGTAACAGCTCCACGTTTCGGCAAAATTCACCCCGAACTTCTGCCCTCTGCGGGCGATATCCGTCTTGGTTATGCCGGTATAAGGGGCTAGAACGCACACCTTTTCATAGGTTCCGGCGGTGGCGGCAGTCGACATCGCTGCCACAAAATCGGGACGACAGTCGGGATAGATGGCATGGTCGCCGCCATGATTGGCCATCATTACATATTTCAAATGGTGGCTCTCGGCCACGCCGACGGCTATGGAAAGCATAATACCATTGCGGAACGGCACCACTGTAGACTTCATGTTCCCCTCGTTGTAACTGCCTTCGGGGATAGCGTCTGCACCTTCTAAAAGACTGCTTTTAAAGTACTGATGCACGAAACCGAGGTCTATAACAATGTGTCTGATACCGAGTCGCTTGCAATGCAGGCGTGCATAAGGTATTTCCTTGGCATTATGATTGCTGCCGTAATCGAAGGATATGCCCAAGGCAATGCGGTCTTGATACTCGTAGAGCATGGTAACGGAGTCCATTCCTCCGCTCACTATAATCACCGAATCTTTCATTTTCAAAATGTTTTAATACGCTGCAAAAGTAATAAAAATTGCCAACTCTGCCTTGCATTTGGCCGTTTGTCGGCAGAAAAAGAACAAAATGTGGAGCTGAGACTTCCGTATATCGCGGAAATATATTATTTTTGCATAAAATAGGCAATACCTCGGCAAATGACAGCGGACTTCTTTGCATTCGGTTTGTACTATTTTTGTAATAAATAAAAAATAAGATTTCTAACTAAAATAATAAGGAAAAATGACAATTGAACAATTCAACTTTGCCGGCAAGAAGGCAATAGTTCGCGTGGACTTCAATGTTCCATTAGACGAGCAAGGTAATGTTACAGACGATACCCGCATACGCGGTGCGCTTCCTACACTAAAGAAAGTGCTTGCAGATGGCGGTGCACTGATCATGATGAGCCATATGGGCAAGCCTAAAGGTAAGGTGAAACCGGAACTTTCACTTAGCCAAATCGTAAAGAACGTGAGTAATGCGCTCGGTGTAGAGGTGAAATTCGCCCCCGATTGTGCCAAGGCAGACGAGGCAGCTGCCGCTTTGAAGCCGGGAGAAGCATTGCTTCTCGAGAACTTGCGTTTCTATCCGGAAGAGGAAGGCAAGCCTGTAGGCGTTGAAAAAGGTACGCCCGAATACGACGAAGCCAAGAAAGAAATGAAGAAAAAGCAAAAGGCATTTGCAGAGAAACTGGCTTCTTACGCAGACGTTTACGTAAACGATGCGTTCGGAACGGCTCATCGCAGACACGCTTCTACGGCAGTTATCGCCGACAGCTTCGATGCAGACCACAAGATGCTGGGCTATCTGATGGAAAAAGAGGTAAAGGCTATCGACAATGTGTTGAAGAATGCGCAGCATCCTTTTACCGCTATCATCGGCGGATCTAAGGTAAGTTCTAAACTCGGAGTCATCAAAAATCTGCTCGATAAGGTAGATAATCTGATCATAGGCGGTGGCATGGGCTACACTTTTATTAAGGCACAAGGCGGTCATATAGGCGAATCGCTTCACGAAGACGACCTGATGCCGGAAGCTCTGAACGTTATGAAGGTTGCCAAGGAGAAAGGTGTAAACCTGAGCCTTTCCGTTGCTACCGTTGCCGGAGATAAGTTCTCGAACGATGCGAACCGTAAGGTAGTCGACATATTCAATATTCCCGACGGCTGGGAAGGGATGGATGCTTCCGAAAAGTCATTGGAAGAATGGAAGAAGATTATCCTTTCATCAAAAACAATTCTATGGAACGGCCCTGTAGGAGTATTCGAATTCGAGAATTTTGCCCACGGTACGGGCGAGATAGCCAAGTATGTTGCCGAGGCTACACAGAAAAACGGCGCTTTCTCTCTCGTGGGTGGCGGCGACTCGGTTGCTGCTGTCAACAAGTTCGGACTGGCCGACAAGGTGTCTTATGTATCCACAGGCGGCGGCGCAATGCTCGAGGCTATCGAGGGTAAAGTGCTTCCGGGCGTGGCTGCAATCAAGGGTGAATAATTCGTTCTCCTATAATATAAAAAAGAGATGGTGTTCGGTTACCATCTCTTTTTTGCTTTGCAATATTTAGTAAAATGGGCATTCGTAGCTTTCTACATGCCTCCCCGATGGTTATAGACGGTCAGACGGGGTTGTTCGTTTCGAATATTTTCATTCGTTCTTCGAGCAGTTTGTATTGGTGATCGCCTATGAACGAAGTGCATACACGCAACCCTTCCTGCCGGCTTCCCGTGGTGATAAGGCAGATAGCGCTCACTCCGTAGTACATCAGTTCGTGCGCCAACTGCCCCGAAGTCATATGGGGATACCCGATAGTGAAATAAAATCCGTCGGCAACAGGCTCATCCAAGTCCTTATCATAGACGATGTAAAAGCCATGTTTGCAGAATATATCTTTCAAACGGCGTGCTCGTTCTCCGTACACACCTACTTCTTTTCTGAAATCATACGTACCTTCTACGGCAGCTTTCAGCATAGCCGTCATGGCAAACTGGGCACTATGACTGGTGCCGGAACTTAATGCGTAAAGCATGCGCGTAGAAAATACCTGCCCGAAAGGCAATCCCTCGTATCGTTCGGCAAGCGCATCGTAACGGCGAGAGTACAGTTTGTCGGAAATACATGTCACTCCTATACGCTCTCCGGCATAACTAAAAGCCTTCGATCCGCTGATAAGAAGAATGTAATTGTCGGTATATCGAGCCACCGTTGCTTGATAAGGAGGCTCGAAAGGAGTACTTAAAGGCTTCCTGAAATCCATCGCAAAATAGGCAAGGTCTTCCATAACGATGGCATCGTACTTCGTTGCAAGCTCGCCGATACCGCGCAGTTCTTCTTCATTCAGGCACACCCACGAGGGATTATTGGGATTGCTGTAAACGATGGCACAGATGTTCCCTTTCGCCAGATACGTCTCTATCTTACCATTCAGCTTGTCTCCGCGATAATCGTACACATCGAATGTCTCATATTTCATACCCATCACTTGGAGTTGCATCTTCTGAACAGGGAAGCCGGGATCTATGAACAACACCGTATCTTTCTGCGGATCGGCCTGCGAACATGTAAGGAATGAGGCGAACGTTCCCTGCATGCTTCCGCAAACGGGAATACATCCGTCGGCGCTGATGTCTATGCCTATAAAGGCTTTAACGAAGCGAGAAGCCTGACGTTTGAGCTCCGGAAGACCTTGAATATCGGGGTAAGTACGGGCTATACCGTCCTGTAAAGCCTTGATCTGCGCCTCTACGCCAACCTTGGCTGCCGGTAATCCCGGTATTCCCATCTCCATCTTGATGAACTCTACCCCCGACTCACGCTCGGCAAATGCCGCAATCGACTTCACTTCACGTATTGTGGCTTTGGAGAAATCCTGTATTTTGAAATCTCTGATCGCATCGTCTATGATTTTTTTCTCGATAGGTGTTTCCATCTGCATGTAGGAATTAAACGAAACGTTTATCTCTGTTCTCCGCGTCCAATGGCCAAAGCCTTGACATTGGCTTCCACAATGGCATCGCCTTTACGGGCAAATATGCGGCGTACAGCATCCTCCAACTTGTCGTAGGTTATCCCCAAAGCCTTCTGAGCCGCACCGAGAAGGATCACATTTGCACTGCGCGGAACGCCATTGTCCTTAGCTAAACGCTCGATATCTAATAAAATCACGTTGTCTACTTTCGCAAAATCGGCTTTCAATTTATCTAAATCAGGATAGTCGGGGATATTGACAAAAGGTGTTATCGACGTAATAATCCAGCCTTTCTTGCTAAGATAAGGCAGGTATCTCAATGCCTCCATCGGTTCCATAGAGATGATGACATCGGCACACCCCAATGGTATAAGGTCGCTATTGATTGGCTCCGATGACAATCTCAAGTTGCTCTGCACATCTCCACCGCGCTGTGACATGCCGTGAACCTCTGCCTGTTTGATATAAAGATTGTCTTTCAAGGCGGCTTCACCTATAATTGTTGCAATGGAAAGAATACCTTGTCCCCCTACTCCACTTAATATAATATCCGTTTTCATTATGCTTTCTCCTTAGTTTTTACGTTTCTCCGACGCATGTCTTTTAAGCGTTTGCACGCATTCTCTCCTCGGAATGATAACGCTCACCCCTTTATATTCTATTTCCTCACGGAGCATCTGTTTGATCTCCGGCATATTCTTGGCGAGGGGAATCACCACTTTCAAATGGGCTTCTTCTATGCCCAAACCGCGACAGATCGCCTCGAATTTAGAGGTACCAGCACTGTCTTGCCCGCCCGTCATCGCTGTTGTCAGATTGTCGCTGATGATAACTGTGATGTTAGAGTTTTCGTTTATCGCATCAAGAAGGCCCGCTATACCGCTATGAGTGAAAGTAGAATCGCCGATAATGGCAATGGCCGGCCACTGTCCAGCCTCTGATGCACCCTTCGCCATGCCAATGCTGGCACCCATATCCACACAAGCATGGATCGCTTTATAGGGCGGAAGAAAGCCCAAGGTGTAACATCCGATGTCGCCAAATACCCTTGCGTTGTCGTATTCCGATAAGACTTCATTCAATACACCGTACACATCGCGGTGACCGCAACCCTTACAAAGAGCGGGAGGTCGCGATATAACGTCTTCGCACGGTGCATATCCTTGCGTTGTTTCAATTCCGAAAGCTTTCTTCACTATATCCGGAGTGAGCTCACCGGTACGGGGCAGATCGCCCGTAAACTTGCCCTTAATAACAGCATTGCCCGGCATAACGCCTCTAACCATATCCTCTATGAACGGCTGACCTTCTTCTATCACCAATACTTCATCGCATTCGGCAGTCAATCTGTTAACAAGTCTCTTGGGCAACGGGTATTGTGAGATCTTCAGAACAGGGAACGGACAGCCCTGCGGATAACATTCGTTCAGGTAATTGAATGCAATTCCGCTTGCTATCACGCCGCGGGAACGATCGGGAGCATCAATATAAGCGTTATAAGACGAGCCTGCCGAGTCTTCTTCAAGCGCAGCCTGTTGAGCCGTTACCATATCATTGCGCTTTCTGGCAAAGGCAGGAAGCAGCACCCAATCGCTCGCCTTGGCATCATAGTTCATATCGTTTTCAGGGCGAGATGTTTCCGCTATCTCTACAACGGCACGCGAATGCGCCAGACGGGTTGTCACTCTAACGAGCACAGGCAGATGTATTCTCTCGCTATAATCGAAAGCTGTCGCCATCATATCATATGCATTCTGCTGATTGAAAGGCTCAAAACAGGGAATCATTGCAAATTTAGCATAGAAACGACTGTCTTGTTCGTCCTGCGAAGAATGCATAGAAGGATCGTCGGCCACCAGAACGACAAGGCCGCCATTGGTACCTGTAATCGCCGAATTGACAAAAGGATCGGCACAGACATTCAGTCCGACATGCTTCATGCACACAAGTGCACGCTTTCCCATATACGACATGCCCAGCGCTTGCTCCATTGCAGTCTTCTCATTCGTAGCCCATTTGCTGTGAATACCACGTTCCTTGGCTACCGGTGAGCATTGTATATACTCGGTAATCTCCGTAGATGGAGTTCCCGGATAGGCATACACACCACTCAATCCGGCATCTATGGCCCCTTGAGCAATGGCTTCATCGCCTAATAAAAGTTTCTTCATAATGTATTTGCGATTGGTTATTTCAGTTCTTTGATAAAGAAGTTGGCGATCTGTCTCATCAAATGATTACGGGTATTGCCGCCGGATATGCCGTGATTTCGGTTGGTATAATAGTTTTCTTTGAAGTCTTTATCTGCCTGAACAAGCGCTTCGGCGTACTCAAAAGTATTCTGCGGCTGCACATTATCGTCGGCCGAACCGTGACAGATAAGCAATGCACCCTGCAACTTATCGGCACGTTCGATCGGATTAAGGGCATAACCGTCGGGATTTTCCTTAGGTGTACGCATGTAACGTTCGGTATATACCGTGTCGTAATACTTCCAATTCGTTGGAGGAGCCACGGCAACACCGGCCTTAAACACTGCACGCCCTTCGCTCATGCTCATCAAAGTGTTGAAACCTCCGAAACTCCAGCCCCAAATACCGATACGGTTTTTATCCACAAAAGACTGCTTACCCAGCCACAAAGCCGCCTCTACCTGATCCTTAGACTCGAGGTCTCCGAGCCGCAGATAGGTACACTTCTCGAATTCGGAGCCGCGCCCACCGGTGCCACGCCCATCTACACAGACCACTATAAAGCCCTGCTGTGCCAAATAATAGTCGAAAGCGCCGCCCTGCCCCATAGAGCCGACGCGCCAAGAGTTTACAACCTGCTGGCTCGCAGGCCCACTGTATTGGTACATAATGACGGGATATTTCTTCGCAGCATTGAAATCTGTCGGCTTTATCATCCATCCGTCGAGCTTCACTCCCTCTGAAGTAGTAAAGGTAAACGTTTCTTTTTTCGTCCATCCAAAGCCGGATATCTTGCTTTTCAGTTCGTTGTTGTCCAATTGGATGGAAAGTATTTTACCCTTATTATCACGTATCGTATATAAATAAGGTGTATTGTAATCGCTCCAAGTGTTGATCAGATAGCGATAATCGCCAGAAATCACGGCCGTATTCCATCCTTCTTGATCAGACAGACGGTCGGTCTTTCCGTTCTTATGAGCCACAAACACCTGACGGTCGTGCGCATTGATGGAAGCAGCCTGATAATACACATCTCCGTTTTCTTCATCATATCCGTAAACGGCAGTAATATCGAAAGTGCCGTTTCCTATCTGTCGCATCAGCTGGCCGTTCATGTTGTAGAGATAGATATTCATATATCCGCTGCGATCACTGGGCAATAAGAAACTGTTCTTGCCGATGATGATGCCTTCCACTGCCTCTTCTTTCACATATTTTGCATTCTTTTCCTGAACTAAGAGCTGCGCAACGGTGCTACGGGGGTTCACGCTGTAAAGATTAAGTTCGCTCTGATGGCGGTTCATCGTGTACACAATAATCTTCTCCGCATTGGCAGTGGGCTTGATGCGCGGCATGTATCCGTCTTCTGCCAGCGGCACTTGCAGCCGGTTGGCCTTATGGCTTTTAATATCATAACTCCATGCGGTAACCACAGAGTTGTCGGTTCCTGCTTTCGGATACTTGTAAGAATAAAGTCCCGGATACTCCGCAAACTCCTTTCTCGCGGGCTTTTCACCTTTGAAGAGCTGCAGGGAATAGGTTTTCACCTTACTCTCGTCGTAGCGAAGCCAGCAAATCATCGTGCCATCAGCATTGAAACACAACGCTTTGTTGAACCCGAATTCCTCTTCATTTACCCAGTCCGGCACGCCGTTAATCACCTCGTTCTTCCGTCCATCCTTGGTTACTTGGCTCTCGGCATTATCGTAGAGCAGCTTTACAAGATAGATATTGTTGTCTCGAACGAAAGCTATTTGGTTGCCATCCGGCGACCAAACAGGCACTTGTTGCGGACCTCCATCGGATAGGCGCTGCAACTTACGCGACGAGATGGTATAAATATAGAACACAGCCCGAAAAGAACGACGGTAAATCGGTTTGGTTTCCGTCTGTATAAGCATCTTCTTGCCATCGGGCGACATCGTATAACCATCGAAAGAAGTTATCTTCTCGCCCATCGTATTATCTACATCAAAGAGCACACCGGTCTGCTTGCCTGTCTTAAACGAATATTCCACAATCTGTTTCCCATCGCTACTGATGCGTGCATAGCGGTCTGTACCTTCGATAGGAGTTATTCCTGTAATGGTTTTCGCGGCAAATTCACCCTTTGCAATTGCCTTCAAATCCATTCTCTCTGCCGCTTGCAAGTCTGAATATACCATAAATAACGCTGCTAAAAATACAATTATCTTTCTCATCCGCATAAGATATTTCGTTATAACCTATTGCAAAGATAGACATTTTTACTTACTTTTGCAAGCAAATGAAACAATATTACAACGATTTTGGTACATGGCTCCGCCAACGTTTTCCCTATAAAGTGCAGAAGATTTCCATAGATGCCGGCTTCACATGCCCCAACCGCGATGGGTTAACAGGTCGAGGAGGCTGCACATATTGCGATAACAGAACCTTTAACCCTGCGTATTGTAACCGCAAAAAGTCTATAACCGAACAGCTCGAAGACGGCAAACGTTTCTTCTCGAAGAAATATCCGGCCATGAAATACCTTGCCTATTTCCAAGCCTATACCAACACCTATTCGCCGCTGGAGTCGCTCCGTCGCATGTACGAGGAGGCACTGAACACAGAAGGTGTGGTTGGCATCGTTATCGGAACGCGCCCCGACTGCATGCCGGAGGCCCTTCTCGACTATTTGGAAGAACTGAACAGACAGACTTTCCTGTTGGTGGAATACGGCATTGAGACCGCTAACGACCGCACACTATTACGCATCAACCGCGGACACGACTTCGCCTGTTCGCGCTCCGCCGTAGAACGAACCCATGCAAGGGGCATACTTACGGGCGCACACATCATACTCGGACTGCCCGGAGAAGACCGTGAAGAAAGTCTGCGCCAAGCACCTGTCATCTCCGCACTGCCCATCGACATCCTCAAGATACACCAAATGCAGATCATACACGGCACGCAACTGGCCGAAGAATATGCCAAGCATCCGTTCCACCTGTACACACCGCAAGAATATATAGAACTGATTGTCGGTTACATACAACTGTTACGTAAAGATTTGGTACTCGATAGATTTGTGAGTCAGGCACCATCCGATCTGCTCGTAGCCCCCAAATGGGGACTGAAGAACTATGAATTCGCCAACCTGCTGATGCAACACCTTCGGCATACCGAAGCATTCCAAGGACAATATGCCCGCCACTCTTCCGGCCTGTTGTTATAAAGAAAGGCTACTATCACTACCGCTATAGTTTCCCAAACAGTATATGTAACCCCATTAGATAATAGATATAAGCCCTTTAAAAGGCTGATATAAGTTTCTTAGAAGATAGACATTGCTTCCGTAAAAATTAAAAAAAGGTAAAAAAGCCTACCGGCCTAAGGCTGTTTTATCCGGTCTCTTGAATAAGTTGATAGTTGTCCGAAAGAAGCATTTCCTTTATGCTAACCTTCTTATTTTTCTTCATATACCCGTCTACCATGTCCACATACTTGGTGTTGAAGAAATGGGTATCCATGATTTTATTTACAACCCACATCACTTTACCCATATGCAGGTCTTTTTCCATCTGCGATCTATTGGAATAATTCTTCAATGGGAACAGACTTAGCAGATAAAAATTCAGACAATCGGGCACAATGAAATCGCGCGTCATCGTACTGCGTTGCTGCTGCGAATAGAACTTCTTATAAGGCAGATAGTCCTTTCCAAGATACTTATCCAATGAAATTCCAATCGATTTATCGCCGATAACCACGCTCTGATCCAACGCTCCGATTTGGGCATACACCGTGGGCAGTTCCAATTTAGGCAATATCTTCTCTAACCTTTCGAAAGCTTTATCCAAACTACGATTAATGTCCTCCATACTTGCATACTGCGTTTCGGCATCGGCAATGATGGTTTGAAGAAGCGTATCTTGATAGAATTTCAGAAATTTACTATTGATTTCGGGATCGTTTACCTCACCTAATTGCAGCACATCTTCTATCAATGTGCGCGTTTCCATGGGATAACCGGTGTTCATTTGTTGCAATGCAGAGAAGTCACCTGTAGTAAGATAGCGGCTTTCCAACCGGTCATAACGCTGAATTTCGATACGAAAATCCTGCTCATCATCGTTTGGTTTCAGCTTATATTCGCATGCCGAACAAAGCAACATCGCTATCATGAATATGAAATAAACCTTCCTCACCGTAACAATATTATCCGAATTATTGCGACAAAAGTACTAAAAAATATTTTAAAATCAAACATTTAAGCTAAAAATATTAAATTAACACGTTAAATAACCGCTTAAACTTTAAATTGTTAAAATTAAGAATACGCATATTGTATAGCACTTTCTATACTATTTTAGAATATTGCCTGATACCTTTTATATAATAAAGACGAAGGATAGAGAATCTTTCTCTTTCATCTGCAGTGTTGTCTTTCCGCATATTCTGAATACGTTTACGGTCTTCGTAAAAGTCGGGAAGCCATCGTCGAAAAGCCCTTCTTGCCTTGAAGATTGCCGTAAAATCTCTCCAATTACGGTTAATGATGAGCGTTTCAAAGGCCGCTACGTAATCGAGCACACGCCTCACACGCATGACATGTATAAAGTCTTTTTCGGGTAGATTTTTGTAAAGCATGGTCAAGTTGTTACGAAAATTAAGGAAAGTTTTCATGGGATTGCCTTTCGGAAGTGTGCCTCCTCCCACATGATACACATAACTTTCGGGAATACAATATAGTTTTCGCCCCATAATACGCAGGCGCCAACAGAGGTCGATCTCCTCATTGTGGGCGAAGAAACGCCCGTCAAGCCCGCCGGCAGCCCAATAATCTTTGCTTCTAACCATCATGCAAGCCCCCGAGGCCCACAATATTTCCTGTAAATAGTCATATTGTCCGTAGTCTTTTTCTACGGTTTCGAAAATACGCCCTCTACAAAAAGGATAACCATACCTATCTAAAAAGCCTCCGCAAGCACCGGCA
Source organism: Prevotella phocaeensis (assembly GCF_900065875.1). NCBI lineage: Bacteria > Pseudomonadati > Bacteroidota > Bacteroidia > Bacteroidales > Prevotellaceae > Prevotella > Prevotella phocaeensis. The sequence continues at coordinate 454,824 of NZ_LT160626.1, read as the reverse complement.
TATTCAAAGGAGTCCTTATCTTTTTCCGACAAAAGTTTAGGCTGACAAGCCGCTACTTCAGGGTGATTATCCATAAATTCGATAAGAGGAGTAAGCCAATGATGGGTAACTTCGATGTCTGAATTGAGAAGTAGATAGTATTCAGCATCTATCTGTTTCAACGATCGGTTATATCCATCGGCAAAACCCCAATTCTTTTCGAGCGATATAGTCTTGCACTCTCGGCAATGTTTCTCGATCCAGCGCAACGAATCATCGGTCGAAGCGTTGTCAGATACAAAGACTGTCGCCTCGTCACGCGAGTAATCGAGCACTTTGGGCAAGTATTTTTCAAGCATAGCCCGCCCATTCCAGTTCAATATAACAATTGCCAATTTCATAATATCGCCTTTAATGATGATTTATCATGGTTAAAATTACCGAGCTCGACGGTAATCAATTGGTTGTCGTATTCCTCACGTGCCAGCGATGCGGGCAGCTCCACACGGATATAGTTTTCGGTGAAACCGTGCATAGCCCTACCCACCGTGGCCTTTTCGAACAACACCTCGGCCGTCGTCCCTATATATTTGGCATAGAAAGCCTGCGTTTTTTCGTCGGAAAGCTGCAGCAAACGTTTGGAACGGAGTTTCTTTTCTTTTTCGGCAACTACATAAGGTATCGACAGTGCAACGGTACCCGGTCGTTCACTATAAGGGAAAACATGAAGCTGAGTTATATCCAGTGATCGAAGAAAATCGTAACAATCTTCGAAATACTCGGGGCGTTCACCGCGAGAACCCACCATCACATCCACGCCTATAAAGGCATCCGGCATCTTTTCTTTTATCAACTGTATTTTATGAGCGAACAGTGTACGATCGTAACGTCGGTGCATCAGCTTGAGTACATCATCGGAACCACTCTGCAAGGGAATATGAAAATGTGGCATAAAAGCACGCGAACGGGCACAATATTCTATCAGTTCGTCGTCTAAAAGATCGGGTTCCAAGCTGCTTATGCGGTATCTTTTAACGCCTTCGACCTTATCTAAAGCCTTCACTAAATCTATAAAACGCTCATTTGTAGTTACCCCGAAATCGCCGATGTTCACGCCGGTAAGCACAATTTCCTTACCGCCTTCGGCCACTGCCTGCCGGGCCTGTTCAACCAAGGAGGCAATAGTAGGATTACGAGAGAAGCCCCTCGCATAGGGTATTGTGCAATAAGTACAGAAGTAATTGCAACCATCTTGCACTTTTAAGAAATATCTTGTACGGTTTCCCCTCGAGCAAGAAGGAGCGAAAGTTTTTATGTCTTTCGTCTTTACCGAGTGAAAAGCGTGCAGATGTTCGTTGAAACCGCTGGCACTGCTGATAGTACTTTTCTCTAACCAAGCATCGTTCAACCGCTGTACCAAATTAGCTTTTTCATTGCTACCCAGTACCAAATCCACTCCTTCTATCTTGCTCACGGTCTCCGATTCCAGCTGTGCATAGCAACCGGTTACCACGACAAACGCTCCCGGATTATCCCTCACCATACGATGAATGGCCTGCCTGCATTTATGGTCTGCCACCTCTGTTACCGAACAAGTATTGATTAAACAGATATCTGCCCGCTCTCCATCGGCAGCATTCGTTACACCATATTCTTGTAACAGCTTGCCGAATGTCGACGTTTCCGAGAAGTTAAGCTTGCAACCAAGTGTATAATAGACGGCTTTTTTCCCCTGAAAAGCGCTCGAATCAATCATATTACCTTACCCAAATTATACATCAAACAGAGAAAAAACATCCTCCGGTCTACCTTATATATTATATACGTAATGCAAAGTTACGGTTTTTTCATCAAATTCTACTGCAAGGCAATCACTTTTTAGCCCCCAGACATCCCAAAAACATGGCAAATAACACGAAAATACTCCTGCCGAAAAACTTTAACATTCGTTACCAGTTTGCAAATTACTGATATACAATAGATTAGAAAGAAGTTACAAATACATCGAAAAAAAGTCACAAAAAAAATGACAACATATTAAAAAAATACTTACCTTTGCAACGTTTTAATAAACAAATGATTGTTTTACAGATTTAAAAAGCAAAGAAAATGAAGAAATTAGTTTTAATGTTCGTAGCTATCGTAGCTATCTCTTTTGCTTCTTCTTGTAAGAAGACAGCAGCTCCTGCTAACACAAACGACAGTGACACAGTAGCAGTTGATACTGTTGATACAGCAGCAGTTGACACAGCAGCAGCAGATTCTGCTATGTAATTATAGCTCGAACTGAAAAATGAGAGAAACGAACCGTTGGGCATAGCTCAACGGTTTTTTTGTGCTATTTCTCCATCTGCCACTAACAGAAATATCTATATGCATCGCTGTTTTATGTACAAGTGGGGGCAACAACTCCCCTATAAAATTTAAACATACAACATCTACACATGGCTTTAAAGAGAATTTACAGATGCAATAAATGTGGATATGAAGCCGAAATCTACGAAGGAAAGGGATTGTTCGGACAACATATCACGCCCATCTTATGTCCGGAGTGCAAAGCCATACGGAATATTGTGGTCGGAGGAGTGATAGGCGACGTGGCTCCATCGTTCAATTCGGAGACAGGAAGACTATGTCCACGATGCGGAAACGATAAAATTACACGATGGAACGGGCACACATGCCCCAAATGCGGAGGCATCATGACACCAACAGAAAGCAGAGACTTTTGGACTTAATCTATCACCTGCTCCGATTGGGCTCTCGGTTCAAATACATTGACTGATACGCCTGTCAAGAACACACTATACATCTATCCGGCACAGACGGTATATATATCGGACATAAACCGTGCATCTATAAGGCACAGAATGCCTTGTGATCAAAAAAAGGTTCATACCCTATGCGTATCGGCACGCGGGTATGAACCTTATATTATTATGTTCCGGTTCTTACAAGAGAGCACAAAACGATTAATCTTCTTCCTCTTTTAACTCGGTTTCATGTTCGGCTATGAGTTTTGTCTGCAGCTCGTTCGGTACCAACTCGTAGCTTGCAAACTTCGTAGTAAACGAAGCACGACCGCCGGTAAGGCTGCTTAACGAGATCGAATAGTTGGCCAACTCCTTTAAGGGTATCTTTGCAGCCAGCTTCTGATAGCCCGCTTCGCTGTCCATACCCATAATCAAGGCGCGGCGTCCCTGCAAGTCGCTCATCACATCGCCCATGTAATCGGATGGCACATATACCTCCAAATCGTAAATGGGCTCAAGTATTTTCGGGCCGGCAAGCTTGAATGCATCGGCAAAAGCATGGCGGGCAGCAAGCGTAAACGATAGTTCATTCGAATCTACAGGGTGCATCTTTCCATCGTAGACAACCACTCTGACGTCGCGGGCATAGCTTCCTGTGAGCGGTCCATGCTCCATACAGTCCATCACACCCTTAAGAATAGCAGGTATAAAGCGCAGGTCTATGGCGCCTCCGACAACGGAATTTATGAACACCAGCTTACCTCCCCATGCCAAATCTACCTCTTCTTTGCTCTTTATATTCATTTTGAATTCCTGTCCGTTGAACTTGTAAACGGTAGGATCTGGCATGCCTTCCGCATACGGTTCTACTATCAGATGCACTTCTCCGAACTGTCCGGCGCCGCCACTTTGCTTCTTATGCCGATAATCTGCACGTGCCTGTTTGGTGATGGTCTCACGATAAGGTATCTTAGGTTCTTCGAATTTCACCGCAAGTTTCTCGTTGTTTTCCAGACGCCATTTCAGTGTACGCAGATGAAACTCACCCTGTCCGTGCACTATCGTTTGCCTCAATTCTTTCGATTGCTCTACTATCCACGTGGGATCTTCCTGTCTCATCTTCAACAGAGCAGCCATGAGTTTCTCCATTTCGGCGCTATTCACGGCTTTGATGGCACGGCTATACTTAGAGTTTGGATATTTAATGAAATCAAAACGCTGCTCTACGTCCTTTCCATTCAATGTATTACCCGTTTTCACATCTTTCAATTTCACGGTACAGCCTATATCTCCGGCATTTAATTGGTCTACCGGCACGCGGTTGGCGCCCGCACAAGCGTAAATTTGCCCTATACGTTCCTTGCTTCCACGGTCGGAATTCGTCAGATCATCGCCCGATTTAACACTTCCGCTCATTACCTTAAAGTAAGACACCTCACCGATATGTGGCTCCATACCCGTCTTAAAGAAATAGATAGACTGCGGACCATTGCTGTTCGGAGCTACTTCCTCGCCACGCGAGTTGTGCACCTTTGGCATCTCACCCACAAAGGGTACCACGTTTCCGAGGAACTCCATCAGACGACGCACGCCCATGTCTTTGCCCGCACAAACACAGAATATGGGGAATATAGAACGTGTTATCAGCCCTTTACGGATGCCTTCGCGCATCTCATCTTCGGTAAGTGTCTCGCTTTCGAAGAACTTCTCCATCAAACTCTCATCGTTTTCAGCAGCGGTTTCAACAAGTTTTTTATGCAGTTCCATAGCCTTGTCCATCTCTTCGGCAGGTATATCTTCAACAGTAGGTGTACCACCTTCCGGCTTCCAAGTGAACTTCTTCATCAGCAAAACGTCGATAAGCGAATTGAAATCACTGCCTGTATTTATCGGATACTGTATCTGTACGCACTTCGGTCCATATATCTCTTTCATGTTGTTGATAATGGCATCGAAGTCACATTTATCGGAATCCAGCTGATTAATGAGGAATATAACCGGCTTCTTGAGCTTCTCTGTATAGCGAAAAACGTTCTGTGTGCCGACTTCAGGACCGTATTGACCATTGATAAGAATAACGGCTTCGTCGGTTACATTCAATGCCGTAATGGCTCCGCCTATAAAGTCGTCGGCCCCCGGGCAATCGATTATATTAAGTTTTTTATTGTTCCACTCTACATGAAAAACAGTTGGAAATACCGAGTAGCCGTATTCTTGCTCAACTGGGAAATAGTCACTGACCGTGTTTTTGGCCTCTATACTGCCGCGACGTTTAATGAGTCCGGCCTCAAAAAGCATACTTTCGGCAAGAGTAGTCTTGCCGCTACCCGCACTGCCAACCAAGGCAATGTTCTTAATTTCGTTAGTTTGATATACTCGCATAACGGTTATAGATTTAAAATGGTTAATACTTTCGTCTGTTAAACATTCGCCGTCTAAGTTATACATTTTTCCTATATTGCGCAAAAGAATTAAATGAATTGGTGGTATCTTTTAAAACATATTAGTAAATTTGTAACAAATTTGAACATTCATGTACGGACTTTACATACATATTCCGTTCTGCGAAAGCCGCTGCATATACTGCGGCTTCTACTCGACCACGCAATCTGAGTTTATCGACCGATACGTCAGAGCCGTTTGCAAAGAGATGGAATTGCGGAAAGATTATCTGCCCGACAGGCGTATCCGTACGATTTATTTCGGCGGGGGTACGCCTTCGTTGCTCTCGCATCGCCATCTAAGCACGATATTCCATAATATTAATAAGGTGTATGATACCGGTTGTCTGCAAGAGGTCACATTGGAATGCAATCCGGATGATGTAACTGCCGATTTTGCATCGGCACTCCGTTCACTTCCTGTCAACCGTGTGAGCTTGGGAGCACAAACATTTTCCGACGAAAGACTGCGCTTCTTGAACCGACGACACACCTCCCTTGAAATCGTTTCTGCCGTATCTGATTTAAGAAGAGCGGGCATCAACAACATTAGCATCGACCTTATGTTCGGCTTTCCGAGCCAAACGCTCCACGAATGGCGTACAGATATCGACCGCGCCTTAGCCTTGGAAGTGGAACATATATCGGCTTACAGTCTGATGTACGAGGAAGGCACTCGGTTATTCAAGATGCTTTCGCTGGGTAAAGTACAGGAAACGGATGAAGAGAAAAGCCGAAGTATGTACGAAATACTGATAGACAAACTCTGTTCCGCTGGCTATGAACATTACGAAATCAGCAACTTTGCCAAGCCCGGATACAGAAGCTGTCACAACAGCAGCTATTGGCAAGCCGTTCCATACATAGGCATCGGCGCGGCTGCACATTCCTATGACTGCCGGTCGAGGCAATGGAATATCGACAATATTGAACTATATATGCAGGGAATAGAGCACGGCGAAATACCGATGGAGAAAGAAATTCTATCGCCGGAGACCGTATATAACGACACCATTACCACGGCTCTCCGAACTTACGAAGGCATCGATCTGAACAAACAGCACCCGAATTTCAGAAATTATTTTATGAAAAATGCCCGCAAACACATAGCTTCGGGCTTGCTCGAAATTAATGACAATCGTGCAAGACTGACGCGCAAGGGGCTGTACGTAAGCGATATGGTCATGAGCGATCTGATGTTCGTTTAAAGCAGTTCGCCTGTCTTTTCGTACTTCTCCCTGCATCGTTTCTTTATATCTTCCTCTACTTCCGAAAGCGGACGGTTGCCGTTCAGCAGCGATTTTACCCACACGCAAATCACGAACGACACGATTGCCGCCACAGCACCCAGCATCCAGTTCAGCAATTCATTTCCGAAAAAAGAGAAATTTAGCACGACTATGGCAGCCACAGCGGGTATTCCGAAGAGTAACCAGTCGGTTCCAGACTTCATGCGGTAGCTTTCTTTGATACTCAGATACTCGGCATCGGCCTCTAAGATGCGCCTTCTATTCTCGCTCCACAGCCGTTCGAAATCGTTATCAGGCTTCATTTTCTTTCTCTTTTGGAAGGACTAAGTTCAATATCACCCCTACAATAGCAGAGAGTCCGATACCGCTGATGGCGAAACTCCCCCAAGACAATACCGCTCCACCGATGCCCATGGTGAGCGTAACGGATATGATAATGATGTTGCGCGTTCTGTTCATGTCGACATGATGCTGCACCAAATTCTGAATACCCACGCCGGCAATGGTTCCGAACAACAGGAGCATGATACCTCCGAGTACTGCCGACGGAATGCTCTGCAGCAATGAACTGAGCTTACCTATTACGGAAAACACGATTGCTGTGGCCGCCGATATGCGGACAACCTGCGGATGTGTGATCTTTGTGATAGACATTGCGCCGGTCACTTCGCTATATGTAGTAACGGGAGGCCCGCCCAACAAGGCTGCCGAAAGGCATGCCAACCCGTCGCCCAACAGGGTTCTGTGAAGCCCGGGATCCTTAACAAAGTCTTTTTGAGCCACAGCCCCGACCACATACACATCGCCGATATGCTCGATAACCGGCGCTATGGCCACGGGTATCATATACAAGAACGGCTCCCAAGAGAACGCCGGAAAGTGGAAAGAGGCTATAGAAGACGGAAGAGCAAACCAAGGTGCGGCCGCTACAGGGGCAAGATCGACCTTTCCCATACACAGGGCAACGGTGTAACCCACTATAATTCCACAGATTACAGGCACCAGTTTCAACAATCCTTTGGCAAGTGAAAGCACGAGAATGGCCGTTATCAACGATACGAAAGCAAGCAGCCAATCGGTCTTGGCCATATCGACAGCACTGCCAGACAGTGTAAGTCCGATCAATATAATTACCGGTCCGATGACTACAGGAGGAAATAATTTATCGAGAAACCTCCTGCCTTGCCACTTTACAAGGGCACTCATCACGAAGTAGACCAGCGACACGCCGGCCAAACCTGCCAAGGTTCCGGGCATTCCCCATTGTTTCGAAGCCGCGATGATGGGCGCAATAAACGCAAAACTCGAGCCTAAAAAAATAGGTACTTTACCTTTCGTCACGAAATGAAAGATAAAAGTACCTAAACCAGCCGTAAACAATGCCGTTGCCGGATCGAGCCCCACAAGCAACGGAACAAGCACTGTACTCCCGAAAGCTACAAAGAGAAATTGCACTCCCACAATCCCCTTTCTCATTCCTGTTAATCCTATTGTGTCCATAATACGTGCACAAAATTACAAAAAATCGTTGTAAAAAGGCACCTGCCAAGAATAAATTTATAAAACACACTGCCGGTTAAGCAATAAACAACAGCCCGTTTTTACCTGCCGTACCTACGACAAACATATTATCACCGGCACCCATCGCAGCACCGGACAACAATCATAATTTGCAAAAGTATGCAATCTATTCATTGTCGGATTTCAAAGAAAAACATATCTTTGTACCCAAATTAAACCGTATAACTAAATTTTAAACAATATGAAAGCAAGACTAATCATCGCACTTTCTGCACTTTTCTTGCCGTTAATGGGCATAAGAGCGCAAGAAAACCTAAAGTTAATCGTCGGAACTTATACCGATGGAGCGAGCAAGGGCATCTATTCATTCGATTTCAACCAACATTCAGGAACGGTAAAAGCCTTACATTCGCTGGATATAGAGAACCCTTCTTACCTTACGCTTTCGAAAGACGGTAATCATATATACGCCGTATCGGAAAAAAACGATACCACAGCAACCGTCAGCACTGTAAAATTCGACAAACATACCGGAGCCATGCAACTGATAAATACCCAAAGAACGTATGGCGAAGATCCCTGCTACATAGCCACAAACGGCAAAATAGTTCTCACGGCCAATTATTCCGGCGGCTCTATGAGCATATTTCCTTTGAATGCAGAGGGCATTCTGCAGCCGATGTCCCGACAGATAAAAGGAGGTATCGGCGGCCCCGACGCCGATCGTCAGGCAATTCCCCACATCCATTGCACAAGGTTTGCTCCCGATGGAAAGCACATATACGCCACAGACTTTAGTGCCGACAGGCTGTTACAGATTGAAATTAAAAAAGACAAAAGCACGTTAGGAAGGGCAAAGATACTTGTTAAAGTGCCCCGAGACTCGGGCCCTCGCCATATTGAATATAGTTCCGACGGTAGATTTCTGTACATCATGAGCGAGCTATCGGGCAATGTTACGGTATTCGATCTGCAGAACAAAAACAAGAAAATGCTCCAAGAAATACAATCGGATGAAGTGAATGCTCGCGGCGGAGCTGATATACATATTTCGCCCGACGGCCGTTTTCTGTACTCGAGCAACCGACTGAAGAACGACGGCATCGCCATATTCAAAGTAAATACAGAAACGGGAATGCTTACAAAAGTAGGATATCAGCTTACCGGAATGCACCCGCGTAACTTCAACATTACGCCCAATGGCAAGTTTCTGCTATGTGCCTGCAGAGATAGCAATATCATACAGGTATTCGAAATCAACCGTTCAACGGGCTTGCTTACCGATACTCATCACGATATTCACGTAGACAAACCTGTGTGTATTGCGTTCTGTTCCGGCCATTGATACCCGATAACAAAAACAGGAGGCCTGTCTAATAAAATCAGAAGGCCTCCCTATCGTCGATACACCATTAATATACTCTTAATACATCGCCCACCTTTATCTGATAAGTCGGCAAAAGGTGGTTCATCTTATATAAACTCTTGGTACGGATACCATACTGTTGGGCTATCGAATACATACTTTCGCCAGCTTTAACCCTATGAGGACGCCGCTTAAAAGCCTTGTCTGCCCGCTTTTGTTTCTTCTTTAAATAAACAATTTCTCCCTCTGTAAGCGCATCATGCTTATCGCGTTCGTTATATTTTGCTATCTTTCGGTACGAAATTCCCACCTCTTCAGCAATCGTACGGAATGTATCTCCCTTGCGTGCCCTTAAATAATAGTTGCGGTTATATATGTATATAGGATGCAATGTTCCGCCTTTTTGCGCAGGAACATCCGTTGCCGAGTGGCGCGCCATGAACCGGTCAAAGGTGCTGGCCCTATCGTATTGGTATAATTTATATAACTCTATAATCCCGATCAGCTTATCTGCATATACCGGATTAGTGGCATATCCGCAGGCTTTGAGGCCCCTTGCCCATGCCTTATAGTCCGTACGTTGCAGTCTAAAAAGGCTGCTGTATCTTGTGTTGTTACTAAGAAATCTGCTGTGATCATCAAAACTTTGCAACGCATTATCGTATGCGCGAAAGCATTCGCCATTATCATCATCGTCTTCGATAATCGTACGTCCCGTCCATCCATGGCATTTTATTCCGAAATGATTGTTCCCTAAACGTGCCAAACGGCTCTGTCCTGCCCTGCTTTCAAATAGCCCCTGTGCCAGCGTAATGCTTGCCGGAATATTGAATTTTAGCATTTGTTCTATGGCAAGGTCTTTATATTGATTGATATAAGTCTGATATGTGGCATTCCATTTCATTTGGGCCGACATCCCCAATGAAAACAAATAAATCGTCAAGAATATAAAAGTCTTTCTCATATCTTGTCTTTTGCGTGCAAAGATACATAAAATCATAAAAAAATAAAATATATGAATTAGGTTTAATAAATATTAGTATATTTGCAAAAATGGCTGTATCTACCATATTAATATTGGCATTAGGCTCCAATCATGACCAACAACGCCATATCGAAGAAGCAATAACAAACTTAAGCAGACAGTTCAAAAACATAAGGTTTACCTCACGAGTGTGGACGGAACCCATCGGAATAGAGTCTGATAAGTTTCTTAATTGTTTGGCCTACGTCAATACTTCACATACAATCAATCAGATAAGGAGAACTCTCAGGCAGGTAGAAATCAAGTGCAAAGATACCAAAACTTTGCGCAAGAAAAATACGGTCAATCTTGACATAGACATTCTGTTACACGGCAAGACAGTCTTCCACGAGGAAGATTGGCACCGTGATTACATCATTAAACTTTTAAAGGAAATCGAACAATGAAAAGGTTTATTCTCTCTTTGTTTTATCTCTACCTCTGCACTATGGCAGCCAATGCACAAACGTTCGGCACCTATTTTAAAGACAGCACATTACGTATCGACTATATTTTCGCAGGTAACAGTGCATCGCAGAATATATATGTCGACAAACTTAATATGCTTCCCCGCTGGTACGGCAAACGACAAAGACTGGCAGAGATACCTGTCGAAGGCAACGGACAGATTACCGTAAGGAGTCATAAAACAGGGAAAGTAATCTTCCGTAATTCGTTTTCCACTCTTTTTCAGGAATGGTTGTCGTACGATGAAGCCAAGACAGCGCGGAAATCGTTCCAGAATTCTTTCCTTATACCAATGCCCAACGACACTGTGGACATAACGGTAGACTTAAAAGACAACCGCAGAAACATTACTGCAACATTGACACATCTGGTCGTACCGTCAGACATATTGATCAGACACATAGGGTTCAGCCATGTTACGCCATACGTTACACTGCAAAAAGCAAAGGATACAACCCGTTGCATTCACATTGCATACGTGGCGGAAGGATACCGTGAAGACGAGATGCACACCTTTCTGAACGATGCAAAGATTGCCATGGAAGCACTGTTCGAGCACGAACCGTTCAAGACACTTCGTGACAAATTCAACATTATTGCAGTGAAATCGCCGTCGATAGACAGCGGTACAAGCGAACCGTCACGCGGGATATGGAAGAATACAGCACTGCATTCGCACTTCGACACGTTCTATAGCGACCGCTATCTTACCACACTTAGCATCAACGATCTGCACGACATCATGGCAGGAACGCCCTACGAACACTTGATAGTTCTTGTAAATACCGATAAATATGGCGGCGGGGGAATACTCAATTCCTATAATCTGTCTATGACACACCACCCTGCTTACAGGTCTGTAGTGGTACATGAATTCGGACATAGCTTTGCGGGATTAGGCGACGAGTATGCCTATGAGCAGGAACAAATACCCATGTATCCTCACGATATCGAACCGTGGGAACCCAATCTTACTACCCTGCACAACTTCCATAACAAATGGGAAAAGATGATCGACAAGGGTACTCCCATCCCTACGCCGCCTACCAAAAACTTGCAAAAAATAGGTGTGTTCGAGGGAGCAGGCTATTCTTTAAAAGGCGTATATAGGGGGCAACAAGACTGCCGCATGCGTACAAACGAGTATCCCGAGTTCTGTGCAGTCTGTAAAGATGCCATCAAGCGCCTCATTAAATTCTATACGGAATAAACGGTTCCATAAAATTGTCTTACATGTTCAGAAACCTTTTATATATACTTCTCATATCTGTGCTGCCCGCTTATGCTTGGCAACCAGAAAAACAGCACAACGATAGCGAGCAATTGGGTAAGGCTATCGAATATTTTCAGAGTGAAAAGTATCACGAGGCAATGATCATATTCCGGCAATTAGATAAGACATACCGGCTTAATCCGCGTTTCAAAGCATACCTCGGCGTATGTTTCTACTACGAATGGGACTATGAGAAAGCTGCTACACATCTTGATGAAAGCATTCCGCAGCTCGGTTCGTTTGCCCCGCACGAACGTTCTTTCTATTATTATGCCGATGCCGAAAGCCATTTCAACCTAAAACAATATGCCGAAGCCATACCTCTTTACGAGATGATGCTTACCGTATGTTATCCTAATGAAAGAGCTGAAGCCTTGTTTAAATTAGGACTTTGCTACGCTTTTACGGACAAATGGAACAATTCTTACGACTATCTTACAAGCTCGCTTGCCTATTATGAAACGTTCGACAACAGCAGACAAAAAGCACGTATCAGCCAGATAAAAAACATGCTCGGCGGCTGTATGCAGCATCTCGATATAGAAAACGACACGATAAACGGTACGAATATCTTCAATATACATACCAGATAATACGATTTGGCATAATGTTTGTAATTGATAGATTATATACCTAACGTGCGATTCCCGTAAGAAATGAGAGGAGTGTTTATAAATTCAGGAAGGATAGCACCAATAGTAACAACATTTAGAACAAGAAAGGTAAAAAGAAATATGACAAGTCAATTTTCGCCAAAAGTATCAGAAATACTTGCTTTCAGTCGCGAAGAAGCCACTCGTTTAGCAAGCAGATCGGTAGGACCCGAGCACTTGCTCTTGGGTATACTGCGTGAGAAAAACAATCCTATACACGATATTTTCGATAGAATGAAGGTCAATATTTCTGCTGTAAAGACAGAACTCGAAGAACGTGTGCGCGAAGATGAGTTAGGACAACCCATCAATACAACCGATCTCGTGCTCAACGAAAAGGCAAGCAACATACTGAAGCTCGCCATACTCGAAGCACGTATACAGCATACACAGACAGTAGACGTGCAACACCTCTTATTGGCTATACTGCACGACCAAGTTAGCAACGGTGCCAAAGAGGTACTCGAATTCAACAATGTAAGCTATGAAGACCTGTTTGCCTACTTGCAGAAAGCCGCTTCTCCTAAAGACGGCATCGGACTTCCTGACGAAGATGAGGAAGAAGCTGATATGTCTTCTTCGAACGAACAGACAGCCAAAAGCTCTGTAACCACTGCTCAAAGCCGCAAGTCAGACGGAAAGACTCCCGTTCTCGATAACTTCTCGACCGACCTTACCAAAGCTGCAAGCGAAGGAAAGTTAGATCCTGTGGTGGGAAGAGAGAAAGAAATACAGCGCGTAACGGAGATATTGTCGAGACGTAAGAAGAATAATCCGATCTTAATCGGTGAACCCGGCGTAGGTAAAAGTGCCATCGTCGAGGGATTGGCGCAACTCATTGCCAAGCGAAAAACATCGCCCATGCTGTTTAACAAGCGCGTGGTAAGTTTAGATATGGCCGGTATTGTTGCGGGAACCAAATACAGAGGGCAGTTTGAAGAGCGCATCAAAGCACTGTTGAAAGAATTGGAACAAAATCCGGACATCATTGTTTTCATCGACGAAATACACACCTTGATCGGTGCAGGTAGCACTCCGGGAAGCATGGATGCCGCAAATATGATGAAACCAGCCCTTGCCCGTGGGGTTATACAGTGCATCGGAGCCACCACATTGGACGAATATCGCAACTCGATAGAGAAGGATGGAGCACTCGAACGCAGGTTCCAAAAGGTGTTGGTAGAACCCACAACCGTGGCAGAAACCATACAGATTTTACAGAACATCAAAGACCGTTACGAAGACCACCATCATGTAAAATATACAGACAATGCGATTACGGCGTGTGTCAAACTGACAGAACGGTATGTCACAGACCGTTTTTTCCCTGATAAAGCCATAGATGCCCTTGATGAAGTGGGCTCACGCGTGCACTTGCAGCATGCCGAAGTTCCGCCGGCAATAGTAGAGAAAGAGAAAGAAATAGACTTCATCAAACAGAAGAAGCAGGATGCAGTCAAAAATCAGAACTTTGAACTCGCCGCAAGTTATAGGGATCGTCAGACGGAGTTGGAAGGTGAACTGGATGAACTGAACCGTAAGTGGACTGCCGGAGATACCGAAAACCGCGAGACTATTACCGAAAGCGAGGTGGCAGATGTAGTTTCTATGATGACGGGAGTGCCGGTACAGCGTATGGCAGAGAACGAAGGAGTACGTCTGAAAGGCATGGCCGACAGTCTGAAACAGTCTGTCATTGCACAGGATACAGCCATCGATAAAATGGTAAAAGCCATACAGCGAAACCGTGTAGGATTGAAAGATCCGAACCATCCGATCGGAGCGTTCATGTTCTTAGGGCCTACAGGCGTAGGTAAAACCTATTTGGCAAAGAAACTCGCGCAGTTCATGTTCGGCTCAGACGATGCGCTTATCCGTGTCGATATGAGCGAATATACCGAGAGTTTCAACGTATCGCGCCTCGTAGGAGCGCCTCCCGGATATGTGGGATATGAGGAAGGCGGACAGTTGACCGAGAAAGTACGGAGGCATCCTTACTCTATCGTGTTACTCGATGAGATAGAGAAAGCCCACGGCAACGTATTCAATTTGCTCTTGCAGGTACTCGATGAAGGGCGTCTTACCGATGGTAACGGCAGATTGGTGGACTTCCGAAACACGGTTATCATCATGACCTCGAATGCCGGAACACGTCAGCTGAAAGAGTTTGGCCGCGGCATCGGCTTCAACGCGAGCGGTAACTTAGGACTGAGCACAAACGAGAAAGATAAGGAATATGCACGTTCTATCATTCAGAAAAGTCTGAGCAAGCAGTTTGCACCGGAGTTTCTGAACCGTTTGGACGAGATTATCACTTTCGATCAACTCGACTTGGAAGCCATCAAGAAGATAATAGACATCGAGTTATCCGGTCTATATAAGCGGATAGAAGATATCGGATATCACATCAGCATTACCGATAAAGCGAAAGAGTTTGTAGCAACAAAGGGATATGATGTGCAATTTGGCGCTCGTCCATTGAAACGTGCCATCCAAAACTATATAGAAGACGGGGTGTGCGAACGTATCCTATCGGGCGAGCTTCATGCAGGCGATACCATTTCTATCGGAAAAAATCCCAACAAAGAGGAACTTACATTCAAATAACTTCGCAGAAACGCCAGAGGCACGCACCCTCTATATCTGATATAGAAGTACTGCTTAATGGCGACAAAGAATATACTTAATTGCGTTAGAGCAACGGAATGTTAGAACCATTCCTACACGATAGCTCCTTGAAGCATTGCCATCGGCATAACTTCAAGGGGCTATTGTTTTAAAAGAAACATATTCCTTGCGAATACGAACAATAATTTAAAGAAGAATACAATACAAACCGAAGTCGAACATAGACCGATAAATTTAAAAACAAACCTTTACTCTGAAAGCATTAGAAATCTCATATTTTAAGGGTTTCCAACGCATTTTAGGGGCATACTTGATATTGTGCGGGCACACATTTATTTTTATTAAAAAAAATAAGAAAAAAGTTTGGCGGTTAAAAAAAATACCCTATCTTTGCATACGTTATCCTGAAAACAATCTTTTTACCTTAAAAGAACTAATACCTATTGAAGATTTGAAGCGGTTGCCTGTGAAGGCCATCGCTTTTTATTTTATTGTAAAATTTCTCTTATCCTCATCTTTAGTCTTGACTGTTTCTTGTTACCAATCTTTCATCGGTCATCCATACATTTATTCACAGTATACATAAGGAGAGGCTGTTACATATCTTTACTGATCTACAAAACCTGATTAAAATGCACACAAGAACGGCGTAGCACCGCATTAGGTAATAAAAACAGATAAAAAGAAAAGGGTACAGACCTTATAGAGATCGGTACCCTTTATCATATTCAAGCAAAAAATCTTATGCTTCTGCAGGAGCTGCTTCTTCTGTAGCAGGTGTAGATTCCTCTGCAACGGGAGCAGTTTCTTCTGCAACGGGAGCAGTTTCTTCTGCAACAGGAACTTCTGTTTCTGCATTTTCAGCCTCCTCTGTTGCTTCTGCTGCCTCGGCTTCTGCCTTTGAGGCAGCCTCTGCGGCTTTCTTATCTGCAACTTTCTTCGCTACAGCCTCATTGATTTTCTTCTCAGCTTCCAGTTCTTTAGCTATTGCTTCTTTCTTAGCCTTAGCCTCGTTATCACGAACAGCTTGCACACCTTTTAACTTTGTCTCTTTCCAAGCATCGAACTTAGTCTGCGCGGCAGCCTCATCAAAAGCGCCTTTCTTCACACCTCCGCGGAGATGTTTCATTAAATAAACACCCTCACCCTTAAGGATATTACGCACGGTATCTGTAGGTTGCGCGCCTACTTCTACCCAATAAAGGGCACGATCGAAATTCAAATCTACAGAAGCAGGGTTGGTATTAGGGTTATAAGTACCAATCTTTTCAGTAAATTTACCATCACGTGGTGCTCTTGAGTCAGCGATTACGATGCTATAAAAGGCATAGCCTTTACGACCGCCACGCTGCAATCTGATTTTTGTTGCCATTTCTTAAAACTTTTAATTAGGTTTGAATTTTATGCCATTAACTCGTAACAGCGGCTGCAAAGGTACAGTTTTTAATTCATACCTAATATGTATACGACATATATTCAGTTGATAGTTAATAATTATTAACAGAAAATGTAGGGTGCAGCATATGCCATTTTACTTTACATCACGCCGTCTTCGCGGAGTTTCTGCTGCCATTTCCATGCCGAAGCCAACACTTCTTCTAATGGCGTATCGGCTTTCCACCCCAATACTTTGTTGGCCTTGTCTACATTGCCCCATACCTTTTCAATGTCACCTTCGCGCCGCGGACCGTACTTCCAGTTTAGTTTTACCCCCGTTACTTTCTCGAAAGTCTCGACGATTTCGAGCGTAGATTCGCCCTTTCCGGTGCCGATGTTGAAGTATTCCAGCGGCTCCGTTTCCTGATCGAGTACGCGTGTCATGGCTGCAACATGTGCCTTTGCAAGGTCTACTACATAAATATAATCGC
Organism: Prevotella phocaeensis; assembly: GCF_900065875.1. NCBI lineage: Bacteria > Pseudomonadati > Bacteroidota > Bacteroidia > Bacteroidales > Prevotellaceae > Prevotella > Prevotella phocaeensis. The sequence goes on along the minus strand of NZ_LT160626.1, from coordinate 437,600 downwards.
GAATACATGTACCGTCGGGTGTGTTGTAATCATTGCCGAAGATAGTCAACTGCTTGCGAATACCCATTGCAGTTTGCGTAACATAAGGTATCAGGTTATTGGGTGTACCGTTGGGCAACTCGCCTATAAGAGCCGAAGGATGGGCACCTATAGGGTTGAAATAGCGTAGGATAATGCTCTTGACGGGTGCTCCGCTGTGAATATAATCGCGGATAATCTCCTCATTGATCTGCTTGGTATTGCCGTAAGGCGATAGTGCGGTCTGGATAGGTGCACTCTCCGTTACGGGCAGATGTTCCTTGGATGGCTGACCGTAGACCGTACAAGAAGAAGAGAAGATAATGCCTTTCACATGATGCAGCGGCATCAGTTCCAGCAAATTGAGCAGCGATGTAATGTTGTTGCGGTAGTAAAGCAGCGGTTTCTCTACACTCTCGCCCACGGCTTTGCTTGCTGCAAAGTGTATAATCCCCCTAATATCGGGATATTTCTCAAACAAGTTCTTCGTCGCATTGTAATCTTCTAAATCGATATTCTCAAATGCCGGACGCACTCCGGTTATCTTTTCGATACCATCGAGCACCTCTATTTTAGAGTTGGAAAGATTATCTGCAATCACAACTTTATAGCCCGCCTGCTGCAGTTCCACAGTTGTATGAGAACCGATAAATCCGGTTCCGCCCGTAACAAGAATTGTTTGTTTCATTTTCGTTTATGTTTTAAATTATCGTTTTATTGTGCCGAAAGCAACCAGACATAAAGATTGCCGCCGGCTAACAAGTGCAAATTTAATGATAATGTTTGTAAAAAACATGCTCTTACGACGGATTTTCTCACAAAAAACACGAGAGATGAATATGTTTTTGCATTTTTCCGTTATCTTTGCAAGCTGTAACCAAAACCAAAAACAATATCGATTTTATGGACAGAAGTAAGTTTTTTGAAAAATTAGGATGGCTGGGTATGGCAACATCCGTTATGATGTATATATTTTATTTCCCCCAAATATCACTAAATCTCCAAGGACATAAGGGACCGTTCATACAGCCTTTGATGGCCGGCATCAACTGTACATTGTGGGTATGCTACGGATTATTCAAGGAAAAACGCGACTTGCCACTTGCTCTTGCCAATGCCCCGGGCGTACTGTTCGGTTTCTTCGCTGCATTTACAGCCTTATAGAAAAAATCCAAGAAAAGGCGATAAGACATGCTGAAACTACAACAAATGAGTCTCGGCATTGCTTACCATCCCCCATATACCCTCGTAAACAATTGGTTATTCATACCATTTTCCAAAAATTAATTGTATGTTACAACGATTTTTCGTAAGTTTGCAGCATAAATAAAAGGAACGACAATGAAAGCTACAGAGCAAACTATCCAACAATTAGAGAGGACTATAAAGAAAATAGCCCAAAAGTTTCCTTGCGATGAAGATACATCGACGCTGACAGACATTCACTTGCTTGTATCGCAAGATAGTGGAGAATTGCTGGTTTACGACGATGATGACAACGAAATTACCCGCTGTGTCGTAGAGCAATGGATAGACAACAAAGAGGAACTCTTCTATGAAAACGTGACCTCTACACTACGCTCGGTTCTGAAAAACATGCACGACGTAATAGATAACTTGGGCATTATGAAGCCTTATAGCTTCGTTCTTGAAAACGATGATAAGGAACATGTGGCCGAATTGTATCTTGCCGACGATGATACAATTATCGTCGGACAAGAACTGATGGAAGATTTAGACAGTGATCTTGACTCTTTTCTCGATAATTTGCTGAAAGAATAGCGCTGCAAAATTCTGCAGCAAAGACAAAAATATCAAATAAATGCGCCCCACAAAGCGCACTCCTATTCCCGTTACAGAGCACATCTATCGGTGATATAACATAGAAACATCCACAACAGATGGCATGGATAAACAATTATAACAGCCGTTTCGTTCCAAACAAATATAAATTTCGTTCCAAACAAATATAAAATAAGAGGCGGACTTATGTCGGTCTCTTATTTTATGACATGTATATTTATTCTATCCGAAATTGTCGAACATAATTGATTCCGAGTCCACGCCGATGCTGTAGAGCATATCTTGCACGGCTTTGCTCATGGGCCCCGGCCCACACATGTAGTATTCTATATCCTCCGGTGCATCGTGATCTTTCAAGTAAGTGTTATACATTACCTGATGCACAAAGCCTGCCGTGTAGGGCACTCCGGCCTCATCAGCCTTAGGATCGGGACGGTCGAGCGCCAGATGGAAATGGAAATTGGGATATTCTTTCTCAAGGGCATGAAAGTCATCGAGGAAAAATGCCTCGCTCAAACTACGTGCTCCGTAAAAATAATGCATTTTACGGTCGCGGGTATGAAGCGTCTTAAGCATGTGCATAATTTGTGAACGTAGCGGCGCCATGCCGGCTCCACCGCCTACCCATATCATCTCTTTCTTTGAGTCGAAGATGGGATGAAAGTCGCCATACGGCCCACTCATCACAACTTTATCACCCGGTTTACGAGAGAAGATATAGCTGGAAGCAATGCCGGTAGGAACATCTTGGAAGCCTACCTGCGGACGCGGTTTGAACGGAGTAGTAGCAATACGTACGGTAAGCGTAATGCGATCGCCTTCTGCAGGATAGTTGGCCATGGAATAGGCCCTGACAGTTTCTTCCGGATTATGCGCCTTCAACGAAAATATATTGAATTTCTGCCAAGTAGGGAGATACTCTTCGCCGATGTCATTCTTGTCGAAATCCTTGTCATAATCAATACAATCGTATGCGGGAATCTTTATCTGCGCATAGCTTCCGGGAATGAAATCCATGTGCTCTCCCGGGGGAAGAGCAACGATAAACTCTTTGATAAAGCTCGACACATTTTTATTCGAAATAACGGTACACTCCCACTCTTTCACTCCAAGAACACTCTCAGGAAGCTTAATTTCAAGATTGCCTTTAACCTTGCACTGGCACCCAAGCCGCCAATGATCCTTAATCTGTTTGCGTGAGAAGTGCGGACGTTCCGAATCTAATATCTCTCCTCCGCCCTGCAGCACCTGCACTTTACACTGTCCGCACGAGGCCTTACCGCCACAAGCCGATGAGAGAAAGATGCCGTTTTCCGTCAAGGTAGACATTAAAGAACTGCCCTGACCGACGGTAAGTTTCTTATCGCCATTAATTATAATATCGACATTGCCGCTCGGAGAAAGGTATCTTTTTGCGACAAGCAGAAGGATTACCAAAAGAAGAATTGTAATGAGAAAAACTCCTATACTCGCTATAATAAATTGTCCCATACGGAAAAATCCCTTAAATTTTAATACCTGAAAAACACATCATGGCCATTGCCATCAATCCTACAATAATAAAAGTGATACCTAATCCCTGAAGTGGTTTGGGTACATCGCTGTATTGTAACTTCTCTCTGATGGCTCCCATCGATACGATTGCCAATGTCCAGCCAAGTCCGCTACCGAAAGCATAGGCTATGGCATCCCATACGTTGCCGATATACTGCGTATTACCCGGATCGAGATTGATACGTTGCTGCATAAACAGCGACGCTCCCATGATGGCACAATTCACGGCTATTAAAGGCAAGAAGATACCCAGCGCAGAATAGAGCGAAGGACTGTATTTCTCTACAACCATTTCTACTAACTGCGTAATGCCTGCTATGACGGCTATGAAGAGGATAAAGCTCAAATAGGAAAGGTCTACACCCTCGACAAGGCAGTCGGGCCCCAATACTTTAGTCTGCAACAAATAGTCTACCGGCAAGGTTACCACAAGCACAAAGGTTACTGCCAATCCTAATCCGAGAGACGTTTTTACGTTTTTCGAGACTGCCAGAAAAGAACACATTCCCAAGAAGAATGCAAATATCATATTGTCGATAAAGATCGACCTGAAGAATAAACTTATAATATGTTCCATCATCATTTCTCCTTATAAAAATATGCTCTGTGGATCCATATCACGCATCCCAATAATATCAGTGCCATTGCCGGCATGGTCATCATACCGTTGTTCATGTAACCCATGTCGTAGAAACTCTTCGGAATAATTTGGAAACCGAGCAAAGAACCGAACCCGAAGAATTCGCGAAGCGCCCCTACGATAACCAAAATCATCGCATAACCGAGACCGTTGCCGATGCCATCCAAGAAACTCGGCCACGGTTTGTTCATCATGGCAAAGGCTTCAAGGCGTCCCATCAGAATACAGTTGGTTATTATCAGGCCTACGTAAACGGACAATTGCACGCTGACATCATAAGCAACAGCTTTCAATACCTGACTTACAATTGTTACCAACGCCGCAACAACGACTAATTGAACAATAATACGAATTCTGACCGGAATGGTTTTACGCATCGATGATATGATGACATTCGAGAATGCAGTAATGATAGTTACAGCCAGCCCCATTACAATAGCAGGCTTCAAATGGGCTGTCACCGCCAAAGCGGAACAAATTCCAAGAACCTGCACCATGATAGGATTATCCAAATTAAGAGGATTGGTAAACGCCTCTCTATTTTGTTTTGATAATAAAGCCATGATTATTTATCTTTTAAGAATTTAGTATACTGCCCGATACAATCGTGTAGCATTTCCGTTACTCCGTTCGAAGTAAGGGTTGCACCGGTAATGGCATCGACCTGTGTCTTGGGATCGGAAACTTTCTTATTCACGGAAAGAGCTATCGATGAAGACTTATCGTTGAGAAACAACTTCTTTCCTTGGAATTTCTCCTGCCACTTCTGATTGTCTTTAATCTCTGCGCCCAATCCGGCTGTTTCGCTTTCATGATTGAAATAAGCGCCGAACACGGTCGACTTATCATCGTCGATAGCTATATATCCGCTGATAGCTCCCCATAACCCCATACCATAGACAGGTATGACATATTTCGTTTTACCATCCACTTTACAGATGTAAAGAGCAAGTTTACCGGCCTTAAAATCGGCACTGTTCAGTTTAAAGCCGGCGTTCTCTCCTCCCTGCGAACCCGCGCTAAGCACTTTGTCCTGCGCATCAATCACTTCATCTGCAACAACCACTTCTTTATATTTTGCAGCAGCAGCTTCATCACTTAAATTACGGATATTGAGAGAATATAATATTTGTTTTTTCTTATCCAACGCCACGTTGGCATCTTGAGCGGGTTTCAATGCCTGAAAAACAAAAGCAAGCAAAAAAGCAACAACGATGACAACAAATGCAGAATATATGATTGTATAAGAATTTGAATTGGTATTCAATCCTTTTTTCTTTCCTTCGGCCATTTCGTTTACTTTTTAGGGGTTAAACGTTTCATTCTTTCATTGATATTACTTTGAACAACACAATAATCGATAAGCGGTGCAAACATGTTTGCAAATATGATGGCAAGCATCATACCTTCGGGGAAACCGGGATTCATTACGCGAATGACAATCGCCATTAAGCCAATAATAAAACCATAAATATATTTTCCGGTCTCGGTACGGGCAGAGGTTACCGGATCTGTTGCCATAAACACGGCACCGAAGCAAAAGCCACCGAGAATAATATGCTCATACCACGGAATGGGTGTCATGCCCAATAAAGAGAATAACAAGGCGGTTACGATGCCTCCCACAAAGACACTGCTCATCGTTTTCCAACTTGCGATACCCGTCCAAAGCAATATTGCTGCCCCGATTGCTATCGCCACAACGCTTGTCTCGCCGATAGAACCGGGAATAAAGCCCACGATCATATCGCTGATAGAATAAGGCACATTCACGCCCTGCCCGATCTCTCCCAAAGGGGTTGCCATGGTAAATGCGTCGGGAAGAGCGTTTCCCAAGCCGAAAACACGATCCGTTTCAACCCAGATGGCATCGCCCGTCATCTTGGCAGGATAAGAAAAGAACAGGAAAGCCCGTGCCGCAATAGCGACATTAAATATATTCATTCCCGTACCGCCAAATATTTCTTTACAGAAAATAACGGCGAAAGCAATTGCCAAAGCAAGCATCCATAACGGGCAAGTTACCGGAACAATCAGAGGAATTAGTATTCCGGAAACGAGGTATCCCTCTTGAATTTCTTCTCCTTTCCATTGCGCCCAAGCGAATTCGATGCCCAAGCCGACAATATAACTCAGCACAATTTTAGGAAGAACAGCCAAAAAGCCGTAAGCGAAGACATCGAAGAAACTTGCCGCGGCCAATGTGCCTGCCGCTTTATAATTCTGAAATCCGACGTTGTACATACCGAACAGCATTGCCGGCAACAGGGCAATTACTACAATACTCATGATACGCTTCGAGTCGATGGAATCATGAATATTCGTTCCGCTTTTCGCCGTCGAGTTCGGAACATACAGAAAAGACTCAAAACCTTCATACACGCTGCGAAAAGCATGCAGCTTGCCTTCCTTTCCGAAAGAAGGCTTAATTCTGTCAAGATATTTCCTTAATGCGCTCATTTCTCTATGCGTTTTCTTTTCGTAACATATTCAATCCTTCTCTCACAATGCGCTGCAGTTCAAGTTTCGAAGAATCTACGAATTCTGCCAATGCGAAATCTTCCGGAGCCACTTCGTAGATGCCGAGCTGTTCCATTTTATCAATATCTTGGGCAATAATCGCTTTTATGAGGAATTCGCCGTAGATATCCATCGGCAACACCGAATCGTATTCTCCGCTCATGATCATATGCCTCTCGCCGCCTTTTATACGGGCGTCCAGATCGTATTTCTTGGTTTTCTTTTGCAGCCAAGAGAAATAACTGCGAGACATAGAGAACTGATTGGTGCGGGGAAGTATCCAGCCCAAGAATTCATCTGCATCATCGCCCTCCGGCAAGGCAGTAATTTCAGACGTATGCGCCCCCAGAAATCCGTTCAGCGTATCACGCTTACCCGTCAAAGGATTGCCATTGATGATTCTCACATGCTTTTCGGCGTGCAGTCTGTCTTTAAGAATGGCCGACAAAGGGGTTCCGACGAGTGTTTCTATATAAATCGGCTCAACGATTTTGCTTCCACCGACGGCAACAGTTCTTCTAAGATCCACTCGGCCTTCATTGAGCAGTCTGCCGAAAAATATCACGGCCGTGGGTTCAACCGTCCACACGACTTCGCCTTTATTAACCGGCGAGAGATGGTTTATCTGCACACCCACATTGCCCGCCGGGCATGGCCCGTCGAAGATATTAATTTCGACATTTCTTGCAGAAGTGAGCGCCTCTGCGCGCTGCCGAGCCCCAATCCCCAAATACGTTTTGGCAATCTTTGAGAGAGCGGTCAGCCCCGTTTGGAAATCGTGTTCATTGCCCTTCAGCTCGAACTCGAAATCGCCGGCGAGCGGTTTATCGCGCAGCGCTGAAACAAAGATAGCCTTGGGAGCCGTCTGCGGATTGGTAGAAACGGCATACGGCAGCTGGTCGATATAGCCGAACAAGCCGGCTTCCAGCAAAGCGTTCTTCACATCTTCGCCGCTCATCGAGCCGACCTCTTTCTTCTTCCCGAAATCCGCATACCGTTGCTGCGTATCTGCCTTCACCTTAACGTGCAAGACCTTACGCCTGTCGCCCCTGACGATGGCGCTCACACTGCCGCTCACGGGAGAAGCAAACCCTATTTCCGGATATCTTTTATCCACGAACAGCGCATCTCCGGCTCTCACGACATCTCCTTCCCGCACCACCACTTTCGGAACCATTCCCGTAAAGTCATCGGGCACGAGCGCATATTCTTCGCTCGCCCCCAGACTTACTTTTTCTTCGGCGGCCTTACCTTTCAGATTAATGTCTAAGCCCTTGCGCAACTTAAAAACATTCGCCATATTTAAAACACATAAAATGAAAAATCTCTTGTCGAAACAGCCTTTATAACGCTTTTTACGAAACTTGATGCAAATTTAATAAAATTTAGAGGATAAAAAAAGAAAAGTTGCCCTTTTGTTGTCACGAGCAGCAAAAATTAGGAATCAGGATTGCCGCCTACCGATTTGCCGCCGATCGGGCGCCAGTTTTCAACGCAACGAGGAACTGTTTTCGTGCAGAAAGCAATCCCTCGTTAAAATCCTGACGGAAAACTCCACAGGGGCGGGCGTTTAGCCGACCATCACTTCGATTAAATGGTCGCCCTCGACGCGCCCCCACAGGGCTTTACCCGAATCTTTCACGGCGAACTCATACAGCTGGTTGCCGATGATTTTTTTCGTTTTGCCCGTAAAGGAGAGGCTGCCCGCGGGCAGTTTGAGCAGCTGCTCGAACTGCGGCACCAGCGGCGCGATGTTTTTTTCGTACTCGGCGCGCGTCTTGTCGGTGTCTTTCTTGTCGCCGCCGCCTTTCCCATCTTTTCCGGGTGGGGTGCGCGGATTTTTCTTCTTCTGCGCGCGGCTTTCGTTATGGCTGACCTTGAAATCGGCAGAAATCTGGTTCATGCCGTCGACGAGTTTCTTGATCATCGCCCTGTCGTCGTCTGTTTTGGCAAAGAGATAGCTGCCCTGAATGTACTGGCAGACGGTTTCGAAAGCAGCATCGGTCTGCGGGCGCACTTCTTTCGCATTGGTCAGCTTCGAAGAGAGTTCATCGGCGCGCCGCCCCGTGCGCAGTTTTTCGTATTCTTCGTTCACCGTGTGCAGTTGGGCCACCACGGCAGCGAGTCCGAGCGCGTTCAGTTCGTCGGCATGCTTGGCCACGTCTACTTCCAAGCCGGCGATGTGGGCGCTTTCCACCTCGTAGGCATCATTCTGAATGCCCACATAAGGTTTCAGGGTGGCATCGAGCACCTCGGCGGCCTCGCGCACTGCCTGCAGGGGCGAAAGCTTCTGCGCGCGAACCACGCCGAAGATGTTCGACAGCAGCGCGTCGCGCTCCTCGTCTTTCTTTTTCATCCGCTCGGTAAACACCGAGACCGTCGTCTCCTTGTTGATTTCCACTTCGAGCGCGATGTTTTTGCTCCATTCGCCCATAAGGTCGGGCGAAAGATTTAATTTTGACAAGTTCGACGCCTTCACCAGTTCGAACTGTTTGCGATGAAACTGCACGTGCAGCGCATTACTGAAGCTTGCGCCGTTGCCGCCTGTGAATTTAACCGTTTTCGGGAGTGCATTGTTGTTTGTTGGCATATTTTTTGATTTTAAGTTTAGATTTACAAAGATAATCAATAAACTTTGAATAACGCGCGCCGGGGCGCCACTTTCTTTCTCGCAAAATCGTTTTTGGGCCCGAGCAAGCCCCTCGACTGCGCGCAAAATCGTTTTTGGGCCCGAGCGAGCCCCTCGACCGCGCGCAAAATCGTTTTCAGCCCCGAGCAAGCCCCTCGATTGTGCAAAAAAATGTTTTTCAGTCTAAGCGAGCGCTAAAACAAGACGGCGGAAACGGCCCCAGCGCCCGCAAATACGTTAATAAACCTAATTTCCTACGGGCCTTACTGATATTTTTTGTACTTTTGCCACGGATAATCATCAACGTCTTCATCAAGCTGAAAAAACTCAAAAACATACTCAATGCAATGCTGTGGGCCGCCGTCGGCCTCTACGCCCTGCTGACCATCCTGCTCCACATCCCCGCCGTGCAAACTTTCGTGGGCCGCCAAGCGAGCGAAGCATTGTCTCGGAAACTCGGCACGAAAGTGGCCCTCGGGCGCGTAGATCTGGGGTTTCTGAACAGAATCATCATCGACGATGTCTGCATCCTCGACCAGCAAAACAGGCAGATGCTGAAGGCGGCGCGCGTATCCGTGAAGCTCGACTATCTGCTCCTCAGCCGAGGCAGAATATCCATATCCTCGGCGCAGCTCTTCGGCATGCGAGCCGATTTTTACAAGCAAACGGCCTCGGCAAAACCGAATTTCCAGTTCGCTCTGGACTCGCTGCGATCGAAAGATACAAACGCCTCGGCACCGATCGACCTGCAAATCGGATCGCTGATCATCCGACACGGTTTTCTGGCCTACAACAGGCTCGACATCGCCCGCCGCCGCGCACACTTCTCGCTGAACCACATCAACGCGAAAGATATCAGCGCGCACATCATACTCAACACGCTGAAGACCGACACGATTAATCTCAACGTCAAGAAACTCTCGCTCAAAGACGCCAGCGGGCTCGACCTCAGATCCCTGTCGTTCAAACTCGCGGGAAATAACAAAAAAGCCGTTCTTAGAGACTTCCACGCCGCGCTGCCCCACTCACAACTGACCTTGGGCGAAACCACAGCCACATACTCCATGAAAAATCAAAAACTGCAGATGCCCACACTGCAATTCAGCGGCACGCTGGAACCCTCGAAAATATTCTTTCCCGACGTAGCCTGCCTGTTGCCCGATGCCGAAACGCTCAACACCCCGATCTACATCGCCGCTTCCTTCTCGGGCACAAGCACATCGCTGCGCATCCGCTCCCTGAACCTGCGGGCCGCAGACGGCAGCGCAAAACTCACGGCCGACGGCTCCGTGAGCAACTGGGATGCCAGCCCCAAGTGGTTCGTCAATATCCGGATGCTGAGCGTCTCGGCATACACCATAAACAAACTCGCCGACGCAAATAAGCGAATCGAACCGCTGACGCGCCTCGGAAACATCGTTTTCATCGGAAACGCCGGCGGATACGGGAAAGACATCGCCACAAAAGGCATCATCCACACAAATGCCGGCAATGCGAACATCGCATTCGGCAAACACGAAAACCATTTCTCGGGGCGGCTGGAAACGCAAGGCATAAACCTGCAAAAAATTCTGAACGACGACAAATTCGGCACGTTGGCAACCCACATCGACGTAAGCGGAACGCTCCCACGCCCCAATCAGAAAGAAACCAAGATAAGCGCTCAAGGAGTCGTTTCGCAATTCACTTACAACGGCTACGATTATCGCAACATAAACATCGACGCCAACTCGACGCTGCAAAACAAACTGCATCCCACCAGTTTCAACGGCCGCTTCTCCATGGACGATCCCAACGGAAAAATAGAACTCAAAGGCAACATATCCAAAACTTCCCAATCGTCGTTCAGCCTCAGCGTGCGGCATCTCGACCTCAATGCGCTGAAACTATCGAATAACTACAAGAACAAAACATTCGACTTCGACGTAGATGCCAACCTCAGAGGCAACAATATCAATAACATGCTCGGCAGTCTGAAAATCTCAAACTTCAATATGACTTCCCCCGAAACCACCTATCACCTGAATTCCTTGGCCATCGCGTCGGGCATGAAAGAAAAAGAACATTTCATATCAATCGACAGCGACTTCGGAAAAGCATATCTGCAAGGCAAATTCAACCTCTCGACACTGGTCCAGAACCTTGAAAACACAATCATAAGCAAACTCCCCGGAATACAACACCTCTCGCCGATAAAATATGCAAAAGCACCCGATGTAAAGTTTAAACTCTCTGTAGAAATCTATAATTCGGAATGGGCAGAAAAATTATTGGGCATCCCTGTCGCCCTTAATCAACCGCTCGCTTTGGAAGGAGACATGGATAGCAAAAGACAACACACCGACATCATTTTCAACGCCCCAGACTTCACTTACAACTCCAAAAGATACACAAAAGGATTTTTCCACATCACAACACCCAACGACACGCTGAAAGCTACCGCGCAAATCAGGCAATTCCACGACAAAGTGCATGCCTCAGACTGGAACATACAAAGCGCCGCCATCAACGACAATCTCATAACTTTCCTATCGTTCAACAACCGCAATCGCAGCAAACATTTGATGGGACAACTCAACACCGAAACAAAATTCTTCAAAAACTCGCACAACGCCGCCGCACACATCGTTGTGCATCCGTCGGAAATACTTGTGGGCGACACCACGTGGCGCGTGCAACCCTCAGACATCATCTACAGCAAGCACCGTCTCACGATAGATCACTTCGCCGTAAGCCACAACAATCAGCACATTATCGTTGACGGAACGGCCTCTAAATCTGTATCAGACTCGGTTACCGTCGATCTGAAAGACGTCGACGTGAACTATATACTCAACTTCGTTAACTTCCACTCCGTAGAATTCAGTGGCCTCGCAACCGGTGAGGCATATCTTTATGCTCCTTTCAGCGAACCGAGCGCCAAGGCCCATCTGATGGTAAACGACTTCAAGTTTGAGAACGGACGAATGGGAACGCTATACGCCAACGCCGATTGGACGCTCAAAGAAAACCAAATCAATATAAATGCACAAGCCGTCGATGCTCCCGACAAAACGACAATCATCAAAGGTTATGTGTCGCCGGCCAAGAACCACATAGACTTAGGTATCGATGCTCACCATACACGTCTCGAATTCGTACAGGATTTCTGTAAAAGTTTTATGCGCGATGTAGATGCCACAGGCGACGGCAAAATACGGGTTTCGGGCGACTTGAGCAACATTAACCTTACCGGAGAAGTTGCCGCTACCGGCTCTCTTGGCATTAAAAGTCTGAACACACAGTACACTATGCGGGGCACTACGATACGCTTCGAGCCAGATGACATTATTTTCCGTAACGACACCGTGTACGACCGAGATGGCAATATCGGCATACTGAACGGACATGTATATCACCGGCATCTCACCGATATAAGCTGCGATCTCAATATTGCCGGCCAAAATTTACTTGCTTACGATACTCATTATTTCGGCGACGATACTTTTTATGGAACAGCATTCGTTACAGGCAATTGCCATATCAAAGCCAAAAGCGGAGAACTCATCATCGATGTAAATGCAACGCCACAAAAAGGTTCACAACTCGTATATAACGTAGCTTCGCCAAATACTATCAATAAACAAGGGTTTATTCATTGGTTTGCCAAAACCGACAGCGTAACCGACATCACAATGAACCCACAACAAAACGCGCTGACTGATAAAAACACAGACGATACACCCGACATACCGAGCGATCTCCACATAAATTTTCATATCGACTGCAATCAAAACACCACATTCAAACTGCTGATGGACAGTCAGACCGGAGATTATATAGCCCTCAACGGCGATGGTATTTTACAAGCCACTTATTATAATAAAGGGGCTTTCAACATCTTCGGAAACTACGTGGTAGACCATGGTATCTACAAACTTACCATCCAAAATGTGATCAAGAAAGATTTCCAATTCGAAAAAGGCGGAACAATTGCCTTTGGCGGAAATCCGTATGACGCCGCACTGAACCTCAAAGCGGAATATACGGTCAACGGAGTGAGCCTATCCGACTTGAAGATCGGACGGAGTTTTACGAACAATACAATCCGCGTAAATTGCCTGATGAATATCAGCGGCACGCCGGAGCAGCCCAAGATAGACTTCTCTCTTGACATGCCGACCGTGAACAATGATGTAAAACAAATGGTATACAATCTGATCAACAGCGAAGAAGAAATGAATCAACAAGTTCTCTATCTGCTGGCCATCGGACGGTTCTACTCCCAAGGACAGAATAATTCGTTTGCCGAAAACAACTCGCAACAAAGTCAAACAAGTCTCGCCATGCAAAGTATTCTGAGCGGTACAGTAAGCCAACAAATCAACAACGTGCTAAGCAGCGTTATCAACAATACGAATTGGAACTTCGGTGCAAACATCTCAACCGGCACAGAAGGCTGGAACAACGCCGAATACGAAGGCATGCTGAACGGCCGGTTGCTCAATAACCGCCTGCTCATAAACGGACAATTCGGCTACCGTGACAACGCAAATGCCACTACCGGCTTCATTGGCGACTTTGATGTAAGATACTTACTCTTCCCAAGCGGCAACGTTGCCATAAAGGTTTATAATCAGACCAACGACCGGTATTTTACTCGAAACAGCATGAACACCCAAGGCATCGGTATTATTCTCAAAAAAGATTTCAACGGTTTGCGCGATCTGTTCGGAAAGAGCAGAAAGAAAAAAGCCGCAAAAAACAAATAGGCATACAATGTCGTATTTTTCATAGAATACATAAAAACCTCTATCATTCCTTACATCTAACAACACCAAACAGTACTCCTACCGGACATACAAATACAGTCTGTCTCCAATAAAATAAAAATTAAAATATCACATTTTCTGCTCATTTTACATAAACAGATTACTTGTGTTAACGCAAACGGGTAAAAATGCAATGTCTACTTTGCAATTTTTACCCCAAATGTTTTGTAGGTTAATGAAAATCCACTAATTTTGCAAAAGATATAGATGAAACAAACAATTGATACCAAATTTACAATGAGTGAAAAAAGAGTTTATACCTTTGGCAACGGTAAAGCCGAAGGTAAGGCGGATATGAGAAATCTGCTCGGAGGAAAAGGGGCTAATCTTGCTGAAATGAACCTCATCGGCGTTCCCGTTCCCCCGGGGTTTACGATTACAACGAATGTATGTAACGAATACTTTGAAAAAGGAAAAGAAGAGGTTGTTGCCTTACTGAAAGATGAAGTAGAGAATGCAGTAAAGCATATAGAAACTCTGATGAATTCAAAGTTCGGCGATGTAGAAAATCCGTTACTCGTATCTGTACGTTCCGGAGCACGTGCATCTATGCCGGGTATGATGGACACAATCCTCAATCTCGGGCTCAATGATGAAGTGGTAGAAGGCCTTGCACGTAAAACAGGCAATGAACGTTTCGCTTACGACAGCTACCGCCGTTTCGTACAGATGTACGGTGACGTTGTTCTTGGAATGAAACCTCTTAACAAAGAAGATATCGATCCGTTCGAAGCTATTATTATTAAAGTAAAGGAACAACGTGGTATCAAGCTCGACAATGAGATGAGCGTAGAGGAACTAAAACAACTTGTTGTATTGTTCAAGAATGCTATTAAGCAACAAACAGGTAAAGACTTCCCCGTAGATCCCATGGAACAACTATGGGGAGCAATATGTGCCGTATTCGATAGTTGGATGAACGAGCGTGCCATCCTATATCGTAAAATGGAAGGTATCCCCACGGAATGGGGAACTGCAGTCAGCGTTATGGCTATGGTGTTCGGTAATATGGGAGATACATCTGCAACAGGTGTGTGCTTCTCTCGTGATGCTGCAACAGGCGAAAACCGCTTCAACGGAGAATACCTTGTAAATGCACAGGGCGAAGATGTAGTGGCAGGTATCCGTACCCCCCAGCAGATAACCAAAGAGGGATCGTTGCGTTGGGCGGCACAGCAAGGTATCGAGGAAGAAGTACGTGCCACCAATTATCCTTCGATGGAAGAAGCTATGCCCGAAATATATGCACAATTAGACGCTATTCAGGATAAACTCGAAAAGCATTATCATGATATGCAGGACATGGAATTTACCGTTCAGGAGGGTAAGTTATGGTTCCTCCAGACACGTAACGGTAAACGTACAGGCACAGCTATGGTAAAGATTGCCATGGATTTGCTCCGCGAAGGCGAGATTGATGAGAAAACAGCTCTCTTGAGATGCGAACCGAATAAACTTGACGAGTTGCTTCATCCCGTATTCGACAAGTTGGCTTTAAGTCGTGCAAAGGTGCTTACACGCGGTCTTCCGGCCTCTCCGGGCGCAGCATGCGGACAAATTGTCTTTTTTGCAGACGACGCGGAAAAATGGCATGATGATGGTCGACAAGTGGTAATGGTACGCATCGAAACCAGTCCGGAGGACTTGGCAGGAATGTCTGCTGCAGAAGGAATTCTTACAGCACGTGGCGGTATGACTTCTCATGCGGCTGTTGTAGCACGCGGTATGGGCAAATGTTGCGTTTCTGGTGCCGGTGCAATTAACATAGATTACAAAAAACGCACTGTTGAGATCGATGGCATCACGCTACACGAAGGCGATTATATTTCTTTAAACGGTTCCACCGGCGAAGTTTATTTGGGAGAAGTGCAGACTAAAGCCGCCGAAGTAACAGGAGATTTTGCCGATCTAATGAAGCTATGCGATAAATATACCAAATTAGTAGTACGCACCAACGCCGATACTCCACACGATGCAAAAGTTGCACGTAACTTCGGCGCCGTAGGTATCGGTCTTTGTCGTACGGAGCACATGTTCTTCGAAAACGAAAAGATTAAAGCTATGCGTGAAATGATCCTTGCAGATACTACTGAAGGACGTGAGGTGGCACTCGAAAAGTTATTACCTTATCAGAAACAAGACTTCTATGGTATACTGAAAGCCATGGACGGGCACCCTGTCAATGTCCGTCTGCTTGATCCCCCTTTGCATGAGTTCGTTCCTCATGATCTTAAAGGACAAGAGGACATGGCCCAAGAGATGGGTGTCAGTGTACAGGAAATTCAGAACCGTGTAAACTCACTCAGTGAGCACAATCCCATGCTTGGACATCGCGGATGCCGCCTTGGCAACACCTATCCGGAGATTACCGCAATGCAGACACGCGCTATCTTAAGTGCGGCTATACAACTAAAGAAAGAAGGGTTCGATCCGCATCCGGAGATTATGGTTCCTTTGATCGGTATTGTCAACGAGTTCGACGAACAAGAGAAAGTTATCCGTTCAACAGCCGATCGCCTATTCGAAGAAGAAGGTGTAAAAATACCCTATCGGGTAGGAACAATGATCGAAATACCACGTGCAGCCCTTACTGCAGATTATATAGCCAAAAAGGCAGAGTATTTCAGTTTCGGAACTAACGATCTAACCCAAATGACTTTCGGTTACAGTCGCGACGATATCGCAAGTTTCCTCCCAGTTTATCTTGAAAAGAAGATACTGAGTGTCGATCCTTTCCAAGTGCTTGATCAGAAAGGAGTCGGTCAACTTATCGAAATGGCCGTTAAGAAAGGCCGTTCTACACGTCCCGGATTAACATGCGGCATCTGCGGCGAACATGGCGGGGAACCTTCATCTGTGAAGTTCTGTCATCGTGTAGGTTTGAATTATGTGAGCTGCTCACCTTTCCGAGTACCTATTGCAAGACTCGCTGCGGCGCAGGCAGCAATTGAAGAATAATGAGACATTGCAAACATAAATAGATTGGGCGGTAAGTCTGTATATATGCAGAATTTGCCGCCCAACTTCTTTTTAATACATTATTATAATATAAACGAAAACGACATAATTCGTATATAAGCCCATCCGAAATACATCGTGAACTACGGAAGTTGACAGCGTTAAAAATATATAAATGAGAAGCAAAATAAATATATATGCTATTTGTCAAACATATAAAAATAGTAATTTTGCACCCGATTTATATTATTCACATAAAGTCTAACTTTATTAAAATTTAAAAACTTAATTATTTTTTATGTCAAATCTAAAGAACGTTGAGCCATTACAGGACTTCAATTGGGAAGAATTTGAGAATGGATCAAACACAAACGTCAGCAAAGAAGACCTCCAAAAGGCTTATGACGAAACCCTTAATAAGGTAAACGAGCACCAAGTTGTTGACGGAACTGTAATCTCTATAGACAAGAAAGAGGTTATTGTAAACATCGGTTACAAGAGCGACGGTGTTATTCCTGCCTCAGAATTCCGTTACAATCCGGATTTAAAGGTTGGCGACGTAGTGGAAGTTTACGTTGAAAACCAAGAAGACAAGAAAGGACAGCTCGTACTTTCTCACAAGAAAGCCCGTTTGAGCAAGAGCTGGGAGCGCGTTAACGCAGCCCTTGACAACGAAGAAGTTATCCAAGGATACATCAAGTGCCGTACTAAAGGTGGCATGATTGTTGATGTATTCGGCATCGAGGCATTCCTCCCGGGCAGCCAAATCGACGTTCATCCTATACGCGACTACGACGTATTCGTTGGCAAGACCATGGAGTTCAAGGTTGTAAAAATCAATCAAGAGTTCCGTAATGTAGTTGTTTCTCACAAGGCTCTTATAGAAGCAGAGTTAGAAGCACAGAAGAAAGAGATCATTTCCAAGCTCGAAAAAGGTCAGGTTCTCGAAGGTACAGTCAAGAATATTACCTCTTACGGCGTATTTGTAGACCTTGGCGGTGTAGACGGACTGATCCATATTACAGACCTTTCTTGGGGACGTGTAAGCGATCCGCATGAGGTTGTGGCACTTGATCAGAAGATTAATGTTGTTATACTCGACTTTGATGAAGAGAAAAAACGTATTGCTCTCGGTCTGAAGCAGCTCACTCCACATCCTTGGGATGCACTTGATCCTAACCTCAAAGTGGGCGACCATGTGAAAGGTAAAGTAGTTGTAATGGCCGATTACGGTGCATTCGTTGAAATAGCTCCGGGCGTAGAAGGCCTGATTCACGTATCAGAAATGTCATGGAGTCAGCATCTTCGTTCTGCACAAGAGTTCATGCACGTGGGCGATGAAGTGGAGGCAGTTATCCTTACCCTCGATCGTGAGGAACGTAAGATGAGTCTCGGAATTAAACAACTCAAAGAAGATCCATGGGAAACCATCGAGGAGAAATACCCTGTCGGTTCCAAACATACGGCGAAAGTACGTAACTTTACAAACTTTGGTATCTTTGTTGAACTTGAAGAAGGCGTAGATGGACTTATCCACATCAGCGATCTTTCTTGGACTAAGAAGGTTAAACATCCTTCAGAATTTACCACACAAGGTGCAGAAATCGAAGTTGTCGTTCTTGAAATCGACAAGGAAAATCGCCGCTTGAGTCTTGGTCACAAGCAGTTAGAAGATAACCCTTGGGATACTTACGAAACTCTTTATACTCCGGGTTCGGAGCATATAGGCAAGATAACCGAAATGATGGACAAGGGTGCCGTTATCACATTGAACGAAGGTGGCGAAGGTTTTGCAACCCCCAAGCACCTCGTTAAGGAAGACGGTACACAGGCACAACTCGGCGAAGAATTACCATTTAAGGTAATAGAGTTCGTAAAAGATACCAAGCGTATCATCCTTTCTCATAGTCGTACATTCGAAGATGTGAAAGAAGATGCGAAACCTGCTCGTAAACACTCTGTAAAGAAACAGGCCGATGCCCCGCAGATAAATAACGTAACTGCAGGTACATCACTCGGTGATATCGATGCCTTGGCTAAGTTGAAAGCAGAAATGGAAAAAGGAGAATAATCTTACACTCCTTTTATAAATAAATTAAACCGGTCTTTATCGCATGATAAAGACCGGTTTTTCTTTATATCTTTCGGCACTGAAACTATTATTACGCTATGTTGCAAACGATAAATAACATTGATTACTTATCGTAATATACCTCCCTATCCTACCACCGATCCACCTCGTTCCTAAATTTATACTCCCGCCAAAACGCCCACATAACACCTATAAATCATACACCTAAAAACTTTATAAGTATTACCTGTTCCACACAAAAAGGCCCTCTATCATCCAAACGTTTATTATTTCTTTTCAATAAAAGCCGATATACCCGCGATACAATATTAAGGAAAGTTAATTATCCACATTTTCAGCCTGTTCATTAGTATAGAAAAAGATAAATTACTACCTTTGCATCAGATTTTAATACGACACACGTTTCCATTCAGGAAACGCTTATCATTTTCAAAATACTTTCATATTTTTATATGTATAATAAAGACGAATTATCATCTAAAAGCATCTCCGAGCTCGAAAATATTGCCAAAGAACTGGGAGCTGAGTACAACTCTGCAGCTACAAGTGAAGAACTTATCTACAGCATCCTTGACAAACAGGCCGAATTGGAGGGCAGCAAAAATCCTCTCGAATCGAAACGGAAACGCACTCGTATCATAAAACACGACAGCGACAGGGTATATACTGTAAATGGAAAAGATGGAGAAAACTTCGATGTAAAGAAGAATAAACCCACCGGAATAGAGCAACAGCCTTTATTTAAAGAAGAAACAATGCAGGATACGAATAATATCAATGCAAATAATACGACGCTAACTCCTGAAGAAGAACTGGCAACCATACCGAAACATCGCGGCAGAAAGACCAAACGCGAGTTGGAACTTTTGTCACAGATCGAGGCAGGAAAACAAGACGAAAACAGGATTGCAGACAAGACAGAAATACAGGAAAACGCCACTGAAAACGCAAAAGAAGAGCCTCAACAGGAATTTATTCCCGAAGCAGAATTTGCATCGGGCGAACAAGAAAGCAATGAAGACAAAGACAATAACATGTCTGATCTGCTTGCGCAGTTACAAGCCAAAGTTATTGCTCATAACGAAAGTGAAGAAGAAAAGCGCGAAGCTGCCGCTGAAGGTATATGGGACGGCGATCCTGCCGATGGTACCGACTTCAAGATTTTAGTAGACCTGCCTATCGAAGATCAAGGTGCAGTACCCACATTCGATATGTTCGACAATCCTACAACACCTGTGTCGCAACCGCAACAGGCTTACCAACCTACAATATCAGGCGATAACGGCAACACACTATACGATTTTACCGACATTATCAGCGCCAACGGTGTGCTCGAAATTATGCCTGACGGCTACGGCTTTCTACGTTCCAGCGATTATAATTACTTGTCATCGCCCGACGATGTGTACGTGGCAAGCTCGCATATCAAACGCTTTGGTCTAAAAACAGGCGATGTCATCCAGTGCCATGTGCGCCCTCCACACGATGGAGAGAAATACTTTCCGCTGACAAGCATAGATAAAATCAACGGACGCAATCCCTCTCAAGTACGCGACCGTATACCGTTCGAGCATCTTACTCCGCTCTTTCCCGAAGAAAAGTTTACACTCTGTGGCGATCGGGAGACCACTAATCTCTCCACACGTGTGGTAGATCTTTTCTCTCCTATTGGCAAAGGACAGCGCGCACTCATAGTGGCACAACCGAAAACCGGTAAAACCATCTTGATGAAAGACATAGCCAATGCCATCGCGGCCAACCATCCAGAAGCGTATCTGATGATGCTTCTCATCGACGAACGCCCTGAAGAGGTTACCGACATGGCACGCACAGTGAACGCAGAAGTCATTGCATCGACATTCGACGAGCCTGCCGAGCGCCACGTAAAGATTGCCGGAATAGTATTGGAGAAAGCTAAACGCATGGTAGAATGCGGACACGACGTTGTTATCTTTTTAGATTCGATTACTCGTTTGGCCAGAGCATACAACACTGTTTCCCCTGCAAGCGGCAAAGTGCTTACAGGTGGTGTCGACGCCAATGCCCTCCAAAAGCCCAAGAGGTTCTTCGGAGCAGCCCGAAACATAGAAGGCGGCGGTTCTCTTACCATCATTGCCACGGCTTTAATCGATACAGGATCGAAGATGGACGAGGTTATTTTCGAAGAATTCAAGGGCACCGGAAACATGGAATTGCAGCTTGACCGCTCATTAAGCAACAAGCGTATCTTCCCTGCAGTAAACCTTGTTGCCTCAAGCACACGCCGCGACGATCTGTTACAAGACAAGACCACGCTCGACCGCATGTGGATCCTGCGTAAATATATTGCCGACATGAATCCGATAGAAGCGATGAACTCCATTCACGACCGCATGGTTCGTACGCACAACAACGAAGAATTCCTGTTGTCAATGAATTCTTAAATATGGATAAATACATAGAAATTAAAGGCGCACGTGTAAACAATTTGAAGAATGTGAGCCTGAAAATTCCAAGAAACAAGTTCATTGTAATCGCCGGAGTTTCTGGTTCCGGCAAATCTTCACTGGCCTTCGACACCTTATATGCCGAAGGTCAGCGCCGTTATGTAGAGTCTCTATCGGCATACGCACGGCAGTTTCTCGGCCGTATGAGCAAGCCCGAGTGCGATTTCATTAAAGGTCTACCGCCCGCAATTGCCATTGAACAGAAAGTTATTGCCCGAAATCCCCGCAGTACAGTGGGTACCTCCACCGAGATATACGAATATATAAGGCTGCTATTCGCCCGTATAGGGCACACGTTCTCACCTATTAGCGGACAAGAAGTAAAGAAACATTCTACCGAGGATATAGTGAAATGCGTGCAACAATATTCAAAAGGCACGAAATTTGTGATATTGGCACCGCTTCACATAGTAGAAGGACGAACGCTCGAACGCCAATTGGAAATGGAAATCCAACAAGGTTATACCAGAATATGGCATAACGGAGACTTCGAGCGGATAGAAGAATTCTTGGAAAACAAGGAAAACTGTACAAATACCGATCCCAAAGAGCTCTCATTATTGATAGACAGACTGGCGGTAGACGACTCGAAAGACACACTCTCACGCCTGATAGACTCTGCCGAAACGGCTTTCTATGAGGGAAACGGCATATGCAGACTACTATTCTTACCATCGCATATCAGCTACGAGTTCTCTACCCGTTTCGAAGCCGACGGCATAACGTTCGAGGAACCCAACGACAATATGTTCTCTTTCAACTCGCCCTTGGGCGCATGCCCCACATGCGAAGGCTTCGGAAATGTAATAGGTATCGACGAAAGATTGGTTATTCCCAACTCTACACTAAGCGTCTACGATGGTTGTGTGCAGTGTTGGCACGGCGATAAAATGGGAATTTGGAAAGACGAGTTCTGCAGACGAGCGGCCAAAGACGCCTTCCCGATCTTCGAACCTTATATGAATCTCACCCGTAAACAGAAAGATATGCTGTGGCATGGGCTCCCCTCAGAGAGCAAGCAACCGCTGAAAGACCGCGTATGCATAGACTCTTTCTTCCAAATGGTGAAGGAGAACCAGTACAAGATACAGTATCGGGTGATGATGAGTCGGTATCGTGGCAAGACTATATGTCCGGATTGCCACGGTACAAGGCTGAAGGAACAGGCTTCGTGGGTAAAGATAAACGGCAGAAGCATATCGGAACTCGTCGATATGTCTATCGTAAATCTGAAAAAGTGGTTTGATCATCTGCAGTTGGATGAACATGAACGCGAAATAGCCAAACGACTTCTTACCGAAATCGATAACAGATTGCAGTTCTTGTTGGACGTCGGATTAGGATACCTTACGCTTAATCGCCAATCGAGTACGCTTAGCGGCGGCGAAAGTCAGCGCATCAACCTCACTACTTCACTCGGAAGTTCGCTCGTAGGTTCACTGTATATCCTCGATGAACCGAGCATCGGGCTGCATAGTCGCGATACCGATCGGCTGATCCACGTGCTGAAAGAACTGCAATCACTGGGAAACACAGTCATTGTAGTAGAGCACGACGAGGAGATTATGCGTGCTGCAGACTACATAATCGACGTAGGTCCCGATGCCGGACGGTTGGGTGGAGAGATTGTTTTCGAGGGGCCAAGTGAGGTGTTGCAACAGAGTAACACCGCTTTGCTGAAAAAATATCCTCGTTCGTACACAATCAAATATCTCACAGGTGCCGAAAGTATCGATGTTCCGTCGAGCCGCCGAAAATGGAATATGGCAATAGAACTCAAGGGAGCCCGCATGAATAATCTGCATGGCATCAACGTTAAATTCCCGTTGAACGTACTCAATGTGGTAACAGGTGTAAGCGGTTCGGGCAAGTCTTCGCTAATCAAGGGCATTCTTTATCCCGCCATAAAGCGACATTTGGATGAGGTAGCCGACGTACCGGGGGAATATATCTCGCTTGAAGGCGATTGGGAAACCATCAAGCACATAGAATTTGTAGACCAAAATCCTATCGGAAGGAGCACACGATCTAATCCTGCCACATACGTAAAGGCCTATGACGCCATACGCCAGCTATTTTCAGAGCAGCCACTTGCCAAACAAATGGGCTTATCTCCACAGTATTTCTCATTCAATACCGAGGGGGGGCGCTGCGAGGAATGCAAAGGAGCGGGAGTAATCACCGTGGAAATGCAATTTATGGCCGACCTTGTGCTTGAATGCGAGACATGCCATGGCGAGCGATTTAAACGAGATGTGCTGGATGTACAGTACAGAGGCAAGAATATCAACGATGTTCTGAATATGACGGTATCCGAAGCTATTGCTTTCTTCGATGCCGACAAACAGAGCCAAATAGTCGGTAAACTGAAACCACTCGAGGATGTCGGGCTTGGTTACATTAAGTTAGGACAAAATTCTTCCACCCTTTCGGGCGGAGAAAACCAGCGTGTCAAATTGGCTTATTTCATCGGACAGGAACATCAGGAGCCCACTCTGTTCATTTTCGACGAACCTACTACCGGCCTTCATTTCCATGATATCAAACGTCTTTTGGGCGCATTCGACGCTTTGATAGACCGCGGACACACGATTATCGTTATCGAGCATAACCTCGATGTGATAAAATGTGCCGACTACATCAACGACTTAGGACCGGACGGAGGCGACAATGGCGGAAATCTCGTATGCGCCGGAACGCCCGAAGATATAGCAGCATGTAAGGAAAGCCTGACAGGCAAATATCTGAAAGATAAACTCTGATGAAGACAGAACTGTCGATCCTCATCCCTACGTATAACGACTGTTGTCTCGAATTAGTGAGACAATTGGCGGAACAGGCACAAAATATCGAAGACCTACATGCCTATGAAATCATCGTAGCCGACGACGGATCGACGGAAAAAGAGACTGTTGAGGCCAACAGACCGATCAACAATATCGAGCATTGCCGATATATAGAAAGATTAGAAAATAAAGGTAGGGCGATTATACGTAACTTCTTGGCACAACAGGCATGCCATGTATGGCTGTTATACATAGACTCTGATATGACCGTTATCCGCAAAGATTTTTTGAAGACCTATTTGACATGCACAGAAACACAGGTTATCTACGGCGGATATAAGGTGCTCGGCAGCCATCAAGGCAACCTGCGTTTTATGTACGAGAAACGGGCGGAACGGAAACATTCTGCAGCGATGAGGACCAAAAAGCCCCATCTGGACTTTCATACATCCAACTTTCTTGTCTCGAAAACAGTAATGGCGACAACTCCATTGGATACGCGTTTTCGGCATTATGGGTATGAAGACGTGTTATTCGGCAAGATTCTACATGAGAAAAATATCCGAATAGCACACATAGACAACCCGCTCGGCTTCGACAGATTTGAAAACAACGACAGTTTTTTGGCCAAAACAGAAGAAGGATTACGCACCCTTTACCAATTCAGGAACGAACTGAACGATTATTCCCGCATACTGCAAACTGTCTGCCAACTAAGAAAATTCGGCTTAACAAATATGGTAGAGACCATCTTCCGTTGGCGAAAAGACAAATGGAAGGCCATACTTTGCAGCAACAAGCCTTCCGTCTTACTGCTCAATTTTTATAAAATAGGTTATTTTCTTTCCCTCTATTCCAAGTCGTAAAGCAAGCTCGGAGTCTTTCGTTTCAACACATCAAGCAAGAAATCCTTGCCCGCTATGATACCATGACTGCGCAACATATTCTCCACAGTCTTACGGGCTAACTCCGGATGGTTGTTCTCCCCGCTTAGATGACACAGCCACACATGGCGCAAATGTTCCGTAACATTCTCCGTCAGAGCCGTTGCACAGTCGCTGTTGCTCAAATGTCCGGTCGGGCCGGATATACGTGTTTGCAGATGTTGAGGGTATGGGCCGGAAGCCAACATCTCCTCATCATGATTGGCTTCTATTACCAAATAGTTGGCTTCACCGATGCTCTGTTTCATCTCTTCCGTCAGATGTCCTGCATCTGTGATAAGACAAAAGGTAATACCTCCATGCTCTATCTTATATCCCACATTGTCACTACTGTCGTGAGGCACCTCGAAAGGAGTCACAATAAATTCTCCTACCTGTATCGCAACATCTTTTTCGATGATTTCAACACACTCGGGAGCAATCTTATTGCGTACACAATAATTCTGTTCGATACCCACATGAACTTTATGAGTGGCATAAACCGGCAAGTTATAATCGCGACTGATACTACCGACAGACTTCACATGATCGGCATGGTCGTGAGTAATAAGTATATGATGAATGGCAGACAGCGATAATCCATATTCGCGAAAATGCTTCTTGAGTATGCGTATTCCCACACCGGAATCTATCATCAAGCCGTCATTTTCCGTGAACAGGCAATAGCAGTTTCCACTACTACCGCTGCCGAAAGAAATGAATTTCAACATTATTTGTAATATTTATTTACAAAGACAGTGCAAGTCGAACGCAATCAAGCTTGCATGAAATTGCTGTAGCATAGCTTATTTAATGCAAAAGTACGCAAAAGCAACGATATTACCAAAGTTTTTATTTACCTTTGTCCTTATTTAATTGTTTTCTTATGATATTTCATTTCGGCAAATCTGCAGTGCTTCTGTCGTTGCTCCTCATTGCATGTAACGGCATACATACAAACGATGAAGAGCGGTTGAAAGATAATGTGGACTCCTTTGCCACCGCATATTTCAATTGGCAATATAAGGCGGCGCTGCCTTTTTGTACACAAGAGTCGGAGCAATGGCTCAGGTATGCCGCCTCGAATGTGCACCAAGAAGACGTAGACATCTTACGTTCACAAGATGAGGGTGCCTCGCATGAGATCAACAAAATCGTATATAATAAAGATGATTCTACAGCCTATGCCCGTATTACTGTAAGAAATTTCTTGCAAATGGATACGATCGGCACCGCCGGACATATAGTGAAAGAGGCGCAAATACGCATTCCACTGGTGTTACGCAATAAGAAATGGCTCGTTAAAATGGAAGCCCCACTGCAAAATGAAAGGTAAAATCGCGGCTGAAATCGGGATGGAAGACGGCATAATGTTCCTTCTTGGTCTCATAGGCAGGATTGATAGCCTTCATACCCATATCGAAACGCAGAACGAAATAGTCGAAATTCAATCGTAGACCTATGCCATAAGCCACGGCAATCTGCTTATAAAAGTCCTTAAAACTAAACTGTCCGCCCGGTTGTTCTTCGTAATTGCGCAACGTCCATATATTTCCGGCATCGATAAACAGCGCTCCATTGAACTTCCAAAATAGATATGAACGGTATTCTGCATTCAAATCAAGCTTCATATCGCCCGTTTGATTGATGAAATCTATACGCCCATCCGTCCCTTTGAACTTGCCCGGACCAAGATGCCTCACACTCCATCCCCTCACAGAATTGGCACCTCCCGCAAAATAACGTTTCTCAAAAGGCAATACTTTGCTATTTCCATAGGGATAAGCTATACCGAAGTCGGCATGTAGAGCCAGTGAATTGTGCTCATCGAACTTAATCAAACGAGTATAGTCTATATCGGCTTTTACGTATTGTGCATAGGCTATGTTAAACAGATTGTACTGCCCGTTGGTATTTTTCTTAAATCCGAAAGTATGAGAGATACCGTTTAATAGATTTCCGGCCATCTCGAAGTTGGTTCGAAGTGCATGTATACCGTTATTATAAGACAGCCCGAAACCCATCTTCATGATAAACAAATCTTCGTAGTTATAGCGCAATATGGCATTTCTTGTACTGACATTATCCAAATAATCGTGCTTGAAAGTTTCCGAAATCCATGGCATGTACACGTAGTTCAAATCTAACAAATCGAATCGATATGACAAATGATGGTGGGGTTCGCTCCATCTATAGCGCCAAGCCGTAGAAAATATTCGTCGATGGAACTCCGGTCGGTTCTGTAAGTCGTAACTTACAGAAAGCTCGGATGTGGCACCGCTCTGTCTTCTGAACGATCTCGAAAGGAACGGGGCTACAAATCGAGGAAAAGCAAGTTTAGACTGTATGCTGTATTCCTGATAGTCCTGATCCTTATAACCGTCGAGCCCTTTGATCGCTTCATAGGCACCACGCAGTTCAATACTTAGCACTTCGCTTCCTCGAAATAAGTTCCGATTCTCATAGATCAACGATGCAGCAGCGCCAAAGTCCCCTGCAGTGTTGGTACCTTCAGGTTGGAATGCAATTGTATTGGGTTTATTGGTACTTATCTGAATATCACAATCGAGCAAGGTGGTGTCAGGAACTTCGGTAAACTTGATACTCGTGTATTTTATAGCCTGCATACGCGAGAAGTTATTGTACGTCTTCTGCAAATTGGCGCTGCTGTAAACTTCGCCAGACCTTATGCGTGTGTTGTCATCAAGTATCCTCTCGCGAATATGCGTCGGCTCTCCATTCTCACCATGAAAGTTCACATTCCGGATAAAATAGTGCGGATGAGGTACTTCGGGCGCCTTACTATTGGCATGATATCTCAATAGTTCGAGCGTAATATCTATGTCTGTGCTGTTTAGAGCCGAGTCGGCGCGGTACTGTATAAAATCTTTATGAAAACGATAATAGCCATTATTGTTAAGAATATCCGTTATACGTTTTCGCTCAGCGTCCAAATTATCCACGGTAAACCGACTTCCGGCACGCAAACCACGGTTCTCCACCTTATCCATTTGCAACAATTTGGCGATATTCTCATCCTGAATATCGTATTTAATAGAATGGATTCGATACGGTTCACCCGGCATTAAATGATAGATTGCCTTAATCTTCTTACCTTTAATCTTGGTTTCCAACCTCGCATCGCCATGCATATATCCCATATTGTGCAAGGAATTACGCAGGTCGTTACATGAAAGTCGCGCCTGTACAGTATCGAAAATAACCGGCTTTTCGCCTATATTACGCAACGTTCTATTAATCCATTTCGTCGTATCACGCCCAGAAAGAGCATAGGTTCCCAAAGGAACTTTAAAGATAGAAAACCATTTAGAATTGGCTTTTTGGCGTATGTATGGCATCAAGGCATCACCATTAAAGCCTTTCTGATCGCTTTTTATCTCCACACTTTCAAGCAGATATTCCCGCTCGCCTACAAACTTAGTAGCCGAACACCCCGCAAGAATGAGCACATAAACGATGCCTATAAGCATCTTAGAGCATACTCTCAACCTCTCCATTTGTGCAAATGTATGAAAAAATCCCCACACATTACTCCATCGATATTATTTATTTGGTTTTGTTAAATAATTATATTGTTTTTTCTTCTGTCTCAATATTAATATTTATCTTTGCGGAAGATAGGCGGGTAGAAGGACCATGCCAAACTCATATCATCGAAATATTATGACAGTAACAGTAGAAAATAATAGCGACGAAAAGAAGAGTCTTAACTTCGTAGAACAACTTGTAGAAGAAGATATTGCCGAAGGTAAAAATGGCAAACGCATACAAACGCGCTTTCCACCGGAACCAAATGGTTACCTACATATAGGCCATGCCAAGGCTATTTGTATGGACTTCGGCATCGCGGAGAAATATAAAGGGGTGTGTAACCTACGGTTTGACGACACTAACCCCTCCAAAGAGAACAACGAATATGTGGAAAATATCTTGAATGATATATCATGGCTTGGCTTTAAATGGGGAAATATTTACTACGCTTCGGACTATTTTGAGAAATTATGGCAGTTTGCAGTGTGGATGATTAGGCAGGGTAACGCCTACGTAGACGAGCAAACAGCCGAACAGATAGCCGAACAAAAAGGCACACCCACTACGCCCGGCACACCTTCACCCTATCGCAATCGCCCCGTGGAAGAGAGTCTGGCGCTGTTCAACAAGATGAACACAGCCGACGCAGTGGAGGGAAGTATGGTATTAAGAGCCAAACTCGATATGGCTAACCCCAACATGCATTTCCGCGATCCTATCATGTATCGCATCATACATACACCACATCATCGAACCGGAACTAAGTGGAATTGTTATCCGATGTATGACTTTGCACATGGACAGAGTGACTATTTCGAAGGTGTAACCCACTCCATCTGCACATTGGAGTTCGTTCCACACCGCCCACTTTACGATAAATTCATCGATTTCCTTAAAGATATGGACGGCACAGCCGGCAATTTAAACGACAATCGTCCGCGACAAATAGAATTCAACCGGCTTAATCTCACTTATACAGTTATGAGCAAGCGCAAGTTACACACACTTGTAGACGAGCAATTGGTAAGTGGTTGGGACGATCCGCGGATGCCTACGCTTTGCGGAATGCGCCGCCGAGGCTATTCCCCCGAAAGCATACGGCGCTTCATCGACTCGATTGGCTACACTAAGTTCGATGCCTTGAACGACGTGGCATTACTTGAAGCGGCGGTACGCGACGATCTGAACAAGATAGCTTGCCGAGTTTCCGCCGTTCTGAACCCCGTGAAACTGATCATTACCAACTATCCGGACGGCTTAACTGAAGAAATGGAAGCCGTAAACAATCCGGAGAACGAGGCCGACGGCACCCATCACATTACATTTTCCAAACATCTGTGGATAGAACGTGATGACTTTATGGAAGACGCACCTAAGAAATTCTTCCGCATGACGCCCGAAAAAGAGGTACGCTTAAAAAATGCGTACATCGTGAAATGCACAAGTTGTACCAAAGATGCGGCAGGAAATATCATCGAGATACAGGCCGAATATGATCCGAACAGTAAAAGCGGTATGGACGGAGCTAACCGCAAGGTGAAAGGAACGCTGCATTGGGTATCGGCAAACCATTGCAAAAGGGCAGAGATACGTGAGTACGACCGGTTGTTCTCTGTAGAAAATCCGTCGGCAGACGAACGCGATTTCCACGATTTACTGAACCCCAACTCGCTTCATGTGAACCATGAATGCTACGTAGAGAATTATGCTGCCGATAAAAAAGCGGGCGAATATCTGCAATTCCAACGCATAGGATACTTCATGGCCGATTTGGATTCCACGGCCGAACACCCTGTTTTCAATAAAACCGTGGGACTTAAAGACACGTGGGCCAAACAAAATAAGTAAAGGAAAAACAGGAAATGATAGAAATTGAGGCAATAACTGTTCACTTTCTATCATTTGTCCTCCATCCCACTAAACATGGCATATAAAGACAATTATTTCGACACACCGGAATTCAAAGACAAATTCAAAAGATACGAAGAGGCTGTGCAACAGGGCAATTCGGTATATATGGAGCCCGAAGACTTGGTCGATATTGCCGAATTTTATCACAGCCGAAACAACTACGATAAGTCTTTAAACGCCGTAAACTATGCCATCAACATGTTTGAAGGTGCCACTTCGCCGCTCGTCTTCAGAGCCCGACTGGCCTTATTTCACGAAGACGATCCTGATAAAGCCGACAGTTTTGCCGAACAAATCGATGACAAAACCGACTTAGATTATTTCTATATCAAGGCTGAAATTATGCTTGCCAAGGATCAAACAAAACAGGCAGACACGTATCTTGAGGCATGTATGGAAAATATAGACGAGGAAGAGCGCGAGGATTTTATCACTGATGCGGCTACACTCTTTGCCGATTACGACATTTTCGATAAGGCTCAGAAGTGGCTCTCCATGGCTACAAACCAAACATCCGCCTATTATAAGGAACTCAAAGGGCGAATTGCCTTAGGCAAAGGCAACTACGAAGAGAGCGAGAATATATTCAATGAACTGATAGATGGCGATCCTTATTCCGGTCCTTATTGGAACAACTTGGCTTCTACGCAATTTCTACGCAACCATATCAACGAATCTATCACAAGCAGCGAGTTTTCTATCGCCATTAATCCCAACGACGAAGAGGCCATACTCAATAAGGCGAACGGACTGTTCAGCCTCGGTAATTACGAAGAAGCGTTGGAATATTACCGGCATTTCTCTCTGCTGTGCCCGGAAGAAGAAACGGGCGAAATATTTCAAGGTATCGCCCTCGTAAATCTGAACCGTTTGGAAGAAGCGATAGAACATCTGAAAAAGGCCGAAGAACTTAGTTCGGAACAGTCGCCCAATCTAAAAGAAATATACAGAGAACTGGTGTTCACACTCTCTCATTTAGGGAAATTAGACGAAGCTCTGCACTATACAAACAAGATAGAAGCACTGGATAAAGACGACAAAGTGGGCATTATGACACTCAGGGGCCACCTCTATTTAGAAAACGAGCACACTAAAGAAGCCGAAGAGTGCTTTAAATACGCCATGCTCAATACCAAGACACCGAGCAGTACCGTATTTAAAATAGCCGTATCGGCATACGATTGCGGTTACATACCGCTGGCCTATAAGATGCTGCACGCTCTGATAGATGAAATAACCGGCCCCGACAACAAGGTGGGATACTCCTATTTGGCACTTTGCTGCAGGTACTTAGGAAAGACAGAGGAATTTCTTGCCTCCGTAAAGCAGGCGTGCAAACGCAATCCGGAGGAAGCAAGAGCCGTGCTCGGCGAGCTGTTTCCGCAAGATATAGAGCCCAAAGACTACTACAACTTCTTAATTAATAACGAATAACAAATAAAATTTTCATGAATTGGCTATCTACTTTATTAGGTAACTTGAACTATGGTACGATCTTTTTTCTGATGCTTCTCGAGAGCACGGTGATACCTGTACCGTCGGAATTTGTAGTATCTCCTGCTGCTTATCATGCCGCAGCAGGCAACTTGAATATATTTCTTGTCATCCTTTTCGCTACGCTCGGGGCCGACTGCGGTGCCACAATCAACTACTTGGCGGGCTATTATCTCGGCCGGCCTATTATCTATAGGTTCGCAAACAGCAAGTGGGGACGCCTTTGCATGCTCAATCAAGAGAAAGTAGAGAAAAGCGAAAGGTACTTCGATAACCACGGAATGGTGGCTACGATTACCGGAAGACTGCTGCCGGGCATACGACATTTGATTTCCATACCGGCCGGTCTGGCCAAGATGAACTACTGGAAATTTCTGCTATACACCACCCTTGGCGCCGGCGTATGGAACTGTATCCTCGCCATATTAGGCTGGTATCTGCACTCCATCGTACCCGAAGAACAGCTAAACGACAAGATTACCGAATACGGAGAATACATTAAGGTGGCAATTATGGTGCTGGTTGCCGTGGCATTGGTATATTTCATGATAAGGATGCTTATCAAACGCAGGCGGAACATCAAGCAGTCGTAGACACGAAAAAACCGCCGTATCGCAGGCAAATCCCACATATACGACGGCTATATTTATGTTCTGTCGGAAACAGACCTACCTTATACTGTCTTTATACCATAAGAATAACTTGTTCACTCCCTCCTCTATTTCCACACGATGCTTCCATCCGAGGCTGTGAAGTTTACTTACATCGATCAGTTTACGTGGTGTTCCGTCGGGTTTCGAGGCATCGAAAACAACTTCGCCTCCAAAGTCTACGGTCTTTACAACGAGCTCAGAAAGTGCACGAATGGTGAGTTCCTTACCCGTACCCACGTTGATATGGCAGTTTCTTATCTCGCCCAACGACGGGATGGCACCGCCCCTACCCTTGCTGTTATCGCGGTCTACCGCTCCATCAACGGCTGTTCCGTAGAACACGGAGCTGTATTTGTCGATGCCAATCACGTCTTTAAAGTCTACATTCAGCAGCACATGCACGCTCGCATCGGCCATATCTTCGCTCCAAAGAAACTCGCGTAACGGCGTTCCCGTGCCCCAAAGCGTCACTTTGTTGTTCTCTATGCCGTACTTGGCCAGCACATCCAGTATCTCTTTTTGGCTGTTTGCACCTGTTACACCCTCTACCGGCCGTTTGTTCATATCCGCTTTAACAGCATTCCAATCGCCGTCATGAATGAGTTTTGCAAGGTAAATCTTGCGCATCATCGCAGGCATAACGTGCGAGTTCTCTAAATGGAAGTTGTCGTTAGGGCCATAGAGATTGGTCGGCATCACAGCTATATAATTCGTACCATACTGAAGATTGTAGCTTTCACACATCTTCAAGCCCGCGATTTTCGCAATGGCATACTCCTCGTTAGTATATTCCAGCGGCGACGTAAGCAGTGCATCCTCCTTCATGGGCTGCGGTGCGTTCTTAGGATAAATACAGGTTGAACCCAGAAAAAGCAACTTCTTCACACGATGAGAAAAGGCATTGCCGATGACATTGCATTGCATTTTCATGTTTTGCATAATGAAGTCGGCACGATAAAGCGAGTTTGCCATGATGCCACCCACAAAGGCTGCCGCCAACACAACGGCGTCGGGACGCTCTTCATCGAAGAATTTGGTAACGGCAACTTGGTCGGTAAGATCAAGTTCGCGGTGCGTTCTACCCACGAGATTGCTATACCCGCGCTGCTCGAGATTGTTCCATATCGCAGAGCCTACTAACCCACGGTGCCCTGCAATGTATATTTTATCGTTCTTATTTAACATCTATTCCGGTAATTGAGCTTTGAGATACAACTTCCTAACGAACTTCATATCGTGGGCGACCATCAGTTTTACCAACTCTTCGAACGATGTCTTACGCGGGTTCCAGCCCAGTGTCTCCTTGGCTTTCGTAGGATCTCCGAGCAATTGTTCTACCTCTGCCGGGCGGAAATATTTGGGATCAACCTCAACAAGCACCTTGCCTGTCTTCGCGTCTACGCCTTTTTCGTCTATTCCTTTGCCTTCCCACCGCAGTTCGATGCCCGCTTCTTTGAAAGCCAACGTACAAAATTCACGTACCGTATGCATCTCTCCCGTAGCTATAACGAAGTCTTCGGGCTGCTTTTGTTGCAGGATAAGCCACATACACTCCACATAATCCTTGGCGTACCCCCAGTCGCGGCGGGCATCCATATTGCCCAGATACAGCTTATCCTGATAACCTTGCGCTATTCTGCAGGCTGCCAATGTGATCTTTCTGGTAACGAAATTCTCGCCGCGACGCTCGCTTTCGTGGTTGAAAAGAATGCCGTTGCAGCAATACATGCCGTAAGATTCGCGGTAATTCTTCATAATCCAAAAGCCGTAGAGCTTAGCCACAGCATAAGGAGAGCGGGGATAGAAAGGCGTTGTTTCGCGCTGCGGAACCTCTTGCACCTTGCCGAAAAGCTCTGAAGTAGACGCTTGATAAATCTTACACGTTTTGTCTAAGCCGCATATCCGCACCGCCTCGAGCAACCGGAGCACACCCACGGCATCGGTATCTGCCGTGTATTCCGGCACATCGAAGCTCACTTTCACATGACTTTGTGCCGCCAGATTGTAAATTTCCGTGGGCTTTACCTCGCCTATAATGCGAATTAGCGACGACGAATCGGTCATGTCGGCCCAATGCAGGTCAATCAATCGCTGTTTCTTCATATCGCGTACCCATTCGTCGAGGTACAAATGTTCGATACGACCGGTATTAAACGACGAACTGCGACGCAGCAATCCATGCACTTCATACCCTTTCTCTCCGAGGAATTCGGCCAAATAACTTCCGTCTTGCCCTGTAATTCCTGTTATTAAAGCTACTTTTCTTTCCATATTTTCAATTTATTCTTCTCCGCTGTATTGTTTGATTTTCTGTTCTTCGCTCAACTTGCAAATGAGCAAAGCATCATCTTTCTCGGCAACAATGTAGTTATCCAATCCCTGTATCACTACTTTCTTTTCCTGCGTGGTATGTATGATACAGTTGTGAGAATCGAACAATAGTATATTTTCGCCTATGCAACTGTTGCCGTAGATATCGCGTTTGGTTTGCGCAAGCAGCGATCCCCATGTGCCGAGATCGCTCCATCCGAAATCGGCAGGACATACGAATATCTCTTCTGCCTTTTCCATAATGGCATAATCCACCGATATATTTTCGCACTCAGGATAACGCAAATCGATCATTTCCTGCTCCCTGTCGGTGCCGTAAAAGTCTTTCAAGCCCTCGAACACCTTGGATATAGAGGGGTGATAGATACGGAACGCGTTGACTATCGTACTCACACTCCAGATAAAAATCCCCGCATTCCAGAAATAGTTGTTCTGTCTGATATAGCTCTGTGCCGTGGCTGCATCGGGCTTCTCGCGGAAAGAATCCACACGGAATATCTCTCTGTTGCGTGGAGAGCTGGTGCTTAGGTCGGCTTGAATATACCCGTATCCCGTTTCGGGGCGTGTCGGACGCATGCCCAAAGTCACTATAGCGTCGGTTTCGCTTGTGAATTGCAGACACGAAACCACCACCCGTTGAAACTCGTTGGGACTCGTAACAATATGATCGCTCGGAGTTACTACGATATTAGCATGCGGATCGATCATCTTAATACGCCAACTGACATAAGCGATACATGGTGCTGTGTTCCTTCGACATGGTTCTAAAAGAATATGATCTTGGGGTATTTCGGGTAATTGTTGCTTAACTAAGTCGGCATAACGTCGATTTGTAAGCACCCAAACGTTGTTCGAATTGCAAATACCCTTAAAACGATCGAGTGTAAGTTGTAGCAGTGAGCGCCCTACACCCAGTACGTCAATAAATTGCTTGGGCCGTTCGGCAGTGCTCATCGGCCAAAAGCGACTGCCTACACCACCGGCCATAATAACTAAATGATTACTGTTTTGCGCCATAAGTATATTTCATTTTTCATACAGTATGCTGACAAAGATACAAAAAATAACCGAGTTAAAGTTAAAAAAGACGTTTTTTAAAACTTACCGACCGAAGCTGTTGCACATAAACAACCGAAATTTTCATATTAAAGAAAATAAATCTTTCATTCTTACATCGTTCGAAAAAATGCCTTTTCCTAATATTATTTTATCGACGGCAATAAAGTTTCTATCATACATTCAGCACATTCAGCATTCTAACAATCTATTTCTCAATACATTATATAAACAAGAAAAAGAATATGTACAATTTAGCAAATCAGATAACAAGGATATTTCATTGGGGCACAAGGGTAAGAATGACCGATAAAGATACTTTTGATGATTATTATTAATTGGAGAGAAAAGAATTATTATAGCCTTAATTATTATCTGAAAAATTATCGAACAGCAGCAAAGAATTGTCTTCCTGTCCACGAGAGGTATTCTCATCATCATCGATAGCATGATCGGCAAACTGCAACATCAGCTGCATGGTTTCCTGCGAATTATAGTTCAAACGGTACATACCCCGCCGTTCTGTTCGTTCTATAATCGAATTGCGATTTTTAGAGTTGCGCAAAAGATATTGCGTAACATAAACATGCACCTCTTCAAAATCGAGTATGCAAAACAGCGAATTGCACGCATTGAACACATGGCGTGCAACCTTTTGTACAGACAGGCCTTCACTACCGGCCTCGCAAAGTACTTTGATTATCTCCTTATCGTAATTCATTATAAATAAAAAGAGAGCTGTAGACTTGTTCTGCAGCTCCCTTTCGAATATTCTTAACAATCTTTGTCAAGCCAATACGATGAGATTGTTCTCGCCTTTGACCTTGCCTTCTTTGAAGAGCCAGCCAATACCCAGATAAGCTTCTTCGGTGCTTATCTTAGCCGTTTTAGCAATCTCAGCAATGCTTAGAGCCTTACCTGCTGCAGCTAAAGTCTGATAGACATCGCCTGCACGGAAACCTACGTTCTCTGCATTTACAACTACTTCCGCTTTCGTTGCTACTACTTTCTTCGCTGCAGTGCTCGCTTTTTTAGGAGCAGACACTTTCTTTACCGTAGCGGAGGCCTTCTTTTCTGTTGCTTTCTTTTCTGCCATAACTTGAAAAAAATAAATTCCTTTTAACCTAAGTGGTTTCATTCTCTTTATAGAGACATGGCAAAAGTACTATATTTTTTCTTAATAATCTAATATTTATTATAAAATGTAACCATCGCAGAAGCAACAAAAAGGATTTCAAGCTTTTTCTTGATGTAGGTCAACCTTTATCTGCAATTCGTCGAGTTGCTTATCGTCGATTTCGGAAGGTGCATCAAGCATCACATCGCGTCCGCTGTTATTCTTCGGAAAAGCGATACAGTCGCGAATGCTATCAAGTCCGGCCATGATCGCTACAAAGCGATCCAACCCGAATGCAAGTCCTGCATGAGGCGGCGCACCATACTTGAAAGCATTGATAAGAAAGCCGAATTGCGCCATTGCTCGTTCGGGCGTAAAGCCTAATATATTAAACATCTTTTCCTGAAGTTTACCATCGTGGATACGCAAACTGCCGCCTCCCACTTCTATTCCGTTACAAACAAAGTCGTAGGCTTTAGCTCTAACCCTCTCGGGATGTTCTTCCAACAACGGTATATCGTCGGGATTAGGCATCGTAAAGGGGTGATGAGTAGCCATCAAACGCTGTTCTTCATCGCTCCACTCGAAGAGCGGGAAGTCTACAATCCACAGACATTCGAATTTGTTCTTATCTCTGAGCCCGAGACGTTCTCCCATTTCCAAGCGCAGAGCGCAAAGTTGCGTACGCACCTTATTAGCATTGTCGCCACAGAGTATCAGCACAAGATCGCCATCCTTGGCACCTGTTTTCTCTTTCAAGCTCTCCAGCACCGCTGGAGTATAAAACTTATCGATGCTTCCCTTTACTGTACCATCGGTATTATATTTAACAAACACCAGTCCTTGGGCACCTATCTGCGGACGTTTTACAAAATCGGTCAGTTCGTTAAGCTGTTTACGGCTGTAATCGGCACCCCCGGGCACACAAATTCCGCCGATATATTCGGCATTGTTGAACACACTAAACTCGCCGGAACCTTTGAGTATATCCATCATTTCGACAAATTCCATCCCGAAACGTATGTCCGGTTTATCGCTTCCGAAGCGTTTCATGGCATCATACCATGTCATTTGCTGCAGTTTATCGGGCAAATTCACGCCACGTATCTCCTTAAAGAGGTGACGGGCCATATCTTCAAAGAGACTGATCACATCTTCTTGGTCTACAAAACTCATCTCGCAGTCTATCTGAGTGAACTCCGGTTGACGGTCGGCACGCAGGTCTTCATCGCGAAAACACTTGGCAATCTGGAAATAGCGATCAAATCCGGCAACCATCAACAATTGTTTCAGCGTTTGCGGACTCTGCGGCAAAGCATAGAATTGGCCGGGGTTCATGCGCGAAGGTACCACAAAGTCGCGCGCTCCTTCGGGCGTACTTCCGATCAAGACCGGCGTTTCAACTTCGATAAACCGATGTGAGTCGAGGAAATTACGTATCAAAATCGTCATACGGTGGCGCAGTTCAAGGTTCTTACGAACGGCAGGGCGTCGCAAATCCAAGTAACGGTATTTCATACGGAGATCGTCTCCGCCGTCGGTATCATCTTCTATTTTAAACGGTGGAGTGGCACTCTCGCTCAACACAACGAATTCTGTAACGAGTATTTCTACGTCGCCCGTCTCCATTTTAGCATTCTTACTCTGCCGTTCACTCACAGTTCCACGAACCTGAATACAATATTCTCGCCCCAATTTATTGGCATTGTCGCAAAGTTCTCTGTTATCTGCTTCGTTGAAAACAAGTTGGGTTGTCCCATATCGGTCGCGCAAATCGACGAACGTCATGCCGCCCATTTTCCTCGTACGCTGTACCCATCCCGCCAATGTAACTTGCTTTCCGGCATCAGAGAGGCGCAACTCTCCACATGTGTTTGTTCTGTACATAATCAGTGTTTTGTAAAACAAGGCCCCGGCCGCGATACATTTATCACGACCACCACACCTTAATATATATTATAAAATTACCGCAAAGGTACATTAAATCGGGCGAAGTGCAAAATATATCAGTATTTTTTTAAGCCTCAAACAAAGCGACTTCAAAACACAGAACCATAATAAAACCCACCCGAACAGCAGCCCCGTTTACCGTTTACAATAGCAGCAAAACCATTGGTTCAACTCCCCAACAGCCATAACCGCCTCAGCTCCTTCCGCAACAAATGTTTAATATTTCTTAATAATAAGCCATTCTCATGAATTATTCCTTATCTTTGCACCGTCTTATACTAAACAGAACAGATTATGAAAAAGATTCTTATAATGACAATGATGCTCTTGTTTGTAGTCAACATAGCAAGTGCACAGCAGAAATCTTCCGAAATTAAGTTCGATAAAACATCGCACGATTTCGGTACTTTTAGCGAAGATAATTCCGTACAGAAGTGTACTTTCACCTTTACCAATGTAGGAAACGCACCGTTGATCATCAATCAAGCGGTGGCATCATGCGGATGTGCGGTGCCTTCTTATACCAAAACGCCGATCGCTCCCGGGCAGAAAGGCGAGATAAAGGTTACATATTCGGGTGCCGGAAAGTTCCCCGGGCACTTTAAAAAGACCATCACGGTGCGCACAAACGGCGTTCCGGAAATGACACGCCTTTACATCGAGGGCGATATGACCGAGAGCAAGAAATAACATGCCTTAGGCATAAAGATACAAAAGCGGGCAATCTTCGTTGTAGATTGCCCGCTTTTTCATTGCCATATCGCAGCTACAAAGCAGAAATCTCTTACCCCTACTACCAACAGGCATACCCTCTAAGACAGACATATATAGTTTCTATGGCAGATACTTCTACCGTTTGATCACAACAGACCATACATCTGTTTCCGCCGGCCCTACCCTCAGAAATAACACTCCATATTTTGTAATCTCCTTATTTTAATGTAACTTTGCCCCTCGACAGGCAACATTCGAGCAATCGAAACCGCTTTTGTTGCTTACGAGTTATACGAAATCGGGCAAATGATATTTTATTTTTCGGGAACAGGAAATACGCGTTGGG
This sequence comes from Prevotella phocaeensis, assembly GCF_900065875.1. NCBI lineage: Bacteria > Pseudomonadati > Bacteroidota > Bacteroidia > Bacteroidales > Prevotellaceae > Prevotella > Prevotella phocaeensis. The sequence goes on along the minus strand of NZ_LT160626.1, from coordinate 397,256 downwards.
CAGCTGAAAGTCTTGCCCATGCCACATGCGAGCAGGCGATATTCATCCCCGATGCCCTTACGGGCGACTGTCATTACATGCTTAATGCAGACGAACGCATAGGCTTCTGCTTTCCGGTGCACGGTTGGCGCCCGCCGAACATAGTACGCAAGTTCATCAGCCGGCTCACATTTTCCGCATGCAAGGCTGGCGATGCCGTAACAAACCACTACTGTTATGCGCTTATCACGGCAGGCGACACCATTGGGAAGACGGCTGAAATCTTCGAAAACGACCTGAACGAACGTGGTATATCGACTTCTGCCGTGTGTACGCTTATCATGCCGGAATCGTATGTAGGCCTCCCAACGATGGATGTAGACACACCCGAGAAAGAAATACAGAAGAAAGAAGCGGCACGCCTGCAGTTGGCAGACTTCACAGAAGCTGTACAAGAGCGGCGCAAGGGCTACTCCCATTTGGTCAAGGGTCCCGTTCCGGCATTCTTCAGCGGCCCTGTAGGCGGGTTCTTTATCCGTCATATCATCAGCGACAAGCCTTTCCGTGTAGAGAGCAGCCGCTGTGTAAAGTGCGGTATTTGTGCAGATGTATGTCCTGTGCACGATATCAAAGGCGGATTGGGCTACGAACCGCAGTGGCTGCACAACGGTTCTTGCCTGTCTTGTTTTGCCTGCTACCACCACTGTCCGCACCATGCCATCGAGTACGGCGGGCGTACCAAGCGCAAAGGGCAGTACTTTTTCGGAAGAAAGAAGCGATAAATCGAAGGCCTACACACTCTCCCATCCCACAAAAGAAACGATGTATAAGACAGCATTTACAGTACATTAATATATTAAAACAGACAGAATTCGAATATGAAGAAACTATTACTCATGCTCTGTATGGTGCTCACGGCATCGGCAATAAGGGCAGGCAAAGCAGATACCCGCCCCGTAATCGTTACACAAACCGACGGCTCGAAGCTCACGGTACTGGGGTTCGGCGACGAACACCATAGCTGGTACACCACTACCGACGGCGTTATACTTGCCCATGTGGGCTATTCTTATTACGTTGCAAATATCGACAATGCAGGCAACATCACCCCCTCATCGCAGTTGGCCCACGAGGCCGCCGAACGTTCTGCCGCCGAACAAGCTCTCGTAAAGGCACAAAATCGCGAGGCATTCTTCTCGCCTGTAGCCACAAGAGCCCACAACTCGCGCATGCGCAGGATAAACATAGACAACAATTCCATACCTTATTTTCCCCATATGGGCAGCCCCCAAGCGCCCGTTCTGTTGGTTCAATTTGCCGATGTAAAGTTCTCTTCCGCCGATCCGAAGCGTTCTTTCAACGATTACATGAACGCTGAAGGCCCGCTGACCGACTATGATATGGCCGAAAGCCGGAACTATGGCAGCGTCAGGCAGTACTTCAACGACATGAGTAAAGGTGCTTTTACACCGCAATTCGATGTAATCGGCCCAATTACGGTAAGCAAAAAGTCGGCTTACTACGGCGCAGGAGAAAAAGAAGGCGGAACCCGTATCCACGAAATGATCAACGAAGCGTGTACACAGGCGCAAGCTCTGACCGATTTAAGTCAATACGATGCCAACCACGATGGGCTGATAGATGCAGTGTACATTATTTATGCAGGCTACAGCGAGAGCATGGGTGGCAACTCTGCAGACGACATCTGGCCCAAGGCGGGCTATATTCCAAGCAACGTACAAAAGACTTTCGGCACGGTTAAAGCCGTGCGCTATGCCATCAGTAGCGAGCTTAACTACAATCCGAGCTACACTTTTAAAGAAGCACCTTATAAGCGTATCTGCGGCGTCGGGTTGTTCTGTCACGAGTTTTCACATACTCTCGGACTGCCGGATACCTACTCTGGCTTATACGAAGACAACCAAGAAATGGAATACTGGGACCTGATGGATAACGGAGAATATACCGACATCGGCTATACCCCTACTCCCTACACGCCTTGGGAAAAGGAAACAATGGGATGGACCAAGATAGATACACTTACAGAAGCGGCAAAGGTGACGCTTAACGAGGGCGACTATCGCAAGATTGTAAGCGACGTGTCGAAGGAATATCTTATTGTCGAGAACTTTCAGAAGACGGGATGGGCAAAGAAAATGCGCGGTCATGGTATGCTGGTTTACCGTATCGACTACCCTTACGATAAGGTTAACATGAGCGATTTCCCCAACTCAAAGAAGGGAAAGCCCGCCATTACGGTGGTTCCGGCCGACGGATTGCTCATGTCTTCCTATAAAGTACATGGCAATAATGCTCCTCCTACTACTCTTCAACCCTACAGTCGAGAAGAATATTTAAAGAGTCTCGAAGGCGATCCTTACCCGGGCACCTCGAACGTAACCGAGATATTGAGCGTTCAACTGAACGGAAGTAAGCTGGAAAAGCCTATGTATTACATCAACGAAACGACAAATGGCGTAATTACTTTCAACTTCTTGAAGAAAGACATACCGGCAGGAATAGCACCGATCGTAAAAGAGAATGGCGATACAACGGATAACCGTGTGTTCACCATCGACGGTCGGTTTGTGGGAACCACCACAAACGGTCTGCCTAAAGGTATCTACATCATTAACAAGAAGAAAGTTGTTATAAGATAAGGTGTCGTCGGCAACGGCGCCGCACCCAAGAAACAAGTAAAGCCACCGGCCGTCCCGACAAGGGTAACCGGTGGCTTTACCTTTTACATATGCCTCTTCAGCCACTAATAGAAGTAACGTCTGCTACGGATAGATATGCCATCTATCGTCGATAAGCATGCCGTCTACAGCAGACACATGCCCCGCCTATCTGCCGCAGACTAATAAACCCGCGGGCCGAAGATGCCCGTTCCCACGCGCACCATAGTACTTCCGTGCTTTACGGCTATACGGTAATCGTGGCTCATACCCCAGCTGCGTTCGCAAAAGGCATCGTCGTCGGCAAAGAAACGTTGCTTAACTTCGCGGAACAGGTCTGCCGCCTCGTCGAACTCTTTGGCGATCTGTGCCTCATCATCCACATTAGAAGCCATCATCATCAGCCCGCATATCTGCACATTATGCAGCTCGCGCCACGCTCCGCCGGCCAACATATCCAAGCAACCTTGCCGAGAAAAACCGTATTTAGTTTCCTCCTCGGCGATATGGAGCTCGAGCATAACGCGGATAACACGCCCGCATCGGGCAGCTTGTTTATCAATCTCGCGCAAGAGTTTAAGGCTGTCGACCGCATCGATCATCGAGATGTACGGCGCAATATGCTTCACCTTGTTGGTTTGCAGATGGCCGATAAAATGCCATTCTATATCTTTCGGCAGCGTTGCCGCTTTCTTGGAGAGTTCTTGTTCGTGGCTCTCGCCGAACACGCGCTGCCCCTCTGCGTAGGCCGCTTCTATGTATTCGTCGGGATGGAACTTGCTTACAGCCACCAACTTTACGCCTTCCGGCAGACCGGCAAGTACCTCGTGCAGGCGTTTTGCCACATCTATGTCCATGTTACTCGCCCTCCTTGTTTTCTTTTTCCGGTTCGTCTTGCATGTATTCCGGCTTGTCGTCAACCGGCTGATTGGCCTTGGCGTGATGCTCGAATACGTCCATAATCTGCGTTTCGGCTACCGAAGCGATCACATAATCTATCATCGTACCGCCCATAACCTCGTCGATATGCTTCACTGCACCGTTCAAAGTACCGGCCTGCACAAGGTAAGTAACGGAAGAACGTTTCTCCTTTTCGGTCTTTTCATCAATGGTAATGAACTGCAATTTAGCCTTATACCAACGGTCATCCGATGCTCCATCGCTGAAAAAAATCTCGCCGTAAGCCGCCTTCTTGATATCTGTAACGACGAATTCTCCACTGATGTACGACGACATTTCATCGATAATCATGTTTTCGGCCTCGGTAAAACTCAAGGAATCTACTACATATAACTCGGTTACTTTCTTCTGTAAACCGTCTTCCATCGTCTTTTCGTAACGTATCTTTGTCTCAAACCACGTTGCTGTTCTTGTTCTCATTGTCTGTTATGTTTTAAATTATAGTTGCAAAAGTAATAAAAACATGGCAGACAGAAGTATAAAATAAAAAAAATGAGTACCTTTGCCACGCTAATAAAATAGATAAAAAAACATGCCCGAAATATCTGTCCGCGGCCTTGAGATGCCCGAATCACCAATCCGAAAGCTGGCACCTCTCGCGGCTGCAGCAAAGAAACGTGGTGTGAAGGTCTACCACCTGAACATCGGACAGCCCGATCTTCCTACGCCTAAAGTGGGCCTCGATGCGCTGAAAACCATCGACCGAACGATATTGGAGTATTCTCCCAGCCAAGGTTATCTGTCGTATCGTCAGAAACTTATAGGCTATTATAATAAGTTCAACATAGATGTTACCGCCGATGATATTATCGTAACGTCGGGCGGGAGCGAGGCTGTACTCTTCGCATTCATGTCGTGTCTTAACCCCGGAGATGAGATCATCGTGCCCGAACCGGCCTATGCAAACTACATGGCTTTCGCTATATCGGCAGGAGCCACTATACGTACCATCGCTACAACTATCGATGAAGGCTTTTCGCTGCCCAAGGTAGAGAAGTTCGAAGAGCTGATCAACGAGCACACGCGTGCCATCATGATCTGCAATCCCAACAATCCGACGGGCTATCTTTATACACGTAGGGAGATGAACCAGATACGCGACCTCGTGAAGAAGTACGACCTATACCTGTTTTCCGACGAGGTTTACCGCGAATACATCTACACCGGATCGCCTTACATCAGCGCTATGCATCTGAAAGGCATAGAGAATAACGTTATATTGATAGACTCCGTATCGAAGCGATACAGTGAATGCGGCATCCGTATAGGTGCGCTGATCACCAAGAACGAGCAGGTTCGACAGGCCGTAATGAAGTTCTGTCAGGCACGTCTTTCCCCACCCTTGATCGGGCAGATCGTGGCCGAAGCGTCGTTAGATGCACCGGAAGAATACTACAGAGATGTGTACGACGAGTACGTGGAGCGTCGTAAATGCCTGATAGATGGCCTTAACCGTATCTCGGGAGTATACTCTCCCATCCCTATGGGGGCATTCTATACGGTTGCGAAGTTACCTGTAGACGACTCAGAGAGGTTTTGCAGGTGGTGTTTAGAGACTTTTAACTACAATAACGAAACCGTAATGCTGGCTCCGGCAGCCGGTTTTTATACCACACCGGGAGCAGGTATCAACCAAGTGCGCATAGCCTATGTGCTTAAAAAGACAGACCTTGAGCAAGCACTTGTAGTGTTGGAGAAAGCTCTTGAGGCCTATCCCGGGCGCAAAAACGATATTTAATCCCGCCTGCACCTGTGACGTAAAAAGACTATCCCAAGATTAAAATGAACCTACCTTTATTCATTGCACGGCGTATTTACTCCGACAACGGCGACAAACGCAAGGTGTCGAAGCCGGTAATCCGCATCGCTACGGCCGGTGTTGCCATCGGATTGGCGGTGATGATCGTATCTGTATGCGTGGTATTCGGCTTTAAACATGCCATACGCGATAAGGTAGTGGGCTTCGGAAGCCATATTCAAGTGGCCGATTTTATGACGCTGCAGAGCTCGGAGATGTTTCCTATCGAGATGAGCGACTCGATGTTGAACGTATTGAGACACATACAAGGCGTGCAACACGTGCAGCGCTTCGCCATGAAACAGGGCATATTAAAGACCGACAGCGACTTTCTCGGGGTGATGTTCAAAGGTGTTGACGAGGATTTCGACACCACTTTCATCCATCAGAACCTTATAGAAGGCAGCATCCCCCGCTTCTCCGGCAAGGTTTCTCATAACAAAATCCTCATTTCCGAGGCAATGGCAAACAAGTTAGACCTTAGGTGCGGGCAGCGTATATTTGCTTATTTCATCGACAATAACGGCGTACGCATGCGACGTTTTACCATTTCGGGCATCTACAGAACCAATCTTTCTCAATACGACAAGGTGATGTGTTTCACCGACTTGTACACTGTAGTGAAGCTAAACGGCTGGGAAGCAGACCAAGCCACGGGGGCCGAGCTCACCGTTCGCGACTTCGAGCAGGTGAACACGACCGAAGATATACTGATAAACAAGGTGAACCGCACCATCGACAAATACGGAGAAACCTACTCTTCGAAGACTATACGCGACATAAACCCACAGATTTTCTCGTGGTTAGACCTGCTCGATCTCAACGTTTGGATTATTCTGGCGCTGATGATTGCCGTGGCCGGCGTTACCATGATATCGGGATTGCTCATCATCATCCTCGAACGAACCACGATGATCGGCATACTTAAGGCCCTCGGAGCGCGAAATGCCACCATCAGACGCACGTTCCTTTGGTTCGCGGTGTTCATCATAGGGCGCGGACTGCTTATAGGCAACATCGTCGGAATAGGCCTCGTGGCCCTGCAACATTATACGGGATTGGTGAAACTCGATGCCACTACTTACTACGTAAGCACCGTTCCGGTGGAACTGAACGTACCTCTGCTCCTGCTGCTCAACATTGCTACACTCGTTATCAGCATCGTCGTGCTCATTGCTCCAAGCTATCTAATCTCGCATATCCATCCGGCTAAGTCGATGAGATATGAGTGATAACAAGATTAATCCTACGTTCTATCGGCCTTATACCTATACTTTATCGGGCTTACTCTCACCCCCTGTCGCATCTTCATTTTAAATGTTTATCTGTAAAAAATATCTTTTTACACATTTGCTCTTATGCCCTTTCACTCCTTTACCTTTAGATTTGCCCTTTTACCCCTTCAGTTTTTTACCTTTGTACCTTTATCCCTCCACCTTTATCCAAACCACATGAAAACTCAAAAATATATTTAATTACCCTAAAATACTGCACAATATTTTTTGAATTGTGCAAATAAGATAGTACCTTTGCACACAAATTTGGATATTGTGCAATGGAAACGATACTAAGCTTCAACACATATATTGAACAAAGCATCATCAACAACTGGGACAACGATGCCCTTACAGACTACAAAGGAGTTACTCTTCAATACCACGATGTGGCAAGAAAGATTGAAAAGCTGCACATACTATTTGAAAACAGTGGTGTGCAAAAGGGCGATAAAATCGCAGTATGCGGGCGAAACAGCAGTAATCTGGGCGTTACGTTCCTTGCAATTCTCACCTACGGAGCCGTGGTCGTTCCCATTCAGAACGAGTTTACACCCGATCAAATTTATAACATTGTCAACCATAGCGACTCCCGTCTGTTGTTCGTAGGCGATGTAGTTGCTACCACCATCGATGCCGAACAGATGCCCTCGCTCGAAGGTGTGGTCTACATACCCGACTTTTCCGTAATCGTTTCGCGCAGCGAGAAACTCACTTATGCCCGCGAACATTTGAACGAAATCTTCGGACATAAGTTCCCTAAATATTTCAGAAAGGAACACGTACATTATTATATAGACGAACAACCCGAAGAGATAGCGATGATAAACTATACAAGTGGCACCACCGGATTCTCTAAAGGTGTGATGATTCCCTATCGTGCGTTGTGGGGAAACATAGACTTTACCATACAAGACATAGGTTCGAAGCTGAAACAGGGCAGCAAAATGCTGAGCATACTCCCCATGGCCCACATGTACGGACTGATGGTTGAGTTCTTTTTCGGCTTCTGTTCAGGCTATCATATTTACTTCCTAACCCGCCTTCCAAGCCCGACTTTTATCGCTGAAGCGCTTGCCGAAGTGAAACCGGCCATAGTTGTATCAGTGCCGTTGGTGGTGGAGAAGATCGTCAGGAAGCTCGTCTTTCCCACAATACAGACCAATAAAGTGCGCTTATTGATGAACATGCCCGTTATTAGCAAGAAGGTGAAAGAGAAGATATGCGAACGGGTACGCAACATATTCGGTGGAAATATGTACGAAGTAATCGTAGGCGGAGCCGGTCTCAATCCCGAAGTAGAAGGCTTTCTTTGTAGTATCGGCTTTCCCATCACTATGGGCTACGGCACCACAGAGACGGCTCCGATGATCACATTCAGCGATACATTCGACTTCCAAGCAGGCTCTTGCGGCACTCCTGTACGCCATATGGACGTGAAGATATTAAGTGATGATCCAGAAAATATACCGGGCGAAATCGTTACGCGCGGCATCAACGTAATGAAAGGCTACTACAAAAATGAGGAAGCAACAAGAGCCGTACTCGACAGCGACGGCTGGTATCACACCGGCGACCTTGCTACAATGAGCGCAGACGGACATGTCTTCATCCGTGGACGTATCAAAAACATGCTTTTGGGCTCTAACGGACAGAATGTATATCCCGAGGAAATCGAAAACAGACTTAACTCCATGGCCATGGTAAACGAAAGTCTAATCGTACAAGATGGCGATAAACTGGTGGGACTTGTACATCCTGACATGGACGAAGCTCAATCTATGGGCTTTACAAATAAAGACTTAGAAGACATTATGGAACAAAACAGACTGGAACTTAATGCCTTATTGCCTCCTTTCTGTAAGCTCTCGGCTATCGAACTGCGCGAAGAAGAGTTCGAAAAGACACCCAAAAAGAGCATCAAACGCTACCTGTACCAGAACATTTACAAGTAAACGCATTACATAAAATAGACAAGAACAACTAATTTACGGACAAACATTATGGAGAAAATTCCAAGTTTTAACGCGCTAATCGAAAAGAGTATCGTGGATAACTGGGAACTCGACGCCCTTACAGACTACAAGGGAGCCACCCTACAATACCACGATGTGGCACGTAAAATAGAGAAATTGCACATCATGTTCGAGAATAGTGGCGTGCAAAAAGGGGATAAGATCGCCCTTTGCGGGCGCAACTGTTCGGCATGGGCGTGCGCTTTTCTTGCCACGCTTACCTATGGTGCCGTGGCCGTACCTATACTCCACGAGTTTACGGCAGAACAAATACACAACATAGTAAACCATAGCGAGGCTAAAATATTATTCGTCGGCGACGTAGTGGCTACCACTATAGATCCGATAAAGATGCCGAATTTGGAAGGTATCATATACATTCCAGACTACTCTTTGGTCGTTTCACGCACAGATAAGCTCACTTTTGCACGCGAACACCTTAATGAAATGTTCGGTAAGAAGTACCCCAAATACTTCCGGAAGGAACATGTAAAGTATTATCATGATGAAGATCCCGACGAAATGGCACTGCTCAATTACACCAGCGGCACTACTGGATTTTCGAAAGGAGTAATGATTCCCTACCGTGCCATGTGGAGCAATGCCGACTTTGCACGCAGTGTACTGGCGCCAAAGATCAAGAAGGGCGATAACATCATCAGCATCTTGCCCATGGCCCACATGTATGGAATGGCATTCGAGTTTATATTTGAGTTTATTTCAGGGTGCCACATCTATTATCTTACACGTATCCCAAGTCCGGCAATCATAGCACAAGCCTTCGCTGAAATAAAGCCCTCGGTCATCATCGCGGTACCTCTGATTATCGAAAAGATCATAAAGAAGAAGGTTCTGCCCAAAATACAAAACCATAAGATGCGCTTGCTGCTCAACATGCCGGTTATCAACAAGAAGGTTAATGAGAAAATCTGCGAACAGGTGGTCAGTGCTTTCGGCGGCAAATTCTATGAAGTTATCATCGGCGGAGCGGCATTCAATAAGGAGATAGAGGCATTTCTATATAAGATAAACTTCCCTTTCACAGTGGGATACGGTACTACCGAGTGTGCTCCGATCATCGCCTATTCCGATTACACCACATTTGTACCGGGCAGTTGTGGCCGTGCTGCGCTTCACATGAAGGTAGAAATCGACAGTAATGATCCCGAAAATGTGCCGGGAGAAATCCTTGTAAAGGGCCCAAACGTTATGCTTGGCTATTATAAAAACCCCGAAGCAACCGCCGAGACCATAGATAAAGAAGGCTGGTACCATACGGGTGATCTCGGTACGATGGACAGAAACGGCAATATTTTTATAAAAGGACGCTCGAAAAACATGCTGCTCAGCGCTAACGGCCAGAACATCTACCCCGAAGAGATAGAAGATAAGCTGAACTCGATGCCTATGGTTAGCGAGAGTGTAGTAGTACAAAACGGCGATAAGCTCGTAGGTCTTGTGTACCCAGATTACGAAGAAGCGCAGGCTATAGGCCTCTCCAACGAAGATTTGGAGAAACTTATGGAGCAGAACAGAATGGAACTTAACGAGCAAATGCCGGCCTACAGCAAGATTTCTGTCGTCCGTTTACACGAAGAAGAGTTTGAAAAGACACCCAAAAAGAGCATCAAACGCTACCTCTATCAAAACCGAGAAAGTTAGATGTAATACCGATAACGGCAGCCTATGCCGCCTCTCTGTAGCTGATACCGAAGCCCCCGAAAGCCAATATTTTTTAGGGGCTTCGGTGTTTTATCAATCGATCAGCGTAGACGAACGCACGCGACTCAGCGTTTCGGGCGTCATCTGAAGGTAGTTAGCTATATAGGTCAACGGCGCCCTCAATATTACCTGAGGCGCCAACTTACACATTCTTTTATATCTGCTCTGTGCCGATTCGAACCTTATAAGGTCGGCATGTATCTGAGAGATAATAAGACTTTCTTCCAAAATCTTACGGTATAACATCTGTATATTGACATTATGCAGCGCTACACGTTCCAAGTCGGCCTTAGGAAGGGCATAGATAATCGAATTCTCCAGTGCTTCTACCTGCAAACGAGTGGGCTCTTCCTTAAATAAACTCTCTATACACATGAAGATAGTGTGGTCTTCACCGAGATGTTCGGTTACCTCTTTTTCGTTTTTAAAGTAGAACTGACGTATCAATCCGCGGTCTATATAATAGATATTCCGGCATATTTCGCCCTCACGCAATATCATTTCACCCTTGGCAAACTTTAGGGGAATAAGCACTGCTTCCAATGCATCGAGCTCTTCGTGCGTCATTGTACTGTACTTACGTGCCAGTTCTCTGGCAATATCGCGCGGTGTATTTACAAGTTCTTTCATACAAGGAACCTCCTTATTATAATAGTTAGATTTAATTTCTTCTTATCTATCAATCCAATTTAAGTACGGCAAGAAACGCTTTCTGCGGCACTTCAACGTTACCAATCTGCTTCATTCGCTTCTTTCCTTTCTTCTGTTTCTCAAGTAATTTACGCTTTCTGCTTACATCACCCCCATAACATTTCGCCGTTACATCCTTGCGCACGCACTTCACTGTTTCGCGGGCAACGATCTTAGCTCCTATGGCTGCCTGAATGGCAATGTCGAACTGTTGGCGCGGAATTAGGTCTTTGAGTTTCTCGCACATGCGGCGCCCCAGCGCTACGGCATTATCCTGATGTGCCAAGGCCGACAGTGCGTCTACCGGTTCTCCATTGAGCAAGATATCTAATTTGGCCAACTTCGACGGACGGAACGAATCTATATGATAGTCGAACGAGGCATATCCTTTGGATATAGACTTCAGCTTATCGTAGAAGTCGATCACTATTTCGCCCAAAGGCAGCATGAAATGGAGCTCTACACGGTTGCCGCTCACGTATTCTTGGTTAATAAGTTCGCCGCGTTTATCCAAACATAGCTTCATTATGGGGCCGATATAATTGGCATCAGTGATAATGGTAGCACGGATATACGGCTCTTCGATATGCTCGATCATGGTCTGATCGGGCAATCCCGAGGGATTGTGTACCTCTTTCACATTACCTTGTTTATCGTAAACCATGTACGATACGTTGGGTACGGTGGTTATCACGTCCATATTGAACTCACGGTCGAGACGCTCCTGCACAATCTCCATGTGAAGTAGACCGAGGAAACCGCAACGGAAACCGAACCCTAAAGCCACGGAAGACTCGGGAGAAAACGTTAACGAAGCGTCGTTTAGCTGCAGTTTCTCCAACGAATTACGCAGATTTTCGTAGTCGTTAGGATCGATAGGATACACGCCTGCGAACACCATGGGCTTCACTTCTTGGAAGCCGGCAATAGCTCTATCACACGGGCGATCGGTATGTGTAATCGTATCACCTACCTTCACCTCCTTGGCATCCTTAATTCCACTGATGATATATCCCACTTCTCCGGTAGACAGTTCCTTACGGGGTATCATGTCCATCTTTAGAACACCCACCTCATCGGCATCGTATTGCATACCCGTATTAAAGAACTTCACCTTATCTCCCTTGCGGATAGTACCGTTTTCTATCTTGAAATAAGCAATTATACCACGGAAAGAATTGAACACAGAGTCGAAGATAAGCGCCTGAAGCGGTGCCTGTACATCGCCTACAGGATGTGGAATGCGCTTGATCACAGCCTCCAGAATATCGGCAACGCCCTCTCCTGTCTTGCCTGAAGCACGGATAATGTCGGACCGGCTGCAGCCTATAAGGTCTACGATTTCATCTTCTACCTCGTCTGGCATGGCCGAAGGCATGTCTATTTTATTAATAACAGGAATAATCTCAAGGTTGTGATCGATCGCCATATATAAGTTCGAGATGGTTTGTGCCTGCACTCCTTGCGTGGCATCCACTACAAGTAACGCTCCTTCACAGGCCGCTATGCTCCTCGAAACCTCATAAGAAAAGTCCACATGTCCCGGTGTATCAATCAAATTAAGTATATATTTCTGCCCTTCAAGTTCGTATTCCATCTGTATGGCGTGGCTCTTGATCGTGATACCTCGTTCACGTTCCAGTTCCATATCGTCGAGCATCTGCCCTTCGGTCACCTTTATAGTGTCGGTATATTCCAGCAATCGGTCGGCAATAGTCGACTTCCCGTGGTCTATATGGGCAATGATACAGAAATTTCTTATATTTTTCATACGAATAATATGCTTTAAGTCGCAAAGTTACAAAAAAGGAGTTGAAAAATCAAGCGAATGGAGCAGAATATCTGTAAGAGCCAACCGTGAAGCATAGGTGCTATACGCATCGGCAATAGCCCCTACACCCACCTATGCCGCAGGAAATAAGTATGGATGAGACATGCATAAGAACTTATACAAACTACGCTTATGCAGCTCGGTTAGACCGGTTATCTATCGGGCATACTGGTTACGTCTATTGCACATAAACCATACATTTAATAAAAATATTTTGTAACTATATCTCGGCCTCCCCTATCTTCTTAGGAGGTTGCACGCCGCACCGAAATGCCACCGATCCCCGCTCTGTCTCCCCTTTCCAAGGGGAGAAGTATCGCCATTCGTGAAGCCTGCAGGGTATATTCTCCCCCTACAGGGTGGAGTCAGAAGGGAACCGCAACCGCTATCAGGCAGCCCCGTTCATCATTATTCATTCATTTTTCATCCGTATATCGCATCTTTTATATATCTTTGCCCTACTAAAAAATGCGATATGAGAAAAGTTTTATTGATGATAACGGGCATGCTGATGCTCGCAGCCTGCCAAGAAAGCCTCGAAGACCGTGCTGTACGCGAGGCCAAAGAGTACACGGAAAAGTTTTGTCCCACACCGGTTGTCAACTACACACGTACCGACAGTATGTCTTTCGATAAGCCTACAAAGACTTATCATTACTATTGTTCGCTCACAGGAAAGATGGATAACGCCGATATCATTAACAAACATAAGAACGAGATAGAACAACAACTGGTGCAGGCCATTAAAGACGACACGTCTATGAAGCTGTATAAAGAGGCGAACTTCAGCTTTGCATACCTGCTGCGTTCGGCTAAAAATCCCCGAAAAGTGTACTTCCAAACCACCATAACGCCCAAGAAATATAAGCAGTAAAGGGCAAATAAAATTACTTGCCCAAGAATTTACCGTTGATATATTTGGTAAACTTCTCTTTATACAAGTCGCCTATGGGCAGATAGGTATTGCGGTCCAAGATGATACGGTTCTTGTTTACCTCCACAATCTTGTGCAAGTTTACGATATAGGAACGATGGGTACGCATAAATAAGTGCAGGGGCAACTGCTCTTCAAGTTTCTTCATGCTCAGCAAGACGATAAGAGGACGCTTGTCGTCTATATGTATTTTGAGGTATTCACTCATGCCCTCAATGTATCGTATCTTATCTATTTCTACACGAACCACCTTGTGTTCCGTCTTAAAAAATAAGGCATTATCCGTGTCGACCTGCGAAACTTCCGCCGTTAGTTCAAGGTCGTACTGCTTCTTCACCTTATTGGCAGCACGCATAAACTCATTTAATCCGAACGGTTTAAGCAAGTAATCCACGGCATCTACCTTATATCCTTCGACAGCATACTCGCTGTATGCGGTGGTAAACACTATGATGGGACGCACGGCAAGCGACCGTACAAAATCCATACCATTAAGGTCTGGCATGTTTATATCCAAGAAAATGGCGTTTACTTCATCCGTTTCTAACACCTTCTTTGCCTCGATTGCACTCTGACATTCACCTATGAGTTCAAGAAAGGGCACCTTTTTAATGTAAGCGGCAAGCTGCTGTAATCCCAACGGCTCATCGTCGATAGCTATACACTTTATCATGATTTATGTTGTTCTTTATACGACAGGCTGCGATATAACCGTCAAAGGAGCATCTAAGGACACCTCATAAGCGTCTTCGTTATCGCTGATTGTCAAAGTAAAATCTTCTCCGTAAAACAGGTCTAACCGCTTCCTAACGTTCTCAAGTCCTACCCCTCCGTTCTGCATATCGGCATTTTTATGCTTGCTGTTGCGGCATACGAAAGTGAAACGCTCTTCGGTAAACGTCATCGCAATGCTGATAAACGACTCCTGCCGGTAACTCACGCCGTGCTTGAAAGCATTTTCTACAAAGGTTATGAGCATCAACGGCAGTATTCCTTTATCGGGTATGTCATCGGGAATGGTTACGCTTATACTCACTTTATCGGTAAAACGCAGCCTCATAAGGGTAATATAATTATGTAAAAACCGTATTTCGTGCTGCAACGGCACAATGGTCTTGTTGGCTTCGTAAAGCACATAACGCATCATCTTCGACAGTTCCAAGATGGTTAGCTTTGCCTTGTCGGGATCGATATCTACCAACGCATGAATATTGTTCAGCGTATTCATGAAGAAATGAGGGTTGATCTGATACTTCAAATACTCCAGTTGTTGTTCCAAATTCTGCTTCTCTAACAGCGCCATTTCTTTCATGTCATCGTCTGATTTGAAGTAAAGTTTCACACCAAGATTCATTCCTACCAGCAATATGAGCATAACGGAAGGGATGATAGGTCGTTCGCCCAATATCAACGGAGGATGAAAGAACGGAGCTTCGCCTGCCGGATGATGAGGCATTCTCTTTCCATCCGGCCCATACGCCTCGCCTTCGCATGTCTTCTCCCCCGCCATCAGAGGTACCTCGCCTCTTCTGTCAAACGGATCTCCGGAATACATCTCTCTGTCGTGAATGCCCCGCATATCCCGCTCGTCGGGCTTTTGCAGGCATTGTACAACGAAGAACAATACCACCAAACAGCCCACCGAAGAGAGATACAATGCCCTCTTGTGTCGATATACCAATATGGGTGCGAGAATATAGTTATGGAGCAAAAACACAAAGAGATAAAGAGCGAAGCTTTTCCACACGTGAAATATTTCATACCAATCGAACTGCATGGCTGCATTCTCCTCCATCCTGATGTACATACTGAGTATGGGCGAAAGGAAAAGAGCCAGCCAAAGAATGAGGTAGGTAAGGTTTTCTTTGTAATTACGTGAATGTGTTGCCATGCTTTTTCTTTAGAGTTGACGATTACAGATGGGTAGACCGGCAGTCGTACAAATGGTGCAAAAGCAAAAAACAGGCCGTTCGGAACGGCCCGTTCTATTACCATCGTCTGCCTCCGTTTCCTCCCATACCGCCCGTAGAACTGCCTACCGAAGAGTATGGAGAGGCAAGCGAAGAGACGGTGGCAACTGTACTTCCGGCAGAAGACAGTGTGGCTTCCGTAATCAAACCGTGCCAATCTGTGCCCGTTGCAGTAGCTCCGGAACTGATAGTGTAGCTATTTCCCGTGCTCAAACTCGGCGAAGAAATGAGGAACACTGCCGTCCCGTTATAAGAACGCCCCATTTCGAAAGTCAGAATATTGGCACTGCTGCTGTTGAGAGCCAACGTTGTACCGCTGGCAACACTGCCTCCATAGACAATTGAAGGCTGCTTACTGCTGCTCGCAGGATAGGTTGTACCGCCGCCGACAGCTACAAACGTTCCACCGTTAACATAGAGATTGTAGCCTTCGGCAGCATCGAGACCGACCTCAGGAGCCGCAGCTCCGTAAGCTACAGTAGTTCCCCCTTCCATATACAAATTCTTATTAGCATCGAGACCGTCATTGTTTGTCGAGAACGCATATACCCATCCGCCCTTCATATAAAGGTTTCCAGCAGAGTTCAACGCATCATCATAGGCATATACTTCTATGGAACCGCTCGTGATGGTCATATCTCCTTTGCTCTCAATTCCCTCGGCTCCTTCGCCTCCAGTGGCCCTTACCGTCACACTTCCGCCATTGATAGCGATGTCGCCATCGGCTTTTATGCCTTTTGGCTTAGAGTCGAGACTGCTGTTATAGGTATAGGTGCTGCCCGAAGTAATAACCTTTACGGTTCCATCATTGATGATAATCTGCTGATCTCCGCTAATTCCTTTACCTCCAGAACCGGTACTTTTACAATATAGTTCGCCCCCATTCATCGTTAATGTGCTGTCTGCTTTCACGCCGGCACATGCACTTACGTCGTTATCACTGCTGTCGTATTCTCCTCCGCCTGTCGTAATAACGGTAGTACGCCCGCCGTCTATCTGTACATAACCGTCGGAAGAAAGTCCCTTAGATGCCGTTGCCGTCGTCTCTACATTGATAACACCGCCCTTAATGAGAATACCGTCGTTAGCCTTGATACCGTTCCCTGCGGTAGACATTACATAGATATTGGTATTCGGACGTATCATTATATAATCGTCAGACGCTATACCTGCCTTCGCATTAGCAGAGACACGTAGCTTTCCGGTGCCGCTGAAAAGGAGCTCACCCTCGCTGAACAGCGTGCCTTTTTGGTCTTCGGAACTCGATGCATACGATGTTCCGTCGCTGATAGTATTGGTAGTTCCGGCCGCAAGGTTTACGTAGCAGCGCTTGCCTACTTGTATATTAATGGCGGGACCATCGCTGTTTTTAATGCTTACACCGTTGAGAGTCAACTCGAATTTCTTATCGTTATCGCCCGTAGACATCTTAAATGAGCCGTCAGAAGTACTGCCACTCAACACATAGTTTACTCCCTTAGCCGTGGAATTTACCGTTACGTCGGCCCCATTTATATCTACCGTCACTCCTGTTACACTGCCCGAATAAGACGCGGAGGTACCGTTATACACGATACTTATCGTAGAAGTAAAGCTATTGTTTTCCAAGTAATCCTCGTCATCGGAGGGAATAGTTTCCGTTTCCGACAGGTCCGTAGAGTCTACAGCTATAGTAAATGTGGCGAGATCGCCGGCTGTAGTAGGGGTACTGCCAGATGATGAGGAATTCGTTCCCGTAGAATTCGTAGGATTTGTACTATTGCTGTCGTCGTTCAAAATATCGTCTGTAGAGCATGATACCAATGCCAATATGCTAATGGTTATCATCCATAACTTGCTTCTTTTATTCATACTTCAATGTTTTTTAATGTTTATGATCGTTGTTCTGAGCTCTCCACAAAGGTATACATTAACGATAGAGACGCGAAAAATAATCAATCAACACCTTTATTTTATCAGTAAATAAAAGAATAGACAGAAAAACTGTCTCCGAAACAGGTGACGAAATCGGATGAAAAAATAAAGGGAAAAGAGTGCAAGACAGACCGTATATGGCTGACAGTTATAGCTTGATACGATTCTACTTGTACTCTCTTCGCCTTTTTTATTTTGCACTTACGGGACGATTTTTAACTGCCTTTCCGAAGTTTTTGTTAGGCTTGCTGCCCATAGTGAAGTCGAGCGTGCCGCCTTTCATGATGTCCTGATAGGTAACGAAGGCCTTCTGATAGGGCTTCCCGTTCAGCTTTACCGACTGTATATATACGTTCTGATCGCTATTGTTGGCCGCATTAACGACGAACTTCTTACCTCCCGGCAGGTTAATCGTTGCCTTTTTGAACGACGGACTGCCGAATACATACACACCGTTAGACGGGTTTACCTGATAAAAACCTAGTGCCGACATGATATGCCATGCCGACATCTGGCCACAGTCTTCGTTTCCGGCATAGCCATCCGGTTCGTCTTTATAGAACATATCCTGCAAAGAGCGCACACGAACGGCCGTTTTGTACTGCGCACCGGCATATACATATAAATAAGGTATATGGTGATTGGGTTCATTACCCTGTGCATATTGGCCCACCATGCCCGACACATCGGGGGGAGCCCCTTCGCCTAAGTCGCCTTCAGCTACGAAGAGTTCGTCGAGGTTCTTAATAAAAGCATCGTCGCTCCCATGCAATGCCGCGAGTCCTTCGGGGTTCTGTGGCACCATGAAGGTATATTGCCAGCCGTTACCCTCGGTAAAATCGCCCACATTATCGCGGTGATTGGCAAGGAAGGGATTATATGGTTCGTACCAACTTCCATCAGACATCTTCGGATGAACCTTGTTTATCTTCTTATCGAAAAGCAGTTCGTAAGACATACCCCGTTTGATGAAGGTATTATAAACGTCTGTTCGTCCCATCTTCTTAGCCATCAGAGCGAGCCCCCAATCATCGGCTGCGTACTCAAGGTTTATGGAAGTGGCCTCTCCTTTCTTATCTGCAGGGATGTAACCATACTTCATGAACTCCGGTATACCGTTCTGCTTGCTGTACGTTGCAGTAGCTATCATGCGGTCGAGTGCCACGTTTGCGTCAAATCCGCCTATGCCCTTCAGGTAAGCATCGGCAATGATAGGCACCGAACTGTAGCCGGGCATGCAGTTTGTTTCGCCTGCATAAAGCGGCCAGATGGGTAGTTTACCGTTCTGATCGTATATACTTAACATGGCATTAACCATATCCGGAACTCTGTCTTTGGCAATGATAGTGAACAAAGGATGCAGGGTTCTGTAAGTATCCCATGTGGAAAAAGTGGTATAGTTAAGGAACTTGTTACCGGTATATATCCTGTCATCTATGCCACGGAAATCCTTATTGACATCGCAATATAGGTTAGGTGCTATAAATGCATGGTACATAGCGGTATAGAAGATACGCTTTTGCTTATCGTTACCCTGTATGTCTATCGTCGATAGAACACGGTTCCATTTATCTAAGGCAGTACTTCTAACGGCATTAAAGTCCCATCCTGTCAGCTCAGCCTCCATATTCATCTTGGCATTGGCACAACTTACAGACGAGATAGCCACCTTTACAAGCACGTCTTTTACACCGCTATCAAACGTTACAACGGCCTTTACATCGCGCCCCTGAAGCTCGTCTTGTCCCGACGGAGTATCGTTATAGAATGTATCGAGGCGCTTGATGGGACGGTTAAACTTGGCATAGAAGAACACTTTATGGCGCGGTGCCCAGCCGTTGACGAAACGATAACCCTCCACGGTGGTATCGTCTACCTTGCGCACGTAGGACTCGTAAGTGCGGTTGCCGATACCGTTGACAAGATCGATAAGCACACGTGCATCGCCCTGAGCCGTATACTTGTAATGGTGCATGCCCACTCTTTCGGTAGCAGTAAGCTCTGCTTCTACCCCATTATCGAGCTTTACGGCGTAATATCCGGGCATAACTTTCTCGTTATCATGCCTGAAATACGATGATGCAGCGCCCTCTATATTGCCTTGTTCGCCACGCGCAGTACGCAAAGAACCCGAATACGGCATCAGACTTACGTCGCCCAAATCGGCACATCCCGTACCGCTCAGGTGATTATGACTAAAGCCTATGATGATGTTATCGCTGTAATGATAGCCTGAACACCAGTCCCACCCTTTATAGATATTAGAAGGACCGAGCTGAACGGCACCGAATGGCACATTTGCTCCTACGAACACGTGGCCATGACCACCCGAACCGATGTACGGATTTACATAAGATGCGTAGTCTTTTTGGGCAGACATGTGCAACGAAAACATACACATAGCACCCAAAAACAACGCAAAGAGTTTGATTTTCTTCATGCGTTATGGTTTATAAGTAATAAAAATAGTCTTTTAAGAGAACCGGAAAAGGGGCGATATATTGTATTCGCCCCAATTCTGTTCTTATATTATATGTTAAATCTCACAAACAGGTTTAATTGTGATCTGCATAACCTGTGTTCTGCGGGCGCAGGTTCTTGTTGCGCTGCATCTCGTTCAAAGAGAGCGGCCACAGTAGGTCAGACTCTTTAAACACGGCACCTGATCCGTTCGTAGCGCCTACAAGATTTTCGTAGGTAACCGAACCTTGGGTGGTAGAAGATACGTTCGGGAACATCTTCGTGCGCAAACAATCGTCCCAAATCTTATACTCTAACGGGAATTCACGCAACCTCTCCGTCCAACATGCATGAATAAAATCATCCTTAGAGAGGCTTTGTAAACTCGTTGTAAGCGTTGCTACAGACTGTCCGAGGGCACGTGATTGCACCTGAGCCAAGTAACCTGCCGCCTCTGCAGTTACACTTCCGCCGCTCTGAACGATACATTCGGCGGCATCGAGCAGCGTCTCCGCATACCGATAGATATTCCAATCTTTAGTGCCTTTACCTGTACTTAAGTTGGCTTCTTCGTCGAAATAATACCAACATCCCTTGTGATCGGCATCGGGAGCTGTCCATGTTTTGCCATTATTAGGATTGGTATAAGTCGTTGCGAAGAACTGTTTTTCCTGTCCGCGAAGGTCGTTTGCTGTGTACACATTAAGGAAACGTGCATTCGGTCCGTACACTCTTTCGTAGATAGAATAAAGACTGAACACAGCTGTAGCCGATGAAGTGAACGCGTAAGTAGGACGCCAATCGCTGGTACTAATCGAAGCATTGTATTCAACTGCATAGATTACCTCGGCCAGATCATCGGTAGTACGCAGTTTGTTGTATGCACTATTCAAGGCATTATCCGTATTTTGCGTAAGCGAATACAGCCCCGAGCCGATGATATCCTTAGCTGTAGCGGCGGCCTCTGCATACTTTCCTTGCTGCATATAGACTGCTGTGAGCGTTTGTTCGGCCACATACTTCGTAATTCTGTGGCTTGTAGCCTGCCAAGTTGCTGCGGGTAGCACGGCTATAGCCTCGGTAAGGTCTTTCTCTATCTGCGTGTAAACATCGGCAACCGACGTACGCGAGAGCTCCATGTTATTCATGCTTTCGTAAGGTTCCACAGATAAAGGAATGTCGCCGAATATCTTTACAAGGAAAAAATAGTTGAATGCACGGAAGAACTTCGCCTCTGCAACAAGCGTATTCTTTACAGATTCCGTCATCGAAATATCGGGAATATGCTTGATAGCGCCGTTGGCAATGTTGATAGCCCCATAACATCCGTCCCACACACCGTCCATTGTGCTCGATACATTGTTGGTCTGTTCCTGACGGGTAAGCAGTCTTGAATACATACAAACCGACTCTTGCCCCTCATAAGAGTTGCTGAAATAACCGGTAAGCATGCCCGGAACCGTTGCAAAAGAGCCGATATAAGCACTCGGAGCGCTTGATATTTGAGTAACAGCGCCACTTCTATACAAGGTATTTACATTGGCTGTCGCCTGTGCTTCTGTCTTATAAAAGTCTCCCATCGTACGTATAGACTTAGGTTTTTCCTCTAAGAAGTCGCTACAAGATGCCAAGAGAACACCTATACAGACTGAAAATAAAAATATCTTTTTCATAATGTATAATCGGATTAAGATAAATTAAAATGTTACATTTACGCCTAATGTGAACGTTCTTGCTCTCGGATAAGAGTAGAATGTCATGTTCTGACCGAACTTACTGCTCTGAGATGTAGACTCCGGATCGTAGCCCTTGAAGTCTTTCGAGCAAATCAGAAACAGGTTATTCGCACTCACATACAGTCTCAAAGCATTCAGTCCGATGCTCTTCATAGCCGTCGGAGTAAAGGTATAGCCAAGCTGAAGCATGTTGCAACGCAAGTAAGAACCGTCGCAAATCCAACTTGAATCTATGGTAGTATCCTGACCTGCATGGCCGCTATTGCAGAGATAGATCATTTGTTCCATAGTTCCGGGGTTGCTACCATTATAAGCATCGTATAGTATACTGGTAAGTCCGTTGGTGATACCAAAGCGGTCATAGGTCGGATGATAGAACTGCTGCATGGTCTCTACACCCATTACGAACTGCATATCGAGTGTAAGATCCCAGTTTTTATAGTTGAAAGTATTGGTCCAGCTGCCTGTCCAATCGGGAATACCTTTACCGAGTATCGTCTTTGAATCCGAACGATGCGGACGACCTACTTGGTTAAGATTGCACTTACCTGCCGCATAGTCTTCTTTCGTCCATATGCCATAACGCTCATAACCATAGAAACTACCCATGCTTTCACCTACACGTAAGATGCCTTCAGAGCCTCCTACCCAGCCTAAAATCTCTATATCCTCGTCGTTATCGCCAAGGTGAAGAATCTTATTCTTATTATAATTCAGGTTTAGAGTAGAATTCCACGTAAAGTCTTTACTGCGTATAGGATAAGCATTGATCATAATATCGAGTCCTGAATTCTTCACCGAACCGATGTTCTTGTATATGCTTTGAAAACCAGTTGAGTGAGGTACGGGGCAATCAAGTAACAAATCGGTGGTCTTCTTATAATAATAAGAGATGTCGAAATTAAGGGCATTGTTCAATAAACCCAATTCGAAACCGATATCGAACTGCCCTGTTTTCTCCCATTTGAGGTTAGGATTAGGCATCGAACTCAAATATGCATAAGAGGAACGTGCATCATTTAAGAGCAACGTACCGACCGACAAACGTGCCAAAGACCTATAAGTACCGATCTCAGAATTACCTGTAAGACCGTAACTCGTATGGAGTTTCAGGTTACTAAGCCAGCTCACGTCTTTCAAGAAGTTCTCTTCAGAAGCAATCCATGCCAGACCTGCCGACGGAAAAAAGGCATATTGGTTATCTTTACCGAACTTCGAAGAACCGTCTACACGCCCTGTAAGGGTAGCAGAGTAACGGTCATTGTACGTATAAGCTAAGCGGAGGAAGTAAGAGTTCATATACCATTCGTCGAAATTCGAATCGGGCGGGCTCGGTACTTTGCCTGCTCCCATGTTGTTGTCTTCGAAGAAATCATCGTCGAACCCTTTGGTTTCCGAATAATTACGGCGCGAAGTATAGCCTTGCCAAGACATACCGAACATGCCATTCAAACGATGTAGCTTGTTTAGAGTCCTATTATAAGTAAGGTAGGTCTCCTCCTGCCAGTAAAGGTTCCTATAACGATCGTTCTCGGCAATACCCTGATCCGACTGTGCAATGTTGTTCAAATCGCGCGAAGCATAACGCCTGAGTTCGATATTGTGCCAGTCGAGACCGAGTTGAGTTTTCAAATCGAGCCCCTGAAGCAGATGGAAAGTAAAGGCGGCATTGCCGAACATCTGCGTATTGTAGTACAAACGTTTCTGCAAATCCAATATCATAACAGGGTTCGACATTCCCTCGAAACCGAAAAGTTCCGACATCTGCGACGGCGAAGTAGACGTTGTATAGTTACCATCCGTATCACGTACGGGCAACCAAGGGAGCATTTCTATCATTGTTCGGCGTGCCTCCTGTCCTCCGCTGGTCTCATCAGTATAGCGACTCCACATGTGATTTACCATTAGGTTTACGTTCGTGGTAAGCCAATTGGTAGGGTTAGCATCGTAAGCCAGCTTGCCACTCACACGTTTAGACCATGTGTTGAGCATTATTCCCTGATAATCGCTGTAGTTAAGGAATGCACCTACGGATGAAGTTTTGCCTGCCTGCTGAATGTTGATCTGGTGGTTGTGCGATACAGACGTGCGGGTTGCCTCGTCCTGCCAGTCGGTATTATACAGCGGATTACCGTTCGAATCGAAGTAACGGGTATCGCGGAACCAGTACGTACGGTCGAGACTCCAGTTCTTCCCCTGATAGGTATTCTCGTTCTCCAGACCTTTCATAAAGGCATCGCACCACTCCTGAGCATTCAGCACATCCATCTTACGTGCAATATGGCGTAAACTTATCGATCCTTGATAGCTCACCTTCGTACCTTCTGCACCCTTCAAACCGCGCTTAGTTGTTACCATAATAACGCCATTGGCCCCTCGGGCACCGTAGATAGCCGTGGCAGATGCGTCTTTCAGCACCTCCATAGATTCGATGTCGTTCGGGTTCACAAGGGCAAAATTATTCATCACTACGCCGTCTACAACATAGAGCGGAGACGTAGAGGCATTAATGGTAGCCATACCACGTATAATAACACGCGGCGCTGAAACGCCCGGTTGATCGGAATTGGAGAACACATTAACGCCCGAAGCCTTACCGCGAAGGTTATCAAGAGCACTGAAGTTCTGCGCTTTGAGCATATCGGAACCCTTGGCAACAGCAATTGAACCGGTGACATCCGACTTGCGCATCGTACCGTAACCTACCACAACAACCTCATCGAGCATAGCTCTGTCTTCGCCAAGCGTTATAACCATTGCCGGACTATTGCCCACCGTAACGGTCTGCGGGGTATAACCGATGTAGGAAATCTGTAGCTTATCGCCCGGATTAGCATGGATAGTGCACTGTCCATCGGCATTCGTAGCACCGCCTTCTTTCGTAGATACCACCAATACACTTGCACCGATGATGGGCTCGTTATTCTGATCTACGACCGTAACTGTAACATTATTTGCCTGTTGGGCAACCTGAGATGTTGCCAACAGTTTCGATCCACCGCCCGTTGCATACGCAGGTACTGCATGAACAAAGGCACATGCGGAAAGAAACAAAAGCGAACTACGTATCGCTTTCTTAAGTTTCGTTTCTTCTTTAGTCATGGAATTTAAGTGTTAAAAATAAATATAAAGATTTGTAGACTTAATCGACGAAAGGTCGAAAAAATAGATTTATTCATTCATAAGCGTGCAATTTATAATGATATTCGAGGTATTCAAAGTTTTTAGTTACGGTGGTGCCAGCCGGTAAATTATTTGTTCGCTATATTTGCTCTCTATTCATAAATAGGTTATAGCATATCCATTCAGCAAATGTAACAAACTTTAATTATTAAAAAAAATATTATGCAAGAAAAACGATTGCATAGCACATTTTTAACAAAAATAAACTCTTTATGCAGAATAAAGACTGTCTGAAATGTTTACTAAGCAACTCTCACCTTATATTATATACAAGGTATATGAGATAGACGTATCATTTTGTCGGGTTCCCTGTCCGCAATTCTTCAGTTATGATTATATTCCGGGGGTGTTAAAGCATCAATGTATCGCTGTTATGATGCCTGTCTACCGGCATTATCAGGCCGTTCCGTCCGAGATAAAGCGGCACTCTATCCCGAATATAGCGACATGCCGTATTCAACAAACATTTCCGACAATCGAACATAACCATAGAAACATGCGGTGCACAAAACGTTCGCACCACGAACATACGAGAATAAAAACGGGGATATGCTCTATTCGCATAGGGCATTCCCCCTCAAACCAATGTTATATAAACTAAAATCCATATCGGCCACGACTGGCCTTTGTCTAAACCATTAGTTAACTTTAGTGCTAAACAATTGACTAACTATTCTCTCAATATCATATTTGAAACTTTGAAATGATAACTACCCGAACCGAGTTCATAAACGGCCTTTCCCTCGTAGAAGCCCTTAAAAGACACGCCTTTTGCCCTTTCAGCTGCGATACCTCCCTCATGTATGACGCTCGAAGTGCCCGCAGGGAGATACAAGGTGGCCGTGGTATTGGCAGGAACCGTAACGTTATACGTCGCTACATTGCCGTTCTGGGCAGACCACTCCGACACGATTTCGCCATAATTCGACGTGTACGATGCCCTTGCAGAGGTGATACGTTCCTGCCCGCTCGGCAGTGTAGTACGGGTATCCGGCGTAGGTTGCAGCACTATATGCCTGAAGCCGGGCTGCTGTTCATCGGTTTCTATACCCGCTACAAAGCGGTATAACCACTCTCCCACGGCCCCATAGGCATAATGGTTGAACGAATTCATCTCGATAGGCCCGAAACCTTTGTCTACCGTGTACGAATTCCATCGCTCCCACACGGTCGTGGCACCCTGATCGATACTATAAAGCCACGACGGACAACGGCGCTGCAAAAGCAGATTATAAGCCTTATCGTTGAGCCCGAACTCCGAGAGTGTCGGGCTTATAATGCCCGTTCCAACGAAACCGGTGCTCAATGTTTCGTTATTATCCGTAATAAGTCGGCGCAGTCTTTCCACCACATCTTGCCGCTGGGCGGCATCTTTACAAAGATTGAACTTCAGCGCAAGCAGGTATGCAGTTTGGCTCTGCTGGCTCGGAACGCCCTGTGCAAAATAGCGATTTTGAAACTCTGTCTTAATTGCCTCGAAGAGTTGTTCGTATTTCTTTGCCTTCATGGCGTATTCATCGCCGGCACGCGTGCTTAACACCCGCGCCATCTTTGCCATCAATAAGGCGTCGTAAGCGTAATAGGCCACACTTATATAACGCAAATCCGTAGGGGCAAAGGCCAGCCAATCGCCAAACGCCGTGCCTGAACCCTGATACTTATAACCGTCGCCGGCCTGTGCAGCAAGAAAATCCATATAGCGTTCCATCGATGCAAAGTGTTCTGTCAGCATTTCTTTGTCGCCATACATCAGATAGAGGTTCCATGGAAGCACGATACCTGCATCGCCCCACGCGCCATTACTATTGTTGAACTGCCAAACAACGGGTGCCACGTCGGGATAACCGCCCTTATCTGTCTGCCCGTCTCGCATATCTATCAGCCATTTACGGTAGAAGTTCTCGGTATCGGCATTATACATACCCGTGCGAGAGAATATCTGCGTGTCGGCTGTCCAGCCCAGACGTTCGTCGCGCTGCGGACAATCGGTAGGCACAGAGAGCAGGTTGCTGCGCTGTCCCCACACTATGTTGCTCACAAGTTTATTCACTATATCGCTGCTTGTCGTAACGTTTCCCACATCTATAGTAGACGAAGTAACGGGCTGCCCCACAACCGAAACGAGCGTAACCGGTGCTGTTGCCGTAATTTCACAATAGCGGAAACCGTAGAAAGTAGTCAAGGGAGAATAGGTTTCATAGCCCTTTTCGCCCCGAAGAGTATAATAGAGTTCGGCACGGGCGGAACGAAGATTGGCGGTATATAGACTTCCTCCCGGCCCATCATTGCCCCTCTTCAGGGTTCCGTCGTCGTTTATCATCTCGCCGAAACGTAGGTGCAGGCGGGTTCCCTCGTTGCCCGAAACCGACAACACAACCCATCCGGCAAAGTTCTGCCCGAAGTCTATCACCGCCGTTTGCCCTTCTTTCAACGTTATTCCGGCCGCTCCGTCTACCTTGTTTATTACGTTTATCATGCCATAATCGGCACCTGCGTTCTTCACACCTTGATATATCGTGGTAGTTTTAGCCGGCACCTTCAAGCGTTCGAGTGCCTGCACATACGGCCCTTTAAAGGCTTCTACGGCTATTTGAGGTTCGCTTTTCGCCTCCACGGCATGCCATCCGTCGGCAGTATATCGAGCTGTAGTCCAATCAGACTCCTTGCGCGCATCATATTGTTCGCCATTGTAAATGTCGGAATAGCGCAGTGCACCGTCTTTACTCCATGCCCACGATCCGTCCGTAACGATGGTTTCGGTAGTTCCATCGGTATATATAACAAGTAATTTAGCCATAAATTCGGGTGCCCGATAGCCATACACGCCACGTGAAATGTAGCCCTGCCACCATCCGGAGCCCACTACAGCGCCGATAGCATTACCACCTTTGTCCAATAAATGGGTAACATCGTGCGACGAATAGAACACCCGTTTGCGATAGTCGGTCCATCCGGGCTTGAGTTCTTCATAAAGTACGGTACCATCAGCCTGCAGATGTCCCACTCGTTTGCCGTTCACAAACACATCATACACACCGAGTGCGGTCGTATAAAGTTTAGCCTGCCTTACCTTTTTGCCAAGTATGAAAGCCTTACGAAACATGGGTGCCCCTTGCATAGGTTCCTGCATCATGCGCTTTTCGCCCTTTCCGGAGTGCATATAGCACTTACGGTTGCCGCCTACCTCCCTGATGTCGGCAGCATAGAAATTATCGGAAGGCCCGTCGAACGTTTCGTTCAGCGTAATTGTTTGCCTGCCCTGCTTATCATATTCGGTAACTGTAAGGTTGTCAAAATAAGCTGTTTCGTCGATAATGCCGTTGTTATCTACTCGCAGACCTATCTCTCCTTTGGCGATCCTGCCGCCTTTATCGGTGTAAGAATCTGCGAGTACATTATCTATATAGGTGTCTACGCGCGAACCGTCGATACTTATTTTTACATGATGTTCACGGTTCATCAAGTCTGCCTTGGTCAATTGTAAGTAAGGACCGTTGCTTATTTCAGGCTTACCATTTATATATATGTAGCGACGTATTACCGGATAATCGCCTTCGAGGTCGGTATTGACCTGCCACATACAATAATCGCCGCCCGAAACCGCACCGAACACGATGCCTGCATTCCCGTTTAAAAGCGTGAGGTCGGCCTCTATAGTGTATTTATCAGCAGGATGCGTTCCTGCAACAGCATCGGTATGAGGTGCGTCGGGTGCCTTGATCCAACGGGCACCGCTCCATCCTGAGCCCATCAAACCGGTTTCGAAATAAGCTTTTTCTTTAGATTTGGCTTTCTTACCTTTGTTGTCGGTTACGGTTACAGACCAATAATAACGCCTCGAAGGCAATAACTTAACGCCGTTAGCCGGCACTCCGACCGACTGATCCGATGCAACTGTGCCCGAATCCCATACGATACGTGTGCCTTTGACATCAGATGTAATCACGATACGATAGGCTGTTTGCATCGTTCCACGCTCATCCGAATGCAATATCCAGCTGAACCGCGGCACGGAAACATCTATTACATCGGGGTTTTTCATAGCTTCTACACGCAGTCCGTCGACAGTTAGAGCACATAGAGGCAGGCTCCACAGGCACGAGATGAATAGAATTAGAAAGAGGTTAAATCGTTTCATAAGTTTTAGTTTCATAACTTTGCCGCGTTACCGACCGTAAATAGCCCGCGACAATATGGTATATTTTTAGTTTAACTGTTGCAAAAGTAAAGAAAAAAGAAACGGCCTTATTGCCTTTTTTGATTTATTTAATCAAGTTTTTGACAGCGGATAGTCGTTACAGGTTGGGCACCCACTCCTCGCCGATCCCTTGTCTTCCATTCACAGACAGACCGTTTAAGGCACTTAGACAGACTATATAACGAGGACAGAAGTACTATGTAAGAACACCGGTTGCCAAACCTTGCAGAAACAGGTTATTGAAAAAAGACATAAAATCGGCGGGCAGAACTGTAATAAGAACGCAGCTCTGCCCATTGTTATTCAGTTTCTATCTTTATTAAAACTGCTTTCCCCGAGAAATAAAAAGGAAATCCGTCGGATTTCCGCCGTTACTCTTTCAGCAACGGATCCCAACCTTGCGCCTTTAGGTCGAACTCCTGACTGTCTCGGCTTACAAGAACAGCACCGAATTCCTTACGGGTGATGTGGCCTATCATCTTCACCCCTTCAAGATTTTCTATCTTTTCGTGGTCGCCGATAGGCACGGTGAACAGCAGTTCATAGTCTTCTCCGCCGTTGAGGGCGCACGTTGTAACGTTCATATTGAACTCCTCTGCCATCACTGCAGTTTGGTAATCGATGGGGATATTCTGCTCATAAATGCGACAACCGCAACCGCTTTGCTTACATATATGCAACAGTTCGCTGCTGAGTCCGTCGCTGATATCCATCATAGCCGTGGGATGTATGTTCGCCTGACGCAACAGTTCGACCACATCTCCGCGTGCTTCAGGCTGCAATTGTCGCTGAAGCAAGTACTCTTTACCGGCAAAGTCGGGCTGGAAACTCTTCAGTTCTTCGAGTGTACGCGTATCGTTTTTCTGTCGCGCCTCGTCTACCTGCTGGTAATAAACCGTTTTCTCACGTTCGAGAAGCTGCAGGCCCATATAGGCAGCACCAAGGTCGCCGCTCACACAGATGAGGTCGGTTTCCTTGGCACCATTGCGATATACGATATCTTCTTTGGCCGCCTCGCCGATACAGGTTATACTGATAGCCAGACCAGTGTACGAAGATGTTGTATCTCCCCCCACAATATCTACCTGCCATTTGTCGCATGCAGCACGCAAACCTGCATAAAACTCTTCCGTATCTTCTACCTTGAAACGCTTGCTTAAGGCCATGTTCACCACGAGTTGGCGCGGTGTACCGTTCATAGCGAATATATCGCTGATGTTTACCATGGCCGACTTGTAGCCCAAGTGCTGCATGTCGATGTAAGTAAGATCGAAATGTACGCCCTCCATCAGCATATCGGAAGTAACCAACACCTCCTTGTCGGGATAATGAAGCACGGCACAGTCGTCGCCTACACCGTAAACCGTAGAACTGTTTTCCGGCTTAATGTTTTTGGTAAGGCGGTCTATCAGCCCGAACTCACCTAACTTAGATATTTCCATTCATTGCTTTTTAATAATGCAAAGCTACACGAATATCGGTCTTATACCATGCTCCAATCCCCGCGTAACCCGCTTTTCGTTTCCGTTAACCGCTACTTACGAGCGGCTTATCATCTCGCGCATAATCGCCGTCATAAGCGGTTGAGCGCGGTTGGCAGCCTGTTGTACCTCCTCATGAGATACCTCCACGGCTGCGTTTTCGATACCCAAATCGGTAATAACGCTTACGCCGAACACCTTTATACCGCAGTGACGTGCCACGATAACCTCAGGCACAGTGCTCATGCCCACAGCATCTGCCCCCATCCGATGGTACATGCGATACTCTGAAGGCGTCTCGAAAGTGGGCCCTTGAACGCCCATGTACACGCCGTGCATCACGCAGATATGCTTCTCGGCGGCTATTTTATCGGCCATAGACACAAGACCTTTGTCGTATGCCTCATGCATATCGGGGAAACGGGGGCCTGTAGGAAAGTTCTTTCCACGTAGAGGATGCTCCGGAAAATTGTTGATATGATCGGTGATAATCATAATATCTCCTATCTTGAAATCGGGGTTCATACCTCCTGAAGCATTGCTCACGAACAGCGTTTCTATACCTAATTCGTACATAACACGTATGGGGAAAGTTACTTCTTTCATGCTGTAACCCTCATAGTAATGAAAACGGCCTTCCATAGCCATAATGTCTTTACCTCCAAGACGGCCGAATATAAGCTTTCCGGCGTGCCCCTCGACGGTCGAAACAGGGAAGTTAGGTATATCGGAGTAAGGAAATTCGTAGCTTTCAGTTATCTCTGAAGCTAATTGTCCGAGGCCTGTTCCCAGTATGATTGCCGTTTTCGGACTTGTTACCATTCTTTGTTTTAGCCAAGATGCTGTCTCTTGAATTCTTTCGTACATAACTTATAATTTTGGAATTAAATTCTTCTTCTCTGTTTAACATGAACTTGATATCGACGGGCAAGGCATATATATTCTGCCTGACCTCATCGCTCAATCCCTCGATATGGTACAATCTTGCAGCATCTTTCTCGGTGGTAACGATGATCTTCGGTGCAGGCATCGCTGCAAACCTACTGTTAATCTGCCCTATTTCGGTTGGTGTAAAGCGATGATGATCGCCGAACGCCATCGTTACAAGATGCGTTTCAAAGGGTTTCAAATCCTGTATCATCTGCTCAGGCGATGCTATGCCCATAAGCAACAATACGTTATAGCCGCGCAAGGAGGTAAGTTCAACCTGCTTACCTCCAAAAACCGGCTGTAACGAACGGTAATCTAACGTGGTAAAAAACAACTCCTGATAAGGATAGAGGTCCATGGTTTTAGTGAGAACCCTAAACTCCATGGGGTTTAGGTCTTTCGGACATTTGGTGATGATTACTATATCGGCACGGTTCTTTGCGTTTAACGGTTCACGCAGACGGCCTGCCGGAAGCAACTTGTCGTAGATTGCAAGCCTGTGATAATCTATCAATAATATGTTTATACCGGGCTTTACGTATCGATGCTGGAACGCATCATCTAATAATATAACGCCTACCTTGCGCGTCTGTTCATCGGATGTGAGCCTGTCGATACCGCGAGTTCGT
Source organism: Prevotella phocaeensis (assembly GCF_900065875.1). Classification (NCBI taxonomy): domain Bacteria; kingdom Pseudomonadati; phylum Bacteroidota; class Bacteroidia; order Bacteroidales; family Prevotellaceae; genus Prevotella; species Prevotella phocaeensis. The sequence goes on along the minus strand of NZ_LT160626.1, from coordinate 364,874 downwards.
TTCTTATCCACCGCCACATATGCAGTGGGGAACTTACGTTTAATCTGGTAAGGTTCGTCGCCTATATCGCGCACCTCTGTGGTATCGGTTGCCAACACATACCCCCTGCTCCTGCGTTTATAGCCACGCGACAGCACTGCCACCTGCACCTTATCCTTCAAGAGCTTTACTAAATATTCAACATGCGGCGTTTTTCCCGTTCCTCCCACCGTAATGTTTCCTACCGAGATGATCGGGATACTGAACGAATGTTGTTTGAGAACGCCCATTTCGAACAGCAGATTGCGCAACCATACCGCCAAGCCATAGAGCCAACTCAGCGGAAGTAACCACTCTTTAATATGGATGAAATCTCCTTCTCTTCTCATCTTTCCTTCATTAGGGCGACAGTCAAAACCGGCTGCATGATGCAGTCGTGCCCCTTCACCGCCCGATACGGTTATATCGTCTTACGAATTTACGCCCGACAGGCTTACTTCATATTCAGATAGAACGGCAGCTCTGCCTGAATTGCCTCGCGCTGATTGAGCTTACGAATCAATGCAAAAGGCTCATAAAAGTCACCAAGTGTGGTGCGTAACTGTTCATCTAAGTAGCTTCCACGCGTCGCAGAAGAGAACAATTGATCAAGTATACTCGGGGCAGCAGGATACTCTGTTGTATGATATTCTTTCACCTTGGCCAGTTGTGCTGCCTTCGTAACGGCGGTAGAAAGCCCTCCAAGCTGATCGACCAGCCTATTTATCAGCGCATCTTGGCCAAGCCATACATGTCCTTGGGCGATCTTCTCCACTTGGGGCACAGACATACGCCTACCGTCTGCCACACGTTTGCGGAACAGCTGATAGCCACGATTGACGTAGGCAGTAAGATAACCGATCTCATCGGCATTGAGCGGGCGAGCCAAAATATTGCCGAAGCCGCTGTTCTTGTTGGTTTTAACCTCGTCGAACTTCACGCCTAACTTTTGTGTAACCAATCCGCTGTAGTCCGGAATGACACCGAAAATACCGATACTTCCCGTAAGTGTCGTCGGTTGAGCTACTATCCAATCGGCCACGCAGCTCATATAATAAGCTCCGGAAGCCGCATAATCGCCCATAGATATAACAACCGGCTTCTTTGTTTTGAGCTTTGCCACCTGATGCCATATCTGTTCGGAGGCATAGGCATCGCCTCCGCCGGAGTTCACCCGAATGACTACGGCCTTTACATCGTCGTCATTCATCAGTTGTTCCAAGTCTTTACAGACCGTGGTAGATACTATTTGCGCACTTTGAGAGAAAAGTCCCGCCGCTGCATTCTGCACAATCGTGCCTTGTGCGAAGTATACGGCGATCTCGTCGCCTGCTTCTTTTTCCGGTACATTCGCCATGTCGGCCAGCGACAGTTGTGCTATAGCATCGTCATCGTCTATCTTGAGCATCTTTTTTACTTCTGTCTTTACGTTGTCGGCATAGATAAGACCGTCTACAAGTTTATATTTTTTCAGGTTTTCAGTACCCTCGAAAACAAGCAATCTGTCGGCATAAGCATTCAAAGAATCTACACTTACCTTGCGACTTTGCGCCACTTCTTTGCACACATTCCGCCATGTACCGTCGATAAATGCCGTAACTTGCCGGCGATTGGCATCGCTCATGCGCTCTTCGGTATAGTATTCAGTGGCGCTCTTATAGGCACCTACCTTCACTACTTGGTAACGTATGCCGAATTTGGCAGCCACATCTTTGATGAACATGGGCTGTGCAGAAAGGCCACGCCAGTCGAGCATGCCCTGCGGATTGATAAAAATCTTGTCGGCAACCGACGATACGTAATAGGTACCTTGCGTATATGTGTCTGCATAAGTCACAATCCACTTGCCGTGTTTCTTAAAATCAAGCAGCGCATTCCGTATCTCTTGCAACGTTGCATAGGATGTTTCGAGCAGTCCGGCCTCGATATATATGCCTTTGATGCGGTCGTTATCGCGGGCCTTACGTATGCCCGAGAGTATCTGGTCGAGCCCCAAATTGTTCAAGGTGTTACCCGTAAGCTGGCCAAGCACATTATTTTCCCCTTGTTCTTGTATCGTTCCTGCCAGATTAAGTACAAATACAGAATTCTCAGAAACGCTTTTAGTAGAACTATCGGCGGCAACCATTCCCACAAGACTCATCACACAGAGAATCGTTACCACGATGCTAAACACGAAAAGCCCCACAACTGTGGCAGTTACATACTTAAAAAATTCTTTCATATTATATAGATTGTGATTTATTCGTTTGCAAATATAATGCTTTTTATTTACAAAACGCTAATTACGTTACCATATTTTTTACATTACAGGCATAGGGAGAAGCCGAGCCGAAAGAATAAAAGAGCTGTGGCATACGGTCGTTCTATCGATACCAGACCATACTTCTACGGGCAACAGAACATATATCTATCGGCAATAGACACGCTCCATGCAGTTGCAGCCTGCACGGGCAAGAAAAAAGACCATGCCGAAGTATCAATCACCCCCAGCATGGTCATAACAAACAGTTTGTGCGGCATGCCGCTACATGCCCATTCTAAATCCTGTCAATCAACCTTATATTCACTTTTTAATAACCTTTATTGTCTTGTACGTTTTGCCGTTCTTGACGATTTGTACAAAATATACACCGTTGGCACCGTTTACGGCTACGTTTACAACTTGCCCTGCCGAAACATTGAAGTTGTTACGCTGGAGCAAGGTACCTGTAGAACCAAGTATGTTTACAGTGTAGTTTCCGCCCTCTGCAAAGCGCAAGTTGACGCTTTCAACAAACGGGTTAGGATAAACAGACAGGCCGGTTTCTGCATCTACAGAGCCGATGCCGGTAGTCTTGTCGCTGATTTCAACGATTTCGGAAACCATCTTCGTTCCTTCTCCCCAGCGGTTTTTCAGCGTTACACCAATGTTCTTCTTGCCTTGTGAGCCATACTTCACGATGGTGCTATGGTCGTTCTTCGAAACGAGAGTAGCATCTTCGAGAGTCCAATCGGCAGTGGTAATAACTTCCAAGGTGCCGGTTATGCCCGGATATCCCAATTCTTCGTTGCTGCCTTTCTGCGGTTCGTAAGAAGCGTTACCAGTTTGTTCGCCTCCACTACTTACCATGGCAACCACTTTACCGGGCTGTGTACCGGCCTTGCCAAGGCTGTTGAACGTACCGTCTTCTATCTTTTCTTCGAACGTGTAATATGCTTTCAGGCCGGTAGGCACTTCATTTTCCTTAAATCCTTTCATGGAAGAAAGTACTTCTTCCTGCGTTAATTCGTGATCCCATACCTGAACTTCGTCTATCCAACCATTGAAGCCGGCCTTATAAACACCGCCTCCACCGATGAAAATATTGGCAGGTTCGTGCCACTGAACACGAGGATCGCTCTGTCCTACATCCTTACGACGCTTCGAGTCTGTAAACACAGTTTGGGCTACTTGCTTACCATTAAGATACATGGTTTGCCTGTTACCGTTATTATGGGTTACAACCAAGTGGTACCAAACGCCCGGTGTGATGCTGTAACCGGTAGACATCATGTTTTCATTCGGACTGTCGTGTGCCGTCCATCCCATGGTGTTGAACGATACTTCGTTAGCAGCATGGAGTTTATCGCCTTTCCATTCCGGACGGATTTGCACCCATAAATCGCCCCAGTTGTTATGAGGCCATGCATCTCTCACCGTGTTCTTGTTGATTAGGTTCGTGCCCTGCTTGTCGTGAGAGAAACTTTCGGCCTTGAACCACAGTGCATACGAATAGTCTTTACCTTCTTGTACCTCGGCCGGTATCATAAACATATTCGGATCTTTCAGATAGAGTGCGCGCGATACTTTGCCCGTGCCGTCTTTCGAGGTATAGGTATATTTCACCTCTTCTCCTTGGTCTGCTTTCGCTTTATCTGCCGTAATGCCCGTAACTTCGGGCACTGCACCGGTCTCGAGCGGACTGATTACCACCTTTCCGCGGATGGTGGTCTGAGTTCCTTTGCTATCTGTAAACTGGAGATCGTACACACCTTCTTTATCTATCTTCGTAGTAAACTTGGTTACACCGGTAGTGCTTGCCACTACAGCGCCCGTCTGCGAGTCGAGTATCTTCCACTCCTGAGCCGGCTGTTGCAATACATCCATAAAAGATAACGTAAAGTCTTCGTTCGGTTTAATTACCTGCTTATCGCATACGACCTCGCTGTTAGGCTGGTCGTAAGGAACTTCTGTCATCTCCGACCATACGATTTCGGAGCCGTGAATGCCATCGGGAGATACGGCACGCACGCCGAATTGGCCTTGCCGGTTGTCTAAAGACGGCACCATAGGAGCATCTATAACGTAAGCAGCCCACGATGTAGTGGCGGTAAGCAGCTGCTCTTTCTGGCCTTTCTGCTTGAAGTAAATTTCGTAATACCACGTTCCGACTTCATCGTTATAAGTCTTTTCGCCCTTTGCTTCTTCCTTGCTGGCGTAACGAATCTTAAAATCGCAAGCATTGTAACGGCCACGCAGCACCTTAACCTCTTTGATTGCAGGCGCCTTGGTGGTACTGAATACATCGGAAGGATTACGCACCGCCATCTCTCCTACGTACATATCGTAATCTTCGGGAGCATTCTCGACAGCAATACCCAGCATGGCTATCTCATCATCAGCACCGAGTCCGAGCTCCGAAACTTTAACTTTAGCGGTTGTCCATTGGTCCTCTGCAGTTGCATTGGGCAATATATACTCCTTATATTCATTGGTCTTACCCTTTAAAGCCACAAAAAGTTTGGCATGAGTTTGCGTGCCTTTCTTCAGTTTATAGACTAAAGAAAGCTCGTAATCGGGCTGTACTTTCAAAAGAGTTTTAAAGAGTTTCACACGCGAGAAGGCTGTCTTTCCATGCAAACGCAGGCAAGAACCGCCCCAATATGCCTCATCGAAAGTTAGTTCGGCCTTAACGAAATTCGCCAAATCGGCCTGTGTAACCTGATCGTTCTTATCGGTTATCCACCATCGCCATGTAGGCATGAAGTCTTGTGTATTGAGGTTGTACCACTTATGATCGAAAGCTACCTTACCTTCATTATAGAACTTCAACCCGTTACCAAGGTTGAAACGGCTCACAAACGGTACGCTTTGGATGGTCGACTTGGCCGAAAGGAAGGTTGCCAAGCCATGGAAATTCTTTAAACTTGCATTGGCAAGCGTGCAATGAGTATTGATGTCGGGCAGCAAGGCAGGGGTATGATTACCGCCGCTGAACAGGAGTTCCTGCTTCAACAAGTATGCCTTTTGGATGGCAATATCGGAGGTACCGTCGTCGGTAGCACTCTGATGGATAAGACTTTGTGCATGTGCGCCCCAGAAACCGATAGAAATAGCGTTATTCTTCAGTGCAGACCAATAGTTATTACGCAATGCCCGTCCCTGAATGTCGAAACCTGCATAATAATCATAGCTATTTCTTCCGAGTTCTTTTGCTTTGGTTACAGAGTTCTGAAGCGTACCATCTCTCCAATTATAGTTGGCAAACATCATGTCTACACTGATGTTATCTTTGTCGCCGAACATCTTTTTATTATGATCGCCTAAGCCTGCATCGAATCGAATACTACCACTTTCATTGGTCCCGTCGTACCAATGTACTTGGAATTCCCAACCTATCTTCTCTGCTTCTTTGTGGCAGGCAACAAAGAAACCGATTAACTTTTCAATGCCTGACTGACTGGTATAGAACTCTGAATTTACACCTATGGCATTCACACCATAGTATTTCATCATCTTTACAAGTAAGGGGGCATATTTATAACTGCCGTCGCTTGTTTTTTCAATCAGTTTAGATAACACTTTCGAGTACTCACTACCCCAATAAAGACCATCCTGAATATACACGGTATTTGCCCAAGGTATCGACATTACACATCCCACGGTTACGCCATTCTTGTGTGCTACATCAGTAAGACCTGCGGTAGATCGAATCCATGGAGATGTCCAGTTGCCGTGGATATCGATATAAGACCACATGCTGAAGTTATCGCCTTCGAAACAATAACGCGGCAAAGATTTCCACTTGGTGGTAGGATCGTCGAGCGGAACCCATACGCACATCTTACGTTTAGGATCGACATCACTACGAACTTGATAATCTCCGTCAGAGATACGTTTTAGCGGTCTGACACGCGAGATGTAGAACTGATCGTCCATTTCGCTTACTCCTTCGGGGCGATCAATCGTACCGCTGAGCCACTGATCGAGGTAAGTACTCAGATTACTCTCCGAGTCTTTGATGTCTAACGGGTGCGAGGGTGAACGCTGGGCAAACAAATTTGTTGCACAAAGCAGTACACCTGCCAATAATAAATGTTTTCTCATAAATTAGTAGTTTTTTGTTAGAAAAATTAAAATTTAGGGAACTATAATTCTTAGTTTTTAGTAAAAGGTCTTTATGGTATTCTCTATTAAAAAGCAATATAGAGTATCCCCCTTATGAGAGATACCCTATAAATTGTGCTTTATCTAATGACAAGTTTCTTAGATTGAACGTTATTTCCGCTTTGCATCTTCACGATGTAAACGCCGTTGCCGAAGTCTTTCAGACTTACAGATACGGGATTAACCAATACTTTTACAAGACTTCCATCGACGGAGTAAATCCATGCCTTATCAACATTACCAAAGTTAACAGCACCATTACTTATGTTCACCGTTGATGCACCACCACTTACACCGTTGATACCAGTTGTTGTAAGTCCTTCGGGCTCATCGGCAATGCCTTGATCATGCGAATCATAAGGAACACGCTGACCGGTCTCGTTGCCTGTAATCATCACGTCGAAATCAATAGAGAAGCCCTTATTGTGCAGACCTACCGGTAGGAATTCACCAGCGAACCATGCATCTGAGAATACAATACGTAGACGACTCTTGCCTACATGGGCATCCTGTGGTATCTCTATCTCGGCTGTAACGCCATTACCTTGTACAAATGTCATTGTTTTAGCTTTAGAAGCACCGAGCTTAAATATGCGTTCACCAAGCGGATCGGTACCATCACCTACCGTTTCACCAGTTAGTAACTGAGGTTTCACACCCAACGGATGATTGAAAGTACCACTGCCATCAAAGTCTATCCAGCCGCCTGCAAAGCACCAACGCAGGTCATCTTCGTTCCCATCAGTAGCCTTTGTTGCCTCATAAGCCTTGAAAGTCAGAGTGAACTTCTGACCTTGAGCAACCTCAAGCGTCTGGTTTGCAACCTTTACATACTGCGTACCGTCGGTTTGCGGGCCACTGGCGGTATAATTGATATCTTTCGATGCACCGGATGTTTTCACAGAAGTCAGATAACGTACTTTACGCGCAACAGCAGCGCCTTCACAATTTGGGTTCATCTTGCTTACACCGTAAGTATCTTCTTCTTCAACCACAGGTAACTTAGACTGATCACCACGTTCAACATTATACCATACAACAGGAGAATAGGTCTTCAGATCAGTAGAAACAGCACGTACGCCTACTACAGGTTTCTCGTCTGCCTTCAGAGGAATATTGCCTATATATGTTGCCCATTGAGTAGTACGTGCAATCTCTGAAACTTTACCATTTTCGCCATTTTTATAAAGTATCTCGAAATGGTCGATGTTAGCATCGTCATTGAAAATCATACCGTATTGAGCACGAGCTCCGGTTGTGGCATCCACACTCCAATTCAGTTTAAGAGACATAGAAGATGTTGTTTCTTCTTTTACATCTACAGACAAATCTTTAATATTGGCAGGAGTTTGCTTATGATCATCATTAATTTCGAGTTTTCCTACATACATATCATAGTTTGTCTCGCCACCTTTTACACGCAAACCGATACGATCTATTACATCTGATGCTGAGATACCGGTGAGATCGATCTTGTGTTCTTGCCACGTTATTCCGGTATTATCAGATACGGCATATTCTTTCCACTGGCCATTCTTCAAACGTATAATCACATAAAGATTAGAGCGTTTGGTATCTGTACCGGCATATTTGAGTGCCACTTTTGCATATACATTGCTACTGTTAGGAGTAAGTTCTGTTCTGTAAAGTACGATATCGGTAGCCTTTGTTGCATCTCCTTTCAATTCAAGGCAAGAACCTCCGATATAAGAATCCTTATGAGAGAAGCCGACTTCGATAGCACTACTTGCAGTAGTAGTACCTTCATTGCATACTAACCAACGATAAGTGGGAACGACATCCTGCGATGACATGTTGTAATAAGAACCAGCTGTCTTTTTTCCCTTATAATTATAACGTTCACCATTACCAAGGTTAAAATTCGTAACAAAAGGCAATTTGCCCTGTACAGTAGAACGTTCGGGAATCCAAGTGGCAAAACCCGGAAAATTACTTAACGGAGTTTGCGCCTCCCAATTGTGCCCCTGATTCGTCACAGCAGGTAAATTCATCGGATTACGATTGCCTCCACTGAACGCACGTTCCAACAAGTATTGGTAATTCTTTTGCGCGTCAAGAGCATCGGTTCCTTTATTATGCTGCCAAAAGCGGCTCATCTTATGTTCACCCCATAGGCAGATACCTATCTCTTGAGTGGCACTAAGATTACTCCATGAATGGTTCATACCACTTATCCAATACCCTTGATACAAACCATCAGCAGTACCCAAAGCTCTTTTAGCTTCCTGTACGGAAGTGCCCATACTCCATCCACCATAATTAAGCATAAGGTCTGCTGTCCTTCCATTAGAATCACCAAACAGATAACGTGAGTTATAATTCGACAAACTTGAACTCATTGTATATAATCCCATGTGAAAGTTATTGAAACCTATGGAATTGGCATATTTATAAAGTGCCTGATGAAACTTTACCACATCATTGTCATTTGGTGATCCGTCTTCCCAATTGATGTTAATACCATCATGCCCAAGGAACAATAGTAAATGAATGAAAGGCTTTACATATTTAAATCCTTCGTATCCTGTTGCATCCTTTGTGATTATCATTTCTTTATAAGCATCTGCTGTTTGCCCACGTCCACCGGTTGTATCGAAGAACTTAATACCGGTCATCATATCTGTACCGTTCTTGTGTGCGGCATCAACCCAAGCTCCGGGTGCTTGGAATATTCCATGATTCCACGATCCCCAAAGGTTAGTATAGTTCCATAAAGAGAACACATCGCTTGAGAATACAGATGAAGGATAGCCTGCATCGCCACCATTACCCGATCCCATCGGGGTATTCATCCAAAGGTTTCTGTCTTTAAAAGTATTAGTAAGAAGACGCCCCTCGCGATCCAAAATCTGATGTTTGCGTACATGTGAACGCACGAAAGCAAGGTCAGCCTTGCTTATTCCTATTCTAACGAAATCTTCCTCAGACGGAAACATCTTGCCGGCCTTAATCGCATCGTAAAATAGATCAAGCATTTTCTTGTCTTCGAAGTTCTTAAAGTCGTAAATCTCCTTACTTGCTGTAGGCGGTAAATCCGTCTGTGCATGCAAGGGCATCCCCATTAAACAGGTAAATGCCAATACTGTAAGCGTAAATTTCTTTTTCATGTGATTTGTTTTAATTATTGATAATACAAAGATTTATAAACGATATAAAAATATTCTGCCATCATGGTAACATTATCTATAGAATAATATTTTCATGATTAGAAGCAAGATAAAAATACTTATTATTTAGGTTCGTTTAAAATATTAGGTTAGAAAGATTCGTCTCCGGATAATTATATCGGGAGACGAACCCGAGTATAAACACATCAGACCATATTGCCTAATGATATCTTATTGCACTGTTATCTTCTGTGAACGTATTACGTTCTTATTTTGCATCTTCACTAAATAAACGCCTTTAGCAAGTTTATTAGTGCGATAAGATTGTGGCGAAGTTAAATACTCTACCAGCCTTCCGTCAACAGAGAATATCCATGCTTTTTCAACATTGTTGAAATTGATAGCTTCATTCGTTACCTGAAGAGCAGAAGCTGCACCTACAACCTCGGTAACACCTGTTGTAGTAAGCCCTTCGGGCTCTGCTGCTTCACCCTGATCATGGGTGTCTGTCGGAACCGGACGTTCTGCATTATCGCCAACAATCTCTACTCCGAAGTCAATAGCAAAGCCTTTATTGAATTTTCCAATGGGTACCAAAGAGCCTGCAAACCACGCATCAGAGAAAACGATACGTAGGCGACTCATGCCTTTACGAGCGTTTTGTGGTACTGTGAAGCTATGAGAAACCAGCCCTTGTACCTGTTCAGGTGAACCTGCACGTACTTTTCCAAGATGGAAGAGACATTCTCCGTGATTAGGATCTGCAGTAAGATCAGCCGGATTAAATAAGTGATCGCCGTCCAAATCAAGCCATCCTTTACCCATACAATAGCGCAAGTCATCATGACTTCCATCTACATTATCCTTAGCTTCGTAGCCTTTAAACTTCACAGTAACAGTTTGTCCCTGCTTTACTTTTATCACCTTATCGGTTGCATCCACATAGTTTGCGCCACCAATAGCCGTATCTGTATGGTAATCAATATCCTGTTCTGCACCTTCCGTCTTAAAATCAGTGATGTAACGTATCTTCTGTGCTACTTCTGCACCATTAGCAACCATGTCGAGTTCAACAGTTCCATAAGGGTTATCCTTTGCAACCGGAAGATCCGACTGGTTTGCCCGATCGATCTTCGTCCACACTACAGGCGAATAAGTTTTAAGGTCTGTACTTACCGAACGCACGCCAATATAAGGCTCATCTGCAGTATTCGGCAACTGAATATTTCCGACATAAGCTGCCCACTGCGTTGTACGAGCCACTTCAGACACACGACCATTTTCACCGTTCTTATAAAGAATTTCGAAATGATCGATGTTTCCCTCATCGTTATAAACCAGTCCTCCTTGCGATCCATTAGCACCCTGTGCATCGATACCCCACGAAGCTTTAACAGAAAGCGAAGTTTTTGTCTCCTCTTTTACCTGTATGGTAAGGTCTTTTATATTAGAGGGCGTGGCCTTAACGCCATCGTTTATTTCAAGTTTTCCTACCAAAAGCCTGTAATTCTCGTTACAATCTTTCACACGAAGCCCTATGCGTTCGATAGCATCTGTTGCAGAAATTCCATCCAATTTGATACGCTTCTCAGTCCATTTCTTATCTGTCGTATCACCAACAGGATATTCTTTCCACGTGCTGTTGCCAATTCTTACAATGAGATACAGGTTAGACGGGTTCGTTCCATCCTTGCCACTCTTAATCGCAACATTAGCATAAATATCGCCCTGTGTACCTTTCAGCGAGGTTTTATAAAGCACAATATCGGTTGAAGTTGCCGTACTAAGACCATTTAGCTGCAAACATGCACCACCTGTGTAGGCATCACGGTTGGTCAATTCGGGCTGAATAGCATTACTTACAGTATTAGTTCCGCTCTGAACAACAAGCCAACGATAAGTAGGAACTATATCCTGATTTGCCATATTGTACCACGGTCCGGCCGTTTTCTTGCCCTTATAGCTATAGCGATCACCATTCCCAAGATTAAAATAAGTAGAGAACGGCAGCTTTCCTTCTATAGCAGAACGCTCGGGGATCCACGTTGCCAGACCTGTAAACTTAGATAACGGAGGAGTTGTTCCGCTCCATTCCCAGTCATTGCCACTATTACTAATGGCTGGACGAGTAAGAGGGTTGCGGTTTCCACCAGAGAAAGCACGCTCCAAAAGCATTTGATAATTGCTCATACGTTCATTGGGATCGCCACCCGTATTATAGCTCCAAAAACGGCTCTCGCTATGTTCTCCCCAAAGACATACACCGCATTTACGAGCATTATCATTAGCATTTAGCCTATTCCAACTACGATTCATGCTGACAATCCATACGCCTGCATACAATCCTTTAGATGTTCCAAGAGCTTGTTCTGCAGCTTGTACAGACGTACCCATAGAATGTGTGAAGTCACTGCTGCTGTAATTCAACATCAATTCGGTAGTACGAGCTCCATTCTTTCCCCAAAGTGCCCCACTATTCCATGTCGATAAAGAACTGTTTGAAGTATACATCATGATATGGAAATTATCGAACTTCTCTTGTTTAGCTATCTTATAAAGTTCTTGATGGAACTCGATAACATTTTCATCATCATATCCTGATGCCTCCCAGTTATAGTTGATACCATCTAAACCCAAGAAACGCAACAGATTTATAAGTGCATGAGCATACTTAAAAGTACCATCGGTATTCTTTGTTGTTATAAAGTTTTTCCAATTTCCAGAGCCTTCCTGTCTGCCTCCGGTCGTATCGAAAAACTTCATTCCACTCAACATATCGGTACCGTTCTTATGTGCTGCATCGGCCCAAGAACCCGGGGCTTGGAAGAGTCCATGGTTCCATGCACCGAATAAGTTGGTATAGTTCCACATGGAAAAATTATCGCTCATGAAGTCATGAGATGGGTAACCGCCGTATGTTTTGCCCGATCCACAGGGAATATTCATTAAAAGATCGCGCTCTTGATACGTATCGTTTACCAAACGATCGGTGCGTGACATAATGTTACGTTTACGCACGTGCGAGCGTACAAATTCCAGTTCTTCATAAATTCCCCAAGTTTTGAGTTCCTCGTTTGTAGGATATTTACGTTTTTTCTCTACGAGTTCCGCAAAACGGTCCAAGAGTTCAGTGTCTGTAAAACTCTTGAAATCGTAGACATCTTTTGACGCTGACGGCACAGTATTCTGCGCCTTCGCCTTACAGGGGGCCATTCCCATAAAACAAGCCAGTGCCAATGTCGTTAAAGTAATGTTTCTTTTCATTTGTTTTTAGTTATTGAAAAATTGCTTTTAGTAATGGCATCCTGCCACTATATATAATATATAATACAACTGTATATAATATATAACGTGGCAAGACTTACCATGTATTTATTTTAGAAATTAGGTCTATCTGTATCCCACCATATACGTGTAGCCTGCACATCGGGTCCTCCCAAGGCTTTCAAACCGGAATTAAACACATCTTCTGCAGTGGCCGGCTTCGATGTATCAGGGAATGGAATGCGCCTGATTAAGTCTCCAGCTTTCAAACTGCCATCACCTTCTTCCGGATTCAATACGGGGAAAACCTTAGGATAACCGGTGCGACGCATATCAGTCCATGCCTCGAAGCTATATGGATAGCCGGCAATATACTTCTGTGTAATGATCTTTTCCAACTTTGTTTCATTATCATCACCTTCATTCCACTTAACACCTATCTTAGTTACACTCGGCATATTGGGGGTAGCTCCGGTAGGATCAACGTAAACATAGTCTACAGGGTTATCACGTTGCAGGTATTCATCCACCATATTAACATAGTAATTTTTCCCGTTAGCTTCTGTAGAACCCATCATTCGATCTTCTACACTGGCATAACGGATGCCCTGCTCATAGAAATCTTTTACACTACCTTTCATGTCCCATCCACGTATAACACCTTCGGCACGAAGGAAACATACTTCTGACAGTTTCATCAAATAGAGCGGCGCACTATAGAATTTATCAGGATTGATACGACTGAAACGGATATATTGATTACTGCCTGCACCTTGTCCTTCACTCACATGAGAGCCGGAACGAATGCCAACAAGACGACTTCCGGCAGCAAGACTTTCGTTGGTAGTGCCATTAATAATCGCATCTGAATTAGGCATAAATAGATTTGAAGCGAAAGGATGTCCCAAACTCATTAAGATACTTTCAAAAGAAGCGCTCAAACGTGAGTCTCCCCAATCCATAATCTGAATGAGAGGAGGAGTGAAACCACGATTGGTAAACAGTGCTACTTCACTTTGAGTATCCTCTATCACGCCGTCGCGAACAGCTTCTTCAGCCCATTTCTTTGCTTTATCCGGTTCTACTTTTACTATGTGCATGGCCATACGGAGCTTTAAAGAATTTGCGAAGCGTAACCATGTATCCCATCCTTCTTTGGCCGACATCAGGTCGTTGGTAATCCAATCATTAGAGTTTTTCAAGTTTTGTACGCTTTTCTTATACCAATCCGGCTTGCTATCAAAATACTTCAAACACTTGCAGATGGTATCGATATTAGCTTCCACCGTCATATAAATAGAACGTACTTCATCGTAATTATAAGGATTTTCTTGCTTATTGACCTTATATTCCGAATAAGGAAATGGTCCGAATAGATCGGCTACCTCAACTGCAGCGTAATCATAAAGCAACAAATAGATTGCTTTTAATTCGGGAATTGAGTCTACTGCCGGATGATTAAGCAATGGCACCACGGAATTCTTTACCAATGTAAACGAGCCCATCGGTCCTCCATACGCCTTTTGATCAAGAGCATAAGTAGACGACATCTCGATTTTGCTATACGGGAAATCATGGTGAGGTATTACATGATATTGTGCATAGTTGTCTGGACCAAGGCAAAACTGATACTGATAAGCATGAGTTCCGGGTAAACCTCCATCCTTACCTCCACGCAAAGCATACTGTCCGCCTAACGCGGTATGCAATGGAGTACTCAATTGTGTAGCAACTTTCTCAAATTGTTGTTGCGTAATCGTCGACATGTAAGGTATACTGTCCACCTTCCCATGATAGACAACATCGTCTATCTTTTTCTCTGTCTGTTGAAATTCATCGGAAGGAGTATCAAAATCAAAACAAGATTGAAGTCCTGTAACAGCCAATGAGATAGACAATATAACGAAAATTTTCTTTGTATTCATATTTTTGTCTATTTGTAGTATTATAGATTAAGTTTTAAGGAGAAACCATACGAACGAGCTGAAGGCATATTGAACAATTCAAATGCTCCCAGACCATTACCAGTAGCAAGAGACACATCCGGATCTACAGGGCTATCCTTATATAGGAAAAACAAATTACGCGCAATAAACGAGAGCGACAAATTATGACTTTCTCCTAAAAGATTACGGAATGTATATCCTAACGAGAGTTCACGCAAATGGAAGTTGGTTGCGTTGTAGATGTATTGCAATGGATTGGAAGAACCACCAACTGCCAGATAATATTCCTTAATAGGAACGATACGACCGCTACCATCTGGAAGTTCAATACCGGGCTGATTACCGTAATCTTTTGCCACGATATTTTTAGCCTCGGCTGCAAGACGAGCTTTTCCTGTACGTTCAGAAAGCCCGAGTTTATCCAAATAAGATTCAGTAATAGAAATAACTTTTCCGCCTATCCTTCCATTAATAAGGAAGAACAAATTAAAGTTCTTATAATTAATTGTATTACTCCATCCCATTTGCCATTTTGAGTTCATGTTGCCGGCATAAAGAGTATATTTCTTATTTGCCTCGGTCTCGAACTGCGGACGTCCGGACTTGGTAAGTTGGATATGACCGTTTGCATCACGTTTAAAGTCGGTTACATACATATCGCCGATAGAGCCACCTTTCTTATATAATACACGTGCGCCGGCAACATCTTGAGATACGAGGTTTTCCTTACCGTTTTCATTATACGAAGTCTCTAAAATCTTATTATCATTATAGGACAAATTGTAAGATGTTCTCCAACGCCAATCCTTGCCAAACCTGAAGTCATAGCTAATTGTAGACTCGATACCTTGGTTACGTACCTTACCTGAATTTACCGGTTCTGTTAATCCTGCAGAGTTAGTAGACAACAAGTACAAATGTTCCATTATGGAATTATAATAAGTAAGGTCTACATTCAGACGGCTACCAAAGAACGACATTTCCAAACCTGTCTCGAAAGATTTCGTCTTTTCAGGAATAGGATTTTTAAAACGAGCGAACTGATTAGGAGTGATAGCTCCAGTTTCAAGGTTCTCTGTTCCTTTTGCAAACACGATATTAGGGATGGAGTTTCCTACTTCAGAATAAGAAGCTCTATATTTAAGATAAGATATCCATTCGGGTAATTTTGCCAAAGAACTTACGATTGCATTGGCACCAACTCCGAAATACGAATAATGTTCGGGCGTTCCACGGTCTTTAAACTGACGGAACGGACGATACCAATCCTGACGGAATGAACCATCAACGTAAATCTTATCCTTCCATCCCACCTGTCCAGTAAACAAAATAGCCTTATCCCAATTAGAAGATTTGGCGGTAGTTGTAGCACCACCCGAACCTGCATTTGTCATAAAAAGGTTTATCCTTGTAGAAGGTTTGTTTCTATCGGGATAATCATAAGTAGCCGTCACACCGGTTTTCTGCGACTCGCCTTTAACTGTATGCGCCACCCATCCCGCTGTTGCAGAAACCGTCCAATCTTGTATTTCCTTATTATAGCTTAGCAAATAGTCCGCATAAATTTCGTTTGTACGTGCATTTTCTAACCAATAACGACCGAAATCCTCTATTCCAGAATCGTTGAATGTGGTTGCATAACGACGACTTTCGCTATTATATTTGGTATGGTCTATACCGATACGAGCTTGAAATTTCAATCCATCATAAATATCGAAAGAACCTGAAACAAAACCATATACACGGTCTTCCTTATTCTTATTACGGTTTACATTCGTAAGCCAATAAGGATTGTTTTGAGTTTTCTCCATAAACGCCCAATTCTGCATCATGCCAGAAAGCGGAACTCGTACGGTTCTATTGAATTTATATGTTCCATCGCTGCCCAATTCATAAATCTTTTGATTTCCAGATAGCCATGTTCCCTTAGGTGTACTGTAGTTATCTCTATAATAACCTAAATCGATATTACGAGGCATCGTATACAAATGATAGATCGGATTGAGGAGCGTACCGCCACCTACACGGTTATTAGTAACCGTCTGTACATAATTCATAGATGCGTCTATATGCAGACGATTATTGAACAAGTTATATGTCTGGCGGAAAGCAAATGTATTACGGTTATACGTATTGTTGCGCATCATGCCTTTTGCATGCGAATTGGCATAGGAGAAATAAGTACGTATCTTCTCCGTACCTCCCGAAATCGAGAAAGAATTGTTTGTTGTAATACCGGTACGGAAGAAGTTTTTGATATCATTAGCAGTTCTATTTCGCAAATGAACATCATGACTTTGACCGGGACCGAATATATTACTATCAAGAATATTATTTACAAGAAGATCGTTGTCGGCCCTATCGGCCAATTTATTTCCCCAGCTCGAAGGCTGCAGAATACCTGATTGTATATCAGCTCCATACGTATTTTGAAGCTTAGGAGTAAGAAGCGTATTATCAAATGTTACATTCGATGTAAAGTTGATGTCGAGTTTGCCCTCACGACCTTTCTTTGTCGTGATCATAATAACGCCATTGGCAGCGGCCGAGCCGTAAAGGGCAGCTGCATTGGCACCCTTAAGTACGTTCATCGACTCTATATCATCGGGATTGATCTGCGACAACGGATCGCTCCCTTCCGTAGCTCCTGTAAAGCCGAAACCTTCGGCATTCGTAATTTGTCCGCGAGTTCCGTTTGACATGGGAATACCGTCTACCACAATCAACGGCGTACTGTTTCCGAGAATAGACTTATTACCACGAAGTATTATCTTCGATGCACCACCGGCGCCACCGGCACTCGGAGTAATTGTAATACCCGATATTTTTCCCTCTAAAGAGTTGGCCACGTTAGGATCTTGTACTTTCATAAGGTCTTCAGCCTTTACGCGTTGAGTGGCGTAGGTTAGTGAACTCTCCTTACGCTGAATACCCATAGCGGTAACGACCACCTCTTGCAGCTTGTTTTCTTCTTCGCGCAAAGTAACGTTAAGCACACTTCTTCCGCCGGCAAGCAGCGTTTGCGGAGCAAATCCTATGTATGAAAACTCTAACGCGGGGTTACTTTCATTGGTGGTAATTGCATATTCACCGTCCACATTTGTTACCACAGCGATACCGGAGTTCCGCACTTTTACGCTCACTCCGATAAGAGGCTCCCCCGTTGTATCTACCACCTTTCCCGAAATCTTCCGCGTTACGCCTTGTGTACTCCTTGGCTGTACACTGCTTTCTTGGCCTTCCAAGCGCTTACGAATGGTAATCATCTTGTTCTGAATGTCGAAACTATTACCGGTTCCGAGCACTCTTGTCAACACTTCGCGTACGGGTGTTTGCTTGAAAGACGCTGTAATTTTTCTGTTTGTGTCTACTTCATCCACATTATAGATGACCGACATTTTTGTCTGCCGTTCCACTTCTTTCAGCACTGTCTTCAACGACTCGTTCTTAAATGTCTTCGTTACAGTCTGTGCACTTGCACCTACCGAGAAGAATAGTGAAACAGCAAAAATCAACCATAGCAAATAAGTTTGCTTTTTGTTCATGGTGAGTTTCATTTTAGATTCGATGTTTTTAATTAATTATTATTTAAGTTTGTTTTTAAGCAGTATTATTTTCAGGTCTCGCGTTTGTACCGGTCGACCGTAATATTGAGTATTAATTACTGATTATAAGCTTTGATTTGTAATAGTAGATTGGTTTATAAGTAGTTTATTTTCAGGATAGAAAGTCAGCGCAAACGTATATCCTTACCGTGCCGACTGACGCGTATGGGCGCCGTTTTCTGCAACCCCGAGAGCACTTCTTCTATTGTTTCGCCGTTATGCAGCGACACTGCAAAACGCTCGGATCGCAAACGGGCGCTCTCAATCTGTATATTTACGTCGTATTTACGCGATAACACCTTGGCTAAATCGGCCAATGTAATATTATCATATTCGGTGGCATCGACTATCCATGCGCTCGTATTCCTCTTCGAAACCGATTTGGTAAGCTCGCCCGACTGTTTGTCCAACGTTACCGTTTCGCCCGGTTTCATCACCAATTCGCCTGCCTCGGCATGAATAGCCACACTGCCTTCGAGCAGTTCAGTGGTAACCAAGCGGTCGTTACTGTAGGCCGAAACATCGAATTTCGTGCCCTTTACCACAACATCATAGCCTTTCGTCTTTACTGTAAACTCGATTCCGTCGTGCTTGGCCACTTCGAAATAAGCCTCACCTTGCAGTTCTACCTCGCGATGTTTATTATTAAATAAGGTAGAATAGCGCAAAGTAGAGCCGGCATTCAGCCATATTCTGGAGCCGTCGGGCAGAGTTACCTGCGACCGGCTGCCCATTGGGGCCTCACAGGTATAGAAACTCTCGGCGGTTGTCATATCTGCAAATTTCAACGTAAGTACCGACGATAGGGCTATGAGCGCCACAACCGACGCTGCCGCCACGGCAATACGCCACTTCTTGGTCATGCCGCCACGGTGCATATGCGCCGTTTCTTTCGTTTTATCGATATGTTTCTCAATGGCATGCCATGCCTTTTGAGTATCGGCATCGGCAATATGTATCTTCGCCCAAAGGTCTCCCCATTGGCGAAATAGTTCGCGGTTGGCATCGCTCTGCTCCACAAATTCCAGCAGTACATGCTCATCCTCGCGCCGAATACTCCCCTCGAAGTATTGCTTAGCAAGATTTTCCATATCTTGTAGATTGTTCATCTTCTTGTCTTGGTTGTCAGGTTATTTTCCGCTGTTTAGAGTTGCTTATTCTGTTTGTTCGCTCCTGTATTTTCATGCGGTTACATTTATATGACAACTCAAAAGTTCGTTACCCCCCTCTACTCCTACAAAAAAATATTTTTCCTTGCAGAAAATATAAAAACTCTCTGCACCACACGCTCCGCACAAACCGTACATCTATCGAAAACAGAAGTACGGTCTGTGCGTAATAAAGATATGCTCCGACCTCTGTAAACAGGCCGTCTATCGTCGGAACCTCGGCCAAGATGCCAAGAAAAAAGACCGTTTTTTCCTCGTTTCCGAATAGTTTTTTTATCTTTACAACCGAGATGCAAAACTTATGAACACAGAAAACAAAAAAGACAGAAGGAGACAACAAACAATGATATACATTAATATATATAAATCACCCATCGGAGATATCGAGCTTTTCAGCGACGGCAAAGCGTTGATAAGGTTACAGTTTACAGGACAAAAATATGCTGCCGACACATGCAATACCGATATCTCGCATCCCCACCTGCCAGTGTTTCTGCAGACAAAGGCATGGCTCGATGCCTATTTCAGCGGCACTAATCCAAACAATCCGCCTCCCCTGAGCCCGCAAGGCACGGCTTTCCGCCTCGAAGTGTGGCGCATTCTGCAGACCATTCCCTACGGAACAACCGTAACATACGGGCATATCGCCCGCCACATGGCGAACCTGCGCGGCATCGAAAGCCTATCGGCACAAGCCGTAGGCGGCGCCGTGGGGCACAATCCCATTAGCATCATCATTCCCTGCCACCGTGTTGTAGGCGTCGATGGCAGCCTTACCGGCTATGCCGGAGGTACGGAACGTAAGGCGTGGTTATTGGCTTTAGAGAAAAAGAACCCGCTTCGCACCGCAGGAACTCTGCTCATCTAAATCTTCTTAAAATAGCTATCATCCCCTCAGCGGCCTATTTCAGGGAGGCATGAAAAACTTAAACGAGCCAAATTCCCGCTATTCCCGCCTCTCATCTCCCATAAACCTGCCTCCCCTCTTTTTCCCGCCCATTCATCATCTCACCCCCAAACAGAAACAACAAACCGTACCGCAAAAACAAACCAATATATCGGAAAAAAGGAGAGAATATTTGCTATTTCTTATTTATTTTTGTATTTTTGCGACACAGTTTGCAATCTAAAGATGCCAAAAATTGTAGGAGAAGATCAACTATTTATAGCCATTAAAAACGGAGACAAGCATGCCTTTGAGTTCCTTTTTAAAACTTTATATCCTCGTCTCCGTAATTATGCGTCGCATTTTCTCGATGTTCAAGAAACATCTAAGGACATTGTTCAGGAGTGTTTCCTACAACTTTGGGAAGATCGCAATACCATCGTCGTCACTTCCCTGTCGTCTCTACTCTTCACAATGGTACGAAATCGTTGTCTTAACCATCTGAAGCATTTGGCCATTGTACAAGACTATAAAGCCAAAATCATGGTACATACACAGGGTTCGGAGTTGCTGTATCATACCGACTTCACAGGAAGAGCCGACGGAAAGATGCTCTTCGATGAACTGAGAGAAGAAATATATAAGGCGATGGAAGAACTTCCGCCGCGCACACGCGAAGTTTTCGAACTGAGTAGAATACAAGGACTCAAGAACAAGGAGATAGCCACACGGTTGGATATCTCCGTAAAAGTCGTAGAAAAACATATCACCAAAACGCTTTCGGCATTACGGAAACGCTTCCCGCAATATACGAAAGAGGTCATCAGCGTACTGATTCTTCTTTGGGCGGAGTCGCATGTAATGTAGATGCAGGGGCGAAACATACACGTCGCCACAGCCAATTGGGCAGCCTGCGCCATAGAAATACGAGCAGCCGATAACGCCAATCTATCACGCACACATGGCGCCTACGCCCGATAGCCCGCACAATCTGCCGCGCCACAGGGCCTTTTTGCATCAACATAGGATAGCTGTCGCCCGTCAAGAGGTCGGTATCTACGAAGCCGGGACGTATGTCTGTAAACGATATACCGAGCTTACGGCTGTTCGAGAGCTGCTCCAAAGCCTGAATATAGGTGCTCTGGAAAGCCTTCGAAGCGCTGTATGCCGCTGCCGGACCTAAGCCCTTGGTACCCGCAACCGACGAGATAACGGCGATATGTCCGCCCCCATGCGCCGCCATATAGCCGAACATGGTGTCGATCATGCTCGTAAAACCCGCCACATTGGTAGCTATCGTGCGTGCTTCAATGCCCGCTTCGAGCTGCCGGTTCTGCTTTCCGATGCCCGAAGCATGCAGGTACAACTGCACTCCGCCCATCGTTTCTACGAGTTGCAGCAGCCGTGCGGGAGCATCATCGGCCGTTATATCAATGCGCATTACCGTCGCCAAATCGGGATAGGCCTTGCGCATTTCTTCCATAGGCTCCGTGCGCCGCGCCGCCAAGCCTACGCTCCACCCTTCTTCCAACAGCAGTTTAGCCACCTCGCGCCCTATGCCCGACGAGGCTCCCATTACGATTGCATGCTTCATTTTCTTCCTCCTATCAAAAGATTATTTGCCTTCCTTGCGCGTTACAGAGAACGTCTCTTTGCGGAAAAGGAAGATCGGGATGACACAACAAGCCACCATACCGAACATAACCATTACCGTAAGCGACGAATTATGGAAGAACCGTGTAATATATTCGTTCGCCACATCGGGCATCTGCACTATATCTATCAGGTCGCGAACGGCTTTATAGGCAAACATTCCGGGCACCATAGCAAGCAAAGCAGGGAATGCAAAGCCCTCAGCCGGATAGTGTATCTTCATTGCAGCGGGCACTGCGAGCAATCCCACCACAAGTCCGGCAAGCGAAGAGGCTACCACTTGGTCGCACATGAATTGCGGATGGTGCATGAAGAAATAGCGAACGCCGTGCCCGACACACGAAAGACAGGCTGTTATAAATAATGCCTTTCGCGGCGGATTGGATATTATAGCGAAGCCGGTTCCCGCTACAGCGGCGAAAAGTCCATCGGCTACGGCTGCTGAAACGACATCCGGCCGCGTTAGTTTGGTAAACACGAAGGGGTTGACATCAAAGATGGTAAGCGTAAACGACAGTCCCAAGGCTATACTTACGATAAGCAATCCGGCATTGAGCAGTCGGGCGAAGCCGTTAAGTACATGCTTATCGATCGTATCCATTACCCCATTGATGATAGGAACGCCCGGTATAAGGTAAAGCATCGACGTTCCTAACGACATATCTTCGGTGCCTCCGTGGAAATAGAGATAATCGGTGGCGCCGATCATCGTGGAAACAAACGAACATATAGTGAACACCGCGAGCACGTTCCAACGGCGTTTTGTCAACTCCTGTCGTACGAAGAAGCCCACGAAAGTGGCTATCCAAACGATACACATCGAGGTATAGTTGCCATCGAACAGCCTGCAAAAGCAGGCATTGGCAAAGGCTACGAGGATCAGCACCGTCCAACGACTCTCACGGGGCTCACTTATAATCCTGCGAAACTCACTCCATAACGTCTCTAAAGGGAGCTTTTCGTCGAACGCACGCCACGAGAGATGCGACAGTTTCATATTTATTTTGAAGTTCAACGCCATGGCCGGCGTCTTTTTCACGTAGGTGTAGGAATGCTCGCGGTTCTCGTTGTGCAGCGTAATGCTGATAGTTTGCGGGAACATCAATATGTTGCACCAATAACCGAACGACTTGGCAATGCGGATAGTATTATACTGTATGCGCGACGTCTGTACGCCCACAGCCTCTAAAGTGGCCGCATACTCCGCAAGGAAAATGGCTTTTTCTTTCAAATCTTTATGAATATCCGCCACACTTTGCACCGGATGTGTTTCCTGAATGTTATCGTTCATATCTGTTTATTCTGTTGATAATACAATTCGGTCGTGCAAAGTTACTAAAAACCGTCATAAAACACGAACATTTTGCCAAGAACCTATCTCAAAAAAGCATTACCTGCATCGCAAACATTTCACCTTAATAATATATATAAAACGTTGTACCTGAAAAAGACTTCTTCACAGCATTCCACCGGTATACAGCATCTTTAGCAGGCATACAAATATGATACAATCTAAATAAAACATACAGATAATACAGACAAATTGCCTATATACAAACCATACAACTTATTTTCAATATAAAAACAACATATAAGCGCGTTCCTAAAAACCAGCCAATTTTTACAACACCTCGTTATCTACCCGCTTCTTGATGATAGGAACAAATTTCTTATCCAATTCAATTCCAAGCCCTACTCTACCCAATTTCTGGGCAGCTACCAATGTGGTACCACTACCAAGAAATGGATCCAGCACCACATCTCCCTTATGTGTAGTCATCTTGATAATACGCTCTATCATCGGCGTGGGAAATATACATGGATGTTCAGCAAGCCCAAGTTTGTTCTTAGTCATATTGTTTACACGGTCAAAATACCAGAAATCGCTCCCTTCCACATCGAAGTTCCACGTATCAGTCGGGTTTCTTCCTGCCCCTCCTTCTAATCTTTTGTCGTTTTTGGTTATATAAGGAATCCTTATATCATCCAAGTTAAATTGATAATTATCTATATCTTTCACAAACCACAATATAGCTTCCCATCTGCCACTTAATCTATTTACGCAATTTTGCATATTATTAAAATGCCACACAATGCTGTTCCTAAGAGCATAACCATGCCTTTTAAATATAAAATAAGCCATAGCATCGAGCGGTATAATCTCTTTTGTTTTCTTATCGGGTACAGGAGATACATTCAATAAGAAGCTACCATCATCGGTAAGAACACGCTTGGCAGCCTCGGCAACACGCCCAATTAAATTCTCCCATTCGGCAAAACTCCGGTTATCATTATACTTTCCATATTTTTTATTCAGATTATATGGAGGCGACGTAACGATCGTATTTACCGACTTCTCGCGCATTTTCTTCATCGTAGAGACACATTCCCCGATAGCAAAGAAGCAGTTGTTTACCGAATATACATTTCGTTGTTTCGGACTAAAATAAATCTGTCCCGCCATTATTCTCAAGTCTTTTATTTGCTATTTCGATATATTCCGGCTCTATTTCGTAGCCCACATAACGACGATTGAGCCTTTTGGCTACGACAGCTGTCGTTCCGCTACCCATAAACGGATCGAGTACGAGGTCTCCTTCGTGGGTTCCGACTTTAATGATACGCTCTACAAGTTCTTCAGGATACTGGGAAGGATGCTCTGTACGTTCCGGCGAATTTCCACTTACCAACGATATTTTCCAAACATCCGTAGGATTTTTCAACTGGCTTTTATACCTATCGGGACGATAGTTCAAGGCAGGAATTTTCACATCATCCAAATTGAATGTGTATTTATCCTTGTTCTTCGTAAAAAAGAACACATATTCGTATCTTGAACAGAAACGTTTTTGAGTAGCTCCCCCCCAGTCGAAATTCCAAATAACAATATTCTTAAGGTACATATCTTTAAAATATTCCATTATCCAAAACGGGGGCTGTATTACACAGTTCTCGTATCTATTCTTGATATTGAACCAAATTTGGCCGTCGTCTTTCAACACTCGTTTGGTCTCCTTGATCACCTTACCCAGCATCTTTCGGTAATCTGCTTCGGATTGCTTATCGGCATACTTCTTCCCTTTAGAGCTTACAATACGCCTGTTTTTCCACTTATTACCGTAAGAAATATCTATATTGTAAGGCGGAGAAGTAACCATAAGCGAAACAGACTTATCCGGAATTTCGCTCATGAACTCACTACTATGATTGAATATCTTATCCATAAAGCTAATTATAGTATGCTAAATTACTGTTTTTCCATAACTCTGCCAACTTTCTACCGAGCATTATACCTAAATACATCGAAATTATGAATTATTAACCTTGCCCTACACTCATAGGTATATGAGGAAGATTGCCCCGATTGATGCAGAAGAATACCTTTGAGTATTTCTTTCATATCAGACATATTGAAATATGCTACCTCCAACGCCGCCTCATGAAGTTTGAGTATTTTGCGGTATGTATCGGGAGTAATTCTAATCAATTTCTTCGTTACGTAATCAAAATAACCCGAAAAAGCCGTATTCTTTGTGTTACCGTCAATAGCTCTATTGTAAGCTGTAGTGTTATCTACAGAAAAACATTTATTATTTCCAAGCGTATTCTTTATTATTTCTGCTTTGGCTATACCGCCGCATCCCAAGAAATGAACCTTATTAAATCTTTCTAAATGCAATAGGTTATCCATTGCTTGTAAGCGTACCTGCATCTTATTTTTAGGATAATCGGCAAGTCCACCTATACCAAGTTTCGTCGGCATATAATCCAGTTGTGACAGATAATACTCTATATCTTCATTTGTCCAAGCGACATTTATAATGGTCAACAGCTTATCTGCATTCCTTCCGGTCCCGCGATATGTTATATTAGCATACCTGATGCAAGCATCTATCAACTGTCTCTTACTTAAGGTATCACTAAACAAATCCCTACTTATATTACCACTTTGTGTCCTTACTTTAAACAAGTTCGGAATATCAAAAGTAACGGCATTATCGATAGAAGAACTATTGATGACCGAGCAATACTTATCAAGTATCTGTTCTTTCTCCATAATATCATCGAACTTCCAAATAATTTCTTCGGCGTTGATATTATCATATTTTTCCGTTATATAGCTCACTATCTTGGTCGTTCCTACATCCATAATCAAATCACTCTGCCTCAGCATCACTGGATCATCGGTATTGTCACATACCCACTTACGGACATTATCGACCGTATTCCATATTTTAGGTTTTACAATACTCGTATGTGAACGATGATTAAAGAATATATCGCCGAACTTAATCAGTATATGATCCTTAAAATACTTGGGCATGTATTGTAAGAAGATACGATCTATACCGTTCCAATCTCCTGCACCACCACCCGAACTATATACAAAATAAAAGTCCATTATCGGTTATTATTTTAACGAAGTTATAAACTCTTTGAATGTTATCATATTCAACATCGGTGGATATATCTTGGTTATCTCTTGATGAGCGATGGCGTCTCCCTCGCGCGTTTTTCTTGTAAACTGATCGTTCTCTAAGTGATTATAATAATCAAACACCTCCTGTACCGGCATCGCAAATATGCCCTTAATATGGAAACTATCGAACCACCAAACGTAATATACCGGTATACCCAAAGGTAAAATATCATTTTCTATCTTCGTTCGTTGCAACTGCAATTTCTTTCCGGTATCTAATGTAAGAGAAGATTCATAATCATACCGAGACGTTGCATAAGGGTACGTATTCTGTATTTTAGTATTGGCATAAATAAACGGTATCTGAATATATTTCAATTCATAATAAGCAACTACTTTATTACCTGACAATACTTCAAAATCAGGAAAAGGAAACCCTTTCTTCTTTACATATATATCTTTCGTAGCAAGGAACATTTGCAGAGCTTTCTCATACCACTGTCCTTTCTGTATGTCCATTCCCTTTAAGAATTCATTCTTTCTTCCAAGGCATTTCGGTACTTCTTTTTTATATATTTCCGCAAGCCCTTGTATCTGTTCTTTCAGTTCTTTTACAGAAATCGGTGCCGATGTCCTTCTCTGTTTCCAAAACATCTCTTTATAACAGGTTACATTAAAATCAGTAAAAGTTAAAAGACGTTTGAATTTCTTCTCTATTTCATTCTGATGCTCGTTACAAAAATCGATGAGTTCTCTATATAATTCCACCTCTTGTTTCATAGTTCATTCGAGATTTTAAGTACCACTTCGGGCAAACGATCCATTCCGTTAAGGATAAACTTACTCAATTCATCCAACTTATGAGAGCCCAACATATATTCTCTTATTACGTTCCCCTCTACGACATTGGATACCCCATCATCGTCTTCTATAATAAGGAACAGAGGTCTGTCTAAAGTCGAAAACTGAAATTTTATAAACTTACCAAGCATACCACTGAAAGTTTCATGGTTCCAATAGGAACTCAAAATGGCATCACCCGACTTCTTACAAAAGATAAGATACGAGTGGATATTCCTTGTATGGTCAAGAAGAATATGCTTGGGTATACCATCAGTGGCAAAATTTGCCTCTTCTATATGGAATCGATAAAGCTTTTTCAGCCGTGCGACATAATTATTTTCAAATCGTACGATATCCATATCAGTCGAATAAATCTTTTATATCTATACCGAGTGCATCGGCTATCTTCTTTATATTACATAAAGTAACATTCTTTTCTGCCCGTTCGATCATACCAATATAAGTACGATGAAGACCTGCACGGAATGCAAGTTCCTCCTGCGAAATATTCATGTCTTCTCTATACCGCCGAACTATTTGCCCAAATCGAACAAGAACGTCTTGCTTTATATACTTCACATCTGCTATTTTTAGTATGCAAAAGTAGGATAAATACACAACCTATACAACATACTATAATTAGCATTATGCAAAAAAGAAATAAAATAAAATCGGTTATCCGGATATCTTTTCGAAACAGATGGTATATCTAAGGGCCTTAAATAGCATATCTAAGCAACTTAGAACACCTATCTGTCTGAGACATTTGTAAGATGTTTGTAATCAAAAAAATAGGCACAGGTCTGCAACATACGCCGTATCTCTCTTTCGAAGAGGGCGGAAAGACTACTCGAAATACATGCTCACCTCCCGACGGATATACAAACACTCGAAAACAGATATGCGGAACGTATGACACATTTGTCACACCACAGACTGACAGATGTGGCACATATCATCTTTGGCACACTTTTCGCATTGCCCCAAGTGTTCGCCCTGCAGGCCGAAAACCTTACGGACGGAGCATTTACCACGCCTGAAGCGCGTGCGAAAACGTTTAATCATATTAATATAATAATTATGAACATCAAACCATTAGCAGACAGAGTGCTGGTACTTCCGGCACAGGCTGAAGAGAAAGTAGGCGGTATTATCATCCCTGATACGGCCAAAGAAAAACCGCAACGCGGCAAAGTAGTTGCAACAGGTAACGGTACAAAGGATGAAGAGATGGTGCTCAAAGAGGGCGATACCGTGCTCTACGGTAAATATAGCGGCACTGAATTAGAGGTAGAAGGCGAAAAATACCTGATGATGCGCCAAAGCGACGTACTCGCAGTGGTAAAATAAGCATCCGAAACATAACTTTTAAAAATAACATTTAAAACATTTAGAACAAAATGGCTAAAGATATTAAATTCAATACCGAGGCACGCGACGTGCTCAAACAGGGCGTAGATCAATTGGCTAACGCCGTAAAAGTAACGTTAGGCCCTAAAGGTCGCAACGTTGTATTGGAAAAGAAATTCGGTGCACCGCAGATAACAAAGGACGGTGTTACCGTGGCTAAAGAGATTGAACTCGAGGATAAGCTCGCCAACACGGGTGCACAACTCGTAAAAAGTGTAGCTTCAAAGACCGGAGACGATGCTGGCGACGGTACTACAACGGCCACTATCCTTACACAGGCTATCGTTAATGAGGGTTTGAAGAACGTAACCGCCGGTGCTAACCCGCTGGATTTGAAGCGCGGAATAGACAAGGCAGTAGACAAAGTGGTGGAATATATCAAGGCTAATGCCGAGGTTGTAGGCAATAACTACGACAAAATAGAACAGGTAGCTACGGTATCTGCCAACAACGATCCCGAGATCGGAAAGCTCTTGGCCGACGCTATGCGCAAGGTATCTAAAGACGGTGTGATCACTATAGAGGAAAGCAAGAGCCGCGAAACCAACATCGGTGTGGTCGAGGGTATGCAGTTCGACCGCGGATATCTATCGGGTTACTTCGTTACAGATGCCGATAAGATGGAATGCGTGATGGAAAATCCGTACATCCTCATATATGATAAGAAGATCAGCAACCTCAAAGACTTCCTTCCGATACTGCAACCAGCAGCAGAAAGCGGCCGTCCGTTGCTCGTAATTGCCGAGGATGTCGACTCTGAAGCATTGACTACGCTGGTTGTGAACCGCTTAAGAGGAGGATTAAAGATATGTGCTGTTAAGGCTCCGGGCTTCGGTGATCGTCGCAAGGCTATGCTCGAAGATATCGCAGTGCTTACGGGTGGCGTCGTTATCAGCGAGGACAAAGGCCTCAAATTGGAACAGGCAACGCTCGAAATGCTCGGTACAGCAGACAAAGTTACAGTGTCTAAGGACTATACAACGATTGTTAACGGCGCTGGAAAGAAAGAGAATATCGCCGATCGTGTAGCTCAAATCAAGAATGAAATAGCAAACACCAAGAGTTCTTACGACAAAGAGAAACTGCAGGAACGCTTGGCAAAGCTCGCAGGCGGTGTGGCTGTGCTTTACGTAGGTGCCAACAGCGAGGTCGAGATGAAAGAGAAAAAAGACCGAGTTGATGATGCTCTCTGCGCTACACGTGCCGCAATGGAAGAAGGAGTGGTAGCCGGAGGCGGCACAACCTATATACGCGCACAAGACGCATTGAAGGACTTGAAGGGCGAGAATGCCGATGAACAGACGGGTATCAATATTGTTGCTCGTGCTATTGAGGAGCCCTTGCGCCAGATTGTTGCCAATGCAGGCGGCGAAGGTGCTGTGGTTGTCGACAAAGTGCGTGCCGGCAAAGGCGACTACGGCTTCAATGCACGTACCGAAGTTTATGAGGATATGCGCAAAGCAGGTGTCATAGATCCGGCAAAGGTTGCCCGCGTAGCGCTCGAAAACGCTGCTTCTATCGCTGGTATGTTCCTTACTACAGAGTGTCTCATTGTAGACAAACCTGAGGAAAAGCCCGCTATGCCGGCACAACCCGGTATGGGTGGCATGATGTAACAGCACATGCAACATCAGTAGGAAACTGAAATAAAAAACAAAGACAAAAGGGATGGATTGTTACAATTCATCCCCTTTTCGTAGTATTTTTATGTTAAAATCAACATTTAATCACCAAAAAGTTTTGTTATTAGCATGAAACTACTTAACTTTGTGGCATCAATTAGACAGAATTAAACAAAATCAATCTCTATTTACAATAAACTATACGGCCGGAAAACCGGCGAGATATTTTTGATTTGTTTTAGTAGATTAGTTTTTAAGTAGTTTGTTTTTGGAAATCGGTTGTCGTGATGACATCCGATTTTTTGTATATTTTCCCCACCTCCATACACCGTCTGCCATCACATGTTTATGGTATATTTCGGGCTATTTTATTTTTTTAGAGAAATTTCCGTAAGCGTTTTCATAAAATAGACTATCTTTGCAGCTCAAATAATTAGAATAATTACAAATTATAAACAAACAGAACAAATCATGAACAAGAAACTTAATACATTGATAGGAATAGTTCTCGAACTGTCTGCATCGCTTAAAAACCTCGGCATTCACCTCATCCGAGTAGCCATATTCATTATTTTTATTTGGATCGGCGGACTGAAATTCTTCAATTACGAGGCCGAGGGAATCGTACCGTTTGTTGCCAACAGTCCGTTTATGAGCTTCTTCTACGCCAAACAAGCACCCGAATATAAGGATTATAAGCTAAAAGAAGGCGAGTTCGATAAGGCTAAACACGAGTGGCACGAGGCCAATAATACCTACACATTCTCTAAAGGTTTGGGCATTCTCATTATGACCATAGGCACACTGACGCTGCTTGGAATATTCTTCCCCAAGGTAGGTTTCGTCGGTAGCGGGCTCGTCATTATCATGACTATAGGCACTCTGTCGTTCCTAATCACCACACCAGAAGTATGGGTACCCGATATGGGAAGCGGCGAACACGGCTTCCCGTTGCTCACAGGAGCCGGAAGACTGGTCATTAAAGATACGTGTATTCTTGCCGGAGCCATAGTTGTACTTGCCGATTGTGCACAACGTATCTTGGGCAGAAAGCCGTCTTCCCTGCACATTCATTAAACACAATTGGTACCTGCTTACACTTTTAAGATGGTTTCCACGATAATTGGCATCGATATTTTACTGATGCCAATATTATTTATTATCTGTTCGTGCACATTCGTTCCTATCAGAAAACAGCGTAATACAACGGCATACCCTATCCGTTAATAAACATTAACGCAGAAAAGAATTATGAATTACAAATCTTGAAGTATAAATTAAAAGTATTATCTTTGCAACCGCAAAAGGATAAACACATGGTGCCATAGCTCAGTTGGTAGAGCAAAGGACTGAAAATCCTTGTGTCCCCGGTTCGATTCCTGGTGGTACCACTCCTCCTTTCATTAACCCTGTTCGCATTAGCGGCAGGGTTTTTCGTTGGTAGACGGACATACGCCACCGCGATTTCTTAGGAACAAAGAAGGTAAAACAGGGAGCGAGGAGTGGCATTAATCGCTTTAAACAAATACAAACGCCATACGTACATTCAATAGAACCACCGTTGGCAGCCGATAGGCACGCTCACCGCCGATCACGCTCACAGCAACATTGTGCCCCAATTGTTCCGCCTGCTGAAACAACAGCCACGTTCCACTCATCCCCCCTCCCTCATCTTCCATCCCTATTCCACTCTTCCGAAGTAGGCGGAGGCGAGGCTTACCGCATGCTGTGCTACCGGACAAGACTATAAAAACAACTGCCGGCAGCCCTTAGCGAAACCATTCTGCCTTAATACAGGGCACCACCGTGTTTCACAAATACGGCAACAAGCGGCTGATCATCGGGTATATTGCGCTGTTCTTTGCAGCTATTCCGATCTACGCCCTGCTACTCTTCGTGTGGAGTACAACTGTTATAAAAACGCCAAACATGCCATTCGACATCTCCACATCTCTTGTTACGAAGCTCTACATGGCGGTAAACGCCATCATTCTTACCAATCTGGCCTGCGTAATAGCAAGGGGCGGCATCGACAAATTGCTCGATTTCCATCGGAAGTACAATACTTTGAACCTCGAAAAGCACCCGTTAAAGTTCGCTATTGCCCATCAACAACAGATTGTGAACATCTATAGATATTTCCTTCTGCCGCTATCTGTTTTTATACTATGCGCCATTTGGTTCAGATAAATCGGCCGACAGCACGCCCTGAACCCATGAAATAAAAATTAAAAAAAGGAAATACGATTGAGATAATAAAAGATATAAAGCACAGAAGATTATTGTACTTTATATCTTAAGTTGCTTTATTACGACACCTGCTTTCAACATTATAGCAAGCTACGAAACAGATTTGGCAAAGACGCCACTAAGGTCTTTCTCCCTCGACATCATAGTGCATGCCGGCAACAAATACCAACCAAAGAGTTGATACAACTGTTTCGTTAAAGCAGCCGATATCTTGTATCGCAGATAGAATATCTGTCTATACCCTACGAACCGCCCGTCTATCGGGTTTAGAATATCTATGTAAGCGCGTTATTTGCTCCTTCTCTCTTGGCCTTTCCTTGGAAAAACAAGAGGAAAACCGATCATCTATGCCGGCGATATGCCTTGTATATTTGCGCAGGAACGCCTTTCAACAGAGATGAAGTTATCTCCTTGGGCGAGAGTTTATAAAGCATACGGTAGTGAGAAGCCTTGAGCAACAGCGTTTCTACATAGTAACTTAAGCCCGAACGCACACGTGTTTTCTTGGCATACTGACCGAAGTTACCGCCCGTAAATACGATTTTCAGGATATGGGGCTCATAGCTTTTGTCCTTATCGGTAATGGTTATGGGAAATTCTTCCTGCGGAAAACCCAGCTTATCGATCAATATCCAACCGACAGCAGCAAAGGCATGCGTAAACGACATGGCATGGAGATGCCTCCAGAGCGCAGCTCTGTCGATGACATTACGATGATGATGCAGCAGACAAGCTACATCGCAAAACTGCCGAAAGCCCACTCCCAACTCTACAAGATGATGGTATAGGTGCAAGAAAGTATAGAGTACGTTCAGCGTAGGGCTCAACGTAACGACCGTAGTTCCCGCAACATTCACGGTTACAGGCTCGTCGCACGCCAGCAACTCCTCCCAATAACGCTGTATATCGCCGTTCTCGAACTTTATCATACGGAAATGCATCTCCATCGTAACACCGTTGTGTTCGAACTCTGCATGCTGTTCAGACTCTTCGTGTCCGACTTTTAGGTTCCATGTATGTTCGATTACGGCGACTGCCTTGGCATAATTAGCAGCATTGCAATAGAAGTCGATATCGCCCGGTTGCCTCTCTATCGGGCTCGGATAGAGCTGTGAAAGCGTTTGCCCTTTGAATATACGGTAATCGATGCCCTTGCTGTCGAACATATTTACAAGGTTTGTCACCTCGGCATTTATCTTATTGTTGGCCTGTGCAATGCTCTTTTGCAACATAAATGCCTTGAGTGCATCCTCTCGGTCGAGCCTAATATCGTTTTTGATGAGTGCTCCGCACACAAGACCGCATACAGTTTGCCGCGACGCAAGGTTCATCAACGGCACGAAAACATCATGAGGAATGCTCTCGAAAGGCAGTTGTTCGCCCCACAGAGCATTCCTCAACAATGCGAAAAAAACGTCGGTAACTGTTTTCATATATGCTACTCGTCTAATGAGGCATATACGGAATTCTTGCTGGTGAACTCGGGTACGATCTCTTTCATCTTCCTCACGATGTCCATATCGCTATATGTATCGGCAATACGGAACAGTTCTTCGATTTCTTTTTCCACATCCTTATAATCGTACTCGCGCACCTTGGCAATTCTAATCTTATCATTGAACGACGGCAATGTGCCCTCCTTGTCGTTCAACACCTCTTCGTAAAGCTTTTCACCCGCACGCAGTCCTGTGTACGAAATCTCCACATTCTGCGCTCCGGAGAGCTTTATCATTCTTCTGGCCAAGTCGGCTATGCGCACCGGTTTGCCCATATCGAACACGAATATCTCGCCTCCGTTGCCTTTGGTTCCTGCTTCCAAAACCAATTTACAGGCTTCGGGAATAAGCATGAAGAACCGAATAATATTGGGATCGGTAACGGTTACGGGGCCTCCCATCTTGATCTGTTTCTCGAACAACGGAATTACGGATCCGTTAGAGCCCAGCACATTGCCGAACCGAGTGGTAACGAAATGCGTGTTCCCCTGCACCGTACCCTCCTTCTCTGCCTTGTCGAGGCTCTGCACATATATCTCGCAAATGCGTTTGGAGCATCCCATTACGTTTGTAGGGTTTACGGCTTTATCCGTCGAAACCATTACAAACTTCTTCACACCGTACTTCACACTAAGATCGGCTATTACCTTTGTTCCCCATATATTGTTCAGAATACTCTCACTGGGGTTATTTTCCATCATGGGAACATGCTTGTATGCCGCTGCATGAAATACGTAATGGGGCTTGAATTCCGAGAATATTTTCTCCATACGTTCTTTGTTCGTAATGGATGCGACAATGGTTTCGGTCTCTATTTCGCCATAATCATGAGCCATCATCAGCCGGATATCGTGCTGCGGAGTTTCTGCCTGATCGATCAGCATGAGCTTTGCAGGCCTGAACTTGCATATTTGTTTAACCATTTCAGAGCCGATACTGCCCGCTGAACCCGTTATTAAAACGCGATAACCATTAAGTAAACGGCCCACACTTTCCATGTCTACCTGTATTTCATCACGCGGAAGCAGGTCTTCGATGTTGATTTCTTTTAAGGTAGACTTCGATATATTTTCGGTATGTACGTTCCATTCCTTCGCTCCATCGGTCATGTAGATGTGTACTCCGGCATTGATAAGGATATCCTGCAGCTTTTCATCATTCCTAAACTCATCGTTTCGCAGCGGTGAAACAAGCACTACCTTGATACGTCCGCGCCCTATAACATCGGTCAGTTCATCATTTACGGGATATACTTTCTTCCCCATCAGATAATGGTTCTTAAAACTCGGTTCATGAGATATAAAACCTTGTACACGAAAACGCTGCGGCTTCTCGTTCTGTGCATTCTTAGCAAGGCCGATACCACCATCCTTAATACCATATATTAAGGTGCGCTCGGCCTTCTCGTTGTCGAATGCAGAGTCGTAAACCAGCTTTACTATCACGCGAAAAGCCCACATAAGGATGGTGGCAACGATATATATACTTACGATATGGCGAAGGTGTAACGGAACCAACCAGCCGTTCCAGCCCCCCACCAAATAATGGGATAGTGCAAAATGGCAACGCAGATAAAACCTACACCCATGGCATAGCCCACTCGTTGCAGGTCTACAAATGAGGAATAACGAATTACACCGTAATAAGTATGGTAGAATTTAAACCCTAAGAGGTTAAATATCGTGTACAAAAGAAGGGTTCTGGTGATGGGAAATATATTGTCTAAGGTTGCAGCCCCGCGGAAGAAGAGCCAACATACGAATATTCCGGATACGTAACAGATCAGGCTATCGATGAACAAAATGCACCAATAAGGCAAAGACTCTCTCTTAAAATACCAATTAACAAGTCTATTTAGAAATCTCATAACATATTTCTTTATTAGATAAGGCAAAATTAAAACTTTTTTAGGAAAACACCTAACATACCTTTGAAAATTATGATATTTGCCGTCAACCGGTCTGATGAAGACGGAAAAACTTCTTCATAAACAAGATATACATAACCACAAGGACCGTTACAATAAGTAAAAAAGCAGGATATCTCGGGCTAAGAATGAAACAAATGCAAGCTATTCCTTGTATAGACATATAGATTAGCGAAACTACAACATGCGGAATGCGTAATTCGTTGGCCATTATTTGATAAGCATGCTTTCTGTGCGGAAGAGATACATTTTCGTGCAACATCAAACGGTGGATAATTGTAAGGCAGCCGTCTACACCATATACAGCAAGAAAAGCAAACCACGAAAGATCTTGCGTATGCAGAACTAACCGGCCGATATAAAAAAGTAAGATGAATGCAACGGACACCGAACCGATATCTCCGGCGAAACACTTGGCTTTGGTCCTAAAGTTAAAGAAGCAAAACACAGCAACCGCGATAGCTGTAATAAAGATGAAACGAACATCGACAAACTGTGTAACCCGCATATCCACATAACCTAAGGCCGCTAAAACGACCAATGCATAACCTCCGGTGATGCCATTGATGCCATCCATGAAGTTAAAAATGTTCATAGCTCCCGTACATACGACGAGTGCAACGGCAATCATCCACCAACGGTCGGCCGTAAACATGCCCAATTGATAGAACATAAGAAGCATACCCGCGAATTGCATCAGCAGTCGGAAGCGCGGACTCAACGAACGAACATCGTCCCAAAAACTGACGACCGATACAAGCGTGAGTCCTGCAATGAACCACGGATACTGCCAACCCGAATAAACAAAGTACACAAGTGCACCGAAAAAGAAAACTATACCGCCACCTCGCAGGGTTACATCTTTAGACGATCCACGCTCCGAAGGCTTATCGATAATGTTAAACCGATCGGCTATCCTGAAATAAAGCAATTCGAGCGCCAGAACGGACAACGCAATAACGATGTAAGACATAACAGTTTTATTTGTTAAACGACTCGATGGTTTCTCTCAAACCATCCTCAACGGTAATCGGCAGAGCCTCTATGCCGAACACACTTTTAATCTTTGCATTCGAAACAACATAATTCTCCGTAAGTTTCTCTATCCGTTCAGTGTTAAGAGGCAGATGAAGTACATCGCCAACCTTTGCCACTTTCTTCATCAACAGGGGAGATATATTGAGGATATGCGCCTTTCTTCCCAAGACTCTACAGATAATCGAGATCAATTCGTTGGTAGAAATAGCCTCATCGTCGGCAAGATTATAGATGCCACTCGGCGCATGTTCTTCCAACAGACGGCACACCAAATAGCACACATTGCCGACAGAAGCGAAGGAACGACGGTTTTTGAAAGCGCCTAAAGGCCACGGAATACCTTTACACACTACCTTGTAAAGCAGATTAAGATTGCCCTTGTTACCCGGTCCATGTATCATGCAGGGGCGCAAGATAAACACTTCTTTATCTTCAGCCGGATGATCGAAGATATATGTTTCGGCCTCTATTTTGCTCTCGCCGTAGGGGCCAACGGGCTTGGGCACGACATCTTCCGTAAGTACAGTGCCGTTTACGAAGTCGGCTGCTGCCTTTACAGAACTGAAAAAGATAAACTTTCGGGCCGCAGAATGACGAAAATAATCGTACACTTTAACGGTCAGATCGCGGTTTACAGTAAAATATACTTCTGCTCCGGTTTGCTTCTTCGTGTCATGGGCCTTACCTGCAAGATGGATGATTGCATCGACTTCGGGAAGCATACCACGATCTAAGTCCTCCCAAGTGTACATTTTTTCTACACCGGCCACATTCCCTACAGCTCTTCCAAGCCCATATACTGTATGATCGGCAAATAATGCAGGCACTAAATTCCGTCCGACAAATCCGTGTACACCAGTTATCAATATTTTCATAATTGCTATTATTTTTATCTAAGAAAATACCTTAATCTTCGTATAACCGTTCTATTTCCCTCCATACTTTCAGGTTATCGAAGCAATCTACCACCCATGCACGCCCCTTACTTCCCGAGACTTCGGTCTTTCCGTCGCGTATTTTCAAGATGTCGACAACCAGTTCACGAGCATCATGTTGTACAAATAAGCCCGTTACCCCTTCTTGTATCGAGTCGCAACAGCCCGTTGCTTTGGTCGTAATCACAGGAATTTCCATCGATTGAGCCTCGAGTACACCTGTTGGAAAGCCCTCTCTGTAGCTCGCAAGCACGTAAACATTCATCATAGAATAAAAATATTCCATGTCTGCATTTTGGAAATCGGTCCACACAATCTGCGGATCATTCCTGATATCCCGCTGTACATCTTCGGGCAGAGCATCTCTTATCTCGAACATTCCTACCAGCAGAAGTTTGAAACGAGGATCGTATTCTTTCAAAATTCGGAAAGCCTTTACCAGCTCGATTATACCTTTATCCCGCACAAGTCGACCTGTGTAACCTATCACCCAGTCGCTTTCTGCTACTCCCCACCGCATTTTCAACGCCGACAACTTACCGGCGTCTATCTTTGCAGGGTTGAATTTTCCTTGCGTATCGATGCCCGAACAAGTGCCTTTACCCAGAATAATTTGCTTATGTGCAGGCGCCAGCCGGTCTTCTATACTGTGTTGCAATACCGAGGGGCTCACGCAAACAATCTTTGTTGCCAAGCGCGAGGCCACTCTGTCTACCGTCATCAAGACAAAGCGCTTCAGGCCAGTAGACGTTTGATATACCAATCCGTGACGAAAATATATGCGCTTGGGCACACGCATCAGCCATCCGGCAATCATAGACAGCAATCCACCCTTGGGAGTGTGGCCTACTACAACACCTATATTCTGCTCCTTGATGTATTGGCAGATACGTCTGATAGACTTAATATCCTGTATCGGATCGATCGATCGCAGCACCGGTATCTCCCGATAGTCGAAATGCTGCTCCTTGGCATAGTCTTTCAGATAGGGACTTTCGGAACATACCACATGCAGGTTATAGCCCTTTTCGCGGAAATACCTGAATTGTCCGCCTATAAAATAGGGTATCACAAAATAGATATTTACCACATGTAATATATTTTTCTTATTATAATTCATCCTCAACGATTTATTTTTCTCCGACAAACATACCTCTCAAGGCCGTTACACATACCTTTTACAAGCGATATGCAGTACCTCTTCTTTACATACATATATCATATACTCATATTACTGCGAATATCCATATCAAGAAGCTGAACAACACACTATTCGCAACTGTGCGAATTATGTCCGACGGCAGCAGCATATTTAGGAGCGAGAACCTGCGACAAGGCTTTCGTACACGGCTTCGTATCCTTGCACCATCTTATGTATATCGAACTGCATGGCACGCTGGTAACAAGCTGCAGCCACCGTATCGTAATATTCCTTATCGTCCGTAAGACGACTGATGATATCGGCAAGCTGGGCACTGTTGCTTTCCTGAAAGAGGATGCCGGCACCTGAGGTAACTTCACGCAGGCCATCAACATCGCTTGCAATGAACGGCTTACCTGCCGACATACCCTCGATATTGGACAATGAAAGGCCCTCCCAATGAGAAGACATAACGACGATGTCGGCCGATTTCAGCACATTAGGAACGTCGGTTCTTAATCCGAGAAATCTTACTCTATCCTCCAACTTCAACTCTTTTACTAATGTTTTGACGGTATCCATTCTAACACCGACACCTGTCAGCCATACTTCGTAGCGCTCACTGTCAAGTCTGTTCAAAGCATTCACAACGGTATCTTGGTCTTTAGCCTCACGGAAACCGGCCACCATCACTACTGCTGTCCGACTTCCTTTCATCTGTAAAAGTTCATTGTCGGACTGCGCATCATGAATAGCCTCCACATCTA
Source organism: Prevotella phocaeensis (assembly GCF_900065875.1). NCBI lineage: Bacteria > Pseudomonadati > Bacteroidota > Bacteroidia > Bacteroidales > Prevotellaceae > Prevotella > Prevotella phocaeensis. The sequence goes on along the minus strand of NZ_LT160626.1, from coordinate 324,947 downwards.
CACCATTATTAACGGTCGAAATGCGATTGTAGTTTTTAGACTTACGATCGAGCCACCGGCCTCCCATGTATTCTCGCAGCTTCTGCTCGGCAATCTTGCTGATGCAAATTACATGGTCGTATCTTCCGTACATCCAGCTTTCTATGGGTGCATACCACTTCCAACCGCGCTTGCGATTGGAAGTGGTATGCTCGGTGGAGCATAGTTTCACCGAGCATAATACACTCGCAATTGCCACGAATAATTGAGGTGAAGAATTATGTGTATGCACGATATCATAATGCCTCATTATCTTAACCAGCTTAAATATGTATAGCGGATTATAATATCCGTGACCGAGTTTGTATATTCTGATAGTGGGAATTTCCGTACGCAGCTTCTGCATCAATGGTGTTTCTTCTCCGTTAAAAACAACTAAATCAACGGTATGCCCGTCAGCTGCCAAGCGTGGTATCATATCCACTACAAGTTTTTCGGCCCCTCCCATCAAGAGAGACGTAATAACATATAGTATCTTCATAATGTTCTATTCCAAAATATCGTTCTTGCCAGCGGATGTATAAGATGCCCTTTCCTTATATACCCACTTAAATTATCTGGCACACATTACTCTCCGCATCTCATTAAATCCCTCCTGTGCATCATCCATCCAAGAGGTTTAGCCCATCTCCACGCTTTGCCTATCTCTGGTTTATCCGCCACACGTGAACAGAACCAAAAACGCCAATAGTTAACGGCAGCACGCACCTTATCCTTAACGGGTATATTCAAAGCATTCATTTCTGCATAACACATCATGGATGCTACGGGACTTTTCATCCTTATCTGTGTCATCTTAGAAGTAAGACCGCCCTGCAAATAATCCCGATAATATATTACTTTCTTAAAAATACGCAACCGATATTCCTTGGAAATTCTGTTCCATATTAACGCTTCGGGACAAAACTTCTCGCCTTTAATCATCGGAAAAGGAAACTTTCTTATTACTTCAGTTCTGAAAATCTCTGCCATATCGCCAACGATACGATACTTATATCGCAGTTCGGATGAATTGGCATCAAGCACATCTTCTTCATTTCCGTGGCCTATAACGGTGCCATCGTGGTGAGACATATACCCACAAACACCTCCGAACGAAGCGTCTGCTCTAACTTGAGAATAGAAACTATTGATTATTTCTAACGAATTATCCGGCAAACTATCGTCACTATCGACAATAAAAAATAACTCGCCATGGGCATTATTTGCCCCTAAATTTATCGCTACATGCTTTCCTTTATTTTCTTGTCTGATATAACGAACCGAGATTTTATGCTCCTCTATGAAAGTTTCGACTACTTTTTGCGTATTATCTTCAGAACCGTCGTCGACAATAAGCCACTCGAAGTCGGAAAACGTTTGCCGGCAAAGACTTCGATACAATGCAGATAACAGTTCTGCCCTATTATAAGTCGGTGTAAATACAGTTATCAGCATGCTTATCTATAGAATTTGTCTAAATCATATTGTTCATCATATTCATCCATTTCATAAATACGATCACCTTCCCTATGTCCATTGGTAAAGAACGTTTTATAAGGATAAAGCATGCTATTCCATTGCAACAGAATACGCAAAAAAAGTAAAGCAGAGACCGCAATCATAGAAAAACGATAGGATTTGCTGCGTTCTTTGGTTACGGCAAAATAGGTTAACGTAGAGATAATACCTATCATATAATACCATCCTAAACGTCCTCCGTTTTCCGATTTAATAAAAACAAGCAATATTGCACAAAACAACAACGCCACATTGAGCAACACTATTCTTTTGGGATTTTCGGGAATTTTATGATAATTTGTTAGGATGAAAAATAAGAAGAAAATAACTTCAATCAAATAAGCTATACGAAATCCCGATGTATCAGCGTATCGAGAAGCTCTCATCTCCATATCTGAAGCGGAACCGTATATTTCGAACAATGAACTCGGTAGCCCCGTTATACCTAAAATAAAACAAACAGCCAATATTATCAGAACGGTAGCTTTGTCGAATTTTCTTATCGGTATCCAATACACAGGTATCAGTATCAAAGCGGAATTATGCATCAGGAAAGCGATGAACATGACAAGTAAAAACTTCCATACCTTACGCTCATACACATATTTAATGGAAAGCCATGCCACACCGACTCCCAATATTTGCCTTAAATAGGTAAAAGAGAAAAAGAACAGCAAACCTAAAAACAACAATAAGGCAAAAGGATAATTGTCTGTATAATCTTTAATAGATTTATAGAAAAGGGTATATATAATTAGCGTTATAATAAAAATAAATATGTATCGATTGGCAGTAAAAGTGGCTATCAGATAGTTCAAACCGACATAACCCAACTCTTTCGGATATGTTTGAAGTACCCAACTATCCAAAATACTATCCTTGTTTCGAATGCCATCTGCCAAATCATCAAAGAGCATGCCGTAAACGTACCGGTCGAAACCGCCGAGCATATCTGCAATACCGACAAACACTGCCAACCCTCCCAACAGCCATGCAAGTTGCTTATTGCTAATTCCACCTTTCTTCAAGGTAAACGAATACACCGATAAAACAAAAATAAAAATAAGGATATAAAGATACATTAGACTTATTTAAATAAATTAAAGAGCTGTTCGGAAATCGATCTGCGGCTGTGATATCGGCATACGATCTCCTTTCCTCGCTTAGCCATCTCTTCATATTTTTTCCTTTCCATCGGAATATGCCGTAAGATATCCATAACTTCAGCCGCAGAGCGGTATTCGATACACGACTCCCCTGACTTTACAGCAATATTCTCTAAAGCATAAGGGGTACCTATCACAAGCAATCCGTTAGCAATGGCATCGAGCACCTTTCCCTTTGTGCCTGTACCGATAGATATAGGTGTGAGCTGAATATCGTGCTTTCTGATTTCCTTAATATAATCAAGTGCAAACGGAATATGACTTACTTTCCATCCTTCTGCTTTCAAAATATCTACGGAATGCTCCCATCCTTTCCCCAAGAATAGTAATTCATAGTAATCACGAATATCTCTCCCATCGGGCAATACATCGCTAAAAGTACAAAACTCTTTTACCAGCATATCTGCATCACGACGCATATATAGATTATATTGCCCAGCTATAAGTAAACGTATGGGAGTATGAAATTCTCTGCTTTTAGTATCATCAATAGCTTCATAATGAGGATGTCTGATAAAATAGACTTGCAATTTTGGATTATGCTCCACAAGGAAATCACGATCTGCCTGTCCCACCAAATGATACTTTACATCTTTGGCATTCAGATAATGTTCCTCAAGTCTGTAAAACTTACGATAGTTGATTTTGGCCTTCAACTTATTTATACAACTGTTTAGTAATCCAGATTTTAACAATCTATAATAGTACAAGGAAGTACAATCCACAGTCGTATGCACTCGTTTTAAATTAGAAAATTGATTTATAACAAGAGACATTTCTTCTCCATATACCCATATTCCATCGGGATGAATACCCTCAATTTCTTTTGTATAAGACGAAGACAATCTTAAATAATGATGTAAAGGATATTTTAAGAACAAACGAAAAAAAAGTAAATGGTATTTAAAAAAGAATACGAACCAAAGAGGCAAAGGCATAATATGAATTTTCACTCCTAATTCTTGTTCTACCTCGTTGATCTTTTCCTTAGGCAATTCATTGATATTGAACGAATATATTTCAACCTCTATCTGCTCTCTCTGCGAATCACAAGACTCTAAAGCGACAACAACATCATTGCCGACCTTTACTGCATTACGATGATAAAGTAAATGATATAGGAGAGCTGATGTTCCATTAAAGTTCTCTCGATAAGGTGTCATATTGGATATTAATACGATCTTCATTTACTTATAGCCTCCACCAAACAACAACAGATTTGTATATCTATTTCTTTTTAGAAACAAAACGACATAATATGATAGTAAAGAAAACAAAATGCCAATTATAGGTGTGAGAACAAAATCGTTCACAGTATCTGATACAAAAAGATTAATGGTCGGACATAGCATATAAAATAAACGTTCCAAAAGCAACGTTTGAATAATATAAATACCTAAAGTATAACATCCAACATTACCCAACCATATAAAAATTTCATAAAGAGTGCTATTTACAGGTGTTATTCCACATATATAATAAGTAATACCAATGACAGAAAATGAACCAGCAATACTCACAAAAAATTGACGAACTAAATACAAAGGATGAGTAAATATAATTTCCGAAGTAATTTGTTGCACAGGTTGAGCCATATCAGTACATATTGCAAAAACAAATAACAATATCGACATCTATATTAACATTAATTTGCAATTCCTCTTCCCCCATTTACATTTATTAGCAAAATAACCTGTCCAAAACATTATAAGCAGAAAGTTTACTTGTAATGCCCCTCCATGTGGGAGAATTAGAAAGAGAACAATTGAACTAAGGCAAGCAATCCAATCCGGTAAATTTATATGTTTAAAAATATAAACTATCAGGTAACAAATGAACAGAGTTTTTAAAAACCATAATCCGCCATATAGCTCAGTTACAACAATATTCAAGGAAAATCTTTCTCTTGCAAAAATAAATATCAAGCAAAGCGATAGTATAATTCCAGATAAAGCAGGTAATAATAATTGTTTTGCTTTCTGCTTTAAAAAGCTTTTAAAGTCTTTTGAAAAAGAAGATATAGAAAAATATCCACAGATAAGCATAAACAATGGCATATGAAAAGAATAAATTACTGAACGAAAATAACTCTCATTTCCTATTGTCAAAGGATAACTATGTCCTATACAAACAAGTGTAATTGCAATAAATTTAACAAGATCAAGATATAATATCCTCTGTTTCACCATTATTTCAACTAATTATAATCCTTTCAAATTCTGCACCACCTATCTTTGCTGCATACTCGGGAAATGCGCTCTTCCACATTCCGGGAGCAACAATATTATAAACTTTCTTGGCTCCAGCTATCAGATAGTAGTCAATAAACATCTTGACGTTTTCCGTATCATTCGTTTCATTAGCAGTACCGATATGTCGTATTTCTCCCGGTACGATATATACATCAGGAAGCATTTCCCTAACATATTCGGTAAAGCAATTGCTATCTGTGGCTAACATTATTCGATAATACGGATATTCCTCTATTATTCGTTTCATTTCTCCTACAGACAGTTCCATCAGCTCCCGCCGCCGCTCCAAACACAATGTAGGATTTATATTGAACTCTGTATGATCACCCAGAAGATTTAAGAAGCGGAAATGAAGTACAATATAGTCTTTTCCGATGTCTTTTTTATAAAAATCTATATACTTCTGCAAATATATTGTAGGACGAAAAAGCTCATTATAAAGTTCTCCCCAATCATAGGCAACACCATATTTAGCACTTAGGTAGTCAAGAGAGTCATAACCATAATAAAAATGGGCTTCACACTTTCGGTTTTTAACAAGACGCCGAGGATACGAACATTCCCCATACAAGAATAGAGGACGAGATGAGGGATAATGATAATCCAGCTCTTTTTTATCAATTGTCCAATTATATTGGTTAGGCCTCAAATACTTTTCCAAACAAAAAGGGGAAGAGAAATTTAATTTGAACTCTTTCCCTCGAACTTTAGAAACAGCATATACAGAAATTGCTCCTTTTAAACGATCGAACATTCCCCCATGAGGAAATCTTCCATCAGCCATAAAAACAAAACGCTCTTCTACAGGCTTATGCACTGAAAAGCTAAATGGTTTATAATATTTCAGAATAAGTCTCGGCTCCCGAATAGACAAATCCAAGAGATAGGCAATCCAATATTTAGCTCTCATATAATCTTCAAATCGCAATCTTTGAACTTCACCTTCCTAAAAGCTTCTAAAAATAATTTAATAAATTATTCTTTATCTTTTTCTTAAAGGGCAAACTCCCAATATTATTCAATAATAATTATTTTATTAAATATTATATTATTAATATACAAAAGAAAAAACTTATTTATATCTAATTCTAATTTCATGATTTGTTATTTTCCGACAAGGCAGCAAATAACTTAAAACAATATAACATAAACAGAAAACTCTCTGTGTATTAATAAATGGGATTAGAACTGTCGTATTCAAAGATAGAGTCCGCCCCTTTATTGGATATAGCTTATTATCCTGCAAAAATTCATACATTTCTTTTATAAAGTCAATATCTGCCCATCTATATTTTTGCAGAATAGTCAAAAAAGTAGACACGATAATAGAATTACATGTTCGTAAATAATAAAATTTTAATTGCTTCGAAAGACCTATGATATTAGTATATTCCTTTGTCCTCATTGCAATATGGAGATCACTTAATAATCCTCTCTTTATCCTACTTATATCTCTACTCCTATCTGTCGAATCTGGATTCCAACTATATATATAAGTACATATATCCAAGAACATAATACGTTGAGCAAAGGCATAAGCATGCATATTAAAATCAACATCTTCATGCGCTATTCCAACAACAAAACTCAAATGATTTTTTTTTATAAATTCTAAAAGATAAACATTGGTACATACAGATGCAACAATAATCTTATTTAAAAGGGCTTCTTCACCTGTAAATATTTGATCAATAGGAAAAGGCTGAATTAATCCAATCTTACGATTCCCACAGTGATCGTATTCATACAATCGTGTTTCACAAATATCTAAACAATTTATTTCTGCAATACTAAGAACTCTTTTAATAGTATTTTCGATCAAATAATCATCGGAATCGACAAACATTACATATTTTCCTTTGGCTTTCTCTAATCCAACATTACGTGCTACAGCTTGTCCGGAATTTCCTTGAGTATAAACAAAAATATTTTCATGTTCTGAAGCTATAGCCAATGCAATATCATAACTTTTATCTTGTGAGCCGTCATCTATAATAATAACCTCAAATTCATTATCATTCAATCCTTGCTTAAATATGGAATCAACACAACGCCGTAAATAACTTTCAGCATTGTATGCAGGAATTATGATAGACAACAATTTATTCATTTAACTTCACTTAAAGCCTTTTTCAAAGCATCTATATATCCACGTCCATTAGTTAAATCTGGCTCCATATAATTTCCTTCTCCCCATTCATTCCAAGACTTTAATATAAGAAGTTGATATACTTCTGGTTTTTTTTCTACAGCTTTCAAAGCTTCTCTTACATGATAATAAAAATATTCAGGAGTAGAATTATAATAAATTGTGGCGGCCTTATTTCCACTACGTGGACTATGATCCCATTGAGGAACAATCTCAGGAATAACATCTATCAAAGAATCCTCCTCAGTAATAAATTTTGAATAATCTTTTTGATAATCTCTTGCACCACGAGGACGCCCAGTAACTATTTGCTTAATAATTCTTCCTATTCTATTATATTTTTTTTGAAAAGAATTCATTGCTTTATACTCACAATCCCAAAGGGAAACAACACGCCCATAAGTAACGGCATCATATCCCATTTCTCTAAAATATTGTGGTGACTTACTTACATCATAACTATTTGCGACTGCATAAATATCCTTTAGACCTTCATCTTTTATCCATTTCCGAAAATTCCGCAAATATTCTTGTGGTAATGTTATTGGATCAAATATATATATAAATGGTTTACCATCTACCTTAAAATAACGAGGATCTTTAAATGCTTTGAGCAAATACTCGAAATGTCTTCTCGCATCTTCAATCCCTGGATAGGTCTGTTCAATAAGTAATCTATCTGGAATATCTTTATTCCACCCTTTCGCATACCATGGATGATTAGCCCAAGCTAAGCAAAAAGGAAAAACAGGTTTGCCTGAATTTAAAACATCGTCAAATACATCTGCCAAAAGTCTTCTACCATTCCCAAACCAATAATGCCAATAACAGAAAGCAGTTATACCCGCTTCACGAGCCATCTTAGCTTGTTCTTCACGAACTTCAGACAACCTTAAATCATAATATCCTAAATCAGTTGGGACCCGAGGCTGATCATGCCCTCTAAACAAAGATTTAGCTTTCCCTACATTTGTCCATTCGGTAAATCCTTTTCCCCACCATTTATCATTTTCTTTACATGGATAAAATTGAGGTAAATACAATGCAATAACTTTAGGTTTAACATCCATAAATCTTCTTTTGAATTATCTCATTTTTGCTTTATTTTCTTAAATCTTCCCACAATCTTACGTAAACGTACTAATACTTCCGCTAAAGGATAAAATACTAATGCCAGTTTTATCAAATATCCATTATAATTTATTACTTCCATATCTTTCAGTTCATAGAAAGATTCAGAATATTCTTTTCCACTTATTACTCCATAATAAAGCGATAAATAAGCAATCCATGGCATCTCTTTTACAACATAAACAGACCAATATTCTCTGTATGGTGATAACAATTTACGAAATTCCATATTCATGATCCATGCATTATAACCATTTTTAGAATTATTATCCCGAGTAATGCTGTTCACATTCACATCTCGCTCATAATGATAATAAGCATGAGGTAAATAAGTTATTTTTATATTGTTAATCAACAATTTTATCATTACATAAAGATCTTCGCACAAAATTAAATTGTTTGGCATATCCTCATATAACAAATATTGTGTATAACAATCTCGACGTATTAACTTATTCCAATAAGTACCTTTTATCGTTTCAAACATTTCAAGCAACAGGTCATCATGTCTTAGAGATTTTGGTTGTTGGGATGAATACACTACATTGTTACCACAGTGTTCATAAAAATCACAAATTACCATATCTGCCTTCTCTCTATTTGCCACGTTCACCATTTCTTCAAGCATATTAGGTTCTACCCAATCATCAGGATCAATTTGAATTATATATTTACCTTTGGCATAATTGAAACCATATAATCGAGCGGAAACTAATCCTCCATTCATTTTATGGATAGATTTTACTTGAGAAAAATTTGTAGCATAAGAATCACATATATTACCAGAACAATCTGGACTTCCATCATCAACTAAAATAATCTCATAATCTTTATATGTCTGCGCTAACAATCCATTTACACATTTATGAAGATACTTCTCTGCCTTATATATTGGAACTATAATTGATACTGTCATTATACATTAATCACTTTTTATGAAGATAATTTAATCCAAGTATCCGGATAAACATCTCTTATAACAACTCCTTTAATAAACTCCTTTGGACAGATTGTTATTGAATTGTGGAAAATACTCAGCCATGCTCCCCACCAAGAAAAGGTACTATTCGCAATTATATGATGTTTGCATTGAGAAATAAGAAACATATCGCGCCAAGATTTTTCACCACAATTGCAATCAACAAAAATAAAATTATTTTTCAAAAATGTTGTTTTACACCACCCAATATCATCAGAGAAGACATAAAACGTTGGATTTTCGATTCGTTGATAGATTTCATCTATCGCTTTGTGATAATATTCAAGCGTTGCAACCCCTCCAAACTGAAAATAAGAATATTCGTTAGCACCAACATAATCTCCTCGCCTTATATGCAAAGAGACACTATTAATATCATTATGTATTAGAGAGTAAAACTCATAAAAATCAATATCTTTAATTTCATCATCTATTTTAAATGAAAAAGTATTTTTTATTTCTTGCAAAATTTCTGTATAATATTTTTCACTATGCCAACCACCAACGAAATAATTTAATCCCCATCTCGAAACTCTTGGTAACAAACTCGCCGTATAATCATAATTCCTTGGTTCTCTTATAATATGTATTCCCAAACTATTTAACTTTTTCCTCAATTTAGGTATTCCATCAAAAATATCATATATCTTACTGAGCAATTTGCTAAAGATACCTTTTTCATATTTAATCCCAAAAACCTTATCAAGTTCAGAACCATTATGAAAACCTGTAGAAACATTGTGGAAAATACAATGACAACGACTACCGCTTTTCCGTTTAGCTAAATAGAAAGCATATTGTGACATCTGGTTCCCCAAACCATTAAAAATAACAACTATATCCATTTTCTCATAAAATATAATTTAGAAAACATGATATTTTTTATCCATTTTTTTTCCGACATATCCAAGAGATAGAAATAAGAAAATCCTCCGACACTAAACATTCCAAGTATTCCTACAAGCAATAACCTGCAGAACGTTTCTTCCCTTAGTATAAGATGCATCAAATAACCAAGAAATAAAGCTATACAGCTTATAAAAAACAATCTAAATATTACTCGAATGAAAAATGCGACAACAGGAAAACATACTTTTTTTGATAAATAAAGAAAATTAGCAAGCAAGAAAAAAGATTGTAAGAATATACTTACCCATAAACATAATTCCGGCTTATGAATAAAATGCAAAAGCACATAACAAACAGGAATATATAACAACATAACAAAAGTGCTAAATATCTGATATTTTTTTATATCTCCATTAGCAAGATATAATGCCCCATATCCCTGAGCCAATGTGCTGATAATACATAAAATAATCATTAACCGAACGAACAATACGGTATAATCAGGGAAAGTGCCTAACCATAGGTATAATAAATAATGCGTCTCACACAACAAAGGAACAGCAATTAAAAGCATGATGACACCTTGAAATTTCACTTGTTCCCAAGTTAACTTTATTGCCTTATCTGTGTTTCCTGAAGCAAATTCTTTTGTTATTTGAGGATTAAATGGAACACCAATATTAGAACCAAACTGAGAAACTAAAGCCATTATTTGATTAGCAATACCCAATGCTGCATTATAAACTAACCCAAAAAAAATATTAACTAAAATATTTCCTCCCTGATCTTTCAATATGCCTGCTGCTGTTCCAATACCAATCCATATAGAAAATGAGAAAATTTTTTTTAATATTTCTCTATCTAACAAGAACTTATTCTTTACATTCTTAAAACAACACTTACAGTAAAGACCATATCCGAATCTATCAATAATAGCTATTATAACAAGTAAAAAAGCATAAAGCCGGAGCGCATTACTACCGAAAAAAGGTAACACTAACACTATTACCAACTTACCTACTGACACAAACATCCCCATGATCGCATAAAATCCCATCTTTTCATAGGCCATGACAAGTGATGTATATGGAAGAGCATACATATCCATCACAAAAACAAATAGCGAACAATAGTAAACAAAATATGCATCACCTAACTTCTCATACGGAATATTCAATTGAGATCGAATAAACCATGGACCAATAACTGCTCCAAGAATTGCAATTCCTATCGCAAACAATAATAATACAGTTAGTATTGTTGAAAAAGTCCTTCTTAGTTTATCTTCATTTCCAGTACCTAACTCATAAGTAATAAACCTGACAGAAGTTCCTGTTATAGCCGATGTTAGTATGCCTAATAAAGCGACAAAACCTCCCACAAGATTATATAATCCAAAATCTTCAACCCCTAAAGTCCGTAAAATAACCCTACTTGTATAAAGCGAAATAAAAAGAGTTACAATCATTCGAATATTAAGAGATAAGGCGTTTTTAGCTAACCGATTTGTTGAAGACATCAAATACTTAGAACTTAATTTATTTTTACTTTAGGTCATTTAAATTCATACATATTCTCCTACACTATACGATTTCCTATCAGGTGAGGACATCTTTTTTGCATCCATAAGATCGGATAATATAAAACTAACATTATCACCATGCTGAACAAAATCCTCCATCACAAAGAATCAGAAAGCCATAAAGGACTCACATGTTTCAAAATAGACTTTAGATAGACTACCGTTACCCGATGTAATCCCATAATGACGACGGTACCTGATGATAACACTATAATGAATTTAACTCCATATTTATTTAAAAGAGATGACAAACATATTGTCATGAATATTCCAAAAAAGCATGGATATAATATAACCACGCATAATTACCAAACAAACGTAAATAACGACACATAAGGTATTATTAGTGTCTTAAGACTTTTCTTTAACAATGCATGAACTCCACTCTTATCTTAAAGAGAAAACCAGAAATAAAGAAAAAAGAGGCATGTGAAAACTATATATCAAATTTCTATACCCCCATTCTACAGAATCTTTATCGTAAAGCTTATACCCTAATACCACAAGGTAAACGGCAAACACTTTTGCCCAATCAATCCAATTGATATGTTTTTCTATCATATTTTTGTATGGTAATTCGTACATCTCTTTCTTCTGTCTCTCATCTTTAGCAAATACTTTAAATTTATTAAATAAAAATATAAGTAACAGCCAAAATATATTTTAACTTCATCTCCACAATTCCCTACGCCTTCCCCTCCTCGCCTTGACTTACGAGTTATCTACATGATGGATATGACGCAACGACTGCTGTAGTTAAGATACCGCATCTGAGACGATCAAGAGCTTTATATGGTGCATTCCTCGGGTGCAACTGCCAAGAGTTCAGACTGTTGCCTTTTAGATTTTTTTCCTTTATACCCCCTCTCTAATCGGTCTCGCAGAATTGTAAATACGAGTCACATTACAAGTGCAAAGTTATAAAAAAATTGTGACATTTGCCATCATCAAATGCTTTTTTCTTTATTTCCGCACGCAATATTTGTCTTATCCATAAAAAGTTACGCAGAAAACTCATACAAATATCCCCCTTGTTTATAGATAAAAAACAACAAAAACTACAAAAAAACAACAGGCACCACCCTTTCAAAAGGAGTAACACCTGCCGATTTCCACATATAAAACAATACTATTTCTTGTGATACACTACTGCCTGATTCTCATCTACGACCTCATCTCCGAGCTTAACCTGTGTTATCGTTCCGGCAGCCTCGTCTACTTTCAACTCTATCAACAAGGGAGAAGTGTTAGATTGCGGCAATGTGATACGCAAAAGCGGTGCGGCATAAGTATATGTAGCGGTAACAGTGGTCTCATTCTCCCTCTTTGAATTATTTGAACCCGAACCATTTCCACTTTCTGTCCGCAACTTGTATCCCGATGTTACCAATACTTCAGTAGTAGAAATAAACTCTAATCTGCCCCAATGACGTTCGTGTTTAACGAAACTTCTATTATCTGTTTTCTCGAAACTCCATACAGTTTTCACTAACGAATTTGTTGCCTGCGACATGTCTTCATCATGGTTACTACACGCTATCAAACTGAAAACAACGGCTACCAAAGCCAATAAACTTTTTACTCTCATAATTTTAAATTTTCTATTTATGCGATGCAAAGGTACGGAAAAAGGTCGATATCTACGGCAATAATACAATTATTAAGTCATTTTTTATAAATAATGTTTCACTACATAGCCGATTTACAATATCTGCCAGCTCTCACCGATAGCATAATGAAGCTTGCCCGCAGCATCTGTTTACCCTACCGATTGCATTCGGTTCCTGCAAACAGGGCACATCTCTCATCGATTAACTTCCGTTAACCTAATGCCCTGTCAACCGATAAGCATGCATTTACGAGTGCATCCCATCCTTTATATGCACCTTTATCCCTGCAACCGCTTATCTCATCTTACCGATACAAGTTCGTCGATATCTTTTCTCGATGTAAATTTATCGGGCCGACTGTTCACATACCCTATCGGAACGATGGCCACGGGATATTCGTCTGTACCCAACCGAAAATTGGTTTTCAGCTGCTGCACATCGAAGTTACATACCCAACAGCTGCCCAATCCCTGATCGGTAGCTGCCAGACAAACATGTTCGGTGGCGATGGCGGCATCGATATCAGCATGATTTTTCCCATCGAAACTGCGCACCCAAGCCTCCGATACCTTCGTATATATAATAATGTATAGGGGAGCCTGTACGAACCAATCCCGCGGATAGCACTGTTGCACGAGGCACCTTGCCTCGTCGCTCTGCGCCACAATAAACCGCCAAGGCTGGTGGTTGACCGCCGAAGGCGCCCGCCTCGCACACTCAAGAATATAGTCCACCTTTTCTTGTTCCACCGCTTTGGGCGAATAGTCTCTCGCCGAATAACGCTTTCTTACCAATTCCAAAAAGTCCATATCGTTGTATTTTAAGTTTTTCTTTGTCAAAATGCGGTTTATAAATAGAAGCCCAATAGGTTTACGGAACATACGTATCGGCCTCTTCATTTTCTTTCCAAGGTACCTTAGCACCCTTCTTTATCACTCGCAAAGCAGGCTGGAAACCGTAAAGTTTGTTCCTGAAAGGAAACTCCACGCCGAGCTCTGTCGAGTATCCAACCTTGCTCTTCGTGCCTTCAGAATATCTCCCAATATAATCGGAAAGTACGACACCTCCCTTTATAAATGGCCCCGGGCCATTCTTTATATAATCGGTATTATCGCCTCCGAATATCTGTGCACGCCCTGCCAAGGGCAAGAAAATCAACAAAACAGCAAAAATAAAACTTTTCATGCGTATTAAAGTTGATGAGTATCGATAGATATTAACTTGGAACCGCATAGCAGAAACAACACTCCACCCTGCATTGCGGCGGCCTGCACATCGAGAGTAACATGCCCGACCGTACTGCCCGACGGTCTTATAATCCAGAAGTCATAACCTTTCTTCTCTCTCTTTCCAACGAAACAGCAGTCGCCATAGCGCTCATATACCCGATAGAAGTTATCGGCAGAATAGTCGTCTGTAATCTTCAATTGCCTATTGATACAGAACATTTTGCTCTTATCGGTAATCACAATACAGCGGTCTTCGGTGTTAAAAAGCGGTGTCGGTGCAGCATCACCCTCACGATAGGCGTAGATAGTATCTTGCGGCACCACGATTATTCTGCCGTAGGCTTTCACGTTCCACGGCCGAACGTGTGCCACGGTGTCTCCCAATGTCTGATACGCTATACTGTCATCAAACACGCTGAACACCCCGTCGGGCGACACAGCCGTACCTGCTGCCGCTTTCTTTTGGGCTGCATAACAGACGGTATTACGCCGTTCACCCGTCATCATATCGAACGATGAAAGCGACGGAACGCCCATCGGCTTCTTAAAGCCGCTGGCTTTCAGTCCGTAACCTTTATTGAGCAGATACAACGTTTCGCCTCTTGAAAACAGTTGTGATGCCCCCAAAGCCCCATGCGGAAAGCCATACGACCACACCACATTCAGGCGGTTGTCGAAACAATACAGGCTGTCGCGGTCGGAAACATAGCTATATTCGCCTCTTTGGAAGATATTCGATTTGAGATGCGACACTGCAAATTGGTTCACGTTCGGTATATAGTAGGCAGCATATCCTGCCATGCCACCCATTAATCCACCCGCTATACCCATGGCAAGTCCCGCCATAAATGCCTTTCCCGTCTCGGTGTAACCGGTTCGCGCACGGTGTGTTTTATATTCACCTGTAAGGAGATCGATCAGCATTAGATGGTCATTCATCACCAACACCGACGACTTACCCACACGCCTTGCACCATTCCAGCCCCAATTCGTGTCATGCGAAGCCTTCAGTTCCCAAAGCATTTCGCCCGTACTTAGCCGCAATGCACGCAATTTACCCGAGGTTACAGACTTATACCCCACCGCCACGTCCAAACTGTCGTCTACCATCAGCAGTGCGAGTTTGTTCTTCCATTTCTCCTGTTGTGTACGCGGATCGAGCATTCGCAGCGTATTTCCGTTGCTCAACAGCAGTCCCTGTCGTGTCCACATCATATCTTTGTCTCGGATTACACCCACTTCCATGAACGATACGGAGTAATCATCGGGCATCTTCCCGCCCAAGTATGTACCGGTCGTCCCTATCGGTCGTTCCCACAGCATCTGCCGCATGCGCATGTCGTACATGCAAAGTTTCCACGTGCCTGAGCCTTTGCGCGCACCGCGAAACAATCTTACGGCCAGCAGACCACCATCGGGTGAGAGCGAAAAAGAATATCCCTGACTTCCGAAGTCTGCATACGGAGCTTTCAGAGGAGTGCCGTCCGGCATTTCTGCAAACGCTATAGAGTCGCCCTGTGCATGTGTGCCGAGAGTAAACAGCAGATAAAATAAAATCGACAAATATTTTTTCATCGCGGATAACATTTCATATTAATAAGTGCTACAAAAATAGTTTTTCCCTGTCAAAATAGCAAGTCATAACAAATAAATCTTACAAATAGCAGTAAAAATAATTTGTATTATGAAGGAAAGAGGATGGATTAAGGAGGAACGTTTAACAGCTATATTATCGGGACTCTGCTTGCCTAAGTTCCCTTGTGCCATTCGGTTATTGTGATACGCGTACAAAAAGATGTGCAAGTTAGGTCGTTACAGTTCAACCGAAGTAACTACCTGCAAAGCATAGAGGCGCTGCCTAAGCCTGTTAGCAATACTACCTGAAGCCGACAGACATGCCTTCTAACGACAATACACATAACATATTCTCAACCTACAGATTATAAATAAAACACAAACACCATACTTCTCTCCTTAGTAAAGGGAGGTTGTTAGGGGATGAAACATGATAACCGAAAGCCATCCATCCCCTCTCCATCTCCCCTTTCCAAGGCGAGAAGTACGGTTAGACTGCAAATAGTTTTCATTTAGAACACTGAATAAAAACATTTTTACAAGCAATTTACCCATCTTCCGCAAGGCACTCCCCTCCTTTGGAGGGGTTGGGGGAGGTCCACACTCTTCCCTCCTCTCTAATCCATCACCTACACCCCCCTCCTTCGGAGGGGCAGAGGGAGGTTCACAAAATGCCTACTTTTAGGTATTGCATTCTTACAAAACAATCCGTATCTTTGCAAATTCGAAGAAAAGAATGTCATAGGGATGCCTAAAATCAAGTTATTCATCGCACTCTGTCTATACTGTCAGCTTGGCTTTTCACAGGCAACTACGGGCGGTGTCGTACTCGAACGTGCCACGAAACAACCCATCGTAGGAGCAACGGTTACACCGGAAAACTCAAAAAATATACTGGCCATCACCGATATTGCAGGGCATTTTACACTGAAAAACGCGGCGGGCAAGCTCATCAAAATATCCTACTTAGGTTATAAACCCATCGTGGCAAAAGCCTCGGCCAATGCGGTTTACTACATGGTAGAAGACTCCAACGCCCTCGGAGAAGTAGTTGTAACGGCGCAAGAATCGCACGGTTTAGCCAGTGCCTCCACCATCCGTCGCCACGCCATGGAGCATCTACAGCCATCGAGCTTTGCCGATTTGCTCGAACTTCTGCCCGGCGGGCGCGCCAGTGATCCCTCTCTAAGCACGCCGAATACCATCCATTTACGCGAAGTTCCCATTGCCAGCAGCAACTATTCCACCTCTTCGCTCGGCACACAGTTCGTAATCGACGGCGCTCCCATCAGCACCAACGCTAACATGCAATACCTTACGGGAGCCTACGACCGGCAGTCTACCTCGCGCGATTTTACCAACGAGGGCGTAGACATGCGCAGCATATCGACCGACGATATACAGGATGTAGAAATCGTGCGCGGCATTCCGTCGGCCGAATACGGTGACCTAACGAGCGGACTTGTCAAAATAAGACGCTTAAAGGGTGGGAATAACATCGTTGCAAGGTTTAAAGCAGACATGGATTCGAAACTCTTTTATATCTCGAAAGGCATGGAATGGCAGAATAGACGGCTCTCTCTCAACCTCAGCGCCGACTATTTAGACAGCAAAAACGATCCGCGCAACCTGCTCGAAACCTACAAACGCCTCACATTCTCCGCCCGTCTGAACAAGCAATGGCTCACCGATAAGTGGGACGCAGACGCAGGTTTGAACTTAGACTACGGCGGTTCGTTCGACGATGACAAGGTAGATCCCGAGATTAACTACGGCGGAGTAGACAGATACAAGTCCGAATACAACCGTTATGCAGCCAATCTGTCGCTGAATTTCAGCCGCAGGAACAGGCGAAGTTTTTTCCGGCGTGCCGAAATGGTGGCCGCTTTTTCTTTTGAAAAAGACATAACCGAGCGCACAAGACTGGTGCAGTTGAGCGGCGAAACACCTGCTGCAACGACGATGACCGACGGCGAAAGCGACGCCGTTCTTATCTCTCCTTACACCTACACCGCCACTCAAAAGGTAGATGGACGCCCCCTTAACCTTTACATAAAGGCAAATGCCACGTTCAGCATGCCCCTCAAGAGCATCTCCAACCTGCTGCTGTTGGGCGCAGACTTCCGGTTAGACAAGAATATGGGCGACGGACAGGTGTTCGACCAGCTGCATCCGCTCTATCCGGGTGTATCGGGCAGGCCTCGTAAATATTCCGATGTGCCTGCATCGCACGAGCTTTCGTTCTTCGCAGAAGAACGCTTCGGCACTAACATCGGGCGCAACAAACTGGAGATTGAGGCCGGTGTACGGGCGCAAACTATGCTCCGTCTGCCCGACAACCGCGCATTGAGCGGCAAGTATTACCTCGATCCGCGCGTTAACATCGGGTGGACTTTCCCCGCCATACGCATGGCCCGTCGCAACATGTTTTTCACCATAGCGGGCGGTATTGGGCAACATACCAAGTTTCCAACGGTCGATCAGCTCTATCCGGACAAGGCTTACATGGACCTGACCGAACTGAATTACTACCATCCGGTAAAGGCCTATCGCCGCATTTACCTGCAAACATACGTCATCGATCCCACAAACACGCAACTCAAAGCGGCCCGAAACCTGAAATGGGAGGTACGCACAGATGTGAATTGGGGCGGAAACAGGCTCACCGTAACCTACTTCCGCGAGGACATGAAGTCGGGTTTTCGCAGCATGAACAGCTATTCACCTTATTTATATAAGGAGTATATTACCGATGGAATAGATGCCAACAAACTCACGGCACCGCCTGATGTGGCCACGCTTCCCTATAATGTACATAACAGTCTGCGCGGTCATTACATCATTTCCAACGGTAGTCGGACGCTGAAGCGGGGCATCGAGTACACTCTTTCTACCATCCGTTTCCCCATTATCAACACCCGACTGACAATCAACGGCGCATGGTTCCGCACCGAATACCACAACTCGTTGCCCATTATGTACAAACCGTCGCGCATCATCGGGGGACAAGAGGTCGAAGTCGTAGGCATTTATAAAGACGACGACGGCTACATACGCGAGATGACCAACACCAATTTCACTTTCGATACGGACATCCCGAAGCTCAAACTGGGCTTCTCGGTATCGGCGCAGTGCCTTTGGATGACCGCCCGACAGTCTATGCGGAAGCAGAACGAGCCCGAACAATACATGGATTCCGACGGCAATTTGCATCCTTTCACGCCTGCCGACCGCACCGATTCGCGCCTCCGACTGCTCATACGCGATTATAACGAGGCTGCATTCGAGCGCGAGACAGTGCCTTTCAGCATGAACCTAAACCTGAAAGCCACAAAGAAATTGCTGAACGATAAGCTCATGGTAGCCCTCTTTGTGAATAAACTATGGGATGCACACCCCGACTATGAGCGTAGAAACTTTGTCATCCGAAGGTACGTAACGCCCTACTTCGGCCTCGAAATGAACGTAAAGATATGAAGAAGATATTACAAACGGCACTCTTGCTCGCCATGCTTTCGGCACTTATCAGCGCCTGTCATGCCGATAACGACGACTATTATACCACGGCTGTCATCACCATTAATGTGCCCGACAGCTTCACTGTGGTGCGCATGCAAGGCACGGTTACACTCAGCAACACCAGCAACAAACAAACCTACTCCTCGTCTTTGTTCCAAGGAACCTCGGTTTCCATCGACGTGCTGCGTGGCGCCTACGCCCTTAGCGGCGAGGGTACGGTGCTGCTGCGCAGTAGCGGCGGTACGGAAAGAGTGGCCAATTTCAGAGTGTCGTCAAGCTATTTGGAACTCGTACAGCACCCCTCTGCGGTGTCGACAGACATCATATTCATGTAGAAAATGAACGGAATACGCCTCATCATCATAGCCTTGGCAATGCAGACAAGTGCTGCTTTCGCCTCCGTGGCAGACACTACGGCCGCCGTAGAACATTACTCTCTGTGGCACGATGTGCTACAGGAAAGCCGTCAGAACCCCGTTTTCATGCTCGATGCCTACGCCCGTTCTTATTCCGAATTAGGCCTCTACGCCGATTACAAGCACGCCAACCGACCGTTACTCTACGAAGTCGGCAAGGGCAATTTGCTGTGGGGAGCCGCCGCAAAGTCGTATATACGCCTCTCAAAGCGTACATCTGTATGGGGCAGTGCTTCATATAGAACGGGTAGGAAGTATGCCGTGAAGTGGAATTCTACCTCTGATTACCTGCTGCTTCGCCCGTATGTGATGGGCGACACGCTGGGCGGAGACCTTCACAACGAACGTTATACCTTCTCAGGAGGCTATGCCGTGCAACTCGGAAAGCTGGCCTTGGGGGCCTCCATCGACTTCCGAGCCGAACATGAATACCGAACTACCGATCCCCGAATGCGCGGTATCTCGACCGACATGACGCTCCGAGGGGGCGCAAAGTATGCATTAGGCGACTATGAAGCTGGCATCGGAGTGGGCGGAACATTCTATAAACAGACCAATGACGTTAAGTTTTTCCGCGAAGCAGGCGTCATTCCCGAGTATCAGATGAGCGGTCTGGGAGCCGACTACGAACGCTTTTCGGGCAGCAACAGGTCGGCCTATTACAAATCCACAGGCGTTCTAACCGACATAGCCCTACGGCCTATCGCCGACAGGAGTGGCATCTATGTTACCGCAAACTACCGTTTTGCACCCTACAAACGTATCTTACCATCGCTCAATTCGTTACCGCTATCTACGCTATACCTAACGGACGGCGCCGTTACTGCAGGCTGGAAACACGAAGGCAACATCGGTTGGAGCGTCTTCGGCGGTATCTCTCACGAAGGTAGGAAAGGCGACGAGCATATCGCGGGCAGCCCTTCGGGCTCGGAATACCGTACTATCGCCACGCTCACCATGTACCACAGTCGGCTGAACGACTACCACGCAGGGGGCGCATGCAGCCTCGGCAGCGGTACCGGCCTTACCATTGAACTGCGCGGGGGGTATCAGGATTTCGCTTCAGATTATGTTTCTCCGGAGCGCAAAATGTCGTTCTCGAAGGCTTACGGAGCACTCGATGCACAATGGATAAGGGCATTCGGCAACATTACACAGCTTGTTTGGAACCTGCATACCGCTTTCTATGCCAACACCCGCAAGGCTATAACGATGCCATATGCCACGATGGACGAGGCAAGAACGGATCTTGTGAACCACACTTACGAGGCTCTAACCGCCAATTATGCCGTTGCCGGCACCGACGTTCGCCTGTTTTTTGCACCCAAGAAGTGGAAAGGATACGGCGCGTTCGTATCGTTTTCGGGCGGATATACGGGCAACGAAACCTACCACAGCCTGTCGCTAAAATGCTCGGCAGGCATCACATTCTAAAACAGATATATAATTTCTACATAAAAAATAAACCAAATAAATAAAGAAAATGATTAAAAAATTTTTAGCATTCACAATGGCCATCGTAGCCATGAGTATGGTATTCGTAGCTTGTAGCGACGACAACAAGACCGAACCCGAAGTATCTGTCAGACACGCTCTTACGCTCGACCTGCCGTTGAACGTACAGGCAGGCACGCTGACCGATGCAAAAGCCGTGTTTACTAATGTAAATACAAAGGCGGCATACACACTTTCCAACTTCAAAAAAGCAGGCACACAGTTCGCCGACACGCTGACTCTGCCGGCGGGAACCTATACCATCGAAGTGCACGGAAACGTAACCTATCAGCTCAACGGAGAAACGGTAAAATCGCCGGTAAGGGCGGTGAAGGAAAACGTACGCATAGACCAAGCGTCACCGAATGCCGCCATAGGCAGCACAACCGTGGCTCTCAGCACTTATAACGCTCAAGACGGCTTCGTTATTTCCGAGATATTCTTCACCGGAACACTCACTCCGGATGGCAAACAATACAGTTATGACCAATATATAAAGATAGGTAATAACAGCGACACGGTAATGTATGCCGACGGACTTGCCATTGCCGAGTCTGCATTCCTTACCGTTCAGAAGCAAAACTACACCCCTGATTTGATGAATCAGGCTATGACTGTCAGCTCTCTGTACGTTATTCCGGGCAGCGGAAAGGAACATCCGGTGAAGCCGGGAGAAGAACTTGTGCTTGCTTTGAATGCCAAAAACCACAAAGAGATCAATAGTAATTCGATTGATTTAAGTAAAGCTGACTTCGAATTTTATGATAAGTCGAGCAATCCGAACATAACTGACGACGACAATCCCGATGTGCCTAACCTGCTTAGCTGGACTACCTCAAGCGCCACTTTTTTCACTCTACACAACAGAGGCTTTAAGGCTTACGCCATTGCAAGGCCGCAAGTAGACCAAGAAACCTACACTTCGAAATACGCATACGATTACAAGTGGACATATACCTTTAAGGGGAACTCTTATCCGATGAAGAGAAATGCTTGCTTCCTGCCCAACACTTGGATCATCGATGCGGTGAACTTGAGTGTTACTTCAATGTATCAATGGGGCGTAGTTGCCGCAACTCTCGATGCCGGATGGTCGCATTGTGGCTCCACAGACCACGATAAAACACGCTATGGCAAGGCTGTTGTGCGTAAAAAGTCGGGCAACAAATGGACAGACACCAACAATTCGACCAACGACTTCGAGGCGGATGCCAAGCCTACACTGTTTAAATAACGGCGGCATACGGCATATATAAGCCGGACATACGGTACATGTAAGGCTGTTACATGTGCCGTATGATTTTTACAGGCAGCAGACGGCACGACAACATTCCGACCACTCCGTTGCCTTTAGGCATCATTTCAACAATAACAAACAAATCAAACAAGTAAAATAAATGAAAAGTAAAATCTTAGCATTCATAATAGCTTTCGTGGCTATGAATACGATCTTCATAGCCTGCAGCGACGACGACAAGACCGAACCCGAGGTATCTGTCAGGCATGCTCTTACGCTCGACCTGCCGTTGAATGTGCAGGCAGGCACGCTGACCGATGCAAAAGCCGTGTTTACCAATGTAAATACAAAGGCGACATACACACTCTCCAACTTCAAAAAAGCAGGCACACAGTTCGCCGACACACTGACTCTGCCGGCGGGAAACTATACCGTTGAGGTGCACGGAAACGTAACCTATCAGCTCAACGGCGAAACGGTAAAATCGCCGGTAAGAGCGGTGAAGGAGAATGTACGAATAAACCAAGCGCCCGAAAGCTCAGCTATAGGCAGCACGAACGTGGCTCTCAGCACTTATAACGCTCAAGACGGCTTCGTTATTTCCGAGATATTCTTCACCGGAACGCTCACTCCGGAAGGTAAACAATATACAGACGACCAATATATAAAGATAGGTAATAACAGCGACACGGTAATGTATGCCGACGGACTTGCCATTGCCGAGTCTGATTTTCTTACCGTCGATAAGCAGGATTATACCCCTGATCTGATGCAACAAGCTATGACCGTCAGTGCTCTATACGTCATTCCGGGCAGCGGGAAAGAACATCCGGTGAAGCCGGGAGAGGAACTTGTGCTCGCTATAGATGCCAAAAACCACAAGGAGTTCAATAAAAATTCGATAGATTTAAGTAAGGCTGACTTCGAATTCTATGATAAATCGAGCGATCCGAACATAAGTGATGACGATAATCCCAACGTGCCTAACCTGCTTAGCTGGACTACCTCGAGCGCCACTTACTTCTCTATGCACAACAGAGGCTTTAAGGCTTACGCCATTGCAAGGCCGCAAGTAGACCGCGAAACCTACACTTCGAAATACGTATATAATTACAAATGGACACTTACTTTCGACGGGGAGACCTATCCGATGGACAATGATGCCAACTTCCTGCCCAACACTTGGATCATTGATGCGGTAAATTTGAGCGTGGCTTCAGACTACCAATGGGGCGTAGTTGCCGCAACTCTCGATGCCGGATGGTCGCATTGCGGCTCCACAGACCAAGACCAATCGCGCTATGGCAAGGCTGTTGTGCGTAAAAAGTCGGGCAACAAATGGACAGATACCAACAATTCGACCAACGACTTCAATGCAGACGCCAAGCCTACACTGTTCAAGTAACAGCGACATGCGGCATATATAAACCGGATATACGGTATATGTAATTGCCTTACATATATCGTGTATCTTTCACAGGCAGCGGACGGATCGGCCACATTTCGGCCACTCCGTCGCTTTCAGATATTATTTTAACAGGAACATTCATGAAAAAAATAACTTTCATATTGTGCATTTTCGCATGGTGCACAGCAGCTTTCTCGCAGCAACTCCCGCAAGACAGCACCATCAGGAAAGGCGTTCTGGCGAACGGAATGACCTATTACGTGCGCCATAATGCACAAACTCCAAACGTTGCAGAGTTCTACATCGCCCAACGGGTGGGCTCCATATTGGAGGAACCAAGGCAACGCGGACTGGCTCATTTCCTCGAACACATGGCGTTCAACGGCACGCTGAACTTCCCGGGCGACTCGTTGCGCCCCGGTATAGTAAAATGGTGTGAGAGTGTGGGCATCAAGTTTGGCGCTAATCTCAATGCCTATACCAGCGTCGACGAGACCGTCTACAACATCTCGTCGGCCCCTGTAAAGCGCGAAGGGGTGGTAGATTCGTGCCTTCTGATACTGCACGACTGGAGTCACTACCTGCTGCTATCGGACACGGAGATAGATAAGGAGCGCGGCGTAATACACGAAGAATGGCGCACGAGGCGCGCCTCGATGGCGGTGCAGCGGCTCATGGAGCGTGCCATGCCGGTGGTCTACGCAGGCTCGAAGTACGCAGATTGCCTGCCGATAGGCTCGATGGATATCGTAGACCACTTCCCCTATCAGGATTTGAAAGACTATTATCAGAAGTGGTACAGGCCCGATTTGCAGGCTATCATTGTGGTGGGCGACATCGATATAGACCGCGTAGAACAGAAAATCAAGACACTTTTCGGTTCTATACCCATGCCCCAAAACGCTGCGGAGCGCATTTATTATCCCGTGCCCGACAATGATAAGATGATTGTTTTTACCGCTACGGATAAAGAGCAACCCACCGTAAACTTCACACTCTATATGAAGCGCGACGCTACCCCCATGGAGCAGCGCTCTACAGAGGCCTATTTTGCCGACGAATACAAAACGGATTTGGTCAGAACAATGCTGAACGACAGGCTTACAGAGCTGGTCAAGCAGCATAATCCGCCTTTCATATCGGCATCGGTACGCGACGGCAACTTCTTTTTGGCCGATACCAAAGACGCTTTCATGGCCTCTGCCATGTTCAAACAAGATAGTATTTCGAGCGGTATAGCGGCCCTCTTGGGCGAGATAGAGCGCACCCGAAAGACAGGATTTACACAGGTCGAGTTCGACAGAGCCAAGCAAGAGCAGCTCAACATGCAGCAAAGCAGCTACAATGAGCGTGCAAAACGCCGCAACAGGAGTTTTGTACGTCAGTGTTTGAACAACTTTCTGCAGGGAGAACCCATGCTGAGTCCCGACACCGAACTGGCGCTTATCAAGAAACTCACCGACCGGACAACGCTGGCAGAGCTTAACGATTTCGTGCGCGAAATGATCACCGACCGCAATCAGGTGGTAACGCTATATGGCCCCGAAAAGGGCAACTTCCGCATGCCTTCGCACGAGGCAATAGAAACAGCCATACTTCGCGCGCAGCAAAAGACATACGAACCTTACCGCGAAAAGAAACTCCCGAGCCAACTCATCGGCCGATTGCCCAAGCCCGGAAAGATTGTCTCGGAGCGCAACTTCAAGCATGGATACCGCGAAATGGTGCTCTCCAACGGTATGAAAGTATATGTTCGTCCCACAAATTTCGACGATGACGACGTGAACATGAATATATTCAGCGCTGGCGGAAAGAGTCTCTACCCCGCTTCTTCCATGCCCGATCTTACCTATCTTATATCGGGTGCCACGGCCGGAGGCGTAGGAGAATTTGATGAACTGACACTCGAAAAGATGCTGGCAGGCAAAACTGTCTCCGTAAGTCCGTTCATCAGAGACGAGACTGAAGGCATTAAAGGCAGTAGCAACGTAAAGGATATGAAAACTATGTTCGAACTTACGTACCTTTACTTCACGGCTCCGCGCCGCGATACCACGGCATTCCGCAATCTTATGACGCGCCAGAGCGAGTTCTTGACCAACCGTGATGCGAACCCGTCGGTAACCTATAACGACTCTCTCAGTGCCATCGTCTACGGTCATCACCCGCGTATGCTGCCCATGACCAAGGAACGTTTGAGCCAAGTAGACTACGACCGTATCTTGAAGATATACCGAGAACGCTTCGGCAACGCAGCTGATTTCAGCGTTATTCTTACCGGAAACATCGATTTGAAAGCGCTCCGACCGCTCGTATGTCAGTATCTGGCGTCGCTACCCGCCACGGGTAAGCGCGAAACAGTACACGACACGGGCGCCAACATCATCAATGCAGACGAGGTGCACCGCTTTGTGAAACCGCAAGACACGCCCTCTTCGATGACCACCATCATACTTACGGGCCGGATACCCTATACTGCCAAGAACGATCTAAGGCTGGATGCGCTCTGTCAACTGCTGCGCATAGCCTACACAGAGAAAGTTCGAGAGGAACAAGGCGGTACCTACGGCGTTAGCGTAAGGGGCGACTTGCAACGCTATCCCCACAGTGAAGCGATGGTAAAAATCGCTTTCCGCACCGATCCCGACAAGTATTCAAAGCTTATCCCCATTATCTACGACGAACTGAAGGCGATGGCAGAGAAAGGGCCCGATGCAAACGACCTCGCAAAGGTGAAAGAGTATGAGCTGAAGACCTACGGACAGGTGCAGATTATGAATAACTATTGGGAGCAAGTAATCTACAACGAGCTCTTCAATGGCATAGATCTCGACACCACGTTCAAGGCAGATGTCGAGGCTCTGACCACGGAATCGATACGCGACTTGGCCAAACAAATCTTCGATCAGCACCGCCGTATCGAAATCACCATGTCGTCGAAACCGCTGAAAACAGACTGACCGTCGGGGCCGTGAAGGCAGCGGCCCCCTCACACTCCTCCGCTACGAACGGAATGTTATTTTCTGTTATCATTGTTGCATATTCCCGATATTATTCGTAATTTCGCGCAGAAGCGCTGATAGGCAGGCCGTTCGACTGACCGTGGCGCACAGGAGATTTTAAAACTTTGAATAACCAACGTAAAACAGAATAACATGTTAGGAACACCGGAGATTATACTTATCGTGATCGTTGTACTGCTGCTCTTCGGCGGAAAGAAGATTCCAGAGCTCATGAGAGGACTGGGTAAGGGCGTTAAAAGCTTCAAAGAGGGCGTTAACGGAATAGAAGAAGACCTGAATACCGACAAGACAAAGAAGACAGAAGCACCGGAGAAAGACAACGACAAGACGGAATAAGGCGATGACAACGCCCAATGATCTCACTTTTTGGGAACATCTCGACGTACTGCGCGGCTGTTTGTTGCGCATACTTGGTGTTTCCGTGGCTTTCGGTATTGCCGCCTTCTGCATGAAAGACACGCTTTTTGCCGTGCTGTTGGCACCGAAAGACGGCGATTTTATTACCTACCGGCTGCTCCATATCGAGCCTTTCAGCATTCAGTTGGTAAACATAGGGCTGACGGAGCAATTCATGGTGCACATGAAAACGGCATTCTGCGTAGGCGCGTTGTGCGCTTCGCCCTACATACTCTACCAGCTCTACCGCTTTATTTCGCCCGCCCTTTACAGCAACGAGCGCCGTTATGCCGTGCGAACTGTGGGGTGCAGCTATGCTATGTTTATGGTGGGTGTGGCCGCGAACTACTTTCTGGTATTCCCGCTCACGGTACATTTTCTCGGTACTTATCAGGTGAGTGCGGAGGTGATGCCCATGCTGTCGCTCGAATCTTACATCGACACGCTGCTCATGATGTCGCTCGTGTTCGGATTGGTGTTCGAGATACCCGTGATAAGCGGACTTCTGGCAGTGATGGGCGTGCTGCGTGCCGATTGGATGCGCAAGTTCCGTCGCCACGCCATTGTGGCGATACTCATCGTAGCTGCCGTTATTACGCCCACTTCGGATATCTTCACCCTGCTCATAGTATCACTCCCGATCTGGCTATTGTATGAGGTCAGCATCGGTATAGTGAAGAAATGCGAGGGCACCACTGCCTTGCATAGCAACTAAAAGATAAGGAGCATCCCTTCCACACATCCTTTTTTAATACAACAATCTAATTACCTAAATACCTACCAGACATGATCAACCACGTATGAAACAGGATGCTCCTGTTTTTATTCTTTATGTCTAAGCCGCATATACGGTATATCTATATTCCGCAGGTAGTATATCTAAATTCGACAGACGGCGCGTCTATATTCTTTCAACATTCTTTCCGAAAGAAGAAAACGTCTAATAGAAATCGACATGACAGCTTCATAAACTGTTTTTATCTGCACTTCGAGAGAACTTGAACAAACCAAGCGCCTACGGCAGAACCATCGAACACTCCTCCCTAATCCCCCATCTCTCATCCCTGCTCCCCTACTTTGGAGGGGCTGGGGGAGGCCGCCGTTTATTTTTAAAGCACCTTTTTACGCTTTCCGCTATACTCCGTAAAGTCTATACGGATGATCTGTACGCGGCGAAAACTCTTCTCGGAATACTTCCGACCGAGCTCTTTAAAGTCGGGCGACAGCTTGTCTACCAACAATTCCAATGCATGCATACGCTCTTCGGGGGCAAGGTCGGCACGAGCGTTGCCCGTGAGTACCACGCTTTCATATTCGGTTGTGAACCTATCGGGCAATAAATTAACACGACCGACGATACAGAACGACACAGCCGGATGGCGTTCTATCGCCCGCAGTTTCTTGCCCTCGGGCGCACAGTGTATATAAACAGCATCCTCGCCATTCCACACAAAGTTCACCGGAATGCCGTAAGGTCTGCCTTCCTCATCAGCCATGGAAAGCACGCCATATTCCGACATGGCGAGCAGTTCGCGTGCCCGCTGTTCGTCCAGCAGCCTATCGCGCCGCCTCACGGTATCGTTTACATACTTCATCTCTTCGCCGAATGTATAATGATACAAAGATACATCATCATAACATACGTAAACGATAACAAATGTTACCGCAACACGTTAAATATAATTAAAAACAGTATATTTATTTTCTAAGGATTACAATATATTCATTGCTCATGGTATTCACCTTTCTGCCGGATATATTCGTGGGACTGGTCTTAGATGGCATTCTCTTATTGGGTATTTCTCTTACCAGCGTATCTACATAGTGCAATCCACAACGCTCAAAACATTCTGCCGTAAAATAGTCTAAAGAAATCCGTACACCTTTCACATTCCTATTGCCCACCACATAGCAAACCACGCCGCCTCTGCGTACTGTCTGCGCAACATTCCGAATGGAAAGCCAATAATCGTTCAGAAAAGAAACCACTTCTTCGTACCTTTTAACATCAACTTCGTGGATTTGCTGCAATTCCGAGGCTATCGTATCGGTAACAAACATCTTTTCACGACGCTTTTTACCGCCCATCAACAGGCTGTCGAGCTTCTGTGCATTCTCGAAAGAGAACCATTCATTGGCCCATCGAGAGAACTGTCCGTAGGCTACAGTGGTACGGCTGTCGCCGTAGGGAGGCGATGTAACGACCATATCCACACTTTCGGGCGCGATAAACGATAGGGGTATTCCCGCAGAAGTATCGAAATTACAAATTCGGGCAGTGGCATTACGGGCCACCTTTTCGTATTCTATCAGTCCTTCGATATTCCTCCATACCTTTTCTTCGAACAACCCGAATACGTCAGGATGAAAATCTTTTAGCTTTTCTTCATCCATACGGAAGCGTTTAAACTCTCCGTTACGAGTAAAAGAGGCCTCTCTTACGACCTCTGACAATGCTACATTGAAAAAGTCTTGATTACTGCTGTATTCCTTGATTGACTGGGATAGATAAGACAACCGCAGCAACACGGTTTCCGAATACCAATAAGTATGGTTCGAAATACGGTCGAAATTGCGGTCTACCACCCTATCATAAGAAAAAAATACATTGCGCTCTCGGATTTCATGAAACTCCTTTTTCAAGGTTTCAACATCGTAGAAAGTGGTCTTTACCCTAGATATCAGACGGGCAAGCGGGTTGATGTCCGTACCTACAGAGTGGATATTTGCGAGAGAGGCCTCTACTAAAGAGGTGCCGCTCCCCATATACGGATCGAAAAGAAGGTTACACTTTCCTTGGGGCCTGAACTCTTTAATGAGTGTTCTTGCCACTTGCGGTATCATCATTGCCGGATATATATGGTAACAATGAGTATATTCTTTGGTATTCGCATCTCGGAAATTCCACCGGTCATCAACTTGCCTATGATACATAAATGTATTGTTATAATACGATGGCAAAGATACGAAAAACTCTCAAATTGAGAGCACATTTCATTTAAAAATAATCTACTTTTGCATAAAAGCATTACTAAATGAAAACCGAATATCAAAATTATATCATTTACCGCATACGCCAATTACGCGAAGAAAGAGGATACACGCAAGGTAAAGTAGCAAGTGTAATAGGCATAAGCAATGGACAGATGGGAAATATAGAGAGTCCTAAAACTTCACACAAATACACTCTTTCGCATATCTTGCGTATTTGCAGGGAGTTTCGTTTCCCTATAGAACAGATATTTCTCGAAGATGAAGACTTCAAAAAGAATACCGATTTGATAAATTTGTTAATCGAAAAAATCGTAAAATATGAACAACAATAAGCAACAAATCATAGAGCGTTTCAAACAAGTTAAGGCACTTGGTTTTATAAAAAGCAACAGGAAAAACAATACAGGGATAGGAAAAACATTCGAAGACTATATCGGCGTGTTGGAAAATAATATAGACGAACCTGATTTGTTCGGCTATGAAATCAAATCACATCGTGAAGAAACGGCCTCTTACATTACGTTATTTACTAAAAGTCCGAACTTTCCACGTAAGGCAAACAGCTATTTAAGAGATAAATATGGTATGCCTTACGAGGATAATACCGATTTGAAAAAACTTCATACCTCTATGTTCGCCTCGAAATACAATTCTTTTGGCAACGTTTTCTCTTTCAGACTAATCAACGATCGTAACCGAAAAGCTGTAAAAATAGGTATATACGACCTCGATACAAAGAGACTTATTGATGACACAGTGGGCTATAGATACGATTGTCTGGATAAAATATTGAACAGAAAGCTAAAGAATTTGTTTTATGTAAGTGCTGAAAGACAGACCGAGAATGGCGATGAATACTTCTTCTTCAATAAGGCTGAGATATATTCGCACCCCACATTGGAGAAGTTTCTGACACTGATAGACGACGGTCTGATTATGTTCGACATACGTATAGGCAGTTATCGATCGGGGAAAAACTATGGTAAAACGCATGATCATGGTAGCGGGTTCAGAATATTGGAGTCTAATCTACGGCTGCTGTTCAGTGAACAAGAATACATCGATTAAGGTTTATTCTTGCATTCTGCGATTATTATATCCTAAACGAACACCCGCCCCAACGGTAAAGTTTTATTCGTTAATTTGATAAAAACTCTTTGGGCATGTCGCTCGGTTTGACTATCTTTGCATGCTACTTCATACAGGAAAGAAGAATGCAAACTATTTTTATAGGCTGATCTTGAGTATGATAATCTATATAAAAAAGTTTTTTGCGGTTTATTTTTCATGGGTGTTGGTGTTCATGATGCAGAAACCGTTGTTCATGTTATGCCATTTCGGATTATATAAAAGTTGCAACGCCATCGATTGGTTCGGCGTGATATTGCACGGACTCCCCCTCGATTTTGCTCTTGCAGCATACCTCACAGCACTTCCGGCATTGATTCTAATTGCAACGGTATGGACTTCTTCGCGCGCTCTACATATTATTGTACGCATATATTTCGGTATTGCAGCCACCATCGTGGCCACGGCTTTCGTTGTAAACATTGCCCTCTACAGCTTTTGGGGCATCCCTTTAGATACCACTCCCCTATTCTATTTCTTATCTTCACCTACCAATGCGCTCGCCAGTGTAAGCCTTTGGTTCGTATTGGGCGGTGCGGTTGCCATCATCGTATGTGCATTCCTTATCTATCGTATATTACTCATGGCGTGGAAAATCGGTGGAAAAGGCACCCCTAAACGAGTGCTCTGTACAGCACTGATAACCATCCTTACGGCGTCACTATTTATTCCTATCCGCGGCGGATTTACCACCTCTACCACCAATACGGGGAAAGTGTATTACAGTGAGCACATGCCTTTGAACCATGCAGCGGTAAACCCGCTGTTCAGTTTTATGGAAGCATTCGCCCATGAGGAAGACTTTACGGCACAATATCGCTTTATGGACGACAAACGGGCCACCGAGTTGTTTAACGAAATGATAGAACATAAGCCCGATACACTGAATGACAGTCTCTTTACAACAAGGCGCCCGAACATCGTATTCGTAGTATTGGAAAGCTTTTCGGTAAAGCTGATGCAGACACGCGAGAACGGTGTAAAAGTAACGCACTGCATAGACAGTTTAGCTCACGAGGGCATCTATTTCGACAATTTCTATGCTAATAGCTTCAGAACCGACCGAGGTCTCGTAGCTATTCTTAGTGGCTACCCTGCCCAACCCACCATGAGCATCATGAAATATCCCCATAAAACGGAACATATACCCTCTATCTGTAGCATTTTAAAGCAGAAGGGATATCGCTCGAAGTACTATTATGGAGGCGATGCCGACTTCTGTAACATGCGCTCTTACCTTGTTTCGTCGGGCTTCGGCAGCATTGTATCGGAGACAGACTTCCCCATCTCCACCAGAAGAAGTAAGTGGGGAGCCCCAGATCATGTGGTATTCGATCGCGTACTCAACGATTTTAAACGCTGCAAAAGTAAGGTCCCGACGTTCACTGTGGTGCAAACATTGAGTTCGCACGAACCTTTCGACGTGCCTTGCAACCGTTTCCGAACCCAATCACTCAATGCTTTTGCCTATACAGACAGCTGTTTAGGGCGCTTTGTCGACACATTTCGCACGCTTCCGCAGTGGAAGAACACCCTCATAGTAATCGTTCCAGACCACTTGGGAGCCTATCCCGAGAAACTTAGCTATTACCAGCTTTCAAGATACCATATACCTCTGATTTTCACAGGAGGCGCTATACGCCGAACACGCACGGTGCATACCATCGGTTCACAGCAAGATATCGCAGCCACACTGCTCGGTCAACTCGGCATAGATCACCGCAAAATGATTTTCAGCAAAAACATGTTGAACCCACATGCACCCCACTTCGCCTTCTTTGCCGTGCCCGACGCTTTCGGTATGGTGACCGAAGACAACCAACTGATCTACGATAATTCGTCGTCGAAAGTAAAACTCAACACAGGCAAATGCCCCGGGCAAAACCTTGAACGCAGCAAGGCATACTTGCAAAAGCTGTACGACGACATAGACAAACGATAAACTTAAAACACCGATAACGATGCCTATCCTGACAATAAACATCCTTCAACCGCTGTTAGATTTAGACCGCGATATGTTTCTTGCCATCAACAATTGGCACAACTCGTACTGGGATGTTTTCATGATGCTATGCAGCGACCGCCGTATATGGTTGCCATTCTACCTGAGTTTTATTTACATGATGTTCCGAAACTTCCCTCTTCGCGTCAATATAATCTGCCTTTCGGTCATCGTGATACTCATTACAATCTCCGATCAAGTAACATCTACCTTCATACGTCCGTGGATAGGTCGGCTCCGACCGGCTAACCTACATAACCCGATCAGCTCTTTCGTCCACATCGTAGACGGCTATCGGGGTGGTAATTTCAGTTGCCCGTCGGCTCATGCCGCCAACTGTTGGTCGTTTACTTTCTTCATCATTTACCTTTTCAGACGCCATATTCTGTCGGCTTTCATGATATTTTGGGCACTCGTAATATGCTATTCGCGCCTCTATCTCGGCGTTCATTATCCGTTCGACCTGTTGTTCGGCATGCTTATTGGTTTTGTTGCGGCCTCGGTCATCTACTATATTTTCCAACGACTGCGCGGAGAAGACACGCATATATATAAGCCCGCGGGCAAGAATTTGAAGCATGAATACGTGCCGCTATATGCAGGTATCATCACTTTTATTACCATGCTTGTGTGGGCGATATAACGTCTGCAGGCACTATTTCCTCATTCCGATGACTCCGATAGCACATTTCCATTCTCCTTTCAGTACCAAATTCGGCATTCCCAAGCAAAGCGGATTGGTGAAAGCGCTCGAAGGCGAAATCGTTTTCGAGCCCGAATACCGCAATC
Organism: Prevotella phocaeensis; assembly: GCF_900065875.1. Taxonomy (NCBI): domain Bacteria; kingdom Pseudomonadati; phylum Bacteroidota; class Bacteroidia; order Bacteroidales; family Prevotellaceae; genus Prevotella; species Prevotella phocaeensis. The sequence goes on along the minus strand of NZ_LT160626.1, from coordinate 290,480 downwards.
GGGATGCCTTACGAGGACTCGAAGAGTTCGATTATTTATGGATAATATGGCAATTCTCGGCCAACAAACACGAAACTATAAGTCCAACGGTTCGCCCTCCGTTACTCGGAGGCAACACGCGTATGGGCGTATGGGCTACGCGGTCGCCGTTCCGCCCGAACGGCTTGGGCCTCTCATCGGTACGTATCAAGAAGGTTGACTTCGAGCGATGTGTCATTCATGTGCTCGGTGCCGACCTGATGAATGGCACACCTATCTTCGACATTAAGCCTTACATTACCTATGCAGATAGTCACCCGAAGGCCCGGAGTGGCTTTGTAGACGCACATCCCATTGTGCGTTTAACAGTGAAGATACCCGCACATCTCGCTTCTCAGTTAGGGCCGGAACGCACAGAAGTACTGCGCAAAACGCTTGAACTCGATCCGCGTCCGCATTATCACAGCGATGACACCAAGACTTACGGCATGTCTTTTTACAACATGGATATCAAATTCAGAGTTTGCAATGGAAAGGTGGTAGTAATAGCTCCCCCTGCAGACTCCCCTCTACCCTCTCACGATGACAGAAAGAAAGACTGAGTAATGAAGATGGTCGTACAAAAGATAAGCGGTTATATCTTCCTTTAACTGTCATTGCAAGTAACTGAAAGCTATGCTTTTTCTCTACCTATCTTATTTAATTCCACAAAGTCAAAGAACGAAACTGTAAGAATGTTCGACTTATACAAACGTGCCATCCGCTCGAACCCACAAAATTAAGAATACAAAACAGTAGAAACTTAGACAAGCCAAGTCTCTACTGCCTTATGTAACAGAAGGATTTTTCGTTTACATTGCAGGGCTTTTCCCACCCACTTCCTACAAAATAAAACCTTTCTTCTGCTCCTCTGAAGAGGTTGAACAAGGTTCTCACTCCTCGCTAAATCCCTATTCCTTCATCCCTCCTCCCACTCCTCTCCTTAAAAGAGGGAAAGGAGAAGGCCTATCCTTCCAGCGTCTTCTGTCCGCCTAAGATACCGAGAATAGCGGTAGCGACGGTGATTACGATCTTGATGATTACCTTCCAATCGTTGTTATTCATAGCATTACTCATATTTTTTGTGTTTTACGTGGCCCCCGACTGCCATGTACGACAGCCGGCGACTACAAAGGTTAATAAAATTGGTTACCAATCCGTAGACCGTTCCTGTAACAATCGGGCCGAACAACTCTTAGGCATGTTCGCCGGGCTGGGCAGGTGTTTTGGTCTTCTCTACTTTATGCTCCGGACTCAACTGTGCCGTAATACCATGCAGAAATGCACGCTTGCGGTGAGAACCTTTGGTGCCTCCGCCCGTCATTTCGGGGCAGAAATTCAGATGATAGCCCTTGATATTCTCGGTAACATTAAAGTTTTTCGGCTCATTAGCGGGCGCTGTAGTCAGTCCAACCCTAAAGATACCGAAACCATTGAGCTTTACTGCATGGCTTGCCTGCAACTCATCGCGCATCACTTCTATGAGTTCGGTCAACACAGCTACCACATCACTGCGCTTCACCGTACAGTTGCGTTCGATCTTCTCTGCCAAGGCAGCCGTATCCACCATATCGGTCATCACCGCACGAGCATACCACTTACCCTTATAGGCAGACTTCTTGTTGTTGTTCTGATAAAGTTTAAAAAGTACTGACATAATAATACATTATTTATAAATTAAACCATTCGCGTTGCGGTTTACGATGTTTTTCATGCGTATCAGACTATAGCCGGCGTCATCCTCTGCACTTTTCGTTCCGCTGTGCGGTCAACCTTTCTGATTGACAATGCAAAGATAACACCCAAACACTGCCTTTCCTAATATAACGACTATAGTTCTTCATGGTATTTTTTATGGGATGTATCGGGTATATGAAGAAAGAAAAACGGGGAAAGAGGAGAGCCGAAACTGTCTTTCGTAATTCTACTAAAAATATTTCTCCCCGTATAAAGAAAAAATTGAGAAGGGATCGATTGAGTTGATTTATCATGTACAATTCCCACCACAGCTCCCTTTTCCAAGGGAAAGAATATGTTATAAATCTTAGACTTAGCCCATATTTAAAGGATAAAATAAAAGAATGGAGATAAAAAATAATTTGATTATGATGAATGCCTAATATCTGCATTACAGGAATTCAACTTGCTTTTAAATAAAAGACAAATGATGAAAGGTAGATGGTTGACTGCTGTACCATAAGGATTTAGCTTACCCAAATCTTTTAGGATAATATTGCTTTTATCGTATTTTTATAAGGACTTATGCATGGCAGGTCTCTATAATTCTATTAAACCATCTGTCTGCCGGGCACAAACGCCACGTCTAACCTACATAGGCAACACATCCGATAAAATTATCTCGTGGCAGTATCTGCTTTTGATGATTATTTTATCAAAAACACGACTACCATTTCTGCCCAATAAACATCAGCCGAAAAGCTTCACTTCCATACGGTTCCTTCTTACAGAAGTTTCATAAAAATCGATAATATCATCATAGTTTATAAAGTTAAACCTATTCTCTTGGGGCTTATATATCTCCAATTCAAGAGTCCGTTCGTATTTATTACGGTGCTTTTCGGGTGCCACGATCGTAAAACTCGTATCAAAATTCTTTAACTGAAAGCTTCTGTTAAAGGCCCCATTGAGTGTGCTAACGCTGTCGACCACTTCAAATACGCACTTCGGGAAAGCGTACCCTTGCTTATTGAACCATATTACATCTATGTATTTCGCCTCGTTTACAATTCCTTCATAAGAAAAACGGGGAATATCGGGCATGGTTGTAAAATCGCGAAGTTGCAGATGATCCCGATATGCAGCCGAAGGATCGGCCGTATAAGTAAGATAGTTATTCAAATTGCCCAATTCGATGCAGATACCTTCAATATACAAATGCATTCGCACTTTATCCGTTGTATCGGGCCTTTGTTCCTCCTGATAGTCAGACAGAGCATAAATACTCAATCCTATTTTCTTAAACCTACGGTTATTCTTCAGCTCTCTATACAACACGCCCGTTCACTCCACTCTCCACACTCCCTCGCTCCACGAAAGGGAAATCCCCCTGCAAAAGAGGCATTTCCCTAATCTGTTTTAGGTAAAACTCTTCTTTGATACGGCGAGGCTTGGCTACCTTTGCAGTAGATCAATACAGGAAACAATATTTCCTCGGAGATACAGAAAGAGAATGTCTAACAATATAAAAACCTACGATTATGAAACGATTACTGATGATAGTGGCTGCTTCGGTTGCAATAGCGCTGTCGGCCAACGCAATGGGGTACAGAGAAGCCTGCGAGGAGGCACGTTACTTAACCGACAAAATGGCATATGAGTTGGGACTTTCGCCACGAGAATACCGGCGCGTATACCGCACGAACCTCGAATATCTGCTTAGCGTAGACGATTACGACGACCTCTACACACGTCATTGGCGCACCCGAAACTCGGCACTGCGCGTGGCTCTGAGCGGCAGACAGTGGAGCCTATTCATCGGAACCGACTATTTCTATCGTCCGCTGTCGTGGCGTAACGGTGGCATAGTACTCAACATCCGTTCATATGCACCGCGTTATCGGGCGCCGCGTTACTGTCCTCCGCCTCCCAGACCATATTGCGGGCCGCGCGATGGGTGGGATCGACCGCACGGAGACTTCAAATATAAGCATCATAAACACCACAGACATTATAAACACTACGACGATGACGATGATTAATGATGCCACAGATAATTCTTGCTTTTCTTGGTATTGTTCTCCAAGAAAAGCGAGAATGTTCTTTCATTAGTTACTTCTTTGCAACGGGAAAGGCCGAAATTCTGAGACGAGCCGCACCCATCGGCACCAGAGTAATAGTCTCTAAAGTATCACTTTTTACAGCATCTTCGGCGGGAAGTACACCACAGAGGCCAGTTTCATCTATTTTCCACGAGGGAATGCGACGACCTTTAGCCCTAAATTCCAAGGGTACATTTTCTAACGAGAATGGGAAGTTATCCGCAGGCATCGGCTTTTTTAGTATCTCGAAAATACCAAGCGAACTATTTGGAGCTACCAATAAAGCATAGTTCCACGGGCTATCGGCATAAATCTCCCACGCAGGCCACTGCGATGCATCGGCATTTTTCTGCCATTTGCTGTCGCCGATAGCGGTTTCAGTGCTACTGCGTTGTACATATCGTTCTTTGATCTTGAGCGAGAGTGTCAGCGGGCCATAGTCGATGCTCGCACTGTTTTTGTTGACTTGCCACCGGCGTATATGCAGTGCCATCGGTACATGTAACGTTATTACATCGCCCTTCTTCCAGTTATACACCATACGAATATACTTGCCGCTTACAAGCTCCGCGTTCTGTTTCACACCGTTGATACTTACTTCGGCATTGTTTGTCCACGAAGGAATACGCAAATATATGGGGAAACGCCCGCCGCCCTTGCTAATGGTGAAACGTATTTTGTCGCTGAAAGGATAATCGGTTGTCTCCGTTATCGTTACTTTCTTGTTTCCTTCCACCTTCACTTCTGCCTCGCAAGCTGCATACAACGCCATGGCGACACCATTGTCGGGGGTGGCATAGATCAAGTTCTCGGAATAATAAGGCCATCCTTGCGAATGATTATGCTGGCAGCAACGGCTGCTGAAAGGATTCATGGAAAGGAAAGGGCCGCTGTTGTCTATGCCCGGATGATGGTTTTTAGAATCGCTCTGCACCATGTTGGGCGAGGTGATATAACGCAACGCCTTGAAGTCTGGCATGACGGCTGCAGGATAGGTATTAAAGGCAACATCTTCGCAATTATCTGCCCAATAAGTGTCTCCGGTGAACCGAAGCATAATCTCGTCGGATGCCATCTGCTCCACCATTCCGCAGGTTTCAACACCCTGACGCGGATCGATATATCCCATGCGTGCATTCTCATCGGCGCCGAACATGCCGCCCGGCACCTGTCCGAACGTACGACGAATGAGTTGCTGATCATTATACGAAGCATCAAGAAAAACCTTTTCGCCTGTGAGCATGTAATAAGTAGCAGGCTCGCGAAAGCATTCCGCAATATTCACGTTATGCCAATTGGGAAGCGTGGAGGCCTGACACCAGTCGGCGGTATTGCGGTGTATCTTCCGTGCCAAGTCGAGCAGAAAGGTATTGCCCGTACGGTTATAGAGCCAAAGCACGGTATAAAGGTTATCTCCACCGCGGCTTTTCTCCCAATAATCCTCAAGAAAATGGTCGTCGGGAAGCGAGAGTTCCCACTTGAAGTACTTGGTCATCAGGTCGATAACACGCCGGTCACCTGTATATTCATAGTAAGACTGCAGCGTGGTGAGCATGATCATCTGCGCCCAGAGCTCCGGTTTGCCGTTCGATAAGTTGACAGGTCCGAACGATCCGTCGGCACGCTGGCTCTTGAACACGGCCTCGATCCACGTCTTTGTCTCGGCTATCATCTTCTTGTCGCCGAGGATATAGGCAAGACTGCTGTAACCCTTGAGCCAGTAAGGCACCTCTTCCCAACCGTGGTCTCCGCCGTTTGTCAGCCATGCATTGTTGTTTTTATCCAGCCAAGCCGATATTTCGCCGAGATGACCGGTAAGTCCGTCGCGCTGTAATTCCAAGTAACGCCCCAACCATCCGGCAGGCCTGATGCTGCCAACAGGGAGTTTCATAAAAGCCACCTGCTGCAATGGAGCTCGACTATTAATATAATTTGTACTGCGGACATGGCGATCGGGACCGTCTACCACCTTTATTTTTGCCGTTTGGGCAGAAACTCTAACGGTACTGCCCCCAAAGAGAGACAGCACCATTAATATAATAGATAATCTGAATTTACTCATCCTGTTATTGCCCTTCCTCTGACCATTGAATTGCATAATCAGGATTTTTAATCTGTGTATTGAGCTTGCGTTCGAGTGTTAACGTGCCTTGGGCCGTGTAAGACATCTCATAGCCCGGCACAGAAGTATAATCCACGTAAGTGTAGTTTACATTATTGATGATTACATAGCGATGCTTCAGGTAAGGTCTCACCTCATCCATCTGCTCGTAGATACGGAAAGAAGCCTTGCCGTCTGTCTGGAATTTAAGATCGGCATTATCCGACCAAAAGGTAACCGTTCCTTGCGTCTCACCGTTAAAGCGGGCATATATTTTGTATTTGGCGCGGTCGGTACGAGTTTCATCGATATTTCCGGCATAAAAGAACACCGTATTTTCATCTACAACATAAGCACGCGACGTTTCAAGGCCGATGGCATTTGCCGGATCATCACTATTGGCAAGCGTCAACGTCGTAGCAGAATAATCTCCCGAGAAATTATTGTAAGGATAAATACGAAGCATTGCCTTTGCATAATTCTTGCGGGGATGGGGGACGTAGTTATACGACGCATCGTTCAATATTTTGATGGGCAGCACCCACTTGTCAACCATATTGATGTTCTTGAAATTGAAACGGATGTCGAGCAAACCTATATCCTCTCCCGAATTAACTGCAACTGTTTCCGGATATGTAGCATAGTTGCTCATGTCCACATAATAAAGGTCGCTGCGATTTTGATAGCGAGCGTAGTTCAGAATGCCTAATGTATCGGTATCATGCGCCACATGTACGGTAATATTATTGCCATTCTGTGTAGAACCGCTTATAATAAGCGGCAACAAATAGTTTGAAAGTCCGGCCTCTCCAAACTGCAGATTGCCGTCATCGGTATGGCGGCTATAAGGCACATAAACTGCAGTTACGCCATTATCATTGAGCGGAGCTTTGAAACTGACATACTGTACATATTGCTCTTTTGTCCATTCATCATTGCATGATGCAGTCAATAGTAACATTGACAACAGAAACATCTTGAATATAGATATGTGTTTCATATTCATTCTAATTTACAATTAATCATTATAAGTCCACCCCGGATTTTGGGTTAACTTCTTGTTTCGTTTCAATTCGCTATGAGAAATCGGCCAGAAATACATTCTGTCAGAGAAAGTTGCCGATAGGTTATAGGTAGGAATTACTTTCTGGAATTCGTCTCGTTTGGCCTGTGTTTGGAACACATTTAGACCATACACCCTTTTCGACTCCTCGATCGGAGCATCCATCCAACGGCGAAGATCGAAGTAACGCTTGCCTTCTCCCATAAATTCTATCATGCGCTCACGCTTGATTTTGGTACGCAGTACATCCTTATCTGAATATTCTGCACTTGTGTAGTCGGGCAATCCGGCACGAATACGAACGGGATTGATGCCCTTTTTCATCTCTTCTACATCACGGCCGATGGTATAAGTAGTAGAGCCATCCCATGAAGCGATTTGGTAAGTACCGTTGAGTTCGTTCAATGCTTCAGCATACATCAACAGGATATCTGCATAACGAATAGCGGTTTCTACTTTTTCACGAATTGTAGAATAACGATCGCTTGTATTCGAAATATAGTCGTAAGGGTTATACCATTTCCTGCAACCGATACCGGTACGCAGATAAGAGAACGCATTCAGATATCCGTTACCGCCTGCACGATAATAGAAAATCTGTTTATTGCGTTTAGCTACCGAGGGATCACCAAGGCACTCCCAAACAGAACCGTTGAATGCTACAGAGGCATAGAAACGAGGTTCACGCTTGACATATTGCAAAGATACGTTTATTCCGCCTTTCGAAACGCTGGCCGAAAGCTCCGGATAAAGTCCGTTACGGATATCGGCACGAGTAGTCCACCCCGTTACGCGCTCGGAACCATCCCCACCATTCATCTCGCTGTCTTTACCGGGAACATCTGTTCCGTCGTTCATATAGTAGGCATCTACCATCTTTTGTGTCAGTCCGTGAGTATTCCATCCGCCAAGACTTACGGGCATTTCATGCACAACCAGCGCACCAATACCGAACTCATTATCGCTTGTTGAGATGTTGCTGACGCGTGAGAAAATCAATTCGGGATTTTCTGCAGCATTTACAACTCCATCGAACAAGCTACGATAAGACAAATACGGATCGATATCTTTCCAGCCATTAGGCCAATTCTTCGTAGAGAAATTACCGTCATCGGGAGGAGTTATTGTAACCGGAGCATCATCTGTGGCCGAATTGCGATAGCTCGCATGATACAAGTCATACACACCAAGATTCATCACATCTTTACAAGCCGCTGCAGCACGTGCCCATTTAGCTTCATCGTACTGCATGGTGAGCAAGGGTGTACCATCGTAATTAACCAACTGTTTGGCTGCGGCATCCGTCACACCGGCAGGATGACTGCCGTTTGCCAATTGCCCATTTGCCAACGGACTCGCCGCATAAATGTAAGCAATAGCACGCGTTGCCAAGCAAGCCCCCTTAGTCGGACGAGCTGCATTTCCCTCATCACGCTTGGTGTACTTTATCTCTTTGGCAGCCTGTATCATCTCTGAAGAAATATAGTTGGCTACCTCTTCATAGGTACTGCGTGGCGTTGCAATGTCATCATAGCTCTGTGTGTAGTCTATGCCATCATCAGGAATAATTGGAACAGGACCGTATTTACGGAGCAATAACCAATAATAATAGGCACGTACAAAACGGGCTTGCCCCCGATAATCTTCGATCTGTTCGGGCGTCATCTCTTTATTACGGTAAATATTATGGATGAATACAGATGCTTGGAAGATGCCCTTGTAGCAATTATACCATGCTTCTTGTCCCACATTCTCGTCGTACCTGCCTTCATGAAATGCATTGTAAGAAGCGAAATTGCCGTCTTTACTATCACCATATATATTATCGCGGTCGCCATAATACATATCGTCGTCGAAGCAGAAAGGATTAAATGCCCCGCCACCGCCACCGGTTCCGCCCTTTGTTCCTACTTCTGCATTCACACCTTTGAGGAACGAATAGGCGTATGCAAGCCACTCCTCCGACTGTGTTTTTTCGGAAAACACAGATTCGAGCGTTTTACGATCCTCGAAATATTTGTCTGAGTCGAGGTCTACACATGAGTTGAGAAGAGCTCCTGCACCGATAATCGACATCAAGAATATAGAAAATTTCTTATTCATAATTATCATATTTTTAAAGACTTAATTGCACACCTGCCGTTATTGCCTTTGTGATAGGATAATCCTCACCACGTGGCTGGAGCGATTCAGGATCCCATGTATCGAACTTCTTGGACAAGAAAAGCAAATTGCTTCCCGATACATAGAAGCGAATATTCGTAAAATGGAGTTTGGTTACCAATGTTTTGGGCAAGGTATAACCAAAATCAAGATTCTTCAAACGGAGATAACGGCCGTCGCGAAGCCAATAAGTAGAAGCGCGATAGTTATTATTATTCCCTCCGTAACTCAAACGCGGATAAGATGCATTGGGGTTCTCGGTAGCCGTGGTTCCTGAAATATCAGAAGAAATCCAACGGTCATCGAGCATACCCTTGAAGATATTGCCCCACTGTCCTTCGCTGAATGCATAAACGCACTTACCATAAATCAGGAACGTAGACTTGCCCGCACCTTGGAAGTGCATATTGAAGTCGAAACCTTTCCACCGCACAGAAAAGCCGAGACCATAAATCAAGTTCGGTCTGCTTGTCGCACCGATCGCCACTTCATCGCCACTATTAATAACACCGTCGCCATTGACATCCTTATACTTGATATCACCGGGCTGGACGGTTCCGAACTGTTGCGTTGGACTGTTGCGGATATCATCATAGTCTTTGAACAATCCGAGAGCTACGAGTCCGCGCACTTGATCCACACGGTAGCCTTTCTGATTTTGGTAAGGATAAACATTATTTTCCTCATCGTATTCAAGTATCTCGTTCTTGCTGTAGGTAACATTGCCTCGCACGGTTACACCTACCTTTCCGATATTCTGCTCGTATTTGAAGTTGCCGTCGAAACCACGCGATCTTACAGCACCCACATTGGCTCTTGGGTAGTTGCTACTGTTAAGCTCAAGACCTGTTATTCCCGGCAGATATTTACGTTCTGTATAAATACCGGTACGCTTTTCATTAAAGTAGTCCATAGTCAGAGAGAACTTATTATCAAACAAAACAAGGTCTATACCGACATCATTCTTGTGTGCAACTTCCCAAGTAACATTGTTCGAAGCCATCTGCGTATAATGCAATCCGCGATACCAAGCCCATGTACTACCGGCCAATCCAAAATTATATTGTATTGCATCTCCGGTACTCCCGATGTTATAAAGATAGGGGAAGCGGATTCTCTCATCTCCTCTTCTCATATCATCATTCCCCACCTTACCATGTGAATAACGTACCTTGAACATGTTCAACCAAGGAGCCACCTTTTGAACGATAGGTTCTTCACCAATATTCCATGCCACAGACCATGCAGGGAAAAAGCCCCAACGATGTCCGTCGGCAAAGTTCTCGGAACCATTATAACCAAAGTTATAATCCAAGAAATAACGATTCTTATAATTATAGGTGAACTGACTGGCCAATCCCATATTCTTTCTTGAGACAGAATTCTTTATATCGGTACCAAGATTTTGCGTAGTGATGTCCTCATCTTGGGTAAACTTTACGTTTACACCCAAATTATGAGCCTTGGCAAACTGGCGATCCCAGTGCAAGAGCAAATCCAAGAATTCGCGACGCGAACCGTCGTTCTCCGTAAACTGATACATATCACGAGCATCTAACATCTTCTCGAATATTATCTCGCCCGTATCGGTATCGCGTTTAGTTGCCGAATACAGAGCAGGAATACGACGATGATGAATATTATTCTTATTATAGGTATCATAGCCAAAGCGGCCGGTAAAATGCAATCCTTTTGTTATGAAGTCCAAATTCTGTTCCAAGGTTACATTCGTCTGAATATTGTTCTCCCAATTTTGATTATATCCTGTTTGCGTTGCAGACACCCATGGATTAACATAAGCAACTTGAAGGTTCCCATTACTATCCTTATACCCTCTCGACGGTACGTATCCGTTTGAATACAATACAGGAGAATACAAAGGATTATAACCGAGTATCTGTCCCCATACTTGATCATCGCCAAGCCCCGGACTGTTGCGTTTAGATAAGTCGCCGGAGATACCGAGCTTCAATACAGTTGTCTTAGTTATATCGATATCCACGTTTAAACGGTAGTTCCAACGCTTATAATTGGCATTTGTATCGTACTTCTTTTTTAAAGTTTCATCGGTCTTATACATGCCTTGATCTTCGGTATACGACATGGAAGCATAGTAACGTGACGTTTCACCGCCGCCACTAAGGTTCAGATTGGCACGATAACTGAAAGCTCCGTCTTTCAATAACAAATCTTTCCAGTCTACATTAGGATACATATCAGGATCAAGTCCCGACTTGATAAGTTCTATTTCTTCCGGTCTGTAAAGCACACCGTAGTTACGTGTGATACGCGCCTCGTTAATTAAATTGGCATATCTTTCTCCGTTTTCGAACTCCGGAGTTATCGTACGTGTGTTATAAGAAGTTTCTACTTTTCCACTAATATTGATCTTTCCGGCTTTACCGTGCTTGGTGGTAATCAAGATAACGCCATTAGCACCTTTGGAACCATAAATAGCCGTTGCCGAAGCATCTTTCAGAACCGAGAAAGATTCGATATCTTCAATGTTGATATCATTGATATTCTCACGTTCGAAACCGTCTACAAGAATGTAAGCAGATTTACCTGCACCGAAAGTAGAAATTCCGCGAATCCAGAATTCCGATGTATTCCTACCGGGCTGTCCAGATGTTTGGAAAGCCATGATACCCGGGACATTTCCGGCAAGGGCATTCGTAAAGTTAGAGGTGGAATAATGTTTTAAATTATCCACGTCAACATTCGTAACAGCTCCCGTTACCGTAAGTTTCTTTTGGGTTCCCATACCCGTAACCACCACTTCGTCGACTGCATTGATTTTTTCTTCACTCAATGTTACATTGACAACAGTCTTGTCGCCTGTAATCAGTACTTCCACATTCTGGAAACCGATATAAGAGAACACCAGTGTCTTGTAACGTTCCACTCTTATCTTATAGTGACCGTTGATGTCTGTAATTACACCAAGTCCTGTAGCGTCTTTAACGGTTACATTAACACCGATGATCGGATCGCCCTGCGCATCGGATACGGTACCGGTAATTTCAAGCCGTTCCTGTGCCAAGGCATTAACAGCCATACCCAACAGCACAATCAGCATTACTAAATATTTTTTCATATTCATAGATATTAACAAGTTTTACTTAATTACTTGTATTTTCTTCCATCGTAATCGTTCTAATAGTACAGTTTCGAGAATCCAAAATATAGAATATAAGCGTATTCTCTCCTGTAATAGCATCTCTATGGAAATCATTCACCAATCCTGTAGGATTATTGAAACGCGCAACACTACGAAGCTCTCCATTTTCATTTCCTTCCGTTTTACCATCGGCATGAGTTGCAGCGCTTCCTCCGGCATAAGTTCTAACAATACCCTCCGGAGTAAGATACCTGATTGCATTATTATAACTATCGCAAAAATAAAAGTCGTACACATCATCGCGTCCTTCTTTTACATATTCATCGTTCTTAACGAAAGTACCCTGATAAGGATGATTCATCAGTACATTCTTTCCTACACCATCGGTAAAACCGCCTACTTTCATCTGGCCTGCAACTTGATAAGGAGGAGAGAAACGTTTAGTACGCTCATCATAATCAGTACGGAGAATATAATTGCGATTGATAACGACAATATAAGCATACTTGCCAGAAGGATGGATGTCTATTTGAAATTCCCAAGCCGTATCTTGAATAGTGAACAGTTTTTCAAAAGCACCCGTTCCTGTAGAAGAACCGCTCGCAGAGTCATACAAATTATCATTGGCATAAGGATTCCATGCTGTCGATGCCTCAACAGACTCCCAATACTTTTCCATATCAAGGCGTAAAACCTCGCCATTGGTGTAGCTGGTAAAGTAAAGTTCGCCGTTTACAGGATGGAGCGAGGCACCATTACACTGGCGATAGCAAGCAAGAAGACGATGAGGAGAAGTGCTGCTGAACTCTCCATTTGCATCACGGTCTACGATATACACGGAGTGGGCTTGATAATTATTATCGTCATTATCGGCAGAAATGATAAGATGTTCACGCCAACGCTTTTGTTCGGCAGTAGCACTTGCGAGCCACGCATCATCGCTACGTCCTAAAATCGTGCCGCTGTCATCGTACTTGAACGGATCGACAGCAAAATCGATCGTACGCAAGCGTTCGTTGCTAAACATGCTTAAAGGCAATATGGTTTTTACATTCTTCTCCTTTAAGTCGAGTAATTGGATACCATGCGCAACATTTCCGTAATAAGGTTCTTGATCATAAACAATAAACAGTTGATCATGATTATAAGGCGAGAACTGCATAACACCGTAATTACGGAAACCGGAACAGGTTTCAAAAGGCCCGTCGTTCCACCCTTGATCGTCGCGTTCGTTCTTGTATCCGCACAACTTACCGACCACCATCTTCCGCAAATAGTCAAAATTCTTAGAAGCCTCTGCGGTTTGAGTTCCTACAGAAGTATCGCCCACAGTAACGGCTATTTTTCCAGTAAAAGCTCCCGAAGGCACGTAGCAATACAAACAATTGCCCTTTACACTGACAAGTCGGGCCGCCTTTCCTCCTATATTAACCTTCACTTTAGAGGTGTCGTTTCCGAAATTGCTGCCATAAATAACGAGTTGCTGCCCTACACCGCCTGACTCCGGAGTAAACTTGGAGATGCTTACCGGCTTGGAAGGATCATACGGATCAGAACTCTGTACTCCGACATAGTCCTGTACAGTTGTCGAATCGTTACAACTCGTCATTACAAACAGCATCAACAACGCTGCGAAAATCCCTAACGGAATAAAACGCATAGTTTTAAGGTTTCTATTCATAATTATAGTTATTAAGTTATTATCAAAATTTTATCGTTTCTTTGCAAGTTTATCGGCAAGCACTTTCATCCAATAGCCACCGATCACGGAACGCGCTTTAAAACCTATCATCTTGGCGGTCTTAGTGTCATGCCAGTCGCTGATAGGCACTCTCGAGGGTGTCTCTTCAATATATGTATACAAAGGATCGACGAACTTGAGGAACGTTTTGTTATCGTTAGACATGGCTGCAGTCCACATAATCCAGTCGCTCTTAGTATAATCCTTACGGCTGTCGAGTGGCAAACCGTACTTATTCTGGCGGCCGAGATAATACTTAATTTCGCGGTTCATGGCATCGTTAGGAAAGATATTCGTGCCCCACAGCTTGTCCCACACCATATTATATTTCTGGCTCCATGTGCCTGTACGGTCGAAAGCCAGCCGATAATGGTCGCCTTCGCGGGCATCCTGCTCCCACTTGGCAGCCATTTCTTTAGCCTTTGCCATATATTTGTCTGCCGTTGCAATATCTCCTTTCATGCGTGCCATCTTTGCAAATCCGGCCACACCCATAATGGCTTTGATGGAAAGGTTGCAATTGTGTGCCCAATGTCCGGCGAAATCGTCGGTACATAGTTGGTTAGAAGGATTCTGTCCATTCTCGGCCAAATAGTTTGCCCACGTCTGCATAATGTCCCAGTATTTGCTTACATAATTCACATTTCCATCAAGGTCGGCAAGTATCGCAGCAAGAGTAAGCATATTGCCAGCCTCCTCGAGTGGCATATCGCCGCCATACACCTGTCCGTTTGCCCGCGGATAAGTTCCCAAATCATGCGCAGCGAAAGGTTTCGTCCATCGTCCCGAACGGCTATACTCGAAGATACTCGTCATCATTCCCTTTTGTAATTCGGGATTATATATAAGGAACAGCGGTGCACTGGGATAGGTAAGGTCTACCGTATTTACGCACCCGTTGGAGTTATTCTCCTTGGAGAAGAAGAGCAGATTTCCCTCATTATCGCGGAAGAGCTTGTGTGCAGCGATGACATGTCGATAAGAACCCGAAAGTATTTCGGCATATTTTGCATTTCCGGCGGCCAGCCCGTCGTCGTAGATACGCTTGTCAAGCGCACGACATTCGCCCATTATCCGTCCATATCCCTGCTTCAGTTCGTTGAAAGCTTGGAAGATGGTCTTACCATCGCGTGCCCAATAACCTTTATAACGATGATACATGTACTCGATATCGTATATTTCGTCGTAGCCAAGCATGGCGAAGCTCGCCCCCGTTTGCATTGTTCCGAAGTCGTGTACATACGCCAATGCAGGCATTTGCGATGCCTTGTAGCTCACAATCTTTTTCTGCGAAGGTGCTAATTTGCCTGAAGAAATAAAACTATTTTCCATCTCTTGCACCGGTGCAAGGCTCACTTCGCCATTCACCGCAGGCAGATACAGGTAGCCCCAGTCTATACAAATACCGTCACCCGTCTTGGCTAATATCGGCTGATCGATGGTTCCGGTCTTCAGGAAATCAATTCCGTCTTTGCTTCCATGCGTAGACACCGTTGGTTGATTAGCCTTGTTTACGGCCATTAGCGGCGAGGCACCGAGGTAGAACTGCACATTGTGCGCTTTCTTATCCGTGGAACGAACTTGATAGGATATATAATTAATAGGTGTAGACAGCAGATCTAAATTATCGATTAACATCGGTGCGGTAAACACAACATCAAGCTCTACCGGCCCGCACTTAAAAGTATAATAGGTGTTCGTGGCAAGTACGTCGACGCTCTTCTGTACAGCAGTCTTCACTTCGGCACCTTTCTTCTTCACGTTCTTGAACACTCCGAAGTCCAAATAAGCTCCTCCGGTAGTGTTATGACAGTGAGCTGCAATCAGATTACGGCCCGATTTCAACAGTCCTTTCAACTTTCCGTCAAGGTGAAGTACCTCGCCTGTTTTCCACGTTTCGCCCGTATCGACCACTTTCGTGCCGTTGATATACAATTCGAAAACGTCATCATGAGAATAAATCAGATACAGATCGGCGTCTGCATCCGCATTGTTCAGCTCGACTGTACGGCGCACATAGATATCGGAATGCTCCTCTGTCCAGCGTGTTCTTACATCCGGATACTCCTGCGAACCGAAAGCGCCCTGTTCATCTTTCCATCCATTCGCATCAAAGTTTACGGTCTGCCACCCCGTTTCCGGCTTTTTACGGGTAACAGATGCACTCCACGCCGCCTCATCTGCCATAGGTACAACCGGTTCAAGAATATATTCCTGCTCCGCACCCATAAAACGATAGGTCACTCCATCTACCCGAAGCAGTCCGTCCAACGGCTTTTCATCGTTCGTCCAATGCCGTGTTGTTCCGTCGGTTAGCTTGTCGTAAGGCGACCAAACAGAGAAATAAGGATCCGAAACCACTAAAGGTACCGATGGCAAACACAGGTTTGTAGCCTTATAAGGCTTAAAAACCTCTGCTGTCTGCGCCCCTACATACATAGTTAAAACGCATGCGACAGCAAGCATAAAAATTCTTTTCATTCAAGTTTTATGTTCTTAGTTAATCTAATTTAATATCCAGTCTACGATCTTTATCACCTAAAAGGATGATGTTGATCAAAAGAAATTACTTTTTTATGTATTTCAGTTAAGGTGCTACAAAGATATAACTTTTTTTGGTAAAAAAAGAAAATATGCTTCAAATTATCAAAAATAACCGATAAAAATACGAAAATATTCAAGAAGCAGACATATAGCATCCGAATTATATACATATAAGATATTTTTCGCAATTATTTATCGCCATCCTCAGTTAATCATTGTTTTTCAACTACTTACGCATCGAGTTACGCCTATAGAGACTGCCATACGCAAGAGGTTTACAGTCAACATAACGACCATAAACCCCAAAATTAAAAAATCTATATTTAATTATCGTCTGGCTTGAACGAGCAAGTCGATCTTTCCATCATCTATCAGTTTCAGTATCAGTTCGCCGAACAGCGTGTTTTGCCATGCGAACCACGAGCGGGTAAAGTTCGCTGCGTCGTCTTTATTAAACGATTCATGCATAAATCCGGTGCCTGCATCCGTGCGCTGCAGTGCCTCTATACACTGCTTAATCTCCGCATCATCGGTGCTTGTAAAGGCTTTCATCATAATCGTCATGGGCCAAATCATGTTGTAGCCCGTATGCGGACCGCCGATACCTTGCCCTGCTTTTCCTTTGAAGAAGTAGGGATTGTCGTCGCTCCAAACGAAACGACGGGTATTCTGATAAATGGGATCGTTCGCATCTACATCTCCTAAATAAGCCATACCCAACAGGCTCGGCACATTGGCATCGTCCATAAGTAGCTGACTTCCATAACCGTCTACCTCGAAAGCATATATTTTACCGTATTTGGGATGATCGTAAACGGCATATTTTTTCAGTGCTGCCGCCACTTCATCGGCCAAAGTCGTGCACTGACCGGCCAATGCTGCATCACCGTTCACCTTATTCAATATCTCTGCAGCCTTGCGCAACGAGCTTACAGCCATAAAGTTAGAAGGAATAAGGAAGAGGAATGTGGTTGCATCATCAGACGGACGGAATGCCGATGCAATCAGTCCGACAGGCTTCACCGGCGTTCCTAATCCGCCATTGGCCATGGTTTCGGTTGGGCGAGTAGTCCATCTTTCGAACTTATAAGGCCCGTAACCACTTTTACGTTGCTGATCATGGAATACTTTTAGAATGTTCTTCATCGCCTGCATCCACTCTTCGCCGAACACAGATGTATCGCCCGTGACCTGCCAATAGTAGTAGGCAAGGCGCAAGGGGTAGCAAAGCGAGTCGATCTCGTACTTGCGTTCGTGCAATTCGGGCTTCATGTCGGTAATGTCCTTATCAAATTCGCTCCCCGTAGGCCCCATGTTGAAAGCGTTTGCATAGGGATCGATATTGATGCACTTCAACTGTCTGAGGATGACACCCCGCAGCATCTTCTTGAGTTTGGCATCCTGATTGGCGAAGCGTACATAAGGCCAGACCTGCGCACCCGAGTCGCGCAACCACATTGCATGTATGTCGCCGGTGTACACGAAGGTATCGTCTTTGCCGTCGAAATGCACGGTCGTGTCCATCGTATTCGGGAAACAGTTCTCGAACATCCACGCAAGATAGGGATTATCTTTTAGGAGTTTCTTCACTTCTTTGATTTTTTTCTCCACTGCATCCGACACAAACAGGCGTTTCTCCATAGGTGGACGATTGGTTTTCAGCTTTGTATTGTCTTGAGCTGCCACTTGTATCTCGGATAAGGCATTGTTATTTTTCGCCGACACGGTGTTGGCAGACGTGCCGAACATTATAGCTACTCCAGCCAAAAATTCAATTTTTCTATTCATGATATATCATTTAACAGTAATAAAATTCCGATTTCTTCCGCCCTCTCTTACAACGAAGCAAAGACAAACATTATAGTTAAGCTGTGTTTTCGTCCGATTTTCGTGCGGTCATTATTGGTGGCAAAATTAACGAAAATAATATTTATTGCCAAATATCCATTTCGTAAATTGCGTTAAATGGATAATATAACCGGATTATTATTACCAAATAATCGAATTAAATGGGGAATATAACGACAGCAAACAGCCATTCTATAAAAAATAAATACTATTTTTGTACATTAACTCACATTATTATAATAGAACGACATGAGACAGTTATTTATTTTACTCTTTGTACTCGTGCTTGCTACAGGCGCAAGTGGACAAGACAAATACAAGATAATCAAAGACATTCCTTATGTATCTGCCGGCGATACTTCGACTTATCGTAAGGAAAGGTGTAAGCTCGATATCTATTATCCTACCACGAAAAAGGGGTATAAAACAATAATCTGGTTCCACGGAGGCGGCTTGGAAGGCGGCAATAAGGAATTTCGCGATGAGCTGCTGAATGCGGGCATCGCCATGGTGTCGCCCAATTACCGACTGTATCCATACTGTAAAAATCCGCAATATACACAAGATGCCGCTACTGCCGTGGCTTGGGTATTTCATCATATTGAGGAATACGGAGGCGATCCGTTACAGATATACGTGGGAGGGCATTCGGCCGGCGGTTATCTAACCTTGATGCTCGCCTTAGACAAAGCATACCTAAATGCAGAAAACATAGATGCAGATGCCGTAAAAGGTTATTTTTCCGTTAGTGGACAGACGGCCACACACTATACTATACGCAAGGAACGGGGATTGTCTTTCAGCTCTCCCTTCGTTGACCGGTATGCCCCGCTCAACAATGTACGCAAATTGTCTACACGATTGGTCCTCATCACGGGCGACAGACACTTGGAACAAATGGCACGTTATGAAGAAAATCTCTATCTGAAAGCGGTACTCGAAGGAATTGGTAATAAAGAAATTCCCCTTCATGAGCTTAGCGGATTTGATCATGGCGGTGTGCTCCGTCCCGCCGGACTGCTCATTAAAGAATATCTGATGAAACTTTAAGCCCGAGAATTTATCATATTTACAGCAAACGGAATAGGTACCTCGCATCAACACTTACCATATAAAAAGCACATACGCTTTACATATGATTATGCATAGTCTGCCATACTTATACATATCCCAGCCGGTTATGTAACGGCTATGCAATTCTCTGTTACCGATACCGGAATGATTATGACTTCAAGCAACTTGGCTATATTTTATATTGTCATATTTATCATCTATTAAATAACTGGTATGCTCACCGTATGTATCGATACTTTATGGAATACATTTAAAACAAATTATTCTACGATTAGGTTATCGTACGAAAAATAAAAAATGACAGGAATTTCCTTTTCCTGCCATTTTAACTAAAACTGGAATGCAACCTGTCTGCCACATTCTATTGTTCCCAATACCTAACCTTTATTCTTGGTTATACTGACTTTCCCAGTTCGCCTCTTCTGGAGCGTCCCCCTTTCTTCCTTCCAACTGAATAACGAAACTCTTTGCTGGGAAGTATGGAGTAAGATGGATATCAAGCAAAACTCGGTCTTTCTGTTTCGGATCTTGCTCAATCCTAATAACTTTGAATTTTTCAATCAAACGTGTCGGCCCCTGTATGCTATCAAGAAACTTCACGATCTGACTTCTCAAATCGGCTTCCGTACGTGTTGTCCAATTCTCGAAAGCCCTCCTGTTGAGGAAATCGAACAGCACCTTGGAGATATAATCGAACACACGTACGACAGAATAAGTCTGAAGACCGAGGTTATCGCCATTGAAAAGTGTCTTCGCAGAGAATGCCATAACCTTACTGTACTCATTGACCATAGGCACAAGTCCCATGCGTTCGAGTTCTGAAATCTCGCTCTTCTTCAAATCGAAACGCACGCTTTCCACTTCGTCAAGGCTTCCGAATTTCTTTCCGGCAACAACCTGCGACATCAGCGTACTATATATTTTGCCTGCCAATGCAGAAGAACCGGGAACATACAGGTTTTCTTCTTCGCCTACTTCTGCCACCCGCTGTCTTCCCAACAGCCAGTTACAAGTCATGATGATATTGGACTTATACACATCTCCGCCCGTATGGTCGGCATTAAAGAATATATCAACGACATCGTCCGGCGTTTCCAAATCCTGAAAGTCTGTCACAAGCATCACCTTGTTATTGTGTGCCATCTTCCCCCATTTATCAAGTACGGCATTAGAACCGAGATAGCCCGGTATAATAAGGAGGGAATAGTTACGACGCAAATCCAACCTATCAAAGTTTTGTTTAAGCTCATTACCGATATAATCGATAAAAAGCGTATTATCCAAGTCTTTCAGCTGTGCCATGTCTGCATTGACAATCGTCACATTCTTGACCTTGCTACTTTCTGTATTCTTATAGAAAAGGGCCACAGAACGATAGACAGTCTCCAAATCATGAACACGATTTAATGCAGTGTGCAGGTTCTTGTAAAGTAATTCCTCTACACTTTTAGCCTTATCTTTGGCTTTGTCTCGCATCTTCTCGGCAGATTCACCTGTTTTAAGTAAGTCCAACCATACGCCAAGACGGTTTGCAAGCACCTTGCGTTCATTAGCCCATTGGTCGTCTGTCAGAAATATATTACGACGCGCCTTGCGTGTAGGGTTCAGATTTGAGAAGCCATCAATGATATTTTCAAGGAATGCGAAACCACCATATTCTTTCAACTTGTCTAATGAGGAGGCTGCCGATGAGGTTTCTTTCTTTATCGCCGACTTGCCTGTAACAACTGTCTGCTGCTGTTCTTTTGCTTTTATCTCATTTTCCATTGTAATAATATTAAAAGGTTATTTGGCATTCATACCTTTGATTTCTTCAAGGGACTCTTCCAACAAGTCAATAATTGCCTGTCTCTTCTCCGGATTTTCTAAAGCTTTCAACAACGCTTTGTTGGAAGACAGCTGTCGGGCAATCTTCGTATTCTGCTCTTTCTCAACACTGAGTTTACTTAGAAATTCGCTGTGTTCCATAATGCTCTTTGAGTCGAAATCACCCAAATTCTTGAAAGCCATTGTCTCTGTAACATCTTCTCCATTTTCGTTCTGCATTTCAAGTTCGATAGATGGAGCAAAATGTTCAAATACATCTTCAACTGTTTAAAGTCCATAAACTGCCTCCGGACTGACAGGAGCATCATCCGTAAGTTTCTGTACCAATAACTTTCGGTTGAAGTAATATCCGCGATAGACTTATTAGCGTCGACATTGACTTCGTTGCCCCCAACTCCATAATTATAGATTGCCATAATTATATGTTTTTAATATTATAATTTTATATTCTTGCTTATACAGCGTATATTATATTGCTTACAAAGACATGAAAATAATTCTAAATGGCTTTATATTTAAGCATAAAATTTTAAACTTGGCGTTAAAACCTTTCAGTTCGTGTATTTTGGTAGACTACAAAATTGAAGGTTACACAAGTTGGCTATAAATATAAAACTGCTATTATCATAGCGCTTGTAAATGAAGTGCCTCCTATAAAATCGTTAATTTCTATTGATACACGCCATATTTTCAGAACATCCCGGAAGAAAGGTATCAATGAACTTCACTTACAGCTATCATACTCCAAGTCAAGGTGTTTTCAAAAATGGACACAATAAGCATTTGTTGGTTCCTTCACTCGGTAAGCAATTTAAGTTTGGCGGCATATTGAGCTTCGACGTGTCAAACTTGCTAAACTATAAGCCAAGTTATTATTATGAATCTGACATTCATTCAACAAATTATACACCTTATACGAACAACATTTCAGTCCAAGTGTTTGCATTTAATAACAAGAACTGTATCTCCGCTATCTAAGTAAACTTCTTATGGCATCACCCAACCACGGCTTCTTCATCTTTTCCCAGAAAGCGTCGTATTTGGGCATTTTGAAAGCGTCTTTGTTGATGTTATCCCCCTTAGAGGTTGAATACGTGGGGACGCTACAGACTACCGAACTGAGATGTGTGGTATCTGTTACAACCTTAGCTTGACTTTTCATTGCCAATGAGTCTTTAACCTCTTTCGGAAATTGTTCTGTTTTCGTTTGCGCAAAGAGTACACAATGAGCAGAAAAGACTAACAATAACATCACCAATATCTTTCTCATACACATTATTTTATATATAAGCACCACACAAAAATACATAATTCATCTTTGAAAACAGAAATAAATATGAAATATCTTTTTTAATTTTATCATTTTTTATACCTTTGCATTTATGGGTTAGAATGCCCACAAAAGAAAATCAAGAACCATATCAAATATAATTATCATGAAGACCAAACTTTTGTCATTTTGCATTTTATGCAGCATTGCATTAACCTTCTGCTCATGCGAAAAGCCGGTATTCGAAGAGAATACAAAAGAAGAAGAGAAAACATCCGATAAGTTTAATCTGACATTCGATATAGCGCAATTCGAACAAATACCTTTCGCCCATGCCATAGCCTATTCACGTTCAAAGGATATCAGGCAGGTGTGCACACGACTCAACTTTGCCGTATTTAAGGATGATACCAAGATTGCATCGGTTAACCAGATTTCTTCAGACAAGAATTTCGGAAAGATATCCGTATCGTTACCGGCCGGTACCTATCGTTTCTTGGTACTTGCCCACAATTGTACGGGCAATGCAACGATTACAAACCTTTCGAAAATCAAGTTTCCCAATAACAAAATTACCGACACTTTCTATTATTGTGAAGAGATAAACGTAGATGCCGCCGCCTCTTATCAGTTGGAATTGCGGCGATGCGTTGCCCAATTCAAACTGATAGTAGAGGATGCCATCCCCGATGAAGTGAAGAAAATGAAGTTCTTCTATACCGGCGGAAGCTCTACGTTCGATGCCATCAACGGAAACGGAAGCGTAGCCTCGCGCCAGACGGAGGAGCGAAATGTAAAGGAAGAGCAGCGCTCCGGCAATGCCGAGTTCGGGGTTTATACCTTTCCACACGATAGCAAAGGCGAGCTAAAAGTTATCGTAACGGCTCTCAATGCATCAGATGTGATGGTGAAAGAACAGCTTTTCGAACACGTACCTATTACGAAAAACCGCATAAGCCTGTGCAAAGAAAACTTCTTCGGTACGCCTATAAACACCAACAATAATACTTTTTCGTTCGTCATCAACGATGAATGGGAACAGCAGGAATATACACATTAACACATATCACCAATTCATTACGGAAAAAGTTTATACCATTTCGACAATCAAACGGTATAAACTTTTTTCGTATTTATACGATTTTTCTGCCTTCAAACTGCCATTTTTTATACTTTTGGGGTTGGGAAATCGTTGTTCAGAGGATATTATAAGTAAACGGCAAGGTTATGCAAACAGACAAAGCAACGGCAGAAACGCTTTTCAATACGCACCGCAACAAGATGTATGTGCTGGCTCTAATCATGCTGCACGATGCTGCTGAAGCACAAGATGCGGTAAGCGAAGTGTTCATGCACATCGTAGGCAATGATACCGAAATACAGCCCGAACGGGCGGAAAGCTACCTCTTAACGTGTGTGCGCAACCAATGTTTGAAAACAATTCGCAGCATGCAACTGAAAGAAAGAGTGCGAAAGTTGCTCTCCATCGGCGACTCTGTGGAAATGATACCGTTCGATGAACAGAAAGACCGCCTGCAAATGGTGCTCGAATACAGCAGCAATGAGTTCACTAAACAGACCTACAGGATTTTCAGGATGCGCTACGAACAGCACTTATCCTACAAGAAAATAGCCGAACAACTGCGCATCAGCGAGGCTGCCGTTTACAAACATCTGGCACAGGCACTGCTGAAATTAAAGAAACATTTTAATCCTTAGACAATGAAAACAAAGGAAGAACGCATCGAGTTGCTTCTGAAAATGCAGGAACATCCCGAAAATTACACGGAAGAACAGCTGCAACAACTGCTCAACAACGAGGATTGCAGGCAGATATACGAGATGATGAGATGGAGCGAAGAGGCTTTTCTGCTGCCCGAAGCCGGTCATACGAAAACCTTACGCCGGTCGCATTTCGGCGCATGGCATAAGGTTGCGGCGGCCTGCATCAGCTTCGTTCTGCTGGCGGGTGTGGCATTTGCCGCCTATCGCATACAGTCATCGAGGCACGAGAGCAAGCAAACAACACCGTCGGCTGCCATGCAAAACACAGCCACAGACGGTGCTCAAAGGGTACACCCCTCATCCGCAGCAGACAAAAGAACACCTGCCACCGTGATTTTCTCCGATAAATCGCTGCCCGAAATATTATCTGCAATAGCAACGTTCTACCATGTTTCCGTAGATTACCGCACGCCCGAAGCCCACCATCTGCGCCTTTTTTACAAATGGCAACAAGGTAATTCAATAGAAAATGTGGTAGAAGACCTCAATCATTTCGACCGTGTGAGTCTGCGACTCGAGGGCAATACGCTCATCGTCGAATAACACTATGCACACAGATGAAAAACAATAATATCCTTATTTTGCTGATATTGTGCAGCCTTGCAGGTACCGTGTCGGCGCAGCAGCTCACACGCAGCTATCACGCCGTATCGCTCTCAAAGGTTCTGGAAGACTTGGGAAAGGCGACAGACCGCTACACCGTTAACTTTATCTACAACGAGTTGGAAGATTTCACCGTAACGGAATCGTTCAAAAACCTGAGCGTTCCCGATGCCGTACGCACCGTGTGCGGGCTCTACCCCATCAAGATAACGTTCGATAACGACCGCATTTACGTAGAATGCACGCAGAACATGGCGCAAAAGATTACTGGTAAAGTGGTGGATAACGGTAACAATCCCATCGAATTTGCCAATGTTTCGCTGCTTTCTCCGCGCGACTCGTCGTTCATCAACGGCGGTGTTACCAACGAAAACGGTGACTTCGTAATCCCCTGCAACGTATCGAACGTGCTCGTAAAAGTAACATGTATCGGCTACAAACAGTGCTTCCATCGAGCTTACACTGCACATGTAGGCATCATACACATGGCAAATAAAGCTTATTTCGTTAACGGAGTAGAGGTAAAGGGCGAGCGTCCGCAGTACAAAATGACCGCAGGCGGCATGACTATAGATGTGGAACATTCGCTTCTTTCGCAGATGGGAACGGGCCAAGACGTGCTTGTTCAGCTGCCTCGGATAACGGTAAAAAACGACGGCACTATCGACGTGTTTGCCAAAGGCAAGCCTCAAATCTACATCAACAGTAAGCTGGTGCGCGACAACAACGAACTGCTGAGGCTGAAATCTGCCGATATCAAGTCCGTCGACCTTATCACTAGTCCGGGTGCACAGTACGATGCAACGGTAGAGGCCGTTATCCGTATCAAAACCAAACGTAAGCAGGGCGAAGGCTTCAGCTTCCGTTCAGACGCGAACATCGGGTACGGTCATAAGGGGAAAGGATACGAAGATGCCTTTCTAACCTACCGCCGAAACGGTTTCGAACTATCGGGCAACCTCTATTGGTACAACAAATATTACGGCGAAAATAACCATATGGGAGCAGATATCTATGCCAACAACAACCACGTCAACATCAGACAGTATGTCGATACAGACGCGAGAAGCTCTTATCTATACGGAAATATCGGCGCCAGCTACGATATCGACGACAACAACTCCGCGGGCGTATCGTACACAGTGAGCAAACAACTCTTTTTCAACGCATGGATGAACGGCGGTACACAGACCATCTATCGTAACGGGGTGTTGGAGGGAGAAGTCGTACAAGATATGAAGCGCACTGCAACCGGTGCCCCCAAACACGAATGGAACGTATATTATACAGGGAAAGCAGGACGCCTCGGCATCGACTTCAACGGCACCTACATGTGGAACAAATCGGAAATGAAGATGCACGAACGCGAAAACAGCACGACGATAGAGAGCCGTAACATCAATACACAGACAACCAAACACAATCGGCTGGTTGCCGGAAAGCTCGTACTTCGCTATCCGGTAGCCAAAGGCGAACTAAGTATGGGCTCTGAACTGTCGCATACCAACACTGAAAGTACGTATAAGAACGAAGAGAGATACATTCCGGCGTCGGAAACCGATATTCACGAAAGCAATACAGCTGCCTTCGCCGAGTTCCAGATGCCGTTGGGAGACTTCAATATTCGTGCAGGTTTACGCTTCGAACATGTAAAGACCGACTATTATTCGTTCGGTTCGTGGATGCAAAATCCCAGTCTGCGGCACAATAACTGGTTTCCTAATCTCTCTGTTTCGTGGGCGAAAGGCTCGTGGGAGCTGCAGCTGAACTACGTAAACAAAACCAAACGCCCCTCTTACAATTCGCTCCGTAACGAGGTTCAGTACGATAATCGCTACTTATACGAGGGCGGCAACCCTTATCTGCGGTCTGCCCGAAACCACAACATAGAGTTCGGAGCAACGCGAAAGTGGCTTAGCGTCAGTGCCGGATATACTTACATAAAGGATGCTATCGTATGGACACCGACTTTATACAACGGGCAGGAGATTGCTTTCCTGCGCAACTTGAACTTCAATCACAGCCAAAATGTCTACGTATCTGTAGTGGCTTCGCCCAAATTCAGGTGGTATCAGCCCACGTATGAAGTCGATTTCGTGCACATGTTCTTCAATGCTGCGAAGTATGACAGTACCCGTCCGGCCGCCAAACCGCAGTGGACATTTGCGCTGAAAAATAAAATCGTGTTCGATAAGACCTGCTTCGCCTTCCTCAATATGCAGTATAAAACCGACCAAACCACCGATTTCATGGTTTCGAAACACAACGGTTACATCAATTTGGGCATCATAAAAACGTTCTTCAACAAGGCTCTTACCGTTAATCTCTCCGTAAATGACCTGCTGAAAACCGACAAAGAACACTGGACGCTCTACGGAATAAACGCCAATTTAAGCAAAGACTGCTATAATTACGAGCGCAATATAAACCTCACCGTAAGCTATAATTTCAACACTACGCGTAGCAAATATAAGGGAACAGGTGCCGGTAATGAGGAGAAACGCCGTCTGTGAAACAGCGGTAGGCAGGTGCTTCGGTTTTGCTTTTTATGCTTCCCCTAAACCATAGGCGATGGCGGTTTTTGTATTTCTTTTCTTGTGTAATGTCGGTTTATTTTGTATATTTGCGACAATAAAAACTGCTTAAAGAAATACATTCAACACCATTCCGTATGAAAGGAACCATATCAACCGTGCTTGCTTTGGGGCTGTTAGGCTCGCAGGTGCAGGCACAAAACATCGATTACACGGCAAAGAAAATAGCTGTCTGTAAGGCGAATGCCAAGAACCAAGTACACTTCGTTCCGCTCGAAATAGGCGAAATACGCCCCACAGGCTGGCTCTTAGACTGGGCAAAGGATGCTGCAGCGGGCATAACCGGTCATCTCGACGAATACGAACCGGTGTACGGCAACGGCTGGAGAGGCTTCGGATTTAAAGCGCGCGGTGCGGATGAGCGCGACGGAACGGGGTGGCCGATAGAACAGTGCAGCTATTGGTTAGACGGAGGTGTAAAACTTGGCTACATTCTCAACGACGAACGTCTGATACAAAAGACATCGGAACGCCTCGATCTTGTAGTAAACGGCGTACTTAGAGGGGCCTCCACGTTCATTTATTGGAAACCGGATACGATCGTTAAAGACGGTTTCAACAACTGGGGGCACGGCATTATGGGGCGCGCATTGGTATCGTATTATCAGGCCACCCATAACCCCAAGATACTTCAGGCATTAGAAAAAGTGTACACAGAATACCGCATGATTGCCCCTTCAGACCGCGACATGCTGACGCTCGACACCGCCCTTATAAGAGGTGCCACCAACGTAGATGCCATGACAGAAACCTTTTTATCCACGGGAAACCGTACCATTATGGACTCTATCATAGCCTACAGCAACCGCGACAATGTAGAAAAACTGAACCGGAAACTATGCGCTATGACCGACAGAAGCGGCAGAGGTTTCGAGTCGCTCCACGGTGTAACTTTTTACGAAACAAGCCGTGTGCCGGCCATCATGTCTGTATGGACGGGCAAGCAATGGGAAATGGATGCCACAAAGAACTTCATCGACTGGGGACTGCGCTACAACGAAATGCCCTACGGGCTCACTTCGGCACAGGAATGGCTGTCGGGTGCGGGCAGTATGCACCATATAGAAACCTGTATTGTGCCCGCTTCGATGTGGACATACACATGGCTTATGCGCATTACAGGGGAAAAGAGCTGGGGCGACCGTATAGAGAACGT
This sequence comes from Prevotella phocaeensis, assembly GCF_900065875.1. Classification (NCBI taxonomy): domain Bacteria; kingdom Pseudomonadati; phylum Bacteroidota; class Bacteroidia; order Bacteroidales; family Prevotellaceae; genus Prevotella; species Prevotella phocaeensis. The sequence continues at coordinate 261,793 of NZ_LT160626.1, read as the reverse complement.
GTTCTTCAATGCCGGTGCAGGCTCGATAGCTCGCGATTTCAAGACGATGAGTTACTATCAGACACCCAACAGGTTTAGCGAAGACCTGCCCGAGGATCCCTCTATTCCGGGCCCGGGCGACCAGAAATTCACGCCTTTCGGTTACGAAGTGCTGTGTTGTGTGGGCAGTTGTAACTGGATAATCCCTAACTATATCAGCAATATGTGGATGGCTACCATAGACGGCGGACTGGCCTTCACGCTCTACGGGCCGTGTACGGTAGCCAAACACCTTAACGGTGCCGACGTCAGAATAGTCTGCAACACCGACTATCCGTATGGCGAAAAACTCGATATTACCTTCAATACCACGCACAGCACAAACATGCCGCTCTATTTCCGCCTGCCTTCATGGTGTACGAAACCGGCAATCAAGGTGAACGGCAAGCTGGTTTCGGCTCGTCCTGTAGACGGTTTTGCGCGCATAGACCGCACATGGACCGACGGCGATAAGATAGAACTCCGTTTCCCCATGCACGTTTCGGTAACCCAAGGCAGAGAAACTCCCTACCCCAGAGCGCACTACTTCAACGGAGGGTTCGGTGCTCCGACGCCAGCATACAAGGACACTGTGGCCAACCAGCCCTACGAATACGTGAACTACGGCCCGCTGCTGTTTGCCCTGCCGCTTTACGATGTAGATGAAAACAAAGTCGTCCGAGGTCAGAAATTCAACTATGCGCTCGACATACATCCCGCGCGTCTCGCAAGCGAAGTACGCGTGCAACGCTCGCAGATGCCCGTCCGCTGGCGATGGAAGATAGACGAAGCGCCCGTAAAGTTACTGGTAAAAGCACGCGAAACGGAGTGGAAACCGAGCATCACCGCCCCGCTTCCGCAGCAACCCGTAACGGGCGGTGCCGACAAAACAATTATCCTCGTGCCCTACAGCTGCACAAAGTTCCACGTAACCATGTTTCCCGTTACCAAGCGCACTTGGGTAAAAGATTGACAAACAGACGCCCTAACGGCGACAAAGCGCCCTTTTAATGCTGATAGGCACATGCTCTATCGGCGTTAAAAGGGGCATCTTTTAAATTTATCTTGACAAGATTACCGACACGAAAGAGAATTATAGGTTTGTTCGTTGGAGTACTTAGGACGAGCAGATATTGTCATTTACAATTCACTTTCTTAGAAATAACGGAAAAAGAAAGTCTTTATTTTCTTCACATTTTCTATCTTTTCATAGAACGATTATTCCAAGAAAGAAAAATATTTTATGGTTAAATAAGTTGTTCTTTCAGATAAATGCAACAAAATTCCTACATTTTTCACTACCTTTGCAACAAAATAGCAAAAAACGAGTTTATAAAATAGGTATAATACAATCTCTTGTAAATTCAAACAACAGCAAGTAGAAGGTACGGAACACAAAATAAGTAAGAAATTCAAAATGAATATGAAAAAGCTGATCATATATCTTATGTTGGCAATGTTCTGCCCTGCAAGCATGATGGCACAGTCGGCTATGACCGACGAACAAGTTATGCAATTTGCAGCCAAGGAACACGAAGCAGGCACATCCAATGCGCAAATCGTTACCAAACTGATACAAAGGGGCGTAGATATCCAGCAGATACGGCGCGTAAGGAGTAAATACGAGCGACAAATCAAGCAGAGCGGACTCGGTAATATGGCCGATAAAACGCAGGCAGATGTGGAAAGTCGCATGCGCAAGAATAACGGAAAAACCAAAGAATACGATAACGAAGACAACCTGAAAAGAGGTGCTACCACAACTAACCGAATACAAAGTAACACCGGTTGGCAACAAGGATATGACGAAAACGGCGAAGAATTCTTGTCTATACAGACCGAACTCGAACAGATATTGCCCGCAGATACGGCCCAACTCGTAAAACAATTGCTGGCAGAACGCGAGAAATCGAAGCGTCAGGTATTCGGACGTAACATCTTCAACAATAAAAATCTTACGTTCGAACCGAGCATGAACATCGCTACACCGCAGAACTATCGCCTCGGCCCGGGCGATGCGGTAATCATAGATGTTTACGGTGCTTCTCAGAAATCTATCAATTCTACCGTCTCTCCCGACGGAGATATCGTGATAGAAGGCTTCGGACCGATTCAAGTTAGCGGACTTACCGTGAGCGAAGCCAATGCCCGTATTCGGTCGCAGCTCGGCACACGCTACACCAGCAGCCGTATCAAGATTTCTTTGGGGCAGACACGCACGATAACAGTTAACGTAATGGGCGAAGTAAAAGCACCGGGCACTTACACTCTGTCGGCCTTCTCTACAGTGTTTCAGGCTCTTTATATGGCGGGAGGCACCAATGATATCGGAACTCTGCGCAACATCAAAATATATCGCAGTAACCGTCTCGTCAGCGTATGCGATATTTACGACTATATTCTGAACGGAAAAATGACGGGCAATGTGCGCTTGGCAGATGGCGATGTGATAGTAGTCGGCCCTTACGATTGTCTTGTAAACATCAGCGGTAAGGTAAAAAGACCGATGTATTACGAAATGAAAAAGAACGAGAGTGTGGGCACGCTGCTGAAATATTCGGGCGGTTTTACGGGCGACGCCTATAAAAAATCGGTGCGACTGAACCGTAAGACAGGGCGCGAATATTCCGTATTCAATATTGGTGAATTCGATATGAACAGTTTTCATGTTGCCGATGGCGACTCGGTAAGCGTAGACTCTATACTACCTCGCTATGCGAACACAGTAGAAATAAAAGGAGCGGTATTCCGCCCGGGGATGTATAATTTGAGCGGTGAAATCAACAGCGTGCGCTCGTTGATAGAGCATGCGGAAGGACTCACCGAAGAGGCTTTCAGCGCCCATGCTGTAATGCACCGCATGAAGAGCGACCGCACACTTGAAGTAGTACCGGTAGACGTGGCCGGCATTCTGAGCGGAAACGTGGCAGACATACCGTTGAAAGAGAACGATGTGCTATTCATTCCCACCAAAACAGAGAGGATGACACAGCGCACGATCATCATTCATGGCGAAGTACAATATCCGGGTATCTACAAATATGCCGACAATGAAACCATTGAAGACTTCATCTTGCAGGCGGGCGGACTTACTGATAGGGCATCGACGGTAAAGGTTGACGTGGCTCGGCGCGTGGATAATCCCAAAGCATTCACCACAGATAGCATCATTGCCAAGACCTACACCCTCTCGTTGAAAGACGGTTTCGTGATCGATGGCACACCGGGTTTCAAACTTATGCCTTTCGATGAAGTGTACGTGCGCAAGAGTCCGGGCTACGTAACTCAACAAAACGTGACCATAGAGGGGCAGGCTATGTTCGCAGGAACCTATACCCTCTCGAACAAGAATGAAAAGCTGAGCGATTTGGTGAGGAAAGCCGGTGGCGTAACCGATCTCGCCTATGTGAAAGGTGCACGCTTGGAACGCCGCATAACTCCCGAAGAACGTCTGAAAATGCAAACGGTAATGAAACTTCTGCAGGCACAGGCAGGAGAGAAAGACAGCATAGACGTCAGCAAGCAACAGCTTGGCGACACCTACTATGTGGGGATAGAGTTGGACAAGGCATTAGAGAAACCTAACGGAGACGCCGATCTTGTGCTTCGCGAAGGCGACAAACTCATTATTCCGGAATACAACGGAACTGTAAAGATCAGTGGCGATGTGGTTTATCCGAATGCCGTAGCCTACGAAAAGGGCAAGAAAGCGTCTTACTATATAGACCAAGCTGGCGGCTGGGGAAACCGTGCCAAGAAGAGTCGTGCCATCATTGTATATATGAACGGCACGGTGGCTAAGATCAGTCATAACGCAAAAGTTCTGCCCGGCAGCGAGATTATAGTGCCGAGCAAGCCTAAGCCTACGGGTAACACTCTCGGCCAGTGGCTCACCATCGGCACCTCTGTAGCCAGCATAGCCACCATGATTGCCACCATCGCTAATTTGATAAAGAAATAAATACAGTATAAAAAAGCACCGACGGCAGTACCCATACTAAGATGATGGTTTAATGAATATTCTACAAATATTAGGCAATAACAAACGAACCGCATTGATGCGAAAGAATATATTAGCTTCTTTTCTAATCAAAGGATGGACAGGATTAATATATCTACTTATTGTTCCTATAACCCTAAAGTGTCTTGGAGAATATGAAAATGGTTTATGGCTTACTATCAGTGCCCTATTGATTTGGATCGACAACATGGATATCGGACTCGGAAACGGATTACGGAACAACCTTGCATCCTGTATTGCCCATGGTGAAACAAGGCAAGCTCGTCAATTTGTTTCCAATACTTTCTTCATGCTTATATTTATAATAGTTCCCACTCTACTGCTACTTATATTTTTAATTACCCACACCGATATTTATACTTTTTTAAATATTGATCACAAGTTGGTGCTCAATCTTGATAAAATCATCATCACTGCATTAATATTTGTATGCAGCACGTTTATCTTTAAATTTATAGGAAATCTATATCTCGGATTACAATTGCCAGCAGTCAGTAACTTGCTGGTGTGCTGTGGATATACACTGTCTTTTGTGGGGACATATATTCTCTATGTTATTCATCATGGAACTTTATGGAATATAGTCATAGTAAATACAGCATCTCCTCTCATCGTATATCTTATTAGTTATCCTTATACATTTTTTATCAGATATCCACAATTAAAGCCAAAATTGAAAGATTTAAACTTTCAAATAGCAGCCAATTTATTTAAAATCGGAATAAAATTTTTTTTATTACAGATGTCTTCGTCTTTCGTATTTCTTACATCAAGCCTTCTAATGGAAAAACTTTTTTCTCCTATTCTTGTAACTCCTTATCAAATTACATATAGATATTTCAGTATAATATTACATGCTTTTACCATTATTTGCAGCCCGTATTGGTCAGCTACGACAGATGCTTATGAGCGCAAAGACTTTGAATGGATTTTAGATGCCTCAAAGAAAATAAAGAAAATCATATTGGGAAGTTTTGCTGTTATTATTCTATTAATTATCTTATCCCGACCTATATATTCCATCTGGATCGGTAATCAAGTAGATATCCCAATAACATTCAGTATCGGGATGGCACTATATATGATGATTACCATTTATTGCCTTGCATATTGTTATTTCCTGAATGGTATAGGTGCACTGAATATACAGCTTTTTTGTACACTTACCGGTACAGCATTATTCTTCATATTAGTTTTTACACTAAAAGAAGTCTTTAACGATGCATTAATTATCATTATATCGTTATGTATCTCAAACTTGCCCAGCTTGGTTTGCAACAGAGTGCAATTCTACAAAATATCCCATAGAACAGCTAAAGGAATATGGAAAAAATAAAAATATCAATTATCACAATTTGCTATAATAATAAAAGTGGATTGGAGCAAACCATAAGAAGTGTAGGTTCCCAGATATATAATAGTAAAGAATTTATCATTATTGATGGAGGAAGTAGGGACGGAAGTACCGACCTTATAAATAATTACCAAGAATTTATAGATATATTTGTAAGTGAACCTGACAATGGCATATATGATGCCATTAACAAAGGCATCTCAAAAGCTACAGGAGAATGGATCATATGTATGAATGCCGGAGATACTTTCACAGATAAATACGTTTTAGAAAATATATTTAAAGAAAATATTCCGGCCTCTGTCTCTGTTATCTATTCCGACTATTGGGCAAAAACTTATGATGGTTTCAAATATATTTGTTACATGGATCGCTCTAAAGGAACACTCATGCACCAGTCCTGTATTTATAGGAAAAAACTCCATGCGCAGTATGGACTCTATCTTGTTACAAAGCCCTATATTTGCTCAGATTTACAATTTCTATTAATGATACCTAATGAAGAATATTTCAAGGCACCATTTCCTATCTCCATAAACGCTTGTGGAGGAGTCTCACAAAATAATACTTGGTGCGATGAATGTTCACAAGGGTTAAAAGTTGCATTCAGAATAGAAAGTATGAATCATGCTTTTTTTAATTATCATAAAGCTGTAATAAAAAATGCAATACCGTATAAAATTAAACGTTTAATAAAACAAATTATACTTAGACGTGAGTTTATAAAAATAAAATCTTAGTTTGAAATTGATACAAATGGAAGATAAAACACATAAATCGAATATCAGTATTTCTAATATACTGCACATTATAAAAAGCGATCAAAAAAAAATGATCCAATTCATTATCGCTTTCGCAATCATAGGTATTATTATTTCTTTCAGTATACCAAAGGTATATAAAGCTAAAGTTATGCTGGCACCAGAGATACCCAATACAAGTAATTTTACTTCAAATATATCATCACTTGCCTCTATGATTGGTATGGACATGAATTTTGGCAATATAAACGATGCCATCTATCCAGAAATATATCCAGATTTGATGGGATCTATGGATTTCTTATTCAGCCTATTCCCTATCCAAGTACACACTATTGACGGAACAATAAATTCTTCATATTATAACTACAAGTTGAAATTCCAAAAGGTTTCATGGTGGTATTATCCTTTCAAATGGCTTCAATCTCTTTTTAATAACGAGGGAACTTCAAAGGATAAAAAAATATATCAGAATAATGCTTTTGAACCTTCTAAAGAACAATACGGTATTGCGACATCTATCGAAAAAGACATTAATTGCCAAGTTGATAAAAAGACAAATGTTATTACTATAGAAGTAACAGCCCAAGATCCACTCATTTCAGCTATACTTGCAGATTCCATAAAAGAAAAATTAAAATCCTTTATCATCCAATATCGGACAAATAAGGCGCGTAACGACTTAGCATATATGGAACAACTTTACAAGGAAACCAAAATGCTATATACTCAGGCAAGATTGCAATATGCTTCTTACTCAGATGCAAACGAAGACCTACTTCTTCAAAGCTATAAAAGTAAGCAGGAAGATTTGGAAAATGAAATGCAACTACGCTATAATATTTACACACAAGTAGTACAGCAACTCCAATTATCTAAAGCAAAAGTACAAGAGAAAACACCTGTTTTTACAGTACTTCAGTCTGCTACAGTTCCTATTAAACATAGCAATAAACCGAAAATTCTTATTCTGCTTGAATTCATACTTATCGGATTTTTCCTAAGAATTAGCATTCTACTGTATAAGAAAAGAGAAGAACTTTTCCAAAAAGATGCAAACTGTCTCTAAAATCAACAAGTCGATGGATAAAGAGAATCCCTTTCAAAAGAACAATTCAACAAATTTATGGAGTATATTTAAAAAAAACAAAACTTCATATTTCATAACTATAGCACTATGCATATTAATTGATATTATTTTATGTCTTTCCATGCCTAAAATATATGCATCCCAAATTAAAATTTCGGATGAACCAAAAGAAACGGATATCCTTATCGGATTAAGCAATTTTGCAGCTTTGGTTAATAAGGGAGCAATTCCTTCCTTACAAGAGAAAGGTATAAATAATCCTGAAGTTTATCCTTATTTTCTTTCATCTCAAGAATTTGCAATTAAGATTTCCCAGACTAATATAAAAAAATATAATTACAATTTGTTTTACCATATAAAAAAAACTCATAAAGCGACTATAATAGAACGGTTCTACGAAAAAATTATGGGAACGGAAATAAATGATTATATGAGAATCATAAAAATAATACAAGATAATATAAAATATTCTATTACTCCATTTAATCATACAATCACTATCCAATACACCGATAAAGACCCGATTGTAGCTTATACAATAGTTATATCTATACAAAAGCAACTTCAAAAAAGGCTGGCTGATCAAAAATACGATCTCAATAAAAAAAGGTTAATTAACGCAACCAGAGAACGCAAAGATGCTGGCGTAATATACCATCGTCTCCAAAAATCATATGCGAACTTAGTAGAGACAAACACCGATCCGACACTCCCAAGTACAATCACAAAATTAAATCAATTGAGAGAAGAAAAGGATCATGCTTTTGAACTATATCAAAAGGCGTGCACTAAAGAACAACGATACAAATTCTTATCAATAAAAAATACTCCTACTTTCTCTATAATAAGAAAACCATATACCCCATTAAAACCAATATCCCCCAAACCTATTCCCTATTTTTTCACGATTTTAAGTGTCGGATTTATAATAACTACATGGAAAATTCTTTTATTAGAAAAATTAAAATATAAAAGAACTAACCAATATAAAAGTGAATAATGGACTGGATTATAATTATATTCTTAGTTTTTTTACTCGTTTTATTTCACTATTTCAAAATAGGGGATTATTTTTCTCCATGGTTTATAACCACACTTGTCTGGTTTGGAATTATGTTCTTGTTTCAATTCGAGAATGGATTATTATATCCTATAGGAGAGCATTTCTACACTTGTTTGCTGATTTGGGTGCCAATTTTCTGTTTCTCTTCAATTACAACATATATTCTTCTCCCAACTCAATATAGAAAGAAAGCCTCTAAAATCGGTACTATAGACATCAATTATACACTTTTCTATATATTATTTTATCTAACATTAATAGCTACGCCATTATATCTATACCAAATCCTAAAGGTAGTTACAATGTTTGACTCGACAGATTTATTGTATAATTTACGTATATTGGCAACTTCACAAGAATACGATTTCGGAATAATAAAATATACTTACATTCTAAATCAAGCTCTTTTTATTATCGCGTTATGGAAATATCCTCGAATTCCTTTATGGCAAATTACACTCATATTAATTGCTTACCTCATGGGGCAATTCGCCCTAATGGAAAAAAATGGAATATTCATGTTAGTAATATCTACTCTATTCATACTTTTTGAGAAAAAAATCATAAAGCCACGCTCAATAATTATGACATTAGGGGCTATTGTAATTCTATTTTTCTTAATTAATTTTTCAAAAGAAATAAAATCGGACGTGACAGTTGAGAGTATGTCTTTCATTGATTTTATTGGTGTATATATATTGTCACCTGCAGTAGCTTTTGAATATGTAACAGAAGATTTATCCAATCAATTCGGAGCTCATACATTTGAATACTTTTATGGCATTTTACATAATCTTGATATTGGAAATTTTATTGTATATCAAAGACTCCAAGAATGGGTTTGGGTTCCTTTACCAACAAATGTATACACCATCTTTATGCCCTTTTATGAAGATTTCGGATATATTGGCATCGCTTATTTCGGTATTACATATGGTACAATGTTTGGATATATATATCATAAATTCAAAAGCGGTAGTTTTATCGCAGGATGCATCTATGCTTTCATTGTAAAAGTTCTTTTTGTACAATTTTATCACGAAGATTTTATTATGAGCATAGCGACTTTCGTACAATATACTCTTTTGATCATTATAATATCACAAACTACAGTAACCTTGTTTCCAAAAAGTCCATCATAATCTTTGGTTTAATCATTAAAAATTAGTATTTTTGCAAAGAATAAAAAGATATTTATGACAACGATAGCTATTGTAGTACTATACAACGACAATACCCAAGAAGCAGAAAATAATATCACAAAACTTTCTAAACAGGTAGACAAAATCTACTTAATTGACAATTCTGCAAATTCATATGAAAAGAGATTCTGTAAATGGGAAAATGTCATATATTTACCACAGCATAAGAATCTTGGTATTGCTACTGCCCAAAATATAGGATTGAGATATGCACTGGCAGAAAAACCCACTTTTATCGCCTTTGCCGATCCTGATAGTTCTATTCCTGACAATGCTATAAAGGCACTTACTAACAAGTATTTATTACTTAAAGAATGGGATGATAAAATTGGTGGCATCGGCTCTTTTGCATTTGATCTTTTAACTGACAGGCCAATTTCAACCTATCCAAATCTTATTAGGAGAATTTCTCACTTCAAAGTTAACCAACTAACCTATTTAATGAACTCTATATCACTAATTCCTGCAAAACTTTTTGAGGAGGTTGGTTTGATGTGCGAATCACTTTTTATAGATGATGTTGATTGTGAATGGTGCTGGCGAGCAACAAGCAAAAAAGATGTTCATTTCTACCAAGACAGAGAAGTCATTATTTATCATAAATTAGGCAAATCAAGCAGAAAAATTGGAAAGAAATTAATATCTATCGGTTCTTCTAACAGGTTATTCTATCAATATAGAAATTATTTATGGCTTTTTAAAAAAAAATATGTACCTAAAAAATGGTTACTTTACAATGGTGGAAAATACATCATTAAATTATTTTATTATCCATTATTTGTAACCCCAAGATTCAAAAATTTAACAAATATTTTATTAGGTATAAACAAAGGAATTAAAACCAAATAATAATGAAAATACTAATCACCGGAGGAGCTGGATTTATAGGTTCTCATCTATGTGACAGACTCATATCTGAGAATAATATGATTATTGCCATAGACAATCTCGTATTAGGAAAAAAAGAAAATATTATTCATCTACTGAAAGATAAAAACTTCAAATTCTTTAAAGTTGACATTCTCCATACAGAAACAATGCGACATATATTTAAAGAATATGAATTTGACATGGTTTATCATCTTGCAGCAAATTCTGACATCCAAAAAGGAGGGGATGATCCTCTTGTTGATTATAATCTTACCTTTAATACAACTTTCCACCTGCTTTTACTCATGAAAGAATTTAAAGTAAAAAAACTTTTTTTTGCCTCCACTTCGGCCATATTTGGTGAAACTACAGGTAAATTGGATGAGAATTTTGGTCCACTGAATCCTGTTTCCAATTATGGTGCCGGAAAACTAGCAAGCGAAGCATTTATCAGTGCTTTCAGTAATACTTATAATATTCAAACATGGATTGTTCGTTTTCCGAACGTTGTCGGTGAAAGATTTACACATGGCGTGATATTCGACTTTATAAAAAAGCTCCACAATAATCCAAATGAACTCGAAGTTCTAGGAAATGGGGAACAATGTAAACCATACATTTACGTCAGGGATCTTATAGATGGTATTCAGTTCATTATCCACCATTCTAATAAAGGATACAACGTTTACAACCTTGGCTCTGAAAGTCGTACAAAAGTTAAAGAAATAGCTGCGATGGTCATTGAGGAAATGGGATTGAATGCTACAATAAAATACACTGGCGGAGACCGTGGATGGACAGGCGATGTTCCAGAATTCAGATATGACGTTTCTAAAATCAATGCTTTAGGGTGGGAGAATCCTAAGACTTCCAATGAGGCTGTCAGAATAGCTATTCAAAAAGGTTTAGGCAAATGAAAGTCGTTATTATAGCTGGCGGACAAGGTACTCGTATAGCATCTGTCAATAAAGAAATACCAAAAGCCATGATTTCTGTATGTGGGAAACCGGTATTAGAACGTCAAATAGAAATAGCCAAGAAATATGGTTATTATGAATTTATTTTTCTAATTGGTTATTTGGGAAATCAGATACAGGAATATTTTGGTGATGGTAGCAAATGGAATATCCATATAGATTATTATCACGAAAATAAACCTTTAGGTACAGCAGGAGCATTAGCTGAAATAAAAGATTTATTGTCAAACGATTTCTTTATTTTCTACGGTGATACTATTATGGATATCGATATGAATCGAATGCTGGATTACCATTTTTCACATCATGCCGACGCAACCCTATTCGTGCACCCCAACGATCATCCTTTCGATTCTGACATAGTTATCCTTGGTAAAGATAATCGCATTAAAAACTTTGCATATAAACCCCATTCTAAGAATTTTATTAGTCATAACATCGTTAATGCCGCACTTTTCATTTTTAATAAAAAAATTATCAATCTCATAGAACGTGGGAAAAAGGCTCATATAGAAAAGGATATTTTTCCAAAATGTATAAAAAAAAATATGAAACTTTATGGATATATCTCTTCTGAATATGTAAAAGATATGGGAACTCCCGAGCGTTATTATGCCGTATGCCATGATTGGGAAACCGGAAGAGTACATGCATTGAATATGGACCATAAACGTAAAGCTGTGTTTCTTGATAGAGATGGAGTGCTCAATATTGACAATGGTTTAGTCTTCACACTTGATAAAATGGAACTTATAGAACAAGTAGAAAAAGGGCTTAACTATATTCATCAAAAAGGTTATCTTGCTGTCGTAGTCACTAATCAGTCTGTCATTGCCAGAAATCTTTGTACTTTCAATGAACTTGACACAATAAATGCTAAAATGGAAACGTTATTAGGTAAAAAGCATACATATATTGATGCTCTATACTTCTGTCCACATCATCCAGACAGTGGTTATCCAGAAGAACGAAAAGAATATAAATTTCAATGTGAATGTCGCAAACCTGCTCCAGGGCTTCTTCTAAAAGCTGCAAAAGAATTAAATATCAACTTGGCAGAATCTATTATGATCGGAGATAGAGAAAGTGATATTTCTGCAGGAACTAATGCACATGTAAAGCGCTCAATCTTAATTCCGACTAATATCCCCGGTGCTCTTTTGACAGCATTGAAAAAAGAAATTTAGAAAAATGATCATAACAAGGACACCTTTTAGAATATCCTTTGCCGGCGGTGGTTCTGATTTACCTGCTTTCTTTCATAAAGAGCAAGGAGCGGTACTAAGTACAACTATTGACAAATATATGTATTTAGTTATTCATCCTTTTTTCAATAAAAATAAAATTCAACTTAAATATTCAAAGACAGAGCTTGTTGAACAGATAAAAGATATCCAACACCCTATCTTCAGAGAGGTGCTCAGCATGTATAATCTTGTAGGCGTCGATATAAATTCTATTGCAGATATTCCAGCCGGAACGGGGATGGGATCCAGCAGTTCTTTTACTGTAGGCCTACTTAATGCTGTAAGAGCATATCTTGGCAAGTATTCCAGTGCAGATAAGTTAGCCTCCCTTGCCTGCAAAACAGAAATCACAAAAATAGGGAGCCCCATAGGCAAACAAGACCAATATGCTGCAGCATATGGAGGAATGAACTATATCATATTCTATCCCGATGACACGGTGAAAGTCGAAAAAGTTTTAATGAAATCAACCACTAAAAAGCAATTAGAAGAGAATCTTGTTCTTATATATATAGGTGGTGAACATTCTGCTAATGATATTCTCAAAAGCCAATCTAAAGCAATCGATGCACAAGAAAAATTTCAAATTCAAAAAAGAATGGTTATTTTGGCAGATGATTTACGCAAATCGATTCAAGAAGATGAGATAGACGACTTTGGAAGAATACTGGATGAGGGATGGAGACTCAAGCGTTCACTTGTATCGGGAATATCCAATAACAATATTGATCACATCTATAACAAAGGTATTGAGGCAGGAGCTTTGGGAGGAAAACTTCTTGGCGCAGGCGGAGCTGGATTTATATTATTTTACTGCCCTAAGGAAAAACAAGACTCTTTCCGAAAATGCATGATCGATTTCGATGAAATAACTTTCGGTTTTGATAATTTCGGTTCGCAGGTCATCTACGTTGGTGATAAATTCATTTAAATATAAAAATATGGATTATAGAAAAGATATAACGGCATATTTTGAACGGGAAAAAGAAATTATAGATCAGATTTCAAAAGATGATATTAATACGTTACTCAATTTATTGAATAAAGCCCGTGATGAACAGCATTTCGTCTTCATTTGCGGTAATGGAGGCTCTGCTGCAACAGCTTCACACTACTGCTGTGATTTTAATAAAGGCATATCCAATAATCAGAAAATCAAGTTCCGATTTATATGTCTAAATGACAACATTCCGTCTATGATGGCCTATGCTAACGATTATAGTTGGGAAGAAATATTTGTTGGCCCACTTCGTAATCTTTTTAAAGAAGGAGATTATGTTATAGGTATCAGCGGTTCCGGAAATTCTTCTAACGTAATTAAAGCACTTCAATACGCAAATGAACATAATGGCACATCCATTGGTATTACTGGATATGACGGTGGCATTATCAAAAAAATCTGTCAATATAACGTTCATATACCTATTAAAGATATGCAAATATCGGAAGACCTTCACATGATGCTTGATCATTGTATGATGAATATTCTATGTAAAAATGGCGAAAACAGATAATCATCCGCTTGTATCAATAATTATGGCAACTTATAATGAGCCAGCTTTGCTCATAAAGAAATCCATACATAGTATTCTAAATCAAGATTACTCAAATATAGAACTACTTATTGCTGATGATAGTACTAATATTGAAACAATAGATATTATAAATTCTATTGCAAACGAGAATAATCGCGTAAAAATTATACGTAAAGATAATAAGATGGGATTTGTGCCTGCCTTAAATTATGCCTTAAGAGAAGCAAAAGGCTCTTTGATAGCAAGAATGGACGGAGATGATGTGGCACTGCCTGATAGAATTACCAAACAAGTAAATTATGCATTAAATAATCCAACCATCGATGTGTTTGGAGGAAGTATGAATATCATTGATGAAAATGACAAAATTATATCAGAAAGGTACTATCCCACCTCATCTCTAAGCATCCAAATCATGTTTGCTTTCCGTTCCCCATTTGCACATCCGACAATCATGTTCCGCCGTAAAATAATTGATGCAGGTTTCTTTTATAATCCTTTTTATAGAAAAGCCGAAGATATAGACTTTTTCATACGCCTATACAAACATGGATATAAATTTGGCAATCTAAAAGATAAACTTTTAAACTATCGGGTTCCAAACGATTTGCAGGAGAAACGTAATAGAGAACAGTGGATTTTCAATCATAAAGCACGGAAAAAATTCATATTGCGGAGACCCTTTTTCAGTATTGCCTCTTTCGTTATTTCTTGGACATACAAACATATTCCAAATACTTTTGTTGCAAGATACTACAGAAAGGAGAATAACAAAATATCCTAAGATTTAATAATTAATGGCAATCATGTAACCATGTCCTTTAAAGAATAAGGATATGGATAATTAGATAAGCGAAAATATCATCGTTTATGAGGTTTACTGGATAACAATTATTTTCCATACATACTATTGATTAGTAAATACAATATTTTCAGTAAAATTATGTTTAAATTATAAAAGAAGAATATACAAGTCGGTGCGTATGACAAACATAGACGTAATAATTATTATTGGTGCCCTTTTACTTAGCATGATATGCGGTTTTCTATCAATTCCTCTCATTCTCAATTATTGTAAGAAAGAGAAACTTTACGATGCCCCCAACTCCCGCAAAATGCATAAAATACCAATTCCGCGTTTAGGAGGAATATCTTTTATGCCCAGTATGCTTATTGCTGTTATTATCGCTCTATTTGTCCTTAACAAAAATAGTGATGGACACAATACACAAATTAATCTTTGGTCATTGTATTTTCTCATCAGTCTGTTCATTATCTATATAGTTGGTCTTATCGACGATCTTATCGGCCTGAATGCAAATATAAAATTTACAGTCCAATCTATAGCTGCAACCATAATACCACTATCCGGTTTATATATCAACAATTTATATGGACTATTCGGAATACACGACATACCTTTTTGGGTAGGTGTTCCTCTTACCGTTTTTATTATTGTCTTTATAGACAATGCCATGAATCTGATAGATGGTATTGACGGACTATGTGCAGGTATCTCTGTCATTGCATTAATAGGATTTATGATAGGATTTTACACCGAAGGTTTAGAAGTTTACTGCATTATGATTGCCAGCATGATAGGGGTTCTTATTCCATATCTATACTTTAATCTATTTGGCAAAGTAGAGAACAACAGAAAGATTTTTATGGGAGATAGCGGAAGTTTAACTCTCGGATTTATCCTTAGTGTCCTTTTCATTAAATACTCCATGGATAACCCGAACGTGATGCATTTCTACCTTAGTCGCATGCCCATAGGTTACTCACTACTAATAATTCCGACATTCGATGTTGTAAGAATTATACTGTATCGCATACGTAATCATCGCTCAATTTTCGATGCCGATAAAAATCATATTCACCATAAACTCATGAGGATAGGGATTTCCATGCATAACACACTCATCATAATTCTTATTATCGATATAGCTTTTGTCGTAATTAATATATTACTATATCCAAAATTAGGATTTACCATAATTTTCTTACTTGACATTTTTATTTACACTCTTTTTCATCTTATACTTAACTATTATATCGGTAAAAGAAGAAAAAAAGAAATTATATGAAAAGATTTATCGACTGTATCATTGCCATCTTGTGCTTAATTGTGTTTTGTCCATTATTTTTTCTTTGTGCTCTTGCCATTTGCATAGAAGATGGATTTCCAATTATCTATAGCCAAGAAAGGATTGGAAGATATGGGAAAACCTTTTTAATTTATAAATTCAGAAGTATGCGAATAGATGCAGAAGAATATGGAGAGCCGCAATTACACGAAAAAGATAAAGACACTCGTCTCACGCGCATCGGGCGTTTTCTGCGATTACACCATCTTGATGAACTGCCGCAATTGTGGAATGTCATCAAAGGAGATATGGCTTTCATCGGCCCGAGGCCCGAACGAAAGTTCTATATCGACCAAATTATGAAGCACGATCCGCGCTACACTTTCCTCTACCAGATACGTCCGGGCGTAACGTCTTACGCCACTCTCTACAACGGATATACCGACACGATGGAGAAAATGCTGCACCGACTGGAACTCGACCTGTATTATCTGGAACACCGCTCATGGTGGTTCGACACTAAAATACTGGTCAAAACTTTCATCAATATCGCTTTCGGCAAGATTTTCTAAAAGAAGAAACACCTGCGCTTCCGTCAGAAACTATCGAAATACAACCGCAATCGGGAAGATTTAAGTATCATTTTGCTTCCATCCAATGCCTCTGTTTTAAAATGTTCCTCTAAGCGATTAATGCCAAAAGGCGCCAATAACTTGGCGTCGTCTACGGGAATATCTCCTCCATCCGCTCCCTGATCCTGATGCAAATGGTTAGCATAAGGGGTGTGTACAAACAAACTGTCTTTCACCCGCTCGAAGCGCAAATAATATCCTTGTTCATTGCGGTCGGCATCTTTCACATTGATTAGCTTATATTGCACGCCCCAGAAGATGCGTTGACGCGACAGATCTCTGCTTTTTCCGGTATCTAAAGTGTCTACACGCACAAGATGCCAGAAGCCATCAAATTTGCCATTCCTGCTCGTTTCGATAGTACAACTTGCGAACATTGCCGCAAACACCGCTGCTACAATAAAATTTCTCTCTGTATATTTCATTCGTATATATTCTTTATAGAGTGCATTTAATAGGTTTGTAAAGTATGTGTACGGGCGATAGGGGCATCATCTGATTCCGAAAAGCCCGCTTTTCGACAACGTAAACTGAAAACCCGTATTGCGTCCGAGTATCCCTCCGAAGTCCATAGCATAAGCACCTTTCACCTTCCAATTATACTTAAAACGGTAAGATGCCTCTAAAAGAAAACTCACATTGTGGTGCACTTTCGTATAAGTATCATAATAAGTGCCCCACCCTTTCTGATAGGTAGCAAGCATGCGATAGCCGATATGTTCCGTCGGACTGCCGTCTACACCGGCATGGAACGCTATAAAACGATTGTTGCTCACTCGAATTGTTCCGTCTTCATTATAGATAGGCGACCGATAGAGCGGATTTCCCATCACCTGTCCCCAATGCTGCCAGCCGGTATAATTGCCATGGTTATAATAATTGTCCATACCCGCGATGTGGTCGGGAATGTTCTTCGTGCGGTCGTGGTTATACGGACCGCTTTGATATTTGGTATAAATATACTCGAAAACAATATCTCGCAGCCACGATCCATACTTCAGATTAATCTCCGTACCGAGCATGATATCTTTCAAATTATACAGAAAGAAACGCCTTTTCTTTTTCACGTTCCACTCCTCGCCCGTACCATAACCATTGTAATCTACCATAAACATCTGACTGTGATCTTCGAAATAATGGTCGGCATAGACGTGTGCAGCCCATGTATCAGCATCATAATTCAGCCTCATCACCCAACTTCCCAGCTGGTTTCCGGCGATATTGCCGTATAATCCGTCCGTTTCGTCCTGCCCGCCCGGCAAGAATGCATGCCAAAAGTCCTTAAAACTCGTTCCTCCTTTTATAATTCGATCTTTCGTACCATTCACCAAATGGGCCTCTCCACCGAAAGTACATGCCATTTCCAAGCCCAACTCCAACGACATAGGCATAAATCTATCGGGATTTCCGATCATAAGATAACCGGCTTTACTATGGTAGAGCACGTTGTCGGCATAGCGGTGCCGTTTCGCCGTGAAGTCGTGTTGCCAGCCATCATCGGTCATCATACCGTAAGCAATGTGACCTTTTAAATGGAGCCACCCCTTGCCGAAAGGGAGTCGCCAATAGTCCGGCAGAGCCAAACGCACCTGCGGTACCGGTCGTGCATTAATGCCTAAAGTCTGCGAACCGCTGCTTAGAAGATTGTTTTTCAGCTGCATGGGATATTCTTTACTGCCCAAACTCAACACACCATGAAGCCATCGAGCCTCCACAAAGGCCTGCTGTACCACAAATTTACTTGTATAATGCAACGGCACAGCCATGTCTATACCGTAACCGATGCCCCATCGTCGGGCCGAATCCGTATCGAGTTGTCTGATAATAGCGCCGCGCACATATCCGTTAGTTTTATCCAACGAACTCAGTCCATACTTGTTGGCATTGAGCCACAAAGGCGTCTTCCCATCGGAAAACGATCCCTGCATCTCTACCCGATAGCCGATTTCCTTTATCGGATCGAGCTTTTTGGTATGATCTACATCTGTCCATGCTTGTGCAAAGACCGTGGTTGTGGCGATAAATGCCAAAGACAACGTGATGAGTTTTTTCATTATTCTATTCTTATCTTTCAAATAGTGGTAACTTACTGTTTATTTTTCCAACCAATGGCCGGCCCTTTCGTAACAGCCGCCCATTGTCTGTAATAACGCTGATATATTCTTTATATTGCGCAAAATTTCATGTATATAGCAGAAAGATTATAATATAATATTAACCTTCCTCTATATGAAACACATCATTTATCAAATTATAATCATAAAAAACTCTATGTTTCCGATAAATAACACCCCTGAAAATACGACTGAATTATTACAAAAACACAGAGAAAAAACAAGAAGAAAGTTGCACAAAAGTTATGTTAACAATTCTTGATCGTTCAACTTAGTTGTAATTTAGTTGCAACTTTGCGCTTATAATTTATTAAAAATCAGCACCTGTTCCTATATATAGAAGATAGGAAAGATAATATGACAGAAGATAATAGATAGAAAATAACTTCGTCGAAGAAAGAAAATCATTCGGTCGTCACCGATTTCTTCTTTTCACTGTTTGTAAAAATGAAATCAACAAACAGACGATGGAACAGTGGAAGACTCTCGGAATTTACATCCCGTCTTTAACTCTTCGCCTATTCACAGCAAACTATCGAGGCAGAAATCCCCCTTCCACAAGCGCTACAGGAGTATGCCCTACCTTCTTCACTCCTAATACCTATCGCCCCTAAACGACACCTCTAACAGCGATAAACAAGACAACATGAAGAACTATGATCGATATATAGCGACAAAAGAACAAACTGTTGTTATCTTTACAGCAATAATTCGAACCGCATGACACCAAAACCTCGAAACAGAAGGCACTACAAAGCTGAGAAATAGAGAAAAGAACCTTTAGGGATTTTCCCCTGCAGTTTAGGGAAAATCCTTTCCAAGTTCAAACTATTCTTCGTTTCTTTGCAGCGTGAAGATGAAGAAACTACAGCAGTTAAATCACTCACAAAGAGAATATCAACAAGTAAAAATATACGATTATGAAAAAGTTTATATTAGCCCTTACAGCACTGTTGACCATAACAGTTTCGGCAAGCGCCATGAGTTATGAGCAGGCCCGTCAGCAAGCTTTGTTCCTTACAGACAAGATGGCTTATGAGCTTAATCTGACCGATGACCAATACGAGGCGGCTTACGAGATCAACCTCGACTATCTGATGAGTATCAGCGACTACAGCGATCTGTACGGTGCTTACTGGCAGCAGCGCAATATCGACCTGAGTTACATACTTCTCGACTGGCAATATCGTGCCTATATCAACGCTACTTACTTCTATCGTCCGCTTTATTGGAGCGGCGGTTACTGGCACTTCGGTATTTATGCACGTTATCCCCACCGCGACTATTTCTTCTTTGGGCGCCCTGATTTCTACGGAGTTTACCGGGGTAGCCACAGTTGGAGCGTAAACGGAGGACGTTCTTGGTACAACGGACGGCGTTTCGGACCGCGTCCGGGCTACGAAGGAATAGGCATGCGCGACGGTTTTAACCGCGGAGATTACGGACGGGGCAGCAATAGAGTGTTCGGAAACGGTATAGATCGCAGCAACGGAAGCGGCAGAAATTCATTCGGCAGCCAAAGTTATCCGCGACAGAACAGAGGTTCGTTCGGCAATGGTGTTCCGTCTACCCGCAACAATTCGACTTTTGGCAACGGTAGTTTCGGCAACCGTCAGAGCAGCACACGCTCTACAGTTACACGCCCCGAAACATCCGGTAGCGGTTACAGCCATTTCGGTTCAAGGAGCAACGGCAGCCTGTCTAACGGATATGTATCTCCTCCCAACAATACATTCTCGCCGAGTCGCTCCACTTCGCCCCGCTCATCATCAGAATCTTCGTTCGGTTCCACATCACGCAGCACGGGTACGTTCGGCTCAGGTTCACGCAGTAACAGCGGTTCATACTCGCCAAGTACCCGCAGCAACAGCGGTTCGTTCGAGACAAGTCCGCACAGCGGTTCCCGTTCATTCGGTTCCGGCAGCCGGAGCATGGGAGGTTCGTTCGACGGAGGTATGAGCAGTTCCGGCTCTTTCTCACCGAGCACTCGCAGCAATACAGGCTCTTTTGGCGGAGGAGCACGTAGCAATTCCGGTTCTTTTGGTTCCGGTAGTCGAAGCATGGGAGGCTCTTCATTCGGCGGAGGAGGCGGCAGCACCAGCCCGAGTCAGAACAGCGGAGGCGCTCACTTCGGCAGTCGAAGATAGGAAAACAAAGCAATTTAATGTAAAAACTCATATAGGCAAGAACTTCAAAGGTAAGTTCTGCAAGGTAAAAGATTTGTTTGAAGGACCGAAATTATAGAGTTATAAAAAAGGATTATTTTTAGGTAACAAAATTAGAGAGTTATAATTAAATTGGGAATGTGCGGGTTCTAAAGTATTAGGATCCGCACTTCTGCGTTCGTCATCTTCTGCACTTCGTTCATCGGCAGTTTAAAATAAACGCTCTGAATGGCCTTATTAATAATGCCGTGCCCCACGGCAAGCACTTTTTTATCGGGATAGTTCACCTTAATGAAGGTAAGAAAATTCTGCGCACGCGACTTCAGTTTTTCTATCGACTCTACGTTTTCGGGCCACTCTTTGTCTTTCAGATCAGGGATAAACGCACCGGTAAAGTCGCCCCAATCGCGTTCTCGCAGCAACGGAGTAGTCTCCACATCCTTATGATGCGGTTGCGCAATAATCCTGCAAGTATCGACCGAACGCTTCAGATCGCTTGCCACGAAAGCATCTATATCCTCATCGGCCAGCCTGTCGCGCACCTCTTCCGCCTGTCTGATGCCATTCTCGTTCAATTCTCCCTGCTGTTGTCCTTGCAAAATCTGTGCTGCATTGTCCACCGTTTCGCCGTGGCGCACCAAATACAATGTTGTCATATCCAATATATTTTATCCTGCAAAAGTACAAAAAAACTCTGTGCAAACGGAATATACCGCAGGTGTATTGCAAACAGGGGGCCATGCTATGCACGAAAGAAATACTGTCTATCGTGCTTACATATAGTAAAATCTGTTACCAAAAACAAATCTTTTCTTGTGCTGTTTCGTTTTTCTATCGTATCTTTGTATGCGGAATAAACAGCATGGAAAAACGATCTGTTATAAACAACAGCCGCAAAACATCACTTTCTCCCGCCACGGAAGAGGCGCTATACGGCTATGTTCCCGATACCGAGAAAGATTTCTACGAGGCATTGCGACCGGTTGTACGACTGCCGCAACCGCCGGTCGGGCGCATTTATCATGTGTTCGAACAGGTGCTGCGGCTGGCTGTAGACCGCAAACTCCGCCACAATAAAATTCATTTTGCGGGCATGTTTGCCAAGATAGATTACTTGGTAAAAGAGTTCCGCATTACGTCTCAGCTCGCTATCGATATCAACGGTGCCCGAAACAGAATAAGAAATGTGGCATCGACAGCGCCGGACGAACTCCGAAAAGCCTGCCGCTACGACCTGAAAGCAATATGCGAATTTATTCATGAACTCTATCCCGACACTGCTATTCCTGCCTTCTTAGCCAAATTCTTCCCCGAAGACAGACTGACAACCGTGCCCCCTCGGCGACTCATGGGCAACAGATTGCGAGTTGCCGTGGGCTCTTGGGACGACGAATACATATACGGCATTGCCGAAGAAAGCGGCGAGCAAATCAAACTCTGCTACCGTTTCGACAGCGAATACGGCATGGGCGACTGGTCTTACCTGCGCTCCTTACTGCGCAACGGCACGCAACTCAACGTAGTAAACCCGCGCGAGAATGACGGTATCGTGTATCCCGAATTGCTCATCTACGAACCTGATTACTTGGTAGACATATCGTCTGTAGCCGCTTGTTTCGAAACTTATGCCCACGATGCGCGCATCCACCTGCTCAATAAAATAAAACCCAGCGTGAGTACCGATGCCATATTGCTGGGAAATTTCGCCGGCCAACTGCTCGATGAGGAGGTGCATTCCGAAAATAAAACCTATGCGCAGAGCATCAAGAGTTTCTTCAAACGCAATGCACTCGGCATGGCGGCCTGCGATACACTGGACAAACAGTTCCACGAGAACGCCAAACAGCAGAAACGGAACATACGCCATGCGCTCAAAGAGGTGCTACCCGAGGAAGTCGGCAGCTTCGATTCGCAACGTCTTTTGCTCGAGCCGTCTTTCTTCTGCGAGCTGCTCGGCATACAAGGACGCATGGACTTCCTGCAATCCGATTATCAGGTACTTATCGAACAGAAGGCGGGTAAGGGCGCTTTCCCGCCCGATCCCGATCCCAATACGCCGCGACATCAGGAACGACATTACGTGCAATTACTGCTTTATCGCGCCCTGTTGCACTACAACTTCGGCAAACAAAACAAGGAAGACAAGGCACTTAAGAGGATTTACACCTTCCTTCTTTACTCCAAGTATGCCAATAGTCTGCTCGAATTGGGCAATGCTCCGCGGCTTTTGTTCGAGGCCTTCCGCATTCGAAACGAACTGGTGTTCCTCGAACAGCAATATGCCACCACCGACGGCATGCGTCTTTTGGAGCGGTTGACGCCCGAAAATCTAAACATATCGCATGCTTCAGGACGTCTTTGGGAGCAATACATCCGTCCGCAACTGAACGCTCTGTTGCAGCCCATCCATACGGCAACGCCTCTGCAACGAGCGTATTATCTGCGCTTCATGGCATTCATAGAAACCGAACACCTGCTGGCCAAGGTTGGCAACAAAACCAAAGAGGGTTCCGGTTTTGCCGCCGTATGGAACGATTCCGTGGAAGAAAAGCGGCAGGCAGGCAACATCTACGACAATCTGTCGTTGGCTCCGATCGCATCGGAAGGTAAGGAAGTCGGCACCGTTACGTTACTCTTTGCCCGACAGATGCAGACCGATATGTCGAACTTCCGCACGGGCGACATCGTGATATTGTATCCCTACCCAATCCACAGCGAACCGGATGCACGGCAAACGATGGTGTTTCGTGCCACCATCACCGACATACAAACCAACTGCATACGCCTCGCACTGCGTCATCCGCAAACAGATAAGCGGGCTTTCCTGCGTCCGCAAACCGACAGATGGACCGTAGAACACGATTTCTTCGAGTCGTCTTTCGGGGCTCTCTACCGCGGGTTGCACACCTTTCTGTCGGCTTCACAGGCACGAAAAGACCTTATTCTTGCACAAAGAGCACCGCAACAAGACACACATCTTGCCCTGCAAGGCGATTACGGTGCGTTCAACGAACTCGTTCTAAGAGCCAAACAGGCACGCGACTTCTTCCTCATAATAGGCCCACCCGGTACGGGCAAGACCTCTTTCGGGCTGCTCAACGTGCTCAAGGAGGAACTCTTATCGCCCTCATCCGCCATTCTGCTGACGGCATACACCAATCGTGCGGTCGACGAAATATGCAGCAAACTGTGCGAGGCAGGCATTGATTTCCTCCGTATAGGTTCGTCTTTGAACTGTGAAGAGCGCTATCGAGGGCATTTGTTGGAAGAAAGAGTACAGCAATGCGATACGGTGAGCGACGTTAAAGAGCTCATTGCCCGCACGCGTGTGGTATGTGCAACCACATCGGCCCTTAATGCCAACATTGCATTGCTTACTATGAAACGCTTCGATCTTGCCGTTATAGACGAAGCATCGCAGATACTCGAACCGCATATCATCGGCCTGCTCTGCGCTCAATGTGGCGGCAAAGAGAGCATAGGGCGCTTTGTGATGATAGGCGACCATAAGCAATTGCCGGCCGTGGTGCAGCAAACAACGGAAGAATCGCGCACGGACGAGCCCGAACTACACGCCATCCATCTTACCGACTGCCGGCTCTCACTGTTCGAACGTCTGCTGAAAACGTACCGTAACAATGCCTCCGTAGTCTACATGCTCACCCGTCAAGGACGCATGCATCGCGACATCGCCCGCTTTCCCAGCCAAGCATTCTACGGGAATGCGCTGCAGACAGTGCCTCTACCCCATCAGGAAAGAGTCCTTGCCCCCGTCCTCCAAGGCGCAAAGGGCATAGAAGCGCTCCTGCTGACTCGCCGCATAGCCTTCCTGAACGCCCCTGCCATGGAGGACGAAAGCGCCGTATCCGACAAGACCAACAAGGCAGAAGCGGAGATGATCGCCGCTACTACGGTGGCTGCCTACCGCCTGCATGCACACAATTTCAGCGTGGCGCACACGATAGGCATTATTGTTCCCTACCGCAACCAGATAGCCACGGTGCGCAATGCCATAGACCGATACGGCATAAAGTGCCTGCACGACATCACTATCGATACCGTGGAACGTTATCAGGGAAGCCAACGCGACATTATCATCTACGGCTTTACCGTAAGCAAACGCTACCAGTTAGACTTCTTGTGCAACAATGTGTTTGAGGAAGACGGCGCCGTTATCGACCGCAAACTCAACGTGGCAATGACGCGAGCCCGCGAACATCTCATCCTTATCGGCAATGCCCTGCTGCTTCAGGATAACCGCACATTTGCCCAGCTCATTGCATTTATACGCAACAGACAGAGCTTTTTCGACATCGCCCCCCATGTCTATTGCCGCAGTGAGTTTACCCTGACGCCCGTAAAGGAAGCAGAAACGAAACCAACATAACCGAACGGCGGGCACTCTGCACACTGCAAATAGCAGATATATATACCGTATAAACTCCTTATACGGCACATATTGAAACGATATGCCTACGGTCTGTAGTTCATAAACATAGCATGCATGCACACAGCCGTTACGTTATCGCAATCTTTCAAACGCCAAACAAAGCCATCGTAAGCTCTTTACGCTTCCGAATAATTCCCTTGCTTTTGCACTTTGTTTTCAGAATTAAATACTATCTTTGCAACATTAAACATTGAAATTATGAAGATAATACAAAGTTCATTGTTCCGCGCAATCTGTGCGATTATTGTGGGGGTGTTGCTTATCAAATACAGAGAGCAGACCGTTACATGGATCACGATTTGCATAGGAGTGCTGTTTTTTCTTTCCGGCGTTATATCCTGCACCACCTATTATAGCACAAGGAAGCAGACGGGCGACACAATTGTCTACGACGCCGACGGCAACCAGCTTACCGGTATTAAGCCTACGTTCCCGATAGTAGGACTGGGCAGCCTTATTCTGGGCGTAATACTCGCCCTGATGCCCGATACTTTTATCAACGGACTGGTATATATTCTCGCCGCTATTCTTATATTGGGAGCCGTCAGTCAGTTTGTTATGTTGGCATCGGCCACCAAATACGGACGCATCGGATTTTACTTCTGGATCGTGCCGTCCGTCATTCTACTCATCGGTATTATAGCCATCGTCTACCCTACAGCTATCGCTTCGGCGCCGCTCTTTATCATCGGATGGTGCATGTTGCTTTACGGCGTTACCGAATGTATCAATGCTTTGAAGCTTCATAACCTTAACCGTGCGAACAAAAACGACGGCATTGAAGAAATAAAACAATAACTGCAACATAACCCGATGCAGCAAAAAACATCGCTAACCATGACTTTACAGGAAATTCTTGAGCACAGACGTGCCGTGAGACTCTTCGATTCGTCGAAGCCATTGGATGTGGAAAGCGTGCGCCACTGCATAGAATTGGCCACACTTGCACCCACAAGTTCGAACATGCAACTATGGGAATGTTATCACATTACCGATAAGAATATGCTTCATAAGCTTGCAACAGCATGCTTGGGACAGCGCTCTGCCACCTCTGCACAGCAGATGGTAGTTTTCGTAACACGTCAAGATCGCTACAAAGACCATGCACGCAAGGTACTCGAAGCCAATATAGATAACATTCGGCACAACAGTCCGACAGAAAGACAACCCCATCGTATCAAGCTCATGCAGCAATACTATGGCAAGCTGATGCCTTTTCAATACTCGCGTTTTATAGGCCTATGGGGATTGGTGCGCAAGGCTCTTATCCAATGCGTGGGGTTGTTTCGTCCCATTCCGCGCCAAATGTCGGAAGGCGATGCACGCATTGTGGTGCATAAAAGCTGTGCTTTGGTAGTACAAACCTTCATGCTGGCCATGAGCGAAGTGGGATATGACACCTGTCCTCTTGAGGGCTTTGACAGCTATTTAGTGAAAAAGGCCCTGCATTTGCCCCATACAGGTGAGATAAACATGATTATCGCCTGCGGTATTCGTAAACCCGAAGGCGTACAGGGAGACCGTTTTCGCCTGCCGTTCGATGAAATGTACCGCAGAATTGGCGATTAGAAACTTCGGTCGATAAGATATGAAACGAACTGCAGAGTTACATCTAAGCGTTGCACAATACAAGATAAAGAAAAACAGGCATTACATCTGCCGCCGATAAAGATGCTTTTCATCTTCTTTAAACATGCCGCCTTTTACTATTTCACAACTCGTGTACAAATGCATAACCTTTAGAGTTTGGCATCGAAATTTTTCTCTTATCGGAAATGCAATAATCAAAAATATGGAAATATAATATGAGAATATAATACAAGAAGCCTGAAAGGATCAAGTTCTTTCAGGCTTTTTCTTTTTTATGGCAGTAGTCTGTCCAACTGATAAACTACTGGGTAATAAATACTACTCTTTTGTTCAAATCGTCTAAACGACGCTGTACTTTTTCTATATTCTTCTGTAGTTTATCGAGTTTTTTCTGGCTCTTCACCACCTTCTTATTTGCGTTCTCCACCTTATCTAAAACCTTTGCACGCTCTTTGGCGGCCTTTGCCGATGCTGATGCATCCATTATTGTATAAGACGAAACAGCCTCAGAACTCGCCTCGGCATTGATATCAGAAGCCTTTTTACATAATTCTTGATGGACTGTAAGTGCTTTGTCGTACTTTAATCGCAAGTTCGTTAATTGGGTATTGAGTTTCAGTACTTCTTTCTGAAGTTTAAGATTTTCAACATCTGGAGAACCTGCAACCACACTATTTATTCCTAAGAAAAGTAGCATCAAAGATGCGCATAACATTTTTTTCATAACCTTGTTGATTTTAATTAGTACAATCCTTTTATAAATACTTCACTGCAAATTTAAGAATATTATAACATTTCCACAACAAAAACAAACATAAAATATATATTTCAAGTGTTATTATTGACGTTTATCAAAAGCCTTCTTACTAAACAACCGCGGACATCAGTCCTTCGATATACTTGCAAAGGATGGCTATTCCTCGCACATTCTCTCCTCCTTGCGGAATGATAAGGTCGGCATAACGCTTTGTGGGCTCTATGAACTGTTCATGCATGGGCTTGAGCACCTTAAGATATCGATCGACAACCATTGAAACGGTACGCCCACGGTCCATAATATCGCGCTGGATATTACGGATAAGGCGCTCGTCAGAGTCGCAATCCACGTAAATCTTTAAGTCCATCATCTCACGGAGCTTCTTGTTGAGCAGCGTCATAATGCCTTCTATGATGATTACGGGCTTGGGCTCTACATGAATAGTCTCGGGTAATCGGTTACATTGAAGATAGGAGTAAGTAGGCTGTTCGATGGCTATACCGTTGCGAAGATCGTTAACTTGCTGTATCAAGAGTTTCCAATCGAAAGCATCGGGATGATCGAAATTGATGGCATGACGCTCCTCTTCGGTCATTGAAGAGGTATCGTTGTAATAAGAATCGAGCGGTACAACGGCCACATAGTGTGGGGGCAGGGTTTCTACAATACGTTTTACAACGGTCGATTTGCCAGATCCTGTGCCTCCGGCAATACCGATAATCGTTACTTTCTCTTGAAAGTTCTCCATAAATATATTTACTCTAGAATGTCGTTGAACATGATGCGATAGCGTTTGGCTTTATCCTCAACACGCATAGGATATGCCCTCGAACTACTCGGCATGCGGTACAACCGTAAGTTTCTGCCCTCGAAAGGAAACTCGGTATAACCTCCCATTGCAGGAACGGCAATACCATAGTGCTTTGTAAATACGTTTGTAGCCAGCTGACCGGCGGTTAAAACGCCTCTACATTGGGGCAATGAGCGCAACAGAGCATCAAGGTCGGCGGGTTCTACAATCTCTAAATCTTTGTCGGAAGCTGTGTTTTTTGTACGCCGAACGCGCAATGCGGTGTCTGAAATAGCCACTCTTTTGGCCGTAAGAAACGCTTTCAGCGCAGCTACATCGAATGTCCTTTTGCCCTGAACGACGAAATGATTTTTATCGTCGAAGTAGATGTAGCCGAAAATACGCCACATATCGTTCTGAAAGTTGGGATAATAAAACTCCATACACCAACGCTTGCGAGCCGGCGGAAAGGTGCCCAACATGAGCAAGCGTGCATCTCTTGGCATAAAAGGCACAAAGGGATGCGTTTCTATACCTATCATCTAAGTTCCTTTAACAGGTAAACTACAACCGGTAGATGGTCAGAATAACCATCCTGCCATACCCCTCCGGCCGTGGTACGTTTAGGACTGCCTTTATATTTGCCTTCGGTTTGAAAGAGATAGGGCATCCGCTGAATTTGGCAACTCCAATACTTTAAGGTAGAAAAGTCTTTCGAACCGTCTTTATTGAGCAGATTGGGAGTCATTACGATTTGGTCGAACAAGTTCCATGCACCGTTATACATCAGCGTTCCGGTGCCCTTCTTTACCAAGACATTGTACCATGGATTGTACATATCTCCTACTCCTACCTGATTTATCTCTGCCTTTGCCGAAAGTTTCTCGTGCATACTCCTGTCGACAGGATCATCGTTCATGTCGCCCATAACGAAAACTTTACAGGCCGGATCGGCTTTCAAAAGCGAGTCTTTTACCGCTTTAACCTGCTCGCCCGCTATCTCTCGATAGAACGAACCGCTGAAACGGCTCGGCCAGTGGCACACGATAGCTGCGACATGCTCGCCGGCCATCGTCCCGCTCACGGTAAGAAAACCACGCGATTTATATGCACTGTCTTTCTCAAGGCGCTGAACATAAGGCACTAATTTCACATTTCGCACCGCGAAAAGCGAAGGATTGTAAAGCAAAGCACAGTCTATACCGCGCCGATCAGGCCCTTCTACGTGTACATATTTATATCCCCGCGCTTTCAATTCGGGCTGGGCGGTAAGAGCATCGAGCACCTTTGCATTCTCAACTTCGCTAAGTCCGATGATTGCACAACCTATATTGGGCAATTTGTCTGTGCCCATATCGGCCAAAGCCCGTGCCATATTATGAAGTTTATGCGAATATTTCAGCCCGTCCCAATGATAAGAACCCGACGGAAGAAACTCATAATCGTTCTTTCCTGCATCGTGACAAGTATCGAAAAGGTTCTCTTGATTATAGAAACCTACGGCATATACCGAGAATTTCTTTTGCGCTGACACCGAGAAAGTTATCAACAATAAAGCTACAAAGATAATAAATTGTTTTTTCATTTACTTCATTTGTTTTTAAGTACCATGCTAAAAAGCACGCTAAATCAACATGTTTATAAAGTTTTGCAAATATCGGTAATTAATATGACAAAATAGAATGTTTCGTGAAAAATTAAATAAAAAGGTTCTCTTTTTTAAAATATATTTCGTTACTTTGCACCAAATGTGTAATATCTATATAATTAATCGACTATGCAGAACAAGCTGAAATTAGCTGTGATAGCTTTATGTTATTCCCCTTTAGTCTTTGCCCAAAAAGGCGAAACCGACGGACAGAAAGCTAAACCAATAGACGAATCGGCATTTACTTTTACAGAAGCACAGTTGGGAGAAGACGATGATATGTCGCAAAATGTTACGATCATGAATTCTAACACCAATGTCTATGCTTCCGAAGTGGGATATCTGTTTTCCCCATTACGTTTCCGATATCGTGCTTTCAACCAGAAATATAACGACGTTTACATCAATGGAGCACCCATGAACGACATGGAATCCGGCCAATTTCGTTACTCCTTGGTGGGCGGTCTGAACCAACAAACACGAAATATCGACTTCGCTTTGCCTTTCGAAAGTAACAACTTCGCTATTCCGGGCATGGCCGGAAGCAACAATTATAACTTCCGTGCGGGAAATATGGCGGCAGGGCATCGCCTTACTTTAAGCGGAGCAAACCGCAATTATACCCTTCGGGGCATGTATACATACGCCTCAGGATTTAACAATAAAGGCTGGGCTATCGCCGCCAACATTACTTACCGATGGGCTAACAGAGGCTATGTAGAAGGCACATTCTATAATGCTCTGTCTTATTTCTTCGGTGTTCAGAAGAAGTGGAATAACGGTCACAGCCTTTCATTCTCTACATGGGGCAATCCTACAGAGCGCTCCACGCAGGGTGCTTCGACCGAAGAAGCGTACTGGCTTGCCAATGATTATTACTATAACCCTTATTGGGGATATCAGAACGGGCATAAAAGAAACTCGAGAGTTGTTAACGATTTCGCACCTTCCGCCCTATTCACATGGGATTGGGACATCAATAAAGATATGAAACTCACAACGACTTTGTTCGGTTCCTATAGCATGTATAAGAGTACGAAGCTCAATTATAACAACTCAGAGAACCCGCAACCCGATTATTGGAAGGCGTTGCCGAGTTCATACTACGACGTATGGGACGCAACGGATACGCGGTATCGCACCGCTCAAGCATTGGCAGACTGGAATTCGGCATATAACTTTTGGAGAGCAAGCAAGGCCAATCGCCAGATCAACTGGGATCAACTCTACTACGCCAACAAGCAGGCAGCCCTCAATGGCAGCGATGCTTTGTATTTTATTCAGGCAAAACATATCGACAACCTGCGCTTTAATTTAGCCTCGACACTGACGACTCAACTCAACAAGAATGCCGTATGGAACTTAGGTTTCATGCTCGGACAGAACAAAGGGCACCACTATCAGACCATGGAAGATATGCTGGGAGCATCTTCTTTCCATAACATAAACACGTATGCACTGGGAACTTACAGCGCTAACGATCCGCGTATTCAATACGATTTGAATACTGCAGGGCCCAATAACCTCGGACGTCTCGTCTACGAAGGCGACAAGTTCGGCTACGATTACGATATTCTTGTACACAAAGGCCTTGTGTGGACTAACTATGCAGTAAATACCGGTCGCTGGCATTTGATGGCTGCCGGAAAGTTCGGGGCTACGGACATGGCACGCAGAGGCAACATGCGCAACGGCTTGTTTGCCAACAATTCTTTCGGAAAAAGCGGTTATGCAAAGTTCGGAGAGGCCGGCGGAAAGGCAAGCATGATATTTAATGCGGGCGCAGGAAATACATTTTCATTGGGTGCCGGCTATGAATGGCGTGCGCCGAATGCCAATGCAGCGTTCGTATCTCCCGAAATGAACAACGACTTTGTGAATAATCTAAAAGACGAACATGTGTTCAGTAGCGATTTCGGTTATCAGTACCAGAGTCCTTGGCTACATGCCAATTTGAACGCATATTATAGTTATGTAGACCACATCACGGAGTGGCAGAACTTCTACTACGACGATGTAAATGCTTTCTCTTATGTATCTATGACCGGTATCAAGAAAGAATACTACGGCATAGAGCTGGGTTTAAGGTTCAAACTTACTTCATTTTTAGATCTTAAAGCTATCGGTTCGTGGAATGAAGCCAAAAACATAAATAATGCACAGGCACGCTATTTAGTTTCTACAAAAGGTGTCTATGTAGACGAAAAGGTATATAACAAGAACATGCGCGAGTCGGGTACGCCGCTTACTACGGCAAGTTTGGGACTAAGCTACCACCAGAAAGGCTGGTTCATCGACCTGAACGGCAACTATTACGACCGCATCTATCTGTCGTATGTGCCCAATTATCGCTTCGAAAGTTCACTAAAAGTCAGCGGTCAAGTAGACAACTTGGGCAATTACATCGTACCCGAACAGATGAAAGGGCACGGCGGTTTCATGCTTGACGGCAGCATCGGAAAGAACATATACCTAAAGCATGGTTCGCTCTCCATTAACCTCATGGTGACCAACATACTGAATAATCAGAAGATTGTTACGGGAGGTTACGAACAAAGTAGAAGCGACTATACGACCAACAACGACGGAACATTAAGCAATTACCGTTCTTATAAGTTCTCTCGTAACCCGAAAGTGTATCACGCATTCGGTACAAACGGCATGATCAACATAGCATATAAATTCTAAAAGTTTATCGAAATGAAAGATTTGAAATATATTCTGTTTGTGCTTATCTGTACGCTCTTCGTATCTTGTATGGGCGAAGATTATGCCGATCCGCAGGGAAACGGCATGCCTCCTTACGGCAATAACGAACTGCAAGAAACCAATGTCGTTTCCATAGCTGCTCTGAAAACCAAATATGCCAGTACTATTTCATCGAACGGCATGGAACAGATAAGCGAAGACATCCAGATAAAAGGTTATGTTACAGGCAACGATATCGAGGGCAATATCTATAACAGCATTGCTCTGCAAGATGAAACCGGCGCCATTATCATCTCCATCGGGCAGGGCGGATTACACGGTTCATTGCCCGTAGGTCAACAAATACTTGTATCACTCAAGGGGTTGGTCATCGGTGGTTACGGCATGCAGCCGCAGATAGGAGCCGTTTATACGAACAAAAACGGTACACAGTCAGTAGGCAGAATGAACCGCTACGCATGGAGTACGCACCATAAAATACTTGGAACTCCCGATGCTTCGAAAGTCAAACCGACAGACTTCGACTTGAGTAAGATAGGTGATCAAACCTATTTAGCAGAAAATTGCGGTAAATTAATGACGCTCAAAAAGGTGAAACTGAAAGATGCAGACGGCAAAGCCGTATTCGCTCCCAACGACGGAAGCGTGCAACTCACCGCCAACAACGTAAACCGCGCTATACAAGGGCATGACAACATCGTGGTTAGAACCAGTACCTATGCCGATTTCGCCAATATGGTAATGCCGACAGAAGTACTGAATATCACCGGTATCTTTACGCGCTTCCGCGACACATGGCAAATCCTGATGCGCAGTACCGGTGATATCGAAGAGGCTCCGAAAGCCATTTATCAACAAAGTTTCGCTGAAAGTCAAGGAGACTTCACTATTTTCAACACCACTCTTCCTACAGAACTTGCCAACGTATGGAGCTGGGTATCTGCCAATTTCGGTATGAAAGCGACAGCATACGTGACAGCCTCTCACGCCAATGTGGCAGCAGAAAGCTGGCTCATCAGTCCGTCTATCGACCTTACAAAGGCCGCCACGGTCTCACTTTCTGTAGATCAGGCGTTGAATTTTCTACAAGGGAACACGCTTAGCGACTTCGCTCAAGTTGCAATCAGTACCAATTATCAGAGTGGAGATCCGGCTTCTGCCACGTGGACACCACTCACTCTTTCCCAATATCCTGCCGGCAGCGACTGGAATTTCGTTACGGGTACGACCTCACTGAACACCTATAAAGGAAAGAAAGTACGCATTGCTTTCCACTATAAGAGTACTTCTGCGTGCGCTCCTACTTGGGAGGTGAAGAACTTTACCGTAGAATAAATAAAAATAAAGATATAAAACAAAATGAAAAAGCTATTCTATTCATTACTCGTTTTGGCTATGACAGCCACGACATTTACAAGTTGTGAAGATGTTCCGGCACCTTACAACGATCCTAACAATAACGGTGGCGGTACGACAACAGAGGTTACTCCTGCAGGTAGCGGTACGGAGGCCGATCCTTACAACGTAGCGGCAGCCTTGCAAAAGATTAAGACTCTCGCAGCAAACGTGAACTCAGAGCCGATTTACGTTAAAGGTAAAATCGTCTCAATCAAGAGTGTTGAAACTAAAACCTACGGCAATGCAACCTATTACATCTCTGATGACGGCACGGCAAAAAATCAGCTTTACATCTATCAGGGCTATTATCTCGGCAACAAAAAATTTACGGCCGAAGATCAAATCAAGGTGGGCGACGAGGTTGTTATCTATGGTCCGTTCGTAAACTATAATGGCAACACCCCCGAAACAGTAGGCAAAGGCCAAACTTACATCTACTCGCTCAACGGCAAAAAAGATGAAAATGGCGGCGGCACCACACCTTCTGTAGAGGCCAAGGGCGACGGAACGGAGGCTTCACCCTATAATGTTACGGCGGCCATTGCCAAGGGCACGGCCTCGAATGTATATACAAAAGGCTTCATCGTAGGTTATATTTACGGCAAAACAGCTAAAGACGGAGCCCGTTTCTCCTCCGATACATGCACGGTAACATCCAATGTCTTGATTGCTGCGACGGCTACCGAAAAAGACATTACCAAATGCATGCCGGTACAATTGCCGGCAAATGCCGTCCGTACTGCGGTCAATCTGAAAGACAACAAGGCTTATCTGGGTAAAGAAGTGCTTCTCTACGGAGAGATTACAAAGTACTACGGACAGCCCGGTATTAAATCTGTAACCTATGCAGAAATCGACGGTAAGACCGCCGGAACTAAGCCCGGAGCAGCTTCTGATGCCATTCTCAATGAGACTTTTGCTACAAGTTTAGGAAAATTCACCGTTGCCAACGAAGTCGATCTTGCAGCAGGAACAACCGTATGGCAGGCAGATACTAAATATAAATGCGCCAAAGCAACCGCATACATCAATAAAGTAAGAGTGGCAAGCGATAGCTGGCTCATCTCTCCGGCATTGGATTTAAGCAGCGTTACCAAAGCTACGCTCTCGTTTGAACAGGCAGGTAGATATTTCGGAACCGTGGCCGATGAAATCAAGGTGCTCGTTTCAACCGACTATAACAGCGGGAAACCGTCTACTGCAACATGGACACCGCTCACATTAAGCGCAACGGTAACAAACAAAGACTTTACTTTCGTTGCCACGACAGCCGATCTGCAAGCCTTCGTAGGCAAGGCAAACGTACGCATAGCCTTTGAATATAAGTCTTCTGCAACGGTTGCCGGTACATGGCAACTAAGAAACCTAATCGTTAAATAATCTATCTTATATTTGGCTGATTACGAAATTCTTCGTAATTTTGCAGCCCAAACAACGATTATTATAAATACATATTAAAATGAAAAAAGGTATTCATCCCGAAAACTATCGCCCCGTTGTATTCAAAGATATGTCCAACGGCGATATGTTCCTTACCAAGTCTACATGCAAAACAAATGATACTGTAGAGTTTGAAGGCGAAACTTATCCGGTGGTAAAAGTGGAAATTTCAAGCACCTCTCACCCATTCTATACAGGTAAGAGCAAGCTTGTCGATACAGCAGGTCGTGTAGACCGCTTCATGAACCGCTACGGCAAGTTGAAGAAATAATATATCAATCAGCTTTTAGAATATAATTGAAAGAGGTGCGTCCTAACGTAATTGCACATACGTTAGCACGCACTTTTTTTATTTAAACATGTATCTATGAACGGATGGAAAGCCATATCAATGGCTATAATTGCGGCAGTAGCCTTATCGGCATGCGGCAACGACAGCGAAGATAACGGAGGCAACAAGGCCGAAACCAATGCTAATAAAAACATAGCTACGGCAAATATGCCTGCTGAAATTACTCATTTAGAGTTTCCGAAAGTAAAAGGAGGCAGCAGCGAAGTCATTGTACACTCGACAACGCAATACGGTAT
Source organism: Prevotella phocaeensis (assembly GCF_900065875.1). Lineage (NCBI taxonomy): Bacteria > Pseudomonadati > Bacteroidota > Bacteroidia > Bacteroidales > Prevotellaceae > Prevotella > Prevotella phocaeensis. Next base: position 225,284 of record NZ_LT160626.1, on the reverse strand, counting down.
GACGTATGCACTCGAATGGGACCACACGAAACGCGCACAAAGATGGACGTGTTTCGAGATAACTGCTGCCAACAGAGTGAAGAACTGGTCGCGTTACAAATGGAATTCGACTTCTTGGGGAGGCGATCCTTTCCAGCTCGATCCCAAGGTCCCCAAGAACGAACAACCACCTGTAAGAGGAGAATTCAGCGGAAGTTATTACCCTGATGGAGGGAAATCCTATTATCAGCGGGGCCATATATGCGCCTCGGAAGACCGTGTCTATTCGAAAGATGCCAACGAACAAACGTTCTACATGACGAATATGATGCCGCAAGTAGGCAACTTTAACGGCAAAATATGGGCAAAATTGGAAGAAAGAGTGCGCACGTTAGCCCTGAGTACTGATACTTTATTCGTATGCAAAGGCGGAACCATCGACAACAGCGAGCAGATATTGGGCTACACTCGCAGCCGTTTTATCGTGCCGCGCTACTTCTTTATGGCATTGCTTGCCAAGAACAAATTAGGCTACAAGGCCATAGGTTTCTGGGTAGAACATCTTAACGAAGACCACAGCAACGACAAACTGGGCATTTATGCCGTGAACATAGCAGACTTGGAAAAGAAAACCGGCATCGATTTCTTCTGCAATTTGCCCGACGACATAGAAAAACAAGTAGAAACGCTCGATATAGACAACGTAAAACGTGCTTGGGGATTTTAATCTTACACCGCCGTTCTGCAACCTGCATCCACAACGATAAACCGCACCAAACTGCCATCTTGCAGTTCGATGCGGTTTATTTCAATATCGAAACATAGATAATCCCTGCCCATTTCTTCCCAAAAGAAGAGATTACAAAAATTTATTTTGTCTAACCCCGTCATAATCTTCAAAGACAAAAGAACAGCAACCCGATTACTTTCTTAAAAAGATTTAGACAACCTAAGTCCCTACCGCACAACTGTCAAACATTCATCCCTAATCGCTTATCTCTCATCCCTATTCCCGACACACCGCCTTTTTAACAGCCTTACACCCTACCTCTAAGACAGACAAACATACCGCCTGTGTGTTATCAAAAGCCGACACACAGAAAAAAGAGCCGCACCTCATAAGAGATGCAGCCCATGATTTTCGAAATTATTTATTCACACTATTACCTGCACTTACTTAGCATGCGAGTTGATGGGAACCGAATTAATCTTCGTACCTCTGGTCATCGCCTTTGCAAGAGTCTTCCTCTCCAGATTAAACTCATCCACTTCGTCGGTATTCTGTCCTATCATTACTCCGTTAAACTTGCTGCTGTCGAGATAGAACCCATTGCTTACGCTATGGGCATCCAGCCTCATAACACGCTTCTTTCCGTACTGGTTAGGATCGTATTCAAGATAAATATCGCCCGTACGCGGATCGATGTACCACGAAAAACTCAACACATCCGTACCTTCACTATAATAATCGTACTCCCTGCCACGACCATTCAGCGATTTCGAATTATACTGATCGAAGATAAATTCCACGTCCAGATTTTGCGTAACTCGCTGTCCGTTCTCCGTATATTGTGCAACAAGCGTACCTCCCCATATACCGCGAAGCATTTGCGCCTCCTCGTTAAGCGCATCAGTGCCATAATTAAACGGCCGGTTATACCAATCGTAGCTGTCGTACCAACTACCGTAATAGTCGTAATAATCATAGTCTCCGTACCACGGATCGCTGTCGCAAGAGGTGAAAGTTGCCAGCAATCCAACCATTATTGCCATTGGTAAAAGTTTATACATCCTTTTCATAATCTTATATTTTTTATATTGTTGTTTATTCATCTAATCGGTATTGCAAAGATATACTATCCGCCTTTTGTCTGCAATGATAAAATCTATATTTGTAAGTAGGGGTTTCCCTATTCGTTGGTAGGGAAAAACGGTTTATTTAGTTTATTTATGTTTTTTCGGCTTTTGCATGTCATATTATTTATATACCTTTGTAGATAGCAGCACACAGAGTGGGCCCATATAATATTGGCATAGTGTTTGCTTGCAATAATTACAATTACGGATAATAATATCTATAGAAATATTTATAAACAACAAAACCCAATAAACCAAAAAGATGAAAACAGTATACGAATTTACTGTCAAAGACAGAAAGGGAAACGACGTATCTTTGAAAGAGTATGCCAACGAGGTGCTCCTCATAGTAAACACGGCTACCAAATGCGGATTTACCCCGCAATACGAAGAACTGGAGGCTCTTTACAAGAAATACCACGCACAGGGGTTCGAAATTCTCGACTTCCCTTGCAATCAGTTCGGCCAACAAGCCCCGGGAACCGATGAAAGTATTCACGAATTTTGTAAGCTGAACTACGGCACAGAGTTCCCTCAATTCAAGAAAATCAAGGTAAACGGCGACGAAGCAGCACCGCTCTATAAGTTCTTGAAAGAGCAAAAAGGCTTTGCAGGCTGGGACGAAAGCCACCCCATATACCCCATTCTCGACAAGATGCTAAGCGAGGCAGATCCGAATTACAAGGAGAATGCCGAGATCAAATGGAACTTCACCAAGTTCTTGATCAACAAGAAAGGGCAGGTAGTGGCACGCTTCGAGCCCACCGAAAAGATTGCAAACATCGAAAAGCAGATAGAAGAACTGCTGAAATAATCAGGAATTAAGGATTTTAAATTTCGAATTATGCCTGCCGACATTATGAATGTTGATTTAGGATTTAGGAGCTTTGATTAATGTTTTAGGTATAAATAATGTTGATCGGCAAATCGTTTAACTCCTCAATCATAATTATTCACTCATAATGCAAGGCATAATTCGTCATTCAAAATTTCTAATTCATCATTCGCAAATGCCGCAGGCATAATTCGAAATTCTTAATTCAAAACTCAAAATTAAAGAAACATGTCTAACAAAGAATATACCCGTTGCCTCATTATAGGCAGCGGACCGGCCGGTTACACGGCGGCCATATATGCCGGAAGAGCCAATCTGAAGCCGATAGAATACTGCGGTATTCAGCCCGGAGGACAGCTCACGCAGACCACAGAAGTAGAGAATTTCCCGGGATACCCGCAAGGTATCGACGGTAACCGGATGATGGCGGAGCTTCGCGAGCAGGCTGAACGCTTCGGAACCGACGTGCGCGACGGCGAAATAGTTAAGGCCGACTTCAGCAAGTCGCCCTATGTGCTCACCACAGATCGCGGTACACAGATCGAAGCCGATACGGTTATCATCGCTACAGGGGCTTCGGCAAAGTATCTCGGCTTAGAAGACGAGAAGAAATACAACGGACAAGGCGTCAGCGCATGTGCCACCTGCGACGGATTTTTCTATCGCAAAAAGACCGTGGCCGTGGTAGGCGGCGGCGATACGGCATGCGAAGAGGCGCTCTATTTGGCAAACCTCTGCAAAAAGGTGTACATGATAGTGCGCAAAAACTACCTGCGTGCTTCCGACGTGATGCGCCAACGGGTGGAAAACAAAGACAATATAGAAATCTTATACGAGCACAATACACTCGGTCTTTATGGCGAGAATGGCGTGGAAGGCGCACACCTTGTCAAACGTAAAGGCGAGGCCGATGAGCAGAAATACGACCTTCCGATAGACGGATTTTTTCTTGCCATCGGTCATAAACCCAACACCGACGTGTTCAAAGAGTGGCTCGATCTCGACGAAACCGGCTACATCAAGACCGAAAACGGTACCCCCCGTACCAAGATCAAAGGCGTTTTTGCAGCCGGAGATTGTGCCGATCCCGTTTACAGGCAGGCCATCGTTGCAGCCGGAAGCGGCTGTATGGCAGCCTTAGAGGCAGAACGTTACTTGGGAACCATCGGAAAATAGCAGTTTCACATCGTCCGCTTCGGGCCTTAAAACCTATACGCCAAGCACATCGGCACGGCATCATACCGCCCGTTGTGCTTGGCTTTTTCGTGTCAGGAACAGCCCTGCAAACGTCAGAAATCCGTTGAGCATCAGCAATTCATAGCCGAACTTGTAGCCCGTGAGCGCCGATGTAACCATGTCGATGGCATAACATATCAGCGGCGAAGCCACAGCTATGTAAGGTACAAGGCCATCATTCGCCTCATGTTTGGTCAACAATCCGAAAGCAAACAATCCGAGCAGCGGCCCGTAAGTATAGGAACACATAATATAAATGGCATCGATGACGCTTGTAGAATTAATCATTCTGAACAACAGAATGAAGAGAACGAAGACCAAGGCCATGCCTATATGCGCCCGTTTGCGCAGTTTTTCATCGTCTGCACGTTCGCACAAGTCCACACAATAGCTTGTTGTAAGCGCGGTAAGAGCCGAATCGGCGCTCGAAAACGATGCTGCCACGATGCCTATAGTAAAGAAGATAACCACGATGTTGCCCAACCTACCGGTGGCGGCAAACATAGGTAACAAATCATCTCCCTGCACAGAAAACGGAGCAACACCCTGCTTTTGCGCCAAAAGCACAAGCAAAACACCTAATACCATGAACAACAAATTGGCCGGAGCGAATGCAAAACCATAAGTACACATATCCTTTTGCGCCTCGCGGAGCGACTTGCAAGTGAGGTTTTTCTGCATCATATCCTGATCTAACCCCGTCATTACGATTACAATAAATATACCGCTGAAGAATTGTTTCCAGAAGTTTTGACGCGAAAACCAGTCGTCGAACACGAACATACGGCTGTACGACTGCGCTCTCACCGTATCTATAGCCTCGCCAAAACTCATTCCGAGCGCATCGATCACATGGAATATGATCAATATAAGTGCCGTAAACATGCAAAAGGTTTGAAAAGAATCCGTCCAAACAAGCGTTTTAATACCGCCTTTCCGCGTGTATAGCCATATCAGAGTTACCATGCCGACCACCGTAACGGGGAAAGGAACGCCGATACCATCGAACACAAAACGCTGTAGAATGATGCATACGATGTAGAAACGGGCTGCCGCACCCGTCATTTTCGATAGCAGAAAGAACGATGCACCCGTCTTGTACGACCGGTGTCCGAGCCTTTTCTGCAAATAAGAGTAAATGGTAGTAAGGTTGAGCCGATAATATACCGGCAACAGAAAGAACGCCACGGCGAAATAACCGAATATAAAACCGATGCAGGTCTGCATGTATGTCATGTCTGTTTTCAGTACCATGCCGGGTACAGATACGAAAGTAACGCCCGAAACAGACGCTCCAACCATGCCGAACGCCACCATATACCACGGTGAACGACGGTTCGCACGGTAAAAGGTATCATTGTTAGCCCTGCGAGAAGTTAGCTTACTGAATAACAACAGTAAGCAAAAATAAACCAAAACAGTAGTAATTATCACCATAACGGTTGCAAAAATAACAAAAATATACCGATTAATCTGCCGCCGTTAGAGTTTTTTCGTACCTTTGCAAGCAGGATTTATAACTTTAAAACCGATTAAAATGAGCAGACAAAAGAAATTCATACTGCAAGAAAACGAACTGCCTACGCAATGGTACAACATACAGGCAGACATGGTAAACAAGCCTTTACCGCCATTAAATCCTGCAACTCGCCAACCTCTTACGGCCGAAGACCTGTCTCACATCTTCAATGAAGAGTGCTCAAAACAAGAACTCGACACCGAACATGCATGGATCGACATCCCCGAAGAGGTGCTCGACAAGTACAAATACTACCGTTCAACGCCGCTCGTTCGCGCTTTTGCACTGGAAGAAGCACTGAATACGCCCGCTCACATCTACTTCAAGAACGAAAGCACCAACCCTTTAGGCTCGCATAAAATCAATTCAGCCATCCCGCAGTGCTACTATTGCAAGCGAGAAGGTACCACCAACGTAACCACAGAGACCGGTGCAGGCCAGTGGGGGGCGGCATTAAGCTACGCTGCAAGCGTATTCGGACTCTCCGCAGCCGTATATCAAGTAAAGATAAGCATGCAGCAAAAGCCTTACAGAAGCAGCATCATGCGCACTTTCGGGGCCGAGGTAACGGGCTCGCCCTCTATGTCTACCCGTGCCGGAAAGGATATTATAACCCGCGATCCCACGCATCCCGGCTCGCTCGGAACGGCCATTTCGGAGGCCATAGAGCTTGCCACAACCACGCCACACTGCAAATATACGCTCGGTTCCGTATTGAACCATGTGGCATTGCACCAAACCATAATCGGCTTAGAGGCCGAAAAACAAATGGAAATGGCAGGCGAATATCCCGACAAGGTAATAGCTTGTTTCGGCGGAGGCAGTAACTTCGGCGGCATTGCATTCCCCTTCATGCGCCACAATATATTAGATGGAAAGGCAACAGAATTCATTGCAGCAGAGCCGTCGAGCTGTCCTAAGCTCACCAGAGGCGTGTTTCAATACGACTTCGGCGACGAAGCAGGCTACACCCCCCTACTGCCTATGTACACGCTGGGGCACGACTTCAAGCCCGCGAACATCCATGCAGGCGGATTGCGTTATCATGGCGCCGGCGTTATCATTAGCCAATTAATCAAAGACAAGATGATGCATGGCGTCGATATTCCGCAACTCGAGACCTTTGAAGCAGGCATGCTCTTTGCCCGTACCGAGGGTATTATTCCCGCACCCGAAAGCTGTCATGCCATTGCAGCTACCATCCGTGAGGCGCAGAAGTGCAAAGAAGAGGGACAGGAAAAGGTGATACTGTTCAATCTCAGCGGACATGGCCTTATCGACATGACGGCCTACGACAACTATATCAACGGCGATCTGCGCAATTACACGCTGACCGACGATGACATACAAAAGAGTTTGAAGGACATTCCGCATATTCTATGAGGAGAAAGAAAGGAAGGAAGAACCTCCTCATCCCCCTTCCAAGGATGAAAAAGGAAAAAAGAAAGAGAAACAACCGATAGCTACATCGTAAGGACTTGGCTTGCCTAAGTCCTTATTTTATGCCCCCTATTTAAGCAAAGTTATACAAACGTTTTCCTTACACCATAGGTCTAAGCCACTTAAATAACACCTCCAACCGTCATAGAGCACCTGTCTAAAGAGTTTAAATGGCCCACTCGAAAACGTTATTTATAACATACTTGCAACCAACAGATTACCTGTACAAACGTAACATCTCACCTCCCCTCTTGAAAAGAGATGTATAATCCCTCTCTAACTCCCCCCTGTAGGGGGAGAATATAGTTTGAAAGAGGTTGAAAGAAGTGGTAGAGGAGGTCTCTTCCATATATTTCTATCACAAACGAAAACAGGCCATAAGCGCTTTTTTATTCCCAAGATTTTACAACATATCATTTTTATTACTATATTTGTAAGCGTAAATATCGGTGATACCGATAAGAAAGTGCAGACCTCTCTCATCCGGCTATTATACATAAGAGTACCTTTCTGTCTGCCCGCTATCACCTTTTAACGACTTTAAAAATAGGAAACCATGAAATTATTTTGGTTCGATAAGTTCTCGAAAAAGGCATCTTTGAAAAACAAGATGCACGCCATTGCCGATGAAATCAAAAGACGTACGGCCGTCGACTGCTACAAAATAACCGTAGATAAGAGCCGTATACCGACATTAACCGATAGCAAATTGGGAGGTTTGCCCTATTGGGACAACACGAAAGAATACCCCACAGACGAGGAAGGGCGCGGGATGTTCTTGCTCATACAAATCAACTTCGGGCAGATACCTACCCGCTCTATCCTGCCCGAACAAGGCATTTTGCAGGTGTTCTTATCCACTTCAAACAAGTATTACGGGGCAGATTTCGATTGTCCGGACGTACAGAAAGATTTTAAAGTGATATACCATGAGCACGTAGACAACAGCATTACGCCCGACAAGGTTTCGGCCTTGGGCTTTCCGGTGAACACTCAAGCAAACGTGGTTGAATATACTCCCTGCGATAAAGAGGTTGCCTTGAACATCAAGCCGGCACACATGAGCATGACGACAGACGACAAACGCTTCGTTACCGCGTTCGCACAAGCAGTGAAAGACCTGTATGGAGAGCAGATAGACACGCAGGATGAAGACGGAATAAGCATTATAAGCGAGTATTTCGGCGATGATGAAAAATGCACGGATTATTTCTTCGATGCCTTTTACAACGAGAGCCATCTGCTCTTGGGCTACCCCTCGTTTACGCAATACGATCCGCGCGAAGACCTTGAATATTACGACACACTGCTCTTGCAGCTCGTTTCAGACGATGCAGCCAATATGATGTGGGGCGATGCAGGTATCGGCAATTTCTTTATCAACAGTGAGACATTGCGCCGAAAAGACTTCTCTAAGGTACTTTATACGTGGGACTGCGGATAATATGCAGCACCGGCAACCATGATACAGCGCTGGTGTTGCCCCCTGATGCCTGCCCGTTATAATAGATATTCACAACGCAATGCTACGTTCTACGGTTGCTCATGCGCCTGCAGCAAGTACATTTTTCCGGACTGAAACATTGCCCGATACTTAAATAATCATTAATTTTGCAACCGAACATATAATTTATATTTATGGAATCTTTTATCGGCATATTCGTTCTTTTACTCTTCGGAGTGCCCCTTTTGTTGTGGCTTCGTCTTGAAAGTCGTTTTAACAAGATCATCGAGAGCTTGGAATTGTTGGATTACAGGCAACGAAAATTAAAGAAATTACTCGAAAATATGCAGAATAAAGAGACCGCAGAGCCTCGACAAGAAAAGCATCCGGAACCGACAATTGATGAGTCTAAGCCTGAAGAGAAGCCGACAGAAGCGGTTGTTCCCGTGGTTCAAGCAGAAGAAGTGCACGAGCCTGTAGTTAAAATACCCGTAACGCAAATTGCCGAAGAACACGCAGAAACAACGGAAGAGCTTGCACCTGTTAAAGAAGAATTACAGGAAAAGGCCGTTCTGCAAAGCATTGAGACACCGACAGAGGCAGAGCCTGCGATAGCCGAAAAGCCCGAGAATCCCGCATACAGCGAACCGCTATACGAAAAAGAAACCCGCAATTTCAATTACGAAAAGTTCATCGGCGAGAATCTTTTCGGCAAGATAGGCATCTTGGTCTTTATCATCGGCATAGGTTTCTTTGTGAAATACGCCATCGACAAAAACTGGATAAACGAGGTAGCCCGCACTGTTCTGGGCTTTGCAACGGGATGCGGCATGCTTATTCTGGCCGAACGTCTGCACAAACGCTACCGTGCATTCAGCTCGTTGCTGGCAGGCGGTGCCTTTGGAGTGTTCTATCTTACCGTTGCGATCGCCTTCCATTACTATCATCTGTTCTCTCAAACGTCGGCATTCGTTACGCTTATCTGCATCACGCTGTTCATGTCGGGCGTTTCTATCCTATACGACAGGAGCGAACTTGCCGTTACTGCGCTCGTCGGAGGGTTCATTGCGCCGTTCATTATCAGCACCGGAACGAGCGATATCGTTACGCTTTACACCTATATAAGTATTCTCAATCTCGGCATGTTCGCCCTCGCAATGTACAAAAAGTGGGGCGGTTTGCCCGTCATTGCGTTTGCATTCACTTATATTATCATAGGCCTGACGGTACTCAACGATGGAACCGCTAACCCCACACCGTCTCTGCCGGCACAGATGACGTGCTTCACAACGCTGTTTTTCCTGATATTCCAGCTACCCGTATTCTACATATTGAAGTCTGAGAGCACACCTCGGATGAACAAATGGCTTATGTGTGTGATTGTTGGCAATAGTTTTCTTTACTTTCTTTTCGGCAATTTTTTCGTACATGGCTTACTGTTCGATTTCGAAGCAGAGGCTCTTGTGAACCTTTTCATAGCAGCGGTAAACCTCGCGTTGTATCTGTATCTGCGCATCAAGCCCAATGTTTACGCCCCTTTGAACAGTGCTCTATTGGCCTTAACCATTACGTTCATCTCCATTACTCCGCCCGTTCTATTCCGCGGTTCCACTTTCCTAATCATCTGGGCAGCCGAGTCTGTGGTACTTTTATGGCTCTATATCAAGGCTAAGAGTAGGGTTTACGAGGTAGGGGCTATGGTAATGGCAGCCCTTACACTACTGTATTATTTCACTTCCGGTACATATGAGTACGGCTCGGCAGAAGGTACAACCGTACCACTGTTCCTGAATGCCGACTTTTCTACAAGTATCTTCGTAAGTCTGGCGATACTCGTATTTGCCATACTCATGCATCGCTTCAAGAATATCTTTACCGAGCAGAGCCACTTCCTCGTCTACACGCCTTATAATGCGATTATGTTCGGCGCGGGTATCTTTATCGCAATCAATGCATTTATCAACGAGTTCGGGGCCCGATTGAGTGGAGATACAGCTATTGCGGCCGACTTCTTAGCCACCTCCACGATATTTGCCGCGAGTACGGTAGCACTGCGTAACCGCTTTAAACTTGCCGATTTCAAGCAATGGTATGTTGCCATGGGCGGCTTTATCACATTGTTATATATGTATTGTATATGGCTGTTTCCTGAAAAAAGAGAATACACGCCGACTTTTCTGCTTTGGTTGACAACCGCCATTATCGTATTCAATCTGTGGTATATTGTACGCGGATTTTTGAAAATCGACTGGTATCGCAACGAATTATATGCCTATTTCTCTGTGCTTGCCACACTTGTATGGGTATCGGCAGCAAAGTTTTTGCTTCTTTCGCTCGGCTCCTACAGCTTCGGTGCAGGCTTCTCGTTGTCGTTAGGCACGGCGGCTTTCATCCTTATGTGTCTCGGCATGCGCATTCACAGCAAACCAATCCGCATCGTGAGTCTTGCGGAATTCGGCATCGTATTGGCAAAACTGGTGCTCATAGACGTATGGACGATGCAGGCGGTGGGCAAGATTATCGTCTTTATCAGTCTCGGAGTCATCCTCCTTACCTTGTCTTTTCTGTATCAGAAACTCAAGAATGTGCTCTTCGGAGAGGAGCCGGAAGAGAAAGAAGAACACCATAAAGACGTATGAAAAAGTACAGGAAAAATATTTAGAATGCGGAAGAAATGGCGCACGAGCCTACGGTTTCCTCATATACTCCCGTCTCCCGTGCGCCCAAGAGCCATTATCTTCCGCAACCGTGTGCCGCGGAAATGAAATACGCTTTTGCCTCCTTGTGTATCGACAGAACAACAAAAATCACGAGATGTACGCCCTTTATTATTTTTGTTCCATATCACGAAGCACACTGACGGCCTCTTCCACGCTCGTTACATCGTTCACATGCATAAGACGACGCCCTTTTGTTTCTTTCAAATCGCAGCGACGCGAATTTCTTGCAACGTAGTTCAATACTTTCTCGAAGGCCGTACTTCGATAATAAATGCTCTCGGTGTTGCTCACAAACTGCATGCTCATGCGCCCTTGGCGCAACATGATTTTCTCGCAACCCAAGCGTTTGCCTAACCTACGCAGGGCAACTACGTTCATCAGTTCTTCACCTTCGTGCGGTACATTGCCGAAACGATCGATCAATCTATGCCGATAAGCGTCGAGCTCCGTATCGTTTTCTATGTTGTCGAGTTCTCTGTAAAGCAACATCCGCTCACTGCTACCGGGCACATAAGTATCGGGAAAATACATATCAAGGTCGCTCTCTACGGCACAATCTTCTACGAAATTATCGCCCGTAAGTACTTTTCCCTGCGCTATCTCCTCGGCATACATGTCTTGGAATTCGTCGTTTTTCAACTCGGTTACCGCCTGATTTAATATTTTCTGATATGTTTCGTAACCCAAGTCTTCCATAAATCCGCTTTGTTCCGCACCAAGTAAATTGCCTGCACCGCGTATATCGAGGTCTTGCATGGCGAGATTGAAACCGCTGCCCAAGTCGGAGAACGTTTCAAGAGCCTCTAAACGGCGGCGGGCTTCGGGCGTGAGAACGCTCTTAGGCGGCGCAAGAAGATAACAAAAAGCCTTGCGATTAGAGCGTCCGACGCGCCCCCGCATCTGATGGAGATCACTTAAACCGAAACGATGTGCATCGTTTATGATAATTGTGTTGGCATTCGGAATATCGATACCGTTCTCTACAATTGTGGTAGAAAGCAATACGTCGTAATCATAGTTAATGAATCCCATGATTATACGTTCCAATTCATCGGGCGACATCTGCCCATGAGCGATGGCAATACGACAATCAGGCACATATTTATGAATAAGATAAGCTATTTCGGGCAGACTGCTGATGCGATCGCTCACAAAGAATACCTGCCCGTTACGGCTCATCTCGAAGTTGATGGCATCGGTAATAACCTCGTGACCATAGGTAGACAATTCGGTATGGATAGGATAACGATTGGGCGGAGGCGTGCGCATGATGCTCATATCGCGTGCCCCCATAAGCGAAAACTGCAACGTGCGCGGGATCGGAGTGGCCGACATGGTGAGCGTATCTACATTGCTTTGCAGCTTACGAAGTCTTTCTTTCGTGGATACGCCGAACTTCTGTTCCTCGTCGATGATAAGTAAACCGAGGTCATGCCATTTTACCGTCTTTCCTATGAGCTTATGAGTTCCCACGAGGATATCTATTTTTCCGGTTTCGAGATCGGCAAGTATCTGCTTTGTCTGCTTGGCACTGCGGGCACGGGAGAGGTAATCTACACGCACGGGAAAGTCTTTTAGCCGGTTGCGAAACGTTTGATAGTGCTGAAAGGCGAGTACTGTAGTGGGCACGAGTACGGCAACTTGCTTTCCATCACATGCCGCCTTGAAGGCCGCACGCACCGCTACTTCGGTCTTACCGAAACCTACATCGCCACATACAAGTCGATCCATCGGGCGTAAACTCTCCATGTCGGCCTTCACCTCCTGCGTTGCTTTCAGCTGATCTGGCGTATCTTCGTAAAGAAAACTTGCTTCCAGCTCATGTTGCATAAATGAATCGGCGCTGAATGCAAAGCCTTTTTCATGACGACGTTTGGCATATAACTTGATTAGATCGCGTGCTATATCCTTTATCCGCTTCTTTGTACGCTCTTTCAAACGTTCCCACGCGCCCGTACCGAGTGCAGATAAGCGTGGCGGTTCGCCTGTATCCTGTCGACGGTACTTGCTGATTTTGTATAAAGAGTGTATGCTCACGTCTACCTTGTCATTGTTCTGATAGATGATGCGGATAACTTCTTGATAACTGTTCCCACTTGGTACGCGCACCAACCCGCCGAACTTGCCGATACCGAAGTCCACATGAACGATATAATCGCCCGGTTCCATCTCTTGAAGTTCTTTCATTGTGAGCGCTATTTTGCCTGCCCGAGCACCGTCTGACTTAAGACTATACTTATGAAAGCGGTCGAATATTTGATGATCTGTAAAGAAGCATACGCGCAAATCATTGTCGATAAATCCCTCATGAAGCGCAACATCCCCCATTCCATCCAATGGAATGGAAACTTTAGCGGCCTCTTCCTGTTCCTCGGATTGCGGGGAAGAGGTGTTTGCATATATCTCTTGAGTAGAAAAATCGCTACCTTGAGGAAGAATACGGGAGGCTGCCAATATCTCTCTCAGCCTCTCCTGTTGCTTCCTGCTATCGGCTAAAATATAATTCTTATAACCGCGCAAGCGATAATCTTCTAATGTCTGTCTAAGGAGAGTAAAGTTTTTATGGAACAAAGGTTGTGCTGTTACGTGGAAATGCAGAACGGAGAATTGCGTGTATTTTGCCAAATTGTCTGACTGTATGGTATGTTCACCGGCATTAGGTCCGAACTCTACGATGCACAAATTCTCGACATCACTCATGAAACGGGTACCTGTACAAAGCGTACTCTCTGTACGCATATCACGCATAATCTGTGCCTGCTCCATTTCCGTAACTCCCTCTAAGCGCTCAGCCAGTGCTTGCGACGAAAATCCCTCGGCATAAATGCCTGCGATGGTATCGCGAATATAAGCGATATCTTTTGCCACAAGCAAAGCATCCTGTGGCATGAAACTGAGAAACGACACCTTATCGGAGACTAAAGCAGCAAGTTCCGGTACGATTTCTATTTCGTTCTTCTTATCTTTCGACAACTGGTCTTGCACCGTAAAGGTACGGATCGTGTCTATTTCATCACCGAAGAAGTCGATACGAAACGGCACCTCGCACGAAAAAGAATAAACATCGAGTATGCTTCCACGTAAGGCAAATTGCCCGGGTTCATATACATAATCTACTTCATTAAAGCCAAACTCACGCAGTTGTTTCTCTATTTGTATGACATCGATCGTTTGCCCGACCTGCAATTTCAGTATTCGTTCATCAAGTCTTTGCCTGCTTACAACAAGTTCTGCAAGCGCTTCAGGATAGGTAACTATATAAAGAGGAGCCTTTTCCTGCTCTTTATCTAAGGGAAAGGAGCTAATACGAGCAAGCACTTCGGTACGAAGTATTTCATTGGCAGCATCTCGCTGACCGTATTTTACGGCACGACGATACGAAGAAGGCAGAAAAAGCACCTGCTCTACATCCATCATCTGTACCAAATCATGGTAGAAATATCCGGCCTCATCAGCATCGTTGAGAACAAATACAACCGTCCGGTCAATCTGTTTTGCAATAGAAGCAAAAAACATAGGTGTAGCAGACGCCATTAGTCCCTGTAGGAAAATGTTTCTTACAGATTTATCTTCCAACAGCTTTTCAAATGCTCCTGCCTGTGGCAACGAAGCATAGAATTGTCGAATATGTTGCATATTCATAACGTCTTTCCCTTTCTCCCATCCAAAAAAGATAAATTCAACGGGACATACAGGAATTATGAAAATTGATAATACCTAATATTAGTTATAGAGCAATAGATAACAATATTATCTGCTTTCTTCCCTTTCCGAAGAAGATACAGAGGCCGGATTATCGGGAGAAATGATTGCCGGATATTTCCTCAACCATCCGTCTAACCGCAATCGCATTACACCGAAAAACGCTTCACCGAATATTCCACCGCTCATCTTACTTACGCCTTCGCGACGATTGACGAATATCACGGGCACTTCCTTTATCTTGAAACCGATCTTATACGCAGTGTATTTCATTTCTATTTGGAAACCATAACCCTTAAATCTGATTTCATCCAAAGGTATCGTCTGGAGCACCCTACGCTTATAGCACTTAAAACCGGCGGTAGTATCATGCACTTTAAAGCCCGTTACGAAGCGTACATATTTCGATGCGAAATAACTCATCAGCACGCGTCCTATAGGCCAATTCACCACATTCACCCCACTCACATAGCGAGAACCTATTGCAAGATCAAAGCCTTCATCATGGCATGCGGCGTACAAACGGGGCAAGTCGTTAGGATCATGACTAAAATCTGCATCCATTTCAAAGATATATTCGTACTCCCGTTCCAATGCCCAACGGAAGCCGGTAATATAAGCCGTGCCCAATCCCAATTTACCCTGACGCTCGATAATAAACAGTCTATCGGCAAATTCACTATCGATCAACCGGTGTACAATATGTGCCGTGCCGTCCGGACTGCCATCATCAATGACGAGAATATGAAAACATTTCTCCAACGAGAATACCGCACGGATGATCTTTTCTATATTCTCTTTTTCGTTATAAGTGGGAATAATTACGATACTGTCGCTCTGATTCATAGTCTATGCAGTTATAATATAATGTGCAAATTTACTGAAAAATTTTAATAACTATGGTCATTATCATGTCCATATTCCATAAGTTCATCTTTTCTCCGAGACCTTTATCTTCCTTATAAAATGCAGGAAAAGCCGAAACATCACTGATCCGGATTTTCTACAAAGCCCTGATATTCGGGTTCCAACCCGCTCATCACCGTACGGTAAGCCTCGTCCATAGTTTGTTTTTCGTATTCCAAGCCCTTACCTTTCGGGGGGATAGGCCGATGGATGGTAAGCCGCAGCGGATGCCAAACGGCCCATTTGCAGTCGCGAGTGCGCGGCATAACGTCGAAAGAGCCATTGATTGTGAGCGGTACAACGGGCAATTGCAGCTCATCGGCAAGCATGAAAGCGCCACGAAGGAATACTCCCATATGTCCGGAAAACGTGCGCGCGCCCTCCGGAAATACCACCAACGACATGCCGTCCTGCAATGTTTCGCGTGCCTTTGCATAGGTTTCCTTTATTTTACTGGGCCCGCGTTTGTCTACAAAGATATGGTGAGCAGCCTGACAGGCTACACCTACGAAAGGTACATTCTTGAGCGACCGCTTCATCATCCACTTGAAATTACGCCCCAAGAAACCGTATATCAGAAATATATCGAACGCCCCCTGATGGTTGGATACGAAAACATACGACTGATGTGGCTCAAGGTTTTCGCGTCCTTCTACCTTAACAGGCAGCAAGAGCACGCGAACGATGAGCCAAGACCACCATTTTCCCGGATAATATCCCCAGAAGTGTCCGTTCCCGAGCAGGCATCCGCACACCGTAACAATAGAGGTTATTACGGATGAAACGACAACTACGGGCAATACAACGCACAACTGATAAAGTCTGTAAAGGTATTTCATTTTGTTTTATGTAAGGTTATTACTGCGATTTCTGCCGAGGAACCGAGGCGGAAAGGTACAACTCCGCCTATTCCGGCAGTAACATAGAGATAACGATCGCCCTGCCTGTAAAGCCCATAGTCTTGCTTATATCTCAATTCCGTGGGGCGCCAACCGAAGATGCTTAGCTGTCCGGCATGGGTATGTCCGCACAGCGTGAGTTGTATATTACTCTGGGGCAGCACATGTCTGTCCCACGAAGAGGGATCGTGCTGCAGCAATATCTTGAACACCCCGGGCTCTTCGATGTCTCGAAGCGCCTTCCTAAGATCGGCTTTCTGCGGAAAAGGCGGTCTGCCGTCGTTCTCTGTGCCCACAACAACGATAGAATCTTTGCCGCGATGAATAGAAATGTGCTCATTCCGCAGCAACTTCCATCCCATTTGCCGTTGCCTGTTCACCATATCTTTTTCATTGGCATCCTTAATAGCCGCATCGGCTTTGATGTATTCGCTGTAGTCGTGGTTGCCCAAGACACTATACACACCGTCTTTGGCCTGCAGACTTGCCAGCGACCGAGCGTGCGGACGGAGCTCCGAGGGTTGTATGTTCTGCAGGTCGCCGGTAAAGAATATGGCGTCTGCCTTTTGCGCATTGATGCTGTCCACGTCGCGTTTAAGCAATGCAAAACGACTTCCGTAGAACGTACCCACATGGGCATCGGAGAATTGAACGATTTTATATCCATTGAAAGTGGCGGGCAAGTCTTTCATATAAATATCCACATGCCTTATTTCAAGGCGACTGAACCCGACTGTTGTGCCGTAAACATAAAGAACGGCAGCAATAATTCCCGCTGCCAGACCTACAAAACTGCCAACGTTTCTACGGCACCGACGGAGCCTGCAATACAGCAATCCTAACGATGAACACAGCGCGAAAACGGCTTTAGGAACGGCCCAAATGCCAATAAACAGCAGATATACGTCTATCCAAACGAGATCGTCGGGCACGAAATTACGCAGAGAAGCCAAACAAACGGTATACGCAACCATGCCGAAGCACTGCAGCCACCACAACAGGCGGCGCCACCATGCCGACTTCAGGCGGTATCCGAAATACCGAAGACCGATGTATAAATCGGGCAGCACGATCAACAATAGCAACAAAATGAATATCCTTGCAATCATCTTTTCAATAAACTACTTTGTAAAAAGCGCCGCATCAGCTCCATAGGAATACCTCGGCGACGGGCATAATCTACCAACTGGTCTTCTCCGATGCGCCCTAAATCGAAATATATTGCCTGCGGATGCGCAAACATAAAGCCCGAAACGCTGGCATGGGGCATCATCATACCGCTCTCAGTCAGCCGAATGCCGATCTTCTTCATGCCCAGCAGTTCCGATAGAATAAAGTTCAAACTCGTATCGGGCAACGAAGGATAGCCCACAGCCGGCCGTATGCCTTGATAATCCTCACGGTGTATCTGCTCCATCGTTAGCTTCTCGTGGGGCGAATAGCCCCAATAAGTCTTCCTAACCTGCTCGTGCATGCGCTCTGCAGTGCCTTCTGCCAGCCGATCAGCAAGCGTCTGCGAGAGCATCCGCTTAAAAGTATCGTCCTTATAATCTGTTTCCATGCCCGCATCTACCGTGGTTGCGAACACGCCGGCACGGTCTTTGATGCCCGAAGACAGCGGTCTTACAAAGTCTGTAAGGCACAGATTGGGCTGCGAGGAGTTTGCAGAATGCTGCTGACGCAGCATGGGTATTCTCACTCCACCGAGCATCAAATCGTCTCCATCGCTGTTGGCATCGAGAATATCGAATAGAGCATACGTATGAAAACGCCCTTTCCATTCGTTTAACATAGCCGTGGCATCGGCACGAAGTTTACGCTTTTCCTCCGCCGGCTTCCCGTTCAAGCCCCAAGCATGGTAGAAATAAAGCCAGTTGATGTAGGGTTCTATATCTGCAATCTCGTAAGTTATCTTCATCTGAAACTGATTTCTTCTCCCCTATATGCCTCGTCGAACTGGCCGTTATTGTATATAATGTGGCCGTTGCATATCGTGGTGAGAACTTTCCACCTGAAGCTATGCCCCATCAGGGGGCTCCACTTGCATTTATACATGATAGACCTATCCGTGACAGACCATGCTTCCGACGGCCTTAGAAGTACTATGTCGGCCTGATACCCCTTACGTATATATCCGCGGCCGCGTACTCTGAAGAGCGATGCGGGATGGTGGCACATCAGTTCTACCACGCGTTCGACGGTAAGCACGCCGCTATCTACGAGCTCCATCATGACCGGCAACGAGAACTGCACCATCGGCATACCCGAAGCAGACCTCGATGCACCGCCCCTTTTATCGGCAAGCAAGTGGGGTGCATGGTCGGTCCCCACGGTATAGATACGCCCGTCGGTCAGCGCAGAACGCAAAGCGTCGCGGTCGGCCGCGGTCTTTATCGCCGGATTGCACTTAATCAAGGTACCCAACTCCTTATAATCGTTATCGCTAAAGTATAGGTGCGCAATCACTGCCTCGCCCGTTATATTGGGATATTTGCCGAAGAAATCGAGCTCGCGTGCCGTAGACACGTGCGCCACATGGAGATGTGTGCCGAACGTATGCGCCAACTGCACGGCCAAACGGGTAGAGTTATAGCAAGCCTCTGCGGAACGTATCTGCGGATGAAGGGCAACCGGCGGATCATCTCCGTATCTCTGTTTCGCTTCGGTCATATTCCTGTCGATGATGGTCGTATCTTCGCAATGCGTCATAACGGGAAATTGCAGCGATGCACAGGCACTGAACACCTGTTCGAGTGCCTCTCTACGGTCTACAAGCATGTTTCCGGTAGACGATCCCATAAAGAGTTTGACACCCGGAATGCGGTGCCGATCCAATTGAGAGAACAGTTTTACGTTGCTATTCGTGGCGCCGAAAAAGAAACTATAGTTCACATGACTTTTACGCCGTGCCGTTTCGAACTTCTCGTTCAGAGCCTCTATCGTCGTTGTCTGCGGCACAGTATTCGGCATTTCGAAATATGTAGTAACGCCACCGTATGCGGCTGCGCGGCTTTCACTGTCGATGTCGGCCTTCTCGATGGCCCCCGGATCACGGAAGTGCACATGTTCATCGATGATACCGGGTAAAACAAAGCACCCCGTGGCATCTACTTCCTGTTCGTAGATGCCACGGGGAGTTGCGGCAGGTTCCGGAATATCGGCTATTTGACCGTCTTCTACGACTATCGAGGCATCGAATATTCTGCCCTCATTAACTATCTTTCCGCCTTTTATCAGAATATTGCTCATGCGACGGTCTTATCATTCTGAAGGTTTGGCAAGTTCGTTCGGAGTAGGTGCAGGCAATGGAACAGGCGGTGCGGTGGGCGCTTCTTTCATGCCGTTCATAATTTGTTCGTTCTCTTGAGCCTTCTGATAATAATCCTTCACATACGGATCGTTCTTGAAATTATCGGTGGCCTTGCTCATTATATCCTCGATCCACGGGGTAAGTTGCGGATATTTTTCGGTAATGGTTACCATAAAAAAGATACCCGGACCAAGCACATTATCGAAGTTTTCGGTTACAAAAGAAGTCACAAGATGGTCTTCTTGCTGGCTCAAACGCTCGGCTTCGGCACTGAGTTTGGCGGTAACAATATCCATGTTGCTGCCGTTCATAATTGCCTGATCGTGCTTGTGAACGAGTTCGGCCTCTTGATTTTTTAGCTGATTGTACCTGTTGAAGAATTTAAAAAGCTTATCATTGAGCGGCGTTCCGCTTACTGTTTGCTGTGTATTGTCTATCTTTATCGTTATATCTCCGCTCTCCAACACGAGCGGGAGCACGCTTTCATCGTCCATAAAAATATTGGCCATGCGCACCGAATCGAGGTTCCCCGAGAAATGGAACTGCCCATGAACCACGTCACACGAGTCGATATTCACGAAATCATTGTTCTTCAAAACTTTCAAGTATAACATCCTACCGTCTAAATTAGATACGTTTGAAGAACCTTGTATATTGTAAGAGTTCACACAAGAGGTGAAAGTCATCAGAGTTAAAAGTGCGTATAAGACTATTTTCATAAACAACTGTTCTTGTTCTTTATTCACAAAGATAACACGTATTGTTGGTGCTTTAAAATAAATTTATGCTATTTAAAGGTATTACCTGTACTTTTATAGTTTTTTTTCTTTTTGTAATTCCGTTCCTATTCGGTGGGTTGTATAGAGTTCTAAAATAGCTGCAACAAGCAGAAGCACCACCCATTTGTTATACACATAGGCAAGGTAATTTTGGTATCCGTTGCTTCCGGCATTCTGAAACAACGACAACAAAAAGTGATGTACGGTATCTATCATAAGAATACCCGATATCAGAAAGAAGATACTTGCTACTGCCTGTATGCGCTTCAGGCGCTTCACAACGAACGAATTTCCTTCGTATATCTGCATCGACTGCATCACCGAAAACATAATGGCGCCCAGTAGAAACAGCCAGCATACAATGTGTTGCTGCCACATCAGGGAAAAACAGCCGGCACCTATTACCATTAGAGCGCCGCCGGCAAGGAAGACCGTGCTTTGCAGTTTATTCAGTTGTCTCATTTTTTCGTTCATCAGGTTTCTTTTCATCAGTGCTTAAAACATAAATATCTTCATCGTCTGCCTTCATGAAATAGCGCTCACGGGCTATCTTTTCTATGGCTTTAGGATTGCGTTTCAGTTCTCGCAACTGTTTCGTATCAGCCTCGTTTTGCGAATTGTACTTCTTGATTTCCGATTTAAGATCATCTATTTGGAGCTCCAGTTCTATAAACTTACGGAAACTGTTGTCGTCAACTACACCGACAATCAAGATGCCTATCACACTCACTATGATATACTTATAGTGACAGAGCATACTCCATATTACATTCAGACGACTCATTTCCAAATAAATGTGACTGCAAAAGTAAGCAATTTAATCCGAAATATACAAGCTACAATTCATAATTAAATTAAAATATACATGAAACTACCGCTTCTGCAGTTTCTTTTTATTACCTTTGCAACAAACATAACCCTGATTTAGAAAAATCGAAATGGAAGATTATATTGTATCTGCACGTAAGTACAGACCTATGACTTTCGACTCTGTAGTGGGGCAATCGGCCCTCACAACGACACTTAAAAACGCCGTAAAGAGTGGAAAGTTAGCACATGCGTACTTGTTCTGCGGCCCGCGAGGCGTAGGTAAAACCACCTGTGCACGTATCTTTGCCAAGGCTATCAACTGCCAAAACCCCACCGAAACAGGCGAGGCATGCAACGAATGCGAAAGCTGTAAGGCTTTTAATGAGCAAAGATCGTACAACATATTCGAACTTGATGCGGCGAGTAACAACTCGGTTGAGAACATTAAAGCATTGATGGAACAAACGCGCATACCGCCTCAAGTGGGCAAATACAAGGTGTTTATCATCGACGAGGTGCACATGCTATCTACCTCAGCCTTTAATGCTTTCCTTAAAACACTTGAGGAACCGCCCGCACATGTCATATTCATTCTTGCCACAACCGAAAAGCATAAGATACTTCCTACCATCATCTCGCGCTGCCAGATATACGACTTCGAGCGCATGAGCGTGCAGGGTATCGTAGATCATCTTAAGATGGTGGCCGACAAGGAGGGCATTACGTATGAAGACCAAGCACTTTCCATCATCGCCGAAAAGGCCGACGGAGGCATGCGCGACGCTCTTTCGATCTTCGATCAGGCGGCAAGTTTCTGCCAAGGAAATATTACTTATAAAAAGGTGATCGAAGACTTGAACGTGCTGGATGCCGAGAATTACTTTAATATCGTGGACTTATCGCTGCAAAACAAGGTAGCGGAAATCATGGTATTGCTCAATTCAATCATCTCGAAAGGTTTCGACGGGGGGCATCTCATTAACGGATTGGCCGCTCACATCCGCAATGTACTCATGGCAAAAGACGAACAAACGCTGCCATTGCTTGAGGTTAGCAGGCAACAACGCGACAAATTCAGGGAACAGGCGGTAAAAGTACCCACCGCATTTCTATACAATGCCCTTAAAATACTTAACCAATGTGACATCAATTACCGCCAAAGCAGCAACAAAAGACTGCTTGTAGAACTCACACTGATACAGGTGGCACAGCTCACACAACCTGAAGACGATGCCGCCGGTGCGGGGCGTTGCCCTACAAGATTGAAATCCCTGTTCAAGAATATCGTGTCGTCCGTTCAACCTAAACCGGCCATGCAGGTAGCCGAGAACGCCAAACCTATGCAACGTATTACGAAGGCAACGCAGCATAAGGCAGACACCACCGCGCCTTCACCGCAGATGCAGCACCCCGAAAGTGCACCCGCAACAACGGTAAATGCACCGAAAACCAGACTTAGACTGGGCAATCTCGGCATGACTTTTGCCGATTTACGCAACAATGGAGCCAAGAAAAAGGAGGAAGAAGCGGAATTAGAAGTCGTCAACAAAGACGAAAACGCCCCGTTTTCACAAGATGAATTAGACCTACAGTGGCGTATGATGTGCAACAGAATGCCGCAAGAGTTCACCGGAATGGCCGCAAGAATGAAAAATATGCGGCCTAAAATCATCAATTTCCCGCAGGTGGAAATCGTAATCGACAATAAGATACTGCTCGATCAGATTACGGCTATCAAGCATAGAATACATGCCACCTTGGCACGAGACCTGCATAACGGCAATCTACAAATAAACTTTCGCCTTGCCAAACCCGAAGAAGTAGGCAAGGTGTTGACCAAAAGAGAGCTTTTCGACGAACTGCGCAAGAACAATCCGGCCATCGAAAAGCTGCGCAACATATTAGGCTTGGAACTTTCATAAGCCATCGACCGCAGTCCTTTTTATAACATACGGCACCGCGGCCGACGGCTTTTATCTTAAATAAGCGGCATGCCTTCTTTCAAACACTCGGCCCTCATATCGTCGGGCCAGATACTTGCTTGTATCTCGCCTATATGCCCTTTGTGAAGCAGCACCATGCAAAGACGGCTCTGACCGATACCTCCACCGATGCTCAACGGCAGTTTGCCGGCCAAAAGCTGCCTATGGAAGTACAGTTCTTTGCGGTCTTCTTTGCCTTCTATCTTCAACTGACGGCGCATACTCTCCCCGTCTACCCTTATTCCCATAGACGACAATTCGAACGATCTGCCCAATACGGGATACCAAATCAGTATATCTCCGTTGAGTCCTTCCTTGCCATTCTCGGCCACGGTAGACCAGTCGTCGTAATCGGGTGCACGCCCATCGTGCTTTTTTCCATCGCTCAATCGGCCGCCGATGCCTATTATAAACACGGCACCATAACGTTTACAGATTGCATCTTCGCGCTCCTTCGGCGACTTGTCGGGATACATTTGCAACAAATCCTCACTATGTATGAAGCGTATCTCTTCGGGTAAGAACGGCTCGATTTGCGGATAAGTCTCACAAACAAGGTATTCGGTGCGCAAGATTGCGGCATATATGCGCTCTACAACGCTTTTCAGAAACGACAGATTGCGCTGCTGTTCGGTGATAACAGCCTCCCAATCCCATTGATCCACATAAAGCGAATGCAGATTATCGAGCTCCTCGTCGGCACGAATGGCATTCATATCGGTATATACACCATACCCGGGTTCTATGTTGTATTCCGCTAAAGTAAGCCTTTTCCACTTGGCAAGCGAGTGTACCACCTCTGCCTTGGCGTCATTCAAATCCTTGATAGGAAACGTAACGGCACGCTCTACCCCGTTCAGATCGTCGTTGATGCCCAGTCCTTGCAATACGAAAAGCGGCGCAGTTACACGACGTAAGCGGAGTTCAGTGGATAGATTTTGCTGAAAGAAATCCTTTATCAGCTTGATGCCCTGCTCCGTTTGTCTCATATCCAATAATGCACGATAGCCGATTGGCCTTATTATATTACTCATAATTCTATTGTCTTCTAACCTTGTTTCTTCGTTTCAATTTTCGTGCAAAGATAAACAATTAATAAATAACACTGCAACAAACGGGTATATTTATTTCCAAAAAGAAAGTAAAACGCCCCCTATCATTGTCTTTTTGACACATTCCGTTTCTGCTCAAAACACAATATGCCAACATTCTTCCTCGCACCTTTCAATATAACATGGCACATCCGTTACCCACAGACTGCAAGCCTACGGCAGACAGGCGAACCATCTATCCGACATAGAGAATGTATCTAAGATTTCACTGTGGCAGCTTCGCCCCATTTGAAAAGAAAGATTATAGAAAACAAAGACCGCACAATAGAAATCGACTATACCGATTTTCCTGAAACAGATGCAGACTCTGTTGCCGATTGCTGCAACGCAGCATTCGATTATTACAGTCGGCTGTTCGGCGCAGCTCCGGATGGCAAGCTGCTGAAACTTATCATATTGAACGGCTACGACGGGGCTTTCAGCCGTAAAAACTTCATAACTGCTTATGCTACTTCTTACAATGAATGGCTTCATAACCTACTCGGACACGAGATAGGACACTTTTGGTGGCACTCTGCACCAACGGATAATTGGAACGACTGGCTGAATGAAAGCTTTGCAGAGTTCAGTAAACTATGCCTGATCGGGCATGATTACGACGACACAGTGCTCAAAGATTACATCTGTTCGTATAGAGAAACAACCCGCAAGCAGTGTCCTATTTATAATCTCGACCGTAATGCGGAGGGTTCGCATGCCGTTTTTTACCAGAAAGGCGCACTGATACTCTACGATCTTTGGCAGCAAGTAGGCAGCAAGACATTCTTTCTGTTCATGCAATCGGCGGCAGACAGGCATGTAAGCAACAACGAACAGCTGATACAGCAGGCCGACCTGATTTTAGGGAAACAATGGAGCGGGTGGATTATGGAACGGTTGAAACAATGATTTACCAACGGGTGGGCGGTAATTCTCCTACCCCATTCTCCACACATCCGAAAAGGGCAAGACATCCGCTTGCTCCGCCCACGCCCGCCATACCCAATTATCTCTCGTATCACATGCCGCGCCTATCGTACTTATACCCCACTTCTATGTTTCGTAGAGATACTGCTTATCGCGATTAAACGAAACTTCTACGAAAGTAAAGGATGGCCTATTGCGCAAAAATAATGCACGCAATTTGTTGTTTTCAATTATTTTCATTACATTTGCATCCGGTTTTTATGGTCCCGTAGCTTAGCTGAATAGAGCGTCAGATTCCGGTTCTGAAGGTCTTGGGTTTGAATCCCAACGGGATCACTATTCATGTCTATTAACTGTAATTGTTCGATTCGATTATGGAAATTACCGAGCGCTTTATTAATTATACTAAGTTCGATACGCAGTCTGCGGAAGACTCAGAGAGCGTACCAAGTACCCCGAAACAACTTATTTTTGCCAAATTCCTGAAAGAGGAACTGGAACATGAAGGCTTGTCTGACGTAGAAATGGACGAGATGGGCTATATCTATGCCACGCTGAAAGCCAATACAAAGAAAGATATCCCTACAATCGGCTTCATTTCTCACTACGACACGAGCCCCGATTGCAGCGGTGCAAACGTTAAAGCACGTATCATTAAGAACTACGACGGTAACGACATCGTGCTATCGGAAGGTATTGTATCGTCGACAAGCAAATTCCCCGAGTTGAAAGAACACGTGGGCGAAGACCTTATCGTGACCGACGGACATACGCTGCTCGGTGCAGACGACAAGGCCGGAATAGCCGAAATCGTGCAGGCGATGTGCTATCTGCACGACCATGACGAGATAAAACACGGCGATATACGCGTGGGCTTCAACCCCGATGAGGAAATAGGAAGAGGCGCACACCACTTCGATGTGGAGAAATTCGGGTGCCAATGGGCCTACACGATGGACGGTGGAGACCTCGGAGACTTGGAATACGAGAACTTTAACGCTGCCGGTGCGAAAGTATATATAAAAGGTGTAAGCGTGCACACCGGCTATGCCAAAGGCAAAATGCTCAATGCCAATCGCCTCGCATGCGAGTTCAATGCGATGATACCCGAAACGGATATCCCCGAAACAACCGAAGGCTATCAGGGATTTTACCATTTGCTCGGCATAGAAAGTCGCACAGAAGAGGCCAAACTTAGCTATATTATCCGCGATCATGACCGCGAGAAATTCGAAGACCGCAAGGACTTTATCGAGGAATGTGCTAAGAAGATGAACGATAGGTATGGCGAAGGAACGGTGAAGGTGGAACTGAAAGATCAATACTACAATATGAAAGAGAAGATTGATCCGAACATGCACGTGATAGAGATTGTGCTGCAAGCCATGCAAGAAATCGGCATATCGCCGAAAGTAGAACCTATTCGCGGCGGTACAGATGGCGCACAACTGAGCTTCCGCGGACTTCTATGCCCCAACATCTTTGCAGGCGGCGTAAATTTCCACGGCCCCCATGAGTTCGTTTCCGTGCAGGTAATGGAGAAAGCAGTAGACGTTATCATAAAAATTTGTGAGATAACGGCAGATTACGAAGACTAAATAGCATTTCTCCTCCCGTCCTCTCCTGAAGAAAGGAACTCGGCTTGTTATGTATAGGCTTACTCTATCTCTTTGGGAGAAGGCAGGGGGAGGTCCTTTCTCAATATGGCAGACCTCCCTAACTTGATTAAAGATTTGGCACTGATACTGGTAGTTGCCGGTGCTGTTACATTGATATTCAAGAAGCTCAAGCAGCCTCTTGTACTCGGATATATAGTGGCCGGTTTCCTCGTATCGCCCAACATGCCCTACCTTATGTCGGTTGTCGATAAGAAAGACATACAGGCTTGGGCCGACATTGGCGTGATATTTCTGCTGTTCTCCATGGGCCTCGACTTTTCATTCAAGAAAATTACCAAGCTGGGCATGTCGCCTTTCATTGCCGTAACCACTATTCTGTTGACGATGCCCATACTGGGTTACGCTGCAGCCACCTGCTTCGGGTGGTCTCACATGGAGGCGATTTTCCTCGGAGCCATATTTGCCATTTGCAGCAGTACTACCATTATATATAAGACGCTGACCGACCTAAAACTGAAACAACAACGCTTTGCGAACATCGTTCTTACGGTGCTGGTGCTCGAAGACGTAATTTCGATTGTTCTGATGGTAATGCTTTCGGCTCTTGCCACAGGCAAAGATATGGAAGGAAGCGAGATATTAGCCATCATTTTGAAGATTGTATTTTTCATTGTGCTATGGTTTGTCGTAGGTATATTCCTCATTCCGTTGCTTCTCCGTAAGATGCGAAAGCTCCTTACCAATGAGATATTGCTCATTGTTTCGTTGGCCTTGTGCTTCTTTATGGCCATTCTATCGTCGAAAGTCGGCTTTAGCAGTGCTTTCGGCGCTTTTATCATGGGTTCCATTTTGGCCGAAACAGTAGAAGGAGGTAAGATAATTAAGGTGGTAGATCCGCTGAAAGACCTATTCGGGGCAGTGTTTTTCGTATCGGTAGGTATGCTTGTCGATCCGCATGTACTCATACAATATGCTCTGCCGATACTGATTATCGTGATACTGATTATCGTAGGACAGGCCATTTTCGGTACGTTTGCTTTCCTGTTGAGCGGACAGTCGCTGAAAACAGCCATGCAGTGTAGCTTTTCTATGGCGCAGATCGGTGAGTTTCCTTTCATCATCGTATCATTGGGACTCTCGCTGGGCGTTATCGGAGAATTTATGTATCCCGTAATCGTTGTAAGCTCTGCAATCACGACATTCTTTACCCCTTACGTTATCAAAGCATCCATCCCTTGCTATAACTTCATAGAACAACGACTGCCAAAACGATGGATCAAGCTGCTGAACCGGCAGACAATGGGCGAGGAAAACGATACGAACAGCAATAATTACTGGCGTAACCTGCTCGTTCCGATGGTACGGCAGACAGCCATCTATATCGTGCTCACCATTGCCGCGATAGTAATGATGTTTTCTTTCTTCTTACCGTTTGCACGGCATTTACTATCTCGTGAATGGGCCAATATCGTAACCGGACTGCTCACATTGTTCCTCATTGCCCCCTTCCTAAGGGCCATTATCGTAAAGAAAAATCACAGCAAAGAGTTTAAATATCTATGGGGAAAGAGCCTGAAGAACCGTCCTACACTCGTATTTACCATCGTAATACGCACTTTTATTGCGATAGGTTTTATCTTTTACATATTAAATTATCTGAGCAATCTGTCGCTTGCACTGATAACAAGTATTGCCATCGGAGCTATCATCCCCATGATTTTATCGAGGAGTTTGAAGAAACGAAGCATCAAGATAGAACGTATATTCATACAAAATCTCCATTCAAAGGAAATAGCCGCTACAGTTTTGGGACATCGACGGCCATTATATGCCACTCGTCTACTTGATCGAGACGTGCATATAGCCGAATTCGAAGTGCCCGAAAACAGCACGTGGGGTGGTAAAACGTTAAAGGAACTCAATCTAAGAAGCCGTTTCAGGGTACATATAAGCAGCATTCTCAGAGGAAAACAGCGACTTAATATTCCTAATGGAGACACCGTTATCTTCCCTTTCGATAGGATTGAAGCCATCGGTAATGACGAACAACTCACGACATTCAGTAAATCTTTGAGCAATGACATCTATCCCGACGATCCGGAAATAGAAAAGAGAGAGATGAAACTCAGGCAGATGATTATCAAAAGCGATAGTCCTTTTATCGGTAAGACACTTGGCGAGAGCGGCATCCGTGATAAATACAACTGTATGGTAGTGGGCGTGGAAGAAGGTCAGGAGAACCTTACAATGATTACACCTTCACGAAAATTCGAAAAAGGAGATATCATTTGGGTGGTAGGAGAAGAGCAATCATTAGCCGCCTTAGGTATCTCTTAAGCCGACATTCTTACTCGGAAAGCTGCATATTCGGCAATTTCGGCATCAATACCACTGCACAGCATTGCTGTAACCGCTGCGTTTATCGTATTTCAGAGCATCGGTTAATGTTGCCGCATTGCATCGGAAAGTAAAATTATAGCTTGTGTAAGGCGCAAGTACAACCTGACAGCTCATATTGAAGCAGTGCAGGTCGCGCTGAAGAGATGCCGTGGTCATGCTCATTGCATGGTTCTCGAAATCGTAACCGGATGAGAAACTAATGTTCCATCCATCACTAATACGCAGGTTTCCACTAACGTTAAGCGTTTGCGTAAACTTATAAGGATAGCGCATTTTGTCGTAGTTGAATTTGCGTACATCGGTATTCTCACGCATCGTAATGCCGTAACCGATTGTCAAAGACCACGGCATGGAGAACTTCATGTAGCCGTCATCATCGGTTTCGGCCTTTCCTCCTCCGCTCTTTTTCTTGGCACCGCGCT
Source organism: Prevotella phocaeensis (assembly GCF_900065875.1). Classification (NCBI taxonomy): domain Bacteria; kingdom Pseudomonadati; phylum Bacteroidota; class Bacteroidia; order Bacteroidales; family Prevotellaceae; genus Prevotella; species Prevotella phocaeensis. The sequence continues at coordinate 195,407 of NZ_LT160626.1, read as the reverse complement.
GACCTTCTATCATATCCTCGTCTACGTTGCTCTCAATATCTGTGTCAACTCCTTCTTCGTCTTTGCGATTACGTTTCTTATTGCTATCGTCTTCGGCAGTACTGCCACCGAACAGTTTCTTGAGTTTTTCCGGCGTTAGTGTGAACGATATGTTCTGCGACATGCCTAGGAAACGCCCGAAACGCCCATAGCTCCATTCGGTTCGGTTGCCCACATACGGTACTCCGTCTGCCCCAACTTCGTAAGCATAAGTAGCAAACACGGCATTCATATTAAAGGTATAATTCTTCCACCACTTCAGGCGAATGTTCATACTGAGATCGCTCCATGGCTTTTCTTTTGCCGCCATATTATACGACATTGCCATACCGAGATTATCGATAATACTGATTTTCTTAAATCCGGTAGAATCCTTATCCGATTTCACCTTCATTTCAATATTGTTATCAATACTGAACGATACGCTTCCGGTACGCCCGCGCCCCGGAACACCATACAGTCCGCTTCGATAAGGAGAATACTCAACAAGCGATACATTGCCATCGGCATCTGTTTTCATATACGTATCATAATATCCATAGCGCCGTGCACCGAAATCCGGAGCATAACTGAAACTCACTTGCGGAGTTATAACATGGCGTATAGCTTGTATTTTATCACCGAAAATCTTACGGTTAGGCGTCCAAAATCCGTAGAATTTAGTCGACATGGAAAGGCTGAGGTCCCAATTATAAATGTTATGAAATCCGTATATAGTATCTGCCAATTCAACCTGACGGGCGGCATCCCACGAACGTTTGATCTTATTCGTATACATGCGATCGGTAAAGTTGAAGCTCGGAGTAACATTAATATAATTGAACAAGGTGAAGTTTCCGCTCAACGGAATACGATGTTGAAACCCGTTACGCCAATCTTTTATAAGGTTTGAATGCAGGAAACGATCCTCCTTTGTACTAATAGAATTGGAGAATTGTCCGGTATAACTCACCGAAATCTTTTCATACCAACGTTCGTTCCCCGCAGCATGTTTACGCTTAAACGGATAAAATCGGCTAATACTGATATTCAGATCAGGCAGCGTCATAGCAAGAGAAGAGTCGCGCATATTTTGAGATAAGTTGGCTGTACTGCTAAGCGACATGCCGATACTGGAAAATGTAGTGCTCCAACTTACCGAGGATGTTCGCGTACTCTGCGTCATAGTCTGTGGATTGTACAAACTCGAAAGGTTGTTACGTTCATAACTCGACGATGCATAATTTACGCTTGCCGAGAAAGAACTGTAAGGATTAGCCTTGGCATCCTGCCGATGGCTCCACTGTAACTTGATACTCTTCTGCCGACTGTAATCGGGTAATCCTTTGTCACCCGTTTTGGTATCTTGATAACTGAATAAGAAACTACCGCTGTACCTGTACCGTTTATTGTAATTAGATGCGGCAGATAAGCCCCATGAACCTTTGGTGTAAATCTCTCCGAGGAGCTTTAAATCCCATTTGTCGCTCATAGCAAAGTAGTAACCACCATCGCGCAAATAAAATCCCCTGTCCTGTTCATCGCCGTAAGTAGGCATGATAAAACCGCTCGAATAGCTCTTTGTGAACGGAAAAAAGCCGTAAGGGATAGCCAAGGGCAACGGTACATCGGCGACAACCAAATAGGCAGGCCCGAACACAACATCCTTTCCCGGGCGCACTTTAGCTCTTGAAAGCGCGATATAAAAATCGGGATGCTTCTTGTCGCAAGTGGTATACCGACCATGTTGCAAGAATATATCGCCATCGGCATTACGCTTCGACAACTGACTACTTAAGAAACCATCCTGTTGTTCGGTATAAACATTCTTAATCAATCCCTTTTTAGTCTTGAAATTAAATGCCATCGTGTCGCTTTCATAGCTATCCTTCCCCATCTTGAACTGCGGTGTACCTTCCAATTTTCTCGATGCAGTGTCTTTAATAGCACCTGTTGCGTACACTATATTACTGTCGAGATTGATATAGATTTTCTCGCTTTTCAAATCCATCTGTTCGTATTTCACGCTTGCATCGCCGTAAAGATACGCCGTTCTCGTCTTGGCATCGTAAATCATCGAGTCGTTCGACGCATATTCCACCGGTGCCTCTAATCCGTTTGCCTTAAGTCTGTTAAGAGAATCCAAGCGGATGGAGTCGTCTATCTGCTTGTTATGTCGGAAAATAGCGAGCTGAAGAGAGTCCATCGTCATTGTATCTACCGCCGGTCTTTCCGTAGAATCCGGTGCGATGCTGTCGTTTCTGAGAGAGGTATGTACCTTGCGTTTTTTCTTGAAAAAAGGTACATTTGCATCTGCCACCACAAAGACAATGGCGAACAACAGCAAAAATATGACCGATTTACTTCTCATATAGTGTGCAAAATTACTTAATTAAAAGGTAATTAGCGAGCGATTTCTTTATTTTAACTTTTATGTAAAATCCCCTTTCTTCCATACCGAATTTCCACTGAAAATAATCGTTATTCAAACATTTCTGCCCATTTTCTGAAACGGGCTACACCGTCTTCTCCGAATTTCGATATACTTTTCAGCGCCTCCTCCATCGTCTTTTCACGGTCAAGATGTGTCTTCGAGAAAAATTTATCGGCATAGCAGATAATCTGTTCCTCAATTGTTTCGGGCAGAAAATCCTGATGCGGAAGAGGTAGATTTTGATTTTTAATCTGCTCTTTGGTGATACCGGCTCCGGTATGCCGTTCACATACCCGTGCATGCCGTTCGTATCTTTCGCTGCGAAGCATCTCTGCACCAATCCTGCCATGACAGATATACGGCTCTGTTCCGAAGCATTGTATGCTCGGCGCATTACATCTAACGATGCCAATATCGTGGAGCATGGCCGCCTCTTCCACAAATCTACGGTCGGCATGCAGTTCGGGATGTCTATCTACAATATCCAATGCCTTGTTGCACACCGCACTACTGTGGGCAACAAGAATATTACGCAACTGCGTATTTTTATCGTAATATTTATCGATAATCGCCTGATAATCCATTTTTGTTATCGGTAAAAAACAAAAAATGCACAGTAAACAATGCATATTCATGGCATTGTTACTGTGCACTTCATATCATGTCCGGTCAATTAATTCTGCTCTCTCTCGATATAAGCAATAGTATCTCCCTTGCTTACTTTCGATCCCTGTTTGGCATTGATCTCCACAAGTTTGCCTCCTAAAGCCGCAGGAATTTCTACAAACTCGCCCCACGGCGCCTGAATATAGCAGAACACATCGCCTTCCTTATACTCCTTACCGATGAAAGGCTCCACAGACGGCGCACATTCACCCTCGCCATTGAACTCCCAGAACAGCTGTCCCTTCACGGGAGCCACTATCGCATCGGCCTTTGCATGCTTGAAAGCGGCAAGTTGTTCGGGCGACAGTTTACTGCCAAGTTTCTCGTCTTTAGCCTTTTGCAGGTCGGCAAGGAAGTTTTTCTTGGCCTGTCCACTCTTATAATTACGATACTGTTCGGGATGCATGGCAAGCTCGAAGAGCTCCTCGTCATCCTGTCCGTACTCCCAACCATTCTCGTCCATCTCTTTTCTGAAGTCATCGAGAGCATTCTTGAGCAGCGTATGAGGATCGGCATCCGTAAATTCTCGTCCTTGTTGTTTGGCAAGCTCCACAAGCTCGGGCGCAATTGTACCGGGCACCTTACCGCTCTTTCCTAAAATCATTCCCCACATAGAGTCGTCCATCATTACGAACCTTCCCTTGCCTTGTTCCATGGTAAGGAGGTTCATCAGGGCAATGTTCTTGGTATATTGAGAGAAAGGCGTTACCAATGGAGGATAGCCCACGCGAGGCCAAACATAAGTTACTTCATCGAAAAGTTTCACGAGCATATCATCCATCGACAGCTCCTCTTCGCCTTTCTTCTTACGTAGATTGTTGATAGTATTCTTGATTGGTCCCAGATCAGACATCATACTACCCATCATACCGCCCGGTAATCCGCAACCAAGGAGCAGCGACGACATTATTTTATTACCCGGATTAATAAAATAACCCAGCCACTCATCGATGAATTCCTGTGTAAGTGCGCGTGCTTTCATATAAGCATTCATATTGATTTCGGGTACATCGAAGCCTTCGTTCTTCAGCATACTCAGCACAGATATGATATCCGGATGCACCTTACCCCACGACAGCGGTTCCATAGCCGTATCTATAATATCGGCACCGTTATTGCATACTTCGAGAATACTTGCCATAGAAAGCCCGGGGCCCGAATGTCCATGATACTCGATAATAATATCCGGATGCTTCTCCTTAATCATTTTGGTAAGTTTACCCAGAAATGCCGGCTGACCTATTCCGGCCATGTCTTTCAGACAGATTTCCTCCGCACCGGCCTCTATTTCCTGATCTGCAATCTTCGCATAATATTCCAAAGTGTGCACCGGAGAGGTCGTAATGCAGAGAGTTCCCTGCGGTGTCATCCCTGCCTCTTTGGCCCATTTGATACTTGGAATAATATTACGTACATCGTTAAGCCCGTCGAAGATACGCGGAATATCCACTCCTTGGGCATGTTTTACCCTGTACATCATAGCCCGAACGTCGTCCGGAACCGGATACATACGCAGAGCATTCAAACCACGGTCGAGCATATGCGTCTTTATCCCTACCTCATTGAAAGGCTTGCAAAAAGCTCTTACTGCATCGTTAGGGTTCTCTCCCGCCAACAAGTTTACCTGTTCGAAAGCCCCGCCGTTAGTCTCCACACGGGCAAAACATCCCATATCGATAATTACCGGAGCAATGCGTTCCAACTGATCCTTACGAGGTTGAAACTTACCCGAGCTCTGCCACATGTCCCGATATACGAGACTGAACTGAATTTTCTTCTTCATATCGTAATTATTTTTTATTTCTTCACATAATAACCGCCTGCAAAATTAGACAAAAAAATCCGAAATTCTCCCCATACATATCTTTTTTTATGATTTAAAAACCTAAGTTCAAAACAAGAAAATGATATGGATATAACTGCAACCCCATTTTTATATTTCACTGCAACCGCATATAAAAGCGCAAAGAAAATAAATATTCATATATTCACAACCGCCTCTCTTTATCATCGCAAAGTACTGTTAACCAACGAAATATATCTGTATTTAACACGACGGCATGACATTAAATAACAATAAAGCCTACACATTCATCTCTTGGAAATATCACCTATGCTTCATAGCACGATGGTGTATGCATCATAGAAAATAGATGTAAGAAAGATATGAAAGAAAAACATGCATAATTTTTCTTTCATATCATCAGCTGAAATATGCCAATAATCCTTTAATAATCGGCAATCTCCTTCTATTATGATGATATGACAGCAAAATAAAGAAACCACTCCGGTGGGCGTAGAAAGAAGATATTCTGCATTAATAAAACGGTATCAGAACTCAAATCCCAAATTTATATAGAAACAAAGTCGTTTGGTTTTGCTCGACCAACCCAATGTTGCACCCAGCGGACCGAGTATGCTATCGTAATAATACGACAACTGCATACCTGCTTTCGGTCCATGACCGAAAAGGTTCTTCAATACCTTACCGTCTTCATACCCCGCCAATTTCAGAAGTACATAGTTGTTTTCGGTCAGTCTTTCCTGCAAAGTCAGCTGCAAAGCCATAAACTTATCTTCCACACGTTCTATATAACCTACGCCTGCAAAAGGCAAATGCCGACAGTCGAGATAATGGCCGAACCACTCGCCCCCTATTACCGTTTTGACCGGTGCCGGTGCATTATTGCCGAAAACCAGCCGGCCGTAAACCATAGGTTGCAAGGTAAGTCGCGAAAAAAGCGGAAAACACATGCGCCACATGGCATTGACGGCGTGAATACCCGCATGATGATTGTACTTGATAAAGTTATCTGTATAATAACCGTAGCCGGCATGAAACTTAGCTCCTCGTACAGGGAAATTCCATTTATTTTCCGAATTATAGTCCACATCCGCCCGATACGTCAGATAATGGGCATCGTCCAATCCCCTATCGGCATTCCATTCTCCGCTGCCGACATCGAGCAGTATATTACTGAAATGGTAATAATCCCACCGCAATCCTAATTTTATATTAAAGTTGCGTATATTGAACTCGAGAGGTACAAGGTCAGCCGTGTGCTGATTATAGGTAATATTCGCCTGACGTTTCCCCTTTTCGTTCACATTGATATCGTTATGACGGAAGATATACCCTACAGACATTTTTCCCAAAGCCCAAGGACAGAAGTTCAGATCGGCCTTAAACATGATACGTTTGCCCAGTCTTAACGTCACATCGGTATACATCGGCATGCGTGTTTTCAACAAAAACTCCGAATTGACCTGCAATGCAACCATCTCTTCCGTATCGAAACGTACCCCGAGAGCTACCTGATTTCGTCTTTTTTCCTTAGCCGTAACAATTACATCGTAGCCTTTTTCATACGCATTATACACATAGTCGGCATCGCTATAGAACAGGTCGTCATGCATAGAGGTTACCATTTGGTCCATTTCTGCCGGCGAAATACTGCCCCGTTCAGCCAAACGATATTTCTTCTTCAATAACTTTTCGTCTGCAGGAGCTACGTTTACAAAACTTATACTATGCAATTTTACCTTATCGGCAAACGGTTTCTCATGTCGCAATGCTATTTTCGGAGGCATGAAATCTAACTCATAGCCCAACTGTTTCTTCAGAGCGACCAACTCGTCCCAATACTTCATGGCCGCTTCTTCGCCCCTACGTATCAAGGTATCGATGGCCGCAACGCTGAAACTTGCTGCAGAATATCCATGCGTATCGGCATGTATGAGTACATCGGTATTAGCTATATTCTCGCTATATTTATTTTTACAGTTCACATCTACTATTTGTCCGAGAATTGCACTGCCGCTGTTCAGTTCGTCGGCAGTCTTGGGAACTCCCTGAACCACAACACCTATCACCACATCGGCACCCATCTGTCGGGCCACGTCCACAGGGAAATTATTGCGCAGTCCGCCGTCTACAAGCACCATATCTCCTTTCCGTACCGGCGAGAATGCCCCCGGAATAGACATACTGGCACGCATGGCTTCGGCAAGCACGCCGCTATGGAAAACATATTCGGTATTATCAACAATATCTGTCGCCACACATGCAAACGGAACAGGCAACAAATTAAAATCCACAGAGTCGCGATAACCGGCCGTAAGTTTGGCAAACAAGCGGGCAAGGTTTTTACCTTCGACGATGCCTCCTGCCATTTTAACTGTATTATTGGCAATCGAAAGGTCTCTCGAAAGGAAATAAGTATTCTGCCGTTTACGGTCGGCAAGGCTTTGATGGATAGGATCTGTCTTATCCGAAAGCAGGAAAGACCAGTCTTGCATGTGCACCATAGAGTCTAAACATGTGGCATTATAACCTATTGCATACAATCCGCCAACAATAGAACCCATACTTGTGCCCGTAACGATATCTACCGGTATGCCGGCTTTCTCTATTACCTTCAGTGCACCGATGTGCGCCATGCCTTTGGCACCGCCGCCGCTCAATACCACTGCCACCTTTTTACGTGGCATTTGCTGTGCCGTTGCAGAGATTGTTAACAGTGCTGCCACAGACAACGTAACAAGACAATTTCTTCCTTTCATAAAAAATCCAATCCGTAAATAAAAGCATTCTGCCTGCCTCGTGCAAACAGTTTGTACAAGACAGGCAGAACGGCTAACGGTTATTTCTCTATGCTATGGTTCGTCAACCTATGCTTGGCAAGCTCCTCATACTTTGTTCCCGTGCGGCCGAAATTGGCATAAGGATAAATACTGATGCCGCCCCTCGGCGTGAAATATCCCGTTACTTCTATATATTTAGGCTGCATCAACCGTATTAAGTCCTTCATAATGATGTTCACACAATCCTCGTGGAAGTCGCCATGATTACGGAAACTGAAGAGATAGAGCTTCAGACTCTTGCTCTCAACCATCCGTTCGCCGGGAATATACGAAATACGTATCTCCGCAAAATCGGGCTGCCCGGTAATCGGACAGAGCGATGTAAACTCGGGACAGTTGAACTGTACCCAATAATCATTGTCGGGATGTTTGTTCAAAAAGGTCTCTAAAACCTCGGGAGCATAGTCTGTTCGGTACGTCGTCTCGGCTCCCAGAGCCTGCAATCCTTCGTCTTTTCTTATTTCATCCATACGCTGTCAGATATTAAAAATACGCAACACGTTGTAATTAATGCCCTCGTCGTACACATCTTCTCCCTCGTGTTTCTTCAGTGCATGCACCACCCTGATGGTAACAGGCAATACTATAATCTCGTAAACCGTCTTCAATACCACCTGCCAAAGCATCAACAAAGGCAGTTCACCGGCAGGAACAACGCCCGAAAGTGCCAAGGGAAAGAAGATCAGAGAGTCTATACCCTCGCCTGCAACGGTACTTAAAATGGCACGTGCAGAGAAGTTTTTACCTTTAGACGCTATCTTCATCTTGCTCATCACGTAGGCATTGGCAAACGAACCCGCAAGAAAAGCCACGAAAGAAGCCAAGGCTATGCGCGGTGCAAGTCCGAACACGGCGTGGAAACCGGCATCGTTCGTCCAATAAGAGGCCCCGGGAATAGCATCGCAGATGGCTCCCAAGGCCACGAAAAAGAAGTTCATCGCAAATCCAGTCCATATCAATAGGCGCGCTTTGCGGTATCCCCACACCTCACACACGCAATCATTGATAATATAAGATACGGGGAACACGATCAATCCGCCCGTAAGACTGACAGGACCTACTGCGATTTGCTTTGTTTCAAGTACGTTTGCAGCAATGAGGCAAACGCAAAAAAGAATGCTGAAAAGCATGAACAGCACACTTACATTCTGTCTGTTTTTTTCCATTTTCTTGTTTTTAAAGAGGTTTACCAAGCACTCTATTCACTAAAAAGTATGCAAAGATACTTAATTTTTATGACATTTAAATGCCGTTTTACGGAAAAACATTAATTTTGCTCCTCACAGTTTAAATTAACAGCATTATATGAAAAGACTTTTTTCTATCATGGCAGCCGCAACAATGGCTGTTTCCATACAGGCTCAAAATGCCGATTATGTAATCTCAGGTACCACACCCGACAGCATTAAAAAGGTGTATGTTATCACCAATCTTAACTTTGATCAGCAAGACAGCGTGGCTGTCAATGGCGGAAAATTTCAGCTATCGGGCAAGAAACCGGTCAATTCGTTCATCACGATAGGCTACGATCGCGAACACATGGCTACGGTTATCAACGACTATACCCCCATTACAATCAACTTAAAAAACAATTTTGTAACGGGTTCCGTGCAGAACGTACAATTCGTAGACCTGCAGAAAGAACAACAGAAGCAAGATGCAAAGCTTGCAGAACTATATTCTGATTGGCAAAAAGCGAGAAAAGACGAGACTATAGAGGCTCAAACCAAGAAGAAAACACTTGAGAAACAGATGGATGACATACAGTTCGGACAAATAGAAAACATACTGAAATTCGCCAAGACACACAGTAATAGCGTGGCTCCTGCATTCTATTTGAGCCAAATAGCAAACTCCCTTAACTACGACCAGCTTAATTCAGTGCTCGATAACACAACGGCTTACTACCATCACCCATTGATGCAACAGGTCATTGCATTAAAACAAGCACTCGCAAAACGTCGTCCCGGCAGTGCTTTCACCGATCTCTCCATGGAAGATATGGACGGAAATCCCGTGAAACTCAGTAACTGGGTGGGCAAAGGAAACTATGTGTTGGTAGACTTCTGGGCCTCATGGTGCGGACCATGCCGTATGGAAATGCCCAACGTAGTAGATGCCTACAAGCGCTATCACGCCGCCAAGGGCTTCGATGTGGTAGGTGTATCGTTCGACTCGCAAAGAGATGCTTGGAAAAAAGGCGTAAAAGACCTCGGCATGGAGTGGCACCAAATGTCGGATTTAAAGGGATGGAAGAGTGCTGCACAAACAACATACGGCATCAATGGCATACCTTCGAACATATTGGTCGATCCACAAGGCAAGATTGTTGCCTCTGACTTACGCGGCGAAGGGCTCGCTGCAAAACTGAAAGAAATATACGGTTACTAAACCGAACCATACACAGGAGCGCGGAAGACCACTTTACGATCTTCCGCGCTTTTATCAAACAGCATTCATAAATGCAATCTATATTTCGGAAATAACGATTGCACACATAGCCGAAAAAATTCTGTTGCCCCAATTATCCTTAACAAATATCGTTATTATACACACCATCTATACGGCATAGACAGTATTTCTATCAAAGATATTTCATATATTTTCAACCTTTTCATACCCCCATCGTAAACTCTCTTTCTTTCTATCGCCGGCAATCCATGTACTTTACATTTCCCACAAAGAGAAAGCAAGAGAAAGGTTAAACCACCAAATAGCCGATATAGCCGATAAAAAGAACGATGAGGACCGCACCCTCACACCGCGACAGAGTGTACTTGGTAAACGAGAAAAGCCATAACAGCAACACGGAAAGTATCATCATCGTAAGGTCTATACTCGTTATGCCTTCTATCTGCATCGGGGTAATAAGGCCGGTAATGCCCAAAATAAAAAGAATATTGAATACGTTTGAGCCAAGTACATTACCGATGGCAATGCCGCTTTGCCCCTTTTTAGCAGAGACGACACTGGTGGCAAGCTCGGGTAAAGACGTACCTCCGGCCACAATCGTAAGCCCTATAACGGCATCGCTCACACCGAGTGTACGAGCTATCTTAACGGCTCCATCTACGAAGATATTGCTCCCAAAAATCAAACAGGCTAATCCGAGCAATAAAAACAATACGGATTTCAACATCGAATAGTTCTTTTTCAGGCCTTCATCGATATTTGTACCACTTTTAGCTCCCCGCAGCGTAACATACATAAACACGATAAAAACGCCGAAGAGTATAGATGCATCCGTCCGAGACAGACTTCCATCGAAACAAAACAGCAATAGCAGTACCGACGAAAGCAATGCAAAAGGTACGTCTTTCTTTACCGTAGAACGCAATATGGTTATGGGTGCCACCACTGCAGCCATACCCACAATAAGCAAGGTATTAAAAATATTGGAACCCACCACATTGCCTACGGCCAGATCGGGCGTACCCTTGATGGCCGAAACGAGACTCACACAGAACTCAGGCATCGAAGTACCCATCGCAACAACGGTAAGTCCGATGATTACTTGTGGCATATTCATCTTCTCGGCAAGCCCTACGGCACCATCGGTCAGGCGATCCGCCCCCCACAACACCAGCACAATGCCGGCTACAACCAACACAATATTCAAAACAATCATGATGCAAAGTTACGAAAAAGGCTTCGGATTGCAGGTGCCAACGTGTGGAATTATCGATATTACAAACATTGATGCTTGTACAATCCAAGAAATTTGAGTACATTTGCAATAACAAATCACTCAGCAAAATGATACTTGCAAGATTAGAAGACCGCAAACGTTACGAACATGCGCACCCGCTATTGAAAGCGTTATTCGACTTTTTGGAGACACACAACCTGCAAGATGCGCCGACAGGCAGGATCGATATTGCCGGCAACGACTTGTTCATCAACGTAAGCGAAATAGAACTGAGACCGAAAGAAGTACAACCTCTTGAAGTACACCGCCGCTATTTAGACGTGCAGATACCGCTGCTTCGGCCCGAAGTGATGGGATGGAGCCCGCTAAAATCATTGCAAGAGCCCAACCGTCCGTTCGATTCGGAAAACGATTATGCACTATACACCGCTCCTGCATCGGTCTACTTCACCGTAAATCCGGGCGAGTTTACCATCTTCTTTCCGGAAGATGCTCATGCTCCGATCATCGGCTCGGGCATACAACGCAAACTTATTGCCAAAATAAAACTATAAGACGTTGTGTCAAAACGACGCGTTTACCATCTTATAACTTTCTATTTATCAACAACATAACCTTTCTCTTTCGTGTCAACACGCAAAGGAGTATTGCTTTACGGAGAAAAGTTTGTTATCTTTGCCGATGAACTTAAAAAACGATAGGATATGAAAAGATTGATAACAGAAAGTGCAACCAAGATTATAGTTGCCATAGGAATGATAGCGATTTTGGTATTTATAGCCGTTCCGCACAATAGCGGTAAATTTCACGCGGCAACCAAGAGTGAACAACAGATGATGGCTAAAATGCAATGGTTCTTTGTAAGAACCTCGCCTACAGTGGTGGTAAACAGTCAGGAAAAAGCCGACTCGATACTGCAAGAGCGCGGGCGTTTGTGGCTCGCTGCCAATAAAAACGAATGAAAACAGGATGAGGCAGCGAAATGAAAAACCATTAAGACATAGAATAAATGGTTGTGTTGTTTGAGCACTTAGTGTACCTCAAATAACACAACTATTTACTTGATGCCTCTATTATATAGCATCCTAACTCCTAACTTGATAGCTGTTTACTTATCAGAAGTATCGATCCGGTCTTGTACATTGTCGCCCTCGGTCGGCGCAAGCGCAGCTTCAAAATCGGTAATACCGTTCTTTACAAGAATATTATACCATTGCAACAGTTTCTTGATATCGCTGTCGTGTACCCGATCATGATCGAAATCGGGCAACACTTCGGCAAAATATTTGCGCAATTCCTTGCTGCTTGCTTTCTTATAATTAAATGTAGCCTCTTTAGACAGTTCCTTTTCACCCAATTTCTTGAGCACCTGCCACAAAGGAACATCGTCGGCATCGGTGTAAATGGCAATGTCTCCCAAGCTCGTCACACGGTCTGTAGCGAATGCGGGCATACGTTTACGGGCCTCATCTAAAGATTCTACAATAAGATTCATTTTACCTCTCGACACTAATCTATACAATCCGGGCTTGCCGGCAATTGAAAGTATTGTTTCCATTCTTAATGATTTGTATTGTTTATCTGTTTCAATATATTGCTTATTTGAATATTCACGTCGCTCTCGCCGTTATTTACGATTTCGAAATCAGAAAGTTTCAGCATTTCTTCCTGTGCCATCTGGCTGTTGATCCATGCCAATGCCCGAGTGCGAGAAATACCGTCTCGTGCCATTACACGTGCTACTCTGGTCTCTAAAGGAGCCGTAATGCAAACCACAAAATCGAAATGCGTGCGTCTGAAAAAGCCGGATTCGAAGAGTATAGCACTCTCTAACCAACAATATCCAGATGTTTCGAAGTCACTGGCCACGGCAGGATGCACAATATCATTGACTGCCTGTTTGTTCTGGTTCGATGCCAAAAGAAACTTGGCTAATACCGATTTCTGTAACACCTTATTTATATATACACCGCTGCCTACAAGATTTTTGAGCTTGCGCTGCAACTCTTCCGATGTCTGCATAAGCCTCTTGGCTGCCTCATCGCAGTCGTAAACACGGATACCCCGCTCTTCGAGCAGTCGGCACACATGCGTTTTGCCGCTACCGATACCTCCGGTAATTGCGACTTTCGGACTATTTACCACAATAACGGCATATATTTGTTAGGAATTATAAAATCATATAACAGTACTATATGCTACTGCTGTTCAACGACATAGTCTACTCTTGTTACGGAAAGTCGTGCATTTCTCACGTTATGAGGTACGCTGTTCAGATAAATTGTACACTTATCAGACGGATGATTTTCCAACTCTTTATAATCTGCTATTACACGAAATTCGTTGAATTTGATATACCGAAAAGCGCTGGCTCCGACATTGAATTTCACTGCAACACGCCGAGGGAACGTGCGGAGCACCTTTCCTTGGGGCATATTGATAGCAGTTATAGGCACATCATAGCTCTCCTCCGTTAGAATATCGGGCGAAAGACGGATGGAAACTATGGCGGGGACTGCCTTTACACCGCGTATTTTCTTGAGATGAACTTTCCGGACAACGGTATCTTCGAAATTGGTTATGTTGACTTCTTCGGTAGATATATACCTTACGCTGTCGAGTATATCCTTGCTCGCATAAATAGTTACCACTTCCGGAGCGATATTTACAGAAGCCAGATAGTAGTTCTTGGCGGGTAAAATGCCACCGGAAATACGCACAGGAACCTGTTTCGACAGTCCGAAATTGAAATAAAAGTCTAAACGATCGGGTTTGATACCCGTGATACGCGATGAACCCGACAGCCGTTGATAGATCATTTTTTGTACATCGGCAATAGGAACAACACCTCTGCCTGAGTTTTTATTGGCGTAAGAAGCAAAGTTTATCGTAACCGGACGGATGCCTTCTCCGTAAAGATAGGGCAGAAAAGCGAAACCTTTATCACGTATGGTTACGCGTACGGTATCTTCTATCTCTGTCGTAATGACGGCATTCTTCGGAATGTTGACTAATTTGATGGGGACGGCAACTTCCTTTTCGTAGCTTTCATCGAGCGTCATCGACAGCCAAAAGGCCCCGCTGAGCGAGAGAAAGAACAAAAAAACGAGAAACTCCTTGTTCACAGAACTGAACAAGAAGTTCCTTACAAGTAATATGGCCCGTCTCAATTCAGCTTTCATTCGAACTTCTATGCCTTATTAGGTGCCTGAGACGATGCGTCTGCAAAGATGTAGTTTTTGTCTACTTCAATTACCACACCGCGGGCAATTTCTACTTCTACCTTGTTTGTACTCAAGTCGATATGCTTCACTTTACCGTAAATACCGCCGTTGGTAACAACCGATGAACCCTCCTGAAGCGAATTCTGGAAGTTACGGATTTCTTTCTGTTTCTTTTGTTGAGGACGTATCATGAAGAACCACATAATGACAAACATTGCCACAATCATGATTAACATACCCATGCCTCCGCCTCCTGCAGCGCCTTGTGCTGCCAATAACATTGTACTCATTATTTATCTGTTTGATTAATTATTTCTGATTACTTTCATTATTCTCCGGTTTCGGTACCGCCACATGTGCCTGACGTTGGGATTCCATCGCTTTCATCATCTTGCCGGAACCTATTAGATAACGAGCAATTGAGTCGAGCATGCCATTTATATAGCCCCCGCTTTTCGGCGTACTGTATAGTTTAGCCAGATCGACATACTCGTTTATCGTTACACTTACGGGTATATTGGGAAACGTAAGCATCTCTGCAATGGCGATCTGCATAATAACCACGTCCATATAAGCCAAGCGCGAAAAATCCCAATTACGCGATGTTTCGCTCATATAATGCTGGTATTGGTCGGCATTGAGGATAGTAGCACGGAACAATTTGCATGCAAAATCCTTATCTTCCATATCCTTATATTCCGGAAGGAGCTCCTGCTTCGACTTGTTTTTGGGATCAAAACGCTTAATGGTTTTCAATACGAACGTATCTACAATTTCCTTGTCATCGTTCCAATAGAGGTTTTTCTCCTCGAGAATCGAGTCTATTTCCTCGTTCTCCTGTATCAATTGTTTATAAAGTTTGCGCCAAATTTCTCGGTCAGCTTCAAAAGAATTTTCTTCTGAAGCCATATATTCATTGTAAGCAGAGCTCTGTTCAATTTGGTTACACAGCTTGCGAATAAACTCCTTATCGTTATCCCACGTTAACTTCTGGTTCTCGATAAATTCATTCAACATTTTGTTTTCTTCCAATTGAACAGCAAACTTATTGAACGCAAACTTTGCATTAGGCATCTCGGTTCCCTCACGTTCTGCCCGTTGAGTAGCCACCTCTATACGCAAACGCTCTTCTTTCGTGATGGCAATAATAAGTTCGAGTAGATAATTATATAGATCGTATGACTTAGAAAGGCTGAAAAGAAGTTCCTTCTCGGCATTATCCATGTTTTTACTCCCATTCTGATAGTATGCATAGGTTAACTGAACTATCTTTATACGTATTAACTCACGATTAATCATTCTCTAATAATTTGTGTTTTAATAATGTAATTATCCTGCAAAAATAGTTGTTTTCAATCGAATATGCAAGAAAACATAGGCGATTTATACGTTTTTTAAGGGAAACTTTGCACAATCCGATAAAATCATTTAACTTTGCATCGCTTTTAAGCACATCAATGTAGAGTCGTTTCTCTGTGTGATGGTGAATTAAGGCAAATTGAATATTAATAAACTTAATTTAGAGTAACACATTATGAAAGAGATTAATGTTTCAGGTCAGAAGCGTGAGAACCTTGGAAAGAAAGCTTCTAAAGTACTTCGTAAAGAAGGATTGGTTCCGTGTAATCTTTATGGCGAAGCAAAGCAAGACGGCAAGCCGGTAGCATTGGCGTTTGCTTCTCCTATGAGCGAACTTCGTAAGATCGTTTACACACCTCACATCTATGTAATCAGACTTATCATCGATGGTGAAGAGCATACCGCTATACTCAAAGAGCTGCAGTTCCATCCGGTAACAGATGCTCTGTTGCATGTCGACTTCTTCGAAGTAAACGACCAGAAACCTATCACTATCGGAATACCTGTTAAACTGGTAGGTCTTGCACAGGGTGTACGCGATGGCGGTCGCATGAATCTTTCTATCCGTAAGATCAACGTAACGGCTCCCTATCAACAAATTCCGGAGCATCTTGATATCGATGTTACCAAACTTACCATCGGTAAAAGTATCAAGGTGGGAGAATTGAGCTACGAAGGACTGGAATTAGCTACAGGAAAAGATGTTGTTGTATGTTCTATCAAGATGACACGTCAGGCCGCTACAACCACTGTAACCGAAGCAGTGGACTCTGAAGAAGAAAAAGAAGAAGCACCGGCCGAATAATATAAATGCAGACCGTTTTACAAAACATATCGGTCTGCATCGTTTATCAACAGTCTGTAAAATAGATGGATAAATATTTGATTTGTGGATTGGGAAACCCGGGAGACGAATATGTAGGTACCCGACACAATACAGGTTTCATGGTATTGGACGCTTTTGCGAAGGCGTCCAATATTGTTTTTGAGGACAAACGTTATGGTTTTGTCGCGGAAACAAACCTAAAAGGGCGAAAGGTAATCCTGCTGAAACCCACCACATTCATGAACCTTAGCGGCAATGCCGTACGCTATTGGCTCACAAAAGAAAACATAGATCAAAAGAAATTGCTTGTAGTTTCCGATGACGTTGCACTCCCTTTAGGAGCTTTCCGATTAAAATCGAATGGCAGTAATGGCGGACATAACGGGCTCGGACATATTCAACAACTTATCGGACAAGACTTCGCACGCCTCAGAATAGGTATCGGCAACGATTATCCCAAAGGCGGACAAATAAATTGGGTGCTCGGCCGATACCGCGAAGAGGATATGAATACGCTCCAGCCAAGTATTGATATAGCCGTAGAAATCATCAAGAGTTTCGTGTTGGCAGGTACCGACATTACCATGAACCAATTCAACAAGATTGGCAAAAAGCAATGAATAAAGAAGCCAGAATAGATAAATGGCTATGGGCAGCGCGTATTTTTAAAACACGGTCTGTAGCTGCCGATGCCTGTAAGAACGGTAGAGTAACCGTCAGCGGTATAAATGTAAAGCCGAGCCACACCGTAAAAGCCGGCGAAACCGTGTCTGTTAAGAAACCGCCGATTACTTATTCATTTAAAATACTACAGCCCATCGAACAGCGCGTTGGCGCCAAATTCATTCCCGAGATATACGAAAACGTAACCGATCCCAAGCAATATGAGCTTTTAGAAATGAGCCGCATCAGCGGCTTCATAGCCCGTGCACGAGGTACGGGGCGACCTACCAAGAAAGACCGTCGTGCTATCGATGCTTTCATAGAACCCACAATGTTTGGCTTCGAAGAGCTGCCCGATCCCAATGAAAACGACGAATACCCTCTGTAAAAACGGGTAATATTTCGCGAAATATTTTGCTTTTCATATATTTCTTTCTATTTTTGTAGCCGATAGAATTACAGAAGACCGGATTTCCCAATGAGAAATCCGAATGTTAAACTTAATAATTTCAAATATGAAAAAGATTATTTTTATGATCGCCATGCTGCTTTCGTCCGTAACAACATTCGCACAACACGAAACGGGTAGCCTCACTATTCAGCCTAAAGTGGGCCTAAACATTGCCAACTTTACCAATTCAGAAGGCGCAGATCCAAGATTTGGCATGGCAGCCGGAGCCGAATTCGAATATCAGGCATCCGATCTCATCAGCATCTCAGCAGGACTTCTCTATTCGATGCAAGGCGCTAAGGCCGACGTAACCATTGAAGGAACAAAAGCTAAGGGAACCGTCAAAATGGATTACATCAATATTCCCATCCTTGCAAATGTATATGTAGCCAAGAACTTCGCAGTAAAAGTAGGATTGCAACCCGGTTTCAACACCACAGATAAAATAAAGGTTACAGCCAACGGTATGTCCGCTGAAATGGATCTATCAAAGGTAGGATTAGAGTCGAAAAGTTTCGATCTATCGCTTCCGGTCGGTATTTCTTATGAATTTAACAACATCGTCATCGACGGTCGTTACAATCTCGGACTCACGGAAGTCGTGGAAGACACAGACAGCAAGAACAGCGTATTCCAATTTACCGTAGGATATAAATTCAAATTATAAATTAGGAATCCTAAATTAAGAATTATTGTACAGCGTGCAATAAGGAATTATAAATTAACGTGAGTTCATCAATTCACGTTAATTTAATGTTTTCTTTACTTTACCGTCATACCATTAAAAACAGAAGAGAACAAATAAATATCAAATGGTTAAAGTATATTTTTGTTGATGATATGACAGTAAATACGTACAATAGAATAAGCTACATCATCGGCCCGCCAAAGCCTCCGCGCGGCGGTCTTCCCCCACCGAAGCCACCCGGACCGCCCCTGCGCCCGCCACGTCTGCCATCGGGAGGGCCGAAATCAGGACGATGTTCTCCTCCACTCTTGCCACCGAAGATATTCAGACGGTAAATAACATGCAGCATGGCGTAGCTATTGATACTATTATATTCGGTATCGCTGCGCTGCATGGCATCGATCGTACGGCTTAAATTGCTCTGTCGGCGTAAGATATCATAAAATTGCAAACTCAATGTAAGAGCTTTGCTGCGCAGGAAGGCGTGCGAAAATTGGGCATTCCACACAAGTTCATTAGTGTTTAACGAACGATCGTTATAACCTCGGCGACTGTTTTCATGAATGTCTGTTGCAAGACTCGTACCCCACGGAGCCGTCAGATTGATGTTCAATCCGTAAGAAAATTGCCAAGTATCGAGATTGCTCGAGCTCTGCAACTGGTTGCGAGAGTGCACATAATTTAATCCTCCATCCAACTCAACCTCTAACCATGCGTTGCGAAAACTGCCCGCCAAACGCTCACCGATGCTCAATGAACGGGTAACGTTTTTCTGTGAACCGACCGTGCGATCAATACTTAAATAGCCTACATAATTGTTATAGCCCAGATTAGTAAAAGTATTGACATTCCAATAGCCGGCAGAGTCTACAGACGTGTTGAACATGAATGCGCCGTTCAAATCCCAGTTACCGTTGATATTTTCGGGTTGCGTAGTACGTCCACCCGTGGTCTCGTCGTATGTCACCTTATTGCTAATGCTATTACGAGTGGTACTGAAATTGAGATGTGTCATTATAGACCGTGCGTGGTTTTGGGTATAGTTATTGTAAAAGAAACGGAAAGTATTGGTAAACGATGGTTTCAATCCCGGATTACCCTTCGAAATATTCAACGGATCACTATCATCGGTAATATCGAGCAGTTGTGTCATGTCGGGTTGCGATGTGGTTCCGCGATAATTGATGCGCAGATTACTTACCTCGGAGAAACGGTAACGGAAGTCGAGTGTAGGCGTAAAGTTGGCTACGGTACGCGTAGTATCTATGCTGACACCTTGGTAATTCTGTATAAAATGCGACTTCTGCGGCTGTAACATCACACCTATATTGAAATTAAATCTCTCTCGAATCATTCTGAACATCACTTCCAGTTCGTGCGTGTAGTTTTTGTATTCCGAATAACGACTCAAATCGGTATCGAGATAACTCTCATACGGACGGGGCAGACGCGAGAGGTACCCGTCCCAGTTACGGTAAGCAGGACTGATACCGGCAAAAAACTGTTCGCCCAGATTGCTGAAATCGTATGTCGAGCGGTCGCTCTTTCTGTAGCTATAGGCAAACTGATAGCTGAATTGAAGGAATGTTGCGCGCCACAAAGGCTCGCTATAAGTAGTTTTCGCACTATAGTTCCAACTTTTCACAGGCACAAGATTGTAGCGGTTGGTCTGATAAGTAGAGTCGTTGCCCAGCCTGTCTTTCACCTGATACAGGTGCACATTGCTCGCCGAAAAGCTCTTACTGTTGCTCTCACTGTAACTCCCATCAAGCCGCAGCGTAACGTTTCTTCCCATATTTCCAAACTTGCGATTGTATTGCAGCATCCCCCCGAACTGCTTATTGCTGCTGTAAGTGACGGAATTGTTGTTGCGCAAGTTCACCATCAGACTATCGGCAGCCAACCTATTTATAGATGCTACCGAGAGCGGATCGGCAACATAGAGGTACGGATCGGCGTTATACGAAGCCGACATACCCCATCCGCTGCCATCGTTAGTACTGTAACTCGCCGTCGGACGGAACATAATATCGGTCATACTGTCGGGTTGCCACTCCAATCTCATCTGCGCATTCCACCGGTTTCCGCGGGTATAACTTTGATTAAGACCGTTAGAAAACGAACCTACCGTGCTTACAAAATTCTCCGAAGAACGCTTTGTACTTACATCGCCATCAGAATGATTCCACCTTACACTACCGTCGATCTTCAGCTTGTCTTTCTCTTCATAGTTGAAATTCGCACCGATCATCTTGCTTGCATTGAGCCCATTGAGTCCTCGACCGAACCCTCCGCCTCGTCCGCCGAACCCCATATCGCCGGTATTATTACCTCCTCCGAAGAGCATCACGCGGTACTTGCTGTTGAAATAAGCCCCCATAAGCCGTTCGGCATAGCGGTTTTTCGTGCCTAAAGCGAGGTCTACGTTCGAAAAAGTACCGTGGTTCATGCCGCGTTTCAGTCCAAAATCGAGCACGGTCTGCTCGTTTCCGTCGTCTATACCCGTCACTTTCGATAAGTCGCTTTTCTCGTCGTAGGTTTTTATCCTGTCGACAATCGATGTCGGAAGGTTCTTCAGTGCCGTCTGAGTATCGCCTGTCATGAACTCTTTCCCATCAACTAATATCTTTTTCACCTCCTTACCGTTCACCGTTATCTTGCCGCTATCGTCTATCTGTGCACCGGGTAGCCGCTTTACAAGTTCTTCCACCACCGATCCTTCGGGCGTCCTGTAGGCCGAGGCATTATATATAAAGGTGTCTTCTTTCACCGTTACTTTCATTGCCTGCCCCATCACGGTAGCTCCTTTCAGCATCACAGCATCGGTTTTCATATCGACCGTGCCCAACGAAAGGTCTTTATCGGCCGTCAATTCTATCTGTTTAACCGTAGTAGAATAGCCTACACTCGAAATCTTTAGCAGATATTTGCCGTCCTTTGGTGCCGTTATACTGAATTTTCCGTTCTCATCGGAGATGGCACCGGTTACGAACGTGCTGTCTGTTTTCAATAACTGCACGGTCGACTGCACCATTGCGTCTTTTGTATCTTTGTCAACAAGCGTACCCGTAATCTGTCTGTTCTGCGCCGACACCGCTACGAATGCCATCGCGAACAGCACCGCAAAAAGGAACGTTCTTTTCATTTTATGTCGAAATTTCCTATATCCACATTTTATTAGATGGCTGAACGCCGGAATGGTTTAAACCGCACGATAAAAATATTTACGACGAATATTTTTTCTATTTGCATCTCATTTTTTTGCACATTTGCAGTCTTATGTGCGCAATCTGTAAGGAAATATTGCAGAAAACCTGCCATTTATGTTCCGCGAAAGCATCTTTTTCGTATATTTGTCATCATATTTTCTTACGTTCGAACGATTATGAAGCAGAATATCCTTATTTCCCAAAATCTTCAACAAGACCTTGCCGTTGCCATTTCTGAATGCGAACACGACCGTATTTTCGTGCTTACAGACACCGTAACCTACAAGAAATGCTGGCCCGCAGTATGCAATTTCTTCGTACTGAAGAACGCTATGCCAATCGTAATCGGCGCCACCGACACGCACAAAAACCTACAATCGCTCGCGCAGGTATGGCAGTCGCTTGCCGAAGGCGGTGCAACCCGCCACTCTTGTCTTATCAACTTGGGCGGCGGAATGGTAACCGATCTGGGCGGATTTGCAGCTTCTACCTTCAAAAGGGGCATCGATTTCATCAACATCCCCACTACCCTGCTGGCCATGGTCGATGCCTCTGTGGGCGGAAAAACAGGCATCAACTTCAACGGTCTGAAGAACGAAATCGGAACATTCTGCAATGCTCGCTTCGTTATTCTGAACACGAAATTCCTGCAAACACTCGATCATGAGAACATATACAGCGGATATGCCGAAATGATCAAGCACGGACTCATCAGCAATCGAGCCATGTGGGCGCAGCTGATAGACTTCGATATCGCCGACAGAAACCTCGGACAACTGCAACGGATGGTTGCCGAATCGGTAAAAATTAAGGAAACAATAGTAACAAAAGATCCGCTCGAAAAGGGTATCCGTAAGGCATTAAATCTCGGACATACCTTCGGACATGCCTTTGAGGCGTGGTCTCTCCATCGTAAACCTATACTCCACGGCTACGCGGTGGCCTACGGACTGGTTTGCGAGCTGTATCTAAGCGCTGTAAAAGCCGGCTTTCCCGCCGATAAAATGCGACAGACCGTTAATTTTATCAAGGAATATTACGACAAGTTAGACTTTACGTGCGACGACTATGCCGAACTTATCGAACTGATGCACCACGATAAGAAGAACACTACGGGCTCTATCAACTTCACACTGCTAAGCGATATCGGAAAAATAAAAATCGATCAAACGGCCACGGAAGACGAAATAAAAGAGACATTCGACTTCTATCGCGAAGGCGAATAGTGCACTTTCCTCAAACATTTCCCGCACAAAATTTCCGCAAACCATGCACCCGTTAAACCCAGACAGGCATTCCAACGGGCATAGATAAGCAATGTAAGAAAGGCATTTGCAATATCAGCCTTCCTCCAACTCCCTCTACAGGGGAGAGTTAGAGGAAGACCATCGTCCCTACTCCTCCCCTCGAGAGGCCATACATTCCGCTCGCGCACGGTCGAGCTTGCCCGTCTGTGTCATGGGAATGGCACTTACAGACAAGATACAGCGCGGCTGCCAGTATTTCGGAAGCGCCCTCCGGCATACCTCACGTACCTGTTCAACGTCGGCAGACTGCACAAGCAGCACCACCGCCTCGCCGAACTCGCCGTCATGCCGCTTGGTTATTAAATAAGGTTCCGGCATGTATGGGCGCAACAGACGTTCCACCTCTTCGGCTTGAATTTTGATGCCGCCGCTGTCGATCACGTTGTCTTTCCGTCCTATGATACGGAAATGTCGCCCGTCTTCGGCCATCTCGGCAACATCATTGGTCGTCAGAACGGCGTTACATACCCGTGGCGCATCTATCACCAAGCAATTATCTTTGTTCAAGCCCACCCTTACACTCTCGAAAGGCGTGTACCACAGGCTTGCCTCTGCACCGCTCAACCGTCGCAAGGCAATATGCGAAAGCGTTTCGGTCATACCGTACGTGCTCCATACAGCGTTCGGAAACGTGCGCAACTGCTGCTCCATAGCATCGTCTATCGCACCGCCTCCGATAATCAGATGGCGTATTGTCTGCAACAGTTTGCATTCCTCGGACACCTGCAAGCTATTATATACCTGCATAGGAACCATAGCTGCAAAGTCTATGTGCCGCCCCTTGCCGACCAAGCATGCCAGCGGATGGCCCGCAGGGGGTACTTCTATCAGCTCGAGCCCGCATGTCAAAGCACGCACAACCATCATCTTTCCGGCAATATAGTCTAACGGCAGGCACAACAGCGCCGTATCGTCGGGCTGCAATCCCAAGAAGTTACAGGTGATGCGCGCACTCTCTTCCATACGTTTCTTCTCCACCTGTATGAGCTTGGGCTTACCGGTGGAACCGCTTGTATGCACAAGCAATGTTGCCGAACGGCCGTTCCATTCGTCTAAGAACTCGCTGAGAACCATAATTTATCGCCTTTCATCGCAATCGGCATTTCTATATTGTCAGTAAAAAGCGCCCCTGTACCTAAGCCCTGCGGCAGGTCTATCGCCGGTCCATACAGCTTGGCGGCCAGATGGGCGACGGCATTAAGGCCGACATTGCTTTCGAGTGCGCTCGTTATCCATGAACCTATGCCTCGTTCCCTCGCCATTCTGATCCATTCTTCCGTACCGTACATACCTCCGTGAAGCGAGGGCTTCAACACGATGAAAGCCGGCCTGATGGTGTCGAGCAGTGCTTCTTTCATTGCCGGAAGGTTCACTCCGATGAGTTCTTCGTCCAAGGCAATAGGCAAAGGCGACTCTCTGCACAGCCTTGCCATGTCGTTCCACCGGTGCTGACGGATGGGTTGTTCGATGGAATGAATATCGTATCGGGCCAACAGTTCGAGCTTCTTCAAGGCCTCATCGGGTATAAAACCGCCGTTGGCATCCACACGCAATTCTATTTGCTCCTTAGTGTAACGCTCGCGTATGTGGCGGATAAGTGCCATTTCCTTATCGAATTCTATCGCTCCAATCTTCATTTTAATGCAACGGAAGCCCATCCGCAGCTTTTCTTCAATGCGTGCAAGCATCTCATCGTATGTGCCCATCCATACCAGACCGTTAATCGGAATGCCCTCCTCGCCGCGGCCGAAAGGGGTATCAAACAGTTTCGTGCCACCTGCATGCAGGCTCTGCCACGCCGTTTCCAGCCCGAAAAGCATCGAAGGATACGGGCGCAACATGTTTACGTCTATCTTTCCGGTCCGGCAAACCATCCTGCAGACATCTTTCAATATACGTTCATATTCCGGTATATCATCGCAACTCAACTGCGGAAGGGGCGCACATTCGCCGATACCTCTCACCTCCGGCAGCTGCGGAGAGGTCATCTTCAAGAACCAACTACGGCGTGTAGTGTACACACCCCGCGAGGTTCCCGCCGGTTGTTTGAAGTGAAACGTGCGTTCCGAAACGGATATATCGTAATTCATCGGCATTTCTATAAGCTCCGTACCAAATGTTTATCTATGGAAACTGCGGGTATTGATCGAAATCGGGCTTACGTTTTTCCAAGAAAGCCCTACCGCCTTCCTGTGCTTCGTCCATGGTATAATAAAGCATGGTGGCATCTCCGGCAAGCTCCTGTATGCCGGCTTGTCCGTCTAACTCGGCATTCAATCCGGCTTTGATCATACGCAGAGCGAGCGGACTCCGTTCGATCATCGTCTCTGCCCATGCCACGCATTCGTCTTCCAAGTCCTTATACGGCACCACTTTGTTAACCATACCCATACTCTCTGCCTCATGTGCCGTATATTGACGGCACATGAACCATATTTCCCTCGCCTTCTTTTGACCGACGATACGTGCCAGATACGACGCTCCGAAGCCTGCATCGAACGAACCCACCTTAGGTCCGGTCTGCCCGAAGACGGCATTTTCGCTCGCTATCGTAAGGTCGCACATCACGTGGAGCACGTGCCCGCCGCCGATAGCATAGCCGTTTACCATAGCTATAACGGGTTTCGGCAGGCGTCGTATCTGCATCTGTACGTCCAACACGTTCAGTCTGGGCACACCATCCGTACCCACATAGCCACCTCTACCTTTCACATGCATGTCGCCTCCGGCACAAAAAGCCTTGTTGCCGGCACCGGTCAGCAACACCACCCTTACATCCTGCGCCTCTCGGCAATACGAGAAAGCACGGCTCATCTCCCATGTCGTGAGCGGTGTAAAGGCATTGCGGTAACGTTCTCTGTTGATTGTAATCTTCGCAATACGGCCGTATTGCTCGAACAGGATTTCCTTAAAGTCGAAACCTTCTATCGGTTTCCATTCTCTATGTGCCATATCTGTTTCTATTATGCTGTATGTCTATTTACGTTATGCCATAGGCCTATCGGCGTTATACCATAAGTTTGTCTCTATCCGCCGAACGATATTTCCAACACGATCGGACGGTCTGCCGTCGGTTGCATGAATGTTTTCAGCGCCTCGTCCATCTCTTTGTAAGAGCCGGCCCGCAGGTATGTCACGTTATTTTGCATGCAAATGCCCTGCGCGGAGGTATGGTGAGCGCCGACAACATACGGCTCTTTCGCCGCACTTTCGTCCAAATGGGGCAATCGGTCGAATATTCCACCGCGGCCGTTGTTCAGCAATAACACGCGCAGGTTGCCCCTTAAATTGCCGTTCCACAGTGCATTTTGGTCGTAAAAGAAGCTCAAATCGCCGATTACACAGAACACAATCCGCCCTGATACCACCGACATACCGGCCGCAGTAGACAGGCTTCCCTCTATTCCGTTTACTCCCCGATTGCAACAAACGTGCTCCTCGGCAAACTCATTCACCAGTCTCACCGCCATGCTGTTGCCCGCCTGAAGTTCGTAGTCTATGGATGTATGCAGATAAAGTTCATCGAAGAAGCACTCTAAAGCGCCGCGTTCCGAGAACGGAGAGGCCGTGTTATGCGCATGGAGATAGGCTTTGTCCAAGACAGTCTTCCAACGTTCGAGAAATACTCTTTGTTCCTGATGGGGACAGATCGACTTATCCGACTGCAAGGCGGTACGGATAACGCTTAAAACCTCCCAAGATTTGCCTTCGATAACGCCCGTCTGCGCCATGAAAGAATCGTGTATGTCGCCGTCGGGCGATACCGCCCACACCTCCAGACCTCTGCCCTTGCGCAAGAAACTTTTCAGTCTGTTGCTGATGAGCGCATCGCCCATGTACAGAACAAAGTCGGGCAGATAGGGCTCTTCGTTGCCTTTTATCAAATCCAAAGCGCCTTCTATGTGCAGATCGAGCAACGAAGAAGAGGGCATTCCCAAGCATTCGTAAAGCACAGGCAGCAAGGATTGCAGTTCAACAAGCAACTCCTCGCAAGCATCGGCAGCCGCTCTGTCTTGCTGACCTATAACGATCATCGGGCGCAGAGCATGACTGAAAGCCCGAACAACATCGCCCATAGCGCCGGTATCCGCTACGCTTTCGATACGTTTTATTACCCTCTGTCGGGGTAATTCGGACGTTGTAAACTCGAACAAAGGCTTTCCGATGGGCACATTGATATGTACCGGCCCGCCTCCACGGTGCATCGAGGCGAGCAAGGCCTCGTTTACAAGCCTGTTACACAGCCATCTGTCATCGTTATTCTGCGGTTCCGGCAGCGATACAGCCTTGCACACAAAGCGCCCGAAGGCATCTTTTTGCGGCATAGTCTGCCCGTCAAGCTGGCCTATCCATGCCTCCGGACGGTCGGCAGAGATAACGATAAGGGGCAAATGCTGATAATATGCCTCGGCTACGGCAGGCGACAAATTGAGCAAGGCTGTACCCGAAGTAACGCAAACCGCCACGGGCATGGCCAGCGCCTGTGCCATACCGAGGGCATAGAAGCCCGCCGAACGTTCATCGGTAACGGCATAACAGGTTATCAGAGGGCACTCGTTCAGATTATGAACGATAGGCGCATTACGCGAACCCGGGCACACCACGGCCGTTCTGACGCCATGACAGGCGAGCAATGCCGTAAGTATATTTACGTTTTCCTTATTGCTATACATCGTTTTCCGTATTCTGTTCCGCACATAGGCAGCGCATCATCGTTTGCATTTTGGCCTCTGTTTCGTCCCATTCCTGCTGCTCTGTGCTGCTTGGAAGCAGTCCGCCGCCGGCATAGAGCCTGCATTTACGGCCGTCGATCTGCATACATCGCAGGGTTACATATAGCTGCGTGGTGCCGCAGACACCCGTTATACCGGCGAAACCACTATAATATTCACGCGCTACAGACTCGTTTGAAAGGATGAAACGGCGTGCCTTATCCTTCGGAAGTCCGCATACGGCGGGCGTAGGATGCAAGGCTTCGAGCAGACTTCCTATCGTCTGTCCGTCGTTCAGGCGGAAAGTAAAGTCGCTGCGCAGGTGCAACAGGTCTGCCGCCCGTACCGTCTGAGGCCCCTGCTCCGTAATATCTGCGGCGATACCTTTTAGACATTCGCGGATATAAGCTGCCACATACCCCTGTTCTTCGCGGTTCTTAAGGCTCCAATCCGCCGCATCCCGTTTGCCTTTCATGGTACCTGCAAGGGCGATGGTGCGGTATTCCATTCCTGCTGTTTCTACCAATATCTCCGGCGTTGCCATCAACCAAGTGCCGCTTTCGGGGGCAGATATCAATGCCACAAACATGGAAGGATAGAGATGACAGGCACGCATGAAAAGGGTTTCCGGCGATAACGAGACCGCTATTTCCACCTCGCAACACCGCGAGAGCACGAGCTTAGCGAAATTGCCTGCCGCTAATTCTCGATGAAAGCGGGTAAAGTCTGCGGCATACTGCCTGCGCCCGTCGTCACGGCATACTATCTCTGTCCGGCCTGCTTGGGGCATTTCAGCAGGCGGCAGCGGCAATGTAGAGATTTCATCTGTGGCAAACAACAGAACCGGATGCGCCTGCGAAGGAAAGAAAGGTGCAAAAACAAAGCCGCTCTTACCGCTCAATGCGCCCGCCGAATACAACTTTTCGGGCTCGTCGGCAGCCAGTCTGACGACGGAATACTCCGCAGCTTCGGGCAGTCGGAACATCACATAACTACTCATCTTTGTCTTGATGAATGACGTAATTGGTTACCTGAACGGTGGAAATCAGTTCGTCTTTGCTGTTTTTAATATCTATGTGCCATTCGTGGAGCGTATGTCCTTTGAACTGAAGTCTGCCATATGCCGTCACTGTATCGCCTTCCAGCACGGCTCTAACGTGCTTCCCGCTCACACTGATGCCCACGCAAATCTTGTCGGGACACAGCGACATGCTGCCTACACCTGCCAAATTCTCCGCCAAGGCCAGCGATGCACCGCCGCTAAGAAAGCCGAACGGCTGGCGATTACGTTCGTTCACCCGCATACGGGCCATACATGTATCGTCTTCAGGTGTCGAAATAAACTCCATACCGAGCGTGGTCGACAGTCCTTCCTGCCGTGTTATCAGATCGTTGATCCTATCTACATTCATAGTCTTTAAGTTAAATATCAGCGTCCTGCCACCCTATTACAGAGGGCCGAGGAGCCATCTATTTGTTGCAAAGATAGTATTTTATTTTAATATACATACCCTCTGCAAATCATTTTTATACCAGTTATTGCAGCACTTTTGCCATCCTATATGAGACATATATACCATTTGTCGTCCATAGACTGCAGATGTAAACGGCTTAAATTTACAATGTAAGGCGCTTACATTATATATCTATCTTACCGACTCTGTATACCCGATGTTTACAGCTACATGAAAAAGCAATAAAAAACAGTGCTTTCAGCCATAAATGTTTGTGTATTTATGGCTTTTTGCCTACATTTGCAGGAAAGATATTTCCAACAAATTCACTACTCATACATGCTCGATATCGCAATTATCGGTGGCGGCGCAGCAGGTTTCTTTGCTGCCATAACCGCCAAACGCAGACTGCCCGAAGCCCGTGTAACGGTATTCGAACGGACGAAGAAGGTACTTGCAAAGGTGGAAGTTTCGGGAGGTGGGCGCTGTAACCTTACCAACTCGTTTGCCGATGTTACCGACCTGAAGCAGGTATATCCGCGCGGTTTTAGGCTGATGAAGCGTCTCTTCAAGACATTCGACTATGTTTCGACCTACCAATGGTTCGAAGATAACGGCGTTGCACTGACCACACAAGAAGACCAATGCGTATTTCCGCGGTCGCAAGACTCGCACAGCGTAACCGACTGTCTTACCGCGCAAGCGCGACAATTAGGCGTAGAAATACGCATACAACACACGCTCACTGCACTTAAAAAGCTCGGGAACGGCGATTTCGAACTGCATTTCAAGGAGCAACAACCGCTGGTTTTCAACCGTATAGCCATCACTACGGGCGGTTCTCCGCGCCTCTCGAGTGTGCAATATCTGGCCGATATGGGGCACGAAATAGCAATGCCGATGCCCTCTTTGTTTACTTTCAACGTAACGGACAAGGCACTTCGCGGCCTCATGGGCACTGTTGTGGAGCACGCGGCGGTATCCATACCGTCGACAAAGATGCGCACTACGGGCGAACTTCTTATCACCCATTGGGGCATGAGCGGCCCCGCAATACTGAAACTCTCGTCGTATGCCGCGCGTATCATCAGTGAACGCGGCTATCGTTTCCCGCTTTCGGTGAACTGGATCGGCAGATATAACATGAACGAAATAGAAGAATATCTGCAGGAAACGGTCGTTAGAAATGCACAAAAACAACTGTCTTCCATCCGTCCTTTCGGCATCCCGTCGCGCTTGTGGCTACATCTGTTGGCACGAACCGCCATTGCTTCCGACAAAAGATGGGGCGAACTGGGCAAGAAAGACAACCACCGATTGATGGAAGCGCTTACAAACGACGTTTACGAAGTAACGGGCAAAGGCTCGTTCCGCGATGAGTTTGTGACGTGCGGCGGTATAAGTTTGAGCAATATAGATATGAACACGCTCGAAAGCAAACACTGTGCGCACCTATTCTTTGCAGGCGAAATCTTGGATATAGATGGCATTACGGGCGGCTTCAACCTGCAGGCAGCGTGGACAACCGGTTATGTCGTGGGGCAAAACATAGTGGTATAAGCCACTCGGGCAGGCAGCATATCGCCCAAGAAAATACTTTTTACTCCACCTTATTTACATATATAACCGTAACAAAACGAGAAAACAACGGGAATATTTGGTATTTTTAAAGAAATTGCGTAAATTGCGCAACGTAAATATACACCATGTTTGTATGAAAGAACTGAATAATCCGTTCGTGATATACGGCTACAAGGGCGCCGATTATTTCTGCGATCGTGTAGACGAAACCCAACGAATGATCGCGGCACTTTATAACGAAAGGAACGTTACACTTATCGCCCAGCGCCGCATGGGCAAGACCGGATTGATATTACATGCTTTCGATAAGATCGCCAAATCGCAACCTACCGCCCGTTGTTTTTATATAGACATCTTTTCAACCAAGAACCTAGGGCAGATGGTACAGCTGTTTGCGCGTACTATCTTGGGCAGACTCGACACGAATACGCAAGGGGCAATGCGGAAAATCACCGAGTTTTTCGGCAGTTGGAGGCCTGTTATCTCGTTCGATCAGCTAACTGGATTACCCTCGGTTTCACTGGATATCAAGCCTACAGAGGCTACCAAAACACTCAAACAGATATTTGAATACATGCAACTTTCAGGGAAAAGGTGCTACGTTGCTATCGATGAATTCCAACAGATACTCAATTATTCCGACCAAGGCATAGAGGCCGAGCTTCGTTCTTACATACAGTTTCTGCCGAATGTGTACTTTGTGTTTTCGGGAAGCATGCAGCATATCATGGAAGAAATGTTCACCTCGGCCAATCGTCCGTTCTTCCAAAGCTCGCAAATCATGCACCTCGACAGCGTCGACCGCACGGAATACCGCAGATTCGCCAACCGTTTTTTCCGCAAACAGCATAGGGATATCTCCGAAGAATGCTTTGCCTATCTATATAATAAGGTAGACGGAATTACGTGGTACGTGCAGTCTATCCTCAACAGAGCGTACCAATACGATAATGAAACGATAGACACAACGCTCGTAGATCGACTTATACGCGAGTTAACCGATGAACAAGAGAGCGTTTTCCAGAGCTTCTATGCCTCGTTGACGGAGCTCCAAGCCCTTTTGTTGCAGGCTATAGCCAAAGAAGAGTGCGTATATTCGCCCTTTGCACACGAGTTTATATCGAAATACAGGCTGCGGGCGGTGAGCTCAGTCAGAACGGCTTTGAAGGCTCTTACCGACAAACAGCTGGTTTATCATAAACCGGAAGGCTATATAGTTTATGACCGTTTCTTCGGTCTGTGGCTCAAAGAAAAGGCATAATCATTCAACATATCATCGCATGACTATTAAGAAATGGAAGACATTACAGTCGGATTATCTCATTAAACGGCCTTGGCTCACGGCACGACGCGACAAGGTAGAGCTGCCGAACGGCAAGGTTTTCGATGAATTTTACGTATTGGAATTCCCCGATTGGGTGAATGTAATTGCCGAAGACCGTGAGGGCAACATCCTTCTGGAGCATCAGTGGCGCCACGCGGCAGGCGAAGTATCGACAGAAATCTGTGCAGGTGTGATCGAAAGAGGTGAGGAACCGCTCGACGCGGCCAAACGTGAACTGCTCGAAGAGACGGGGTATAGCGGCGGTAAATGGACAAATATCATGACTATAATGCCCAATCCGGGCTTGATGACCAACCGTTGTCACTGCTTTCTTGCCACGGGTGTGGAACGCGTCTCGGGGCAACATCTCGACGAAAGCGAAGACATAGAGGTGATACCCACGCCACGCAGCGAGGTTCTTGCCATGCTGCAGGCCGGCGAGTTCCATCAGGCATTGATGGCAGCCCCACTGTGGAAGTACTTCGCCACAACAAAATAACGCTGCAAAACCGCACGGCAACGATCGGAAGATTATGTATAGAAACAGCATCTGGCATACGAGAAAAGCGCGAATTTCTGCAAACTATCCACGGTACAACCATTCCTCGCTAATCATTCATCCCTACTCTTTCGCTCTTTAAAGCAAGAAGAAAAGCGACACGCCCACCACTGAAATAACCGCACCTACTACACCTTTGAGTGTTATCTTCTGATGGAACATGTAATAAGAGGGCAGCAAAATAATGATAGGCGTGGTAGCCATGAGCGTGCTTGCTATGCCCGCAGCCGTATATTGCACCGCCATAAGCGAGAAACCCACACCAATGAGCGGCCCCGAAAGTACCGCTATGACAAGCGCAACCATAGCTTTACCGTTGGCACCCCCGCAGGCAAAACGCTTTGCATCGCCCTTCAAAATGAGCCAAAGACCGAAACAAACAAGGCCGGCTATGCAGCGTATGAGGTTTGCACCGAACGGCAAGATGTGTTCCACCTGCGGAAGAACGCCCACAGGCACATCGGCCGTATAATGATCGAGCCCTATCTTGCTCAACACCAAGCCCAGTCCTTGCCCGATACCTGCACCAATTCCGAACAATACACCTTTGGCCGGAAGCTGCAACGACATACGTTTACCCTCGCCACGACTAAGTATTGATATGGCAATTCCCAACAGTGTAACGGCCATAGCCACCATGCTTTCCGCATTCAGATGCTGCCCCAATAGGGCCCAAGCAGCAATGGCTGTGAACATCGGAGCAAGCGTCATGAAGAGCTGTCCGTACCGAGAACCGATGGTAAGATAACTGTTAAAGAGGCACCAGTCGCCGAAGAAATAGCCCACTACACCCGAAAGAAGCAGCCAAAACCATGCTTCCGACTGCGCATAAACGGGCATCGGCGAGCCCGTAACCCACCACATGAGACACATAGAAAGCACAAGTGCCAGCAGCATACGCCACACATTGGTTACCACAACGCCCAGCTTTCTGGCCGCAACCTCGCAGGATAGGGCGGCTATCGTCCACGAGAAAGCCACGCCCAAGGATATTATTTCGCCTAAATATGCCATATTTCGGGCTGCAAAGTTACGCGAACTCCACAAAATGACAAAATAAATATGCGGTTTATTTCATTGCCCTGCCGGTCTTGCATGGCACATCTATTTGCCTTACACCACAGACCTGTCCGGCTTAGACCGTTGCCCTATGCCCCTTACACCATAGGTCTGTCGGAACTCCTTGCCGGCGCTGTTCCTATAAAAATATGAAAATAATAGGCTTGTTCGGAATAATTTCGTAATTTTGCATCATCGATCAAGATAAATATACACAATAAATATGAACGTTTTAGAGCTTAGTGAGCAGGAGATAGGGCGCCGCCAAAGTCTCCAAGAATTACGCGCTATGGGCATCGATCCCTACCCCGCAGCCGAATATCCTACGAATGCATTCAGCACAGATATAAAGAACGAGTATAAAGAAGGCGACGAACGTGAGGTCGTGATAGCCGGAAGAATGATGACAAGACGTGTGATGGGCAAGGCTAGTTTTGCCGAATTGCAAGACTCGAAGGGCCGTATACAGGTGTATATCACGCGAGACGACATCTGTCCGGGCGACAACAAGGAGCTGTACAATACGGTTTTTAAGCGACTGCTCGATATTGGCGACTTCATCGGAGTGAAAGGATTCGTGTTCAAAACACAAACCGGAGAGATATCAGTGCATGCAAAAAGCCTTACTGTATTGAGCAAATCGCTCAAACCTTTGCCCATTGTAAAATATAAAGACGGTGTGGCTTACGACCGTTTCGACGATCCCGAGCTGCGATACAGGCAGCGTTATGTAGACTTAGTTGTAAACGATGGCGTAAAAGAAACGTTCCTCAAACGCGCTGTTATACTGCGTACAATGCGCCGAATACTTGATGATGCCGGCTATACAGAGGTAGAAACGCCCACGTTGCAGAACATTGCAGGCGGCGCAAGTGCACGGCCTTTCATCACTCATTTTAATGCCTTGAACGTGGATATGTACATGCGAATTGCCACGGAGCTTTATCTTAAACGCCTTATAGTGGGCGGATTTGAGGGCGTTTACGAGATTGGAAAGAACTTCCGCAACGAGGGTATGGACCGTACACATAACCCCGAGTTCACCTGTATCGAGCTCTATGTGCAATACAAGGACTATAATTGGATGATGGAGTTCACAGAGAAGATGCTCGAAACCATCTGCATCGCCGTGAATGGCAAACCTGAACAGATGATAGACGGGCAACTCGTGAGCTTTAAGGCGCCTTACCGACGGCTGCCGATACTCGATGCAATTAAAGAAAGAACCGGTTACGATCTTAACGGAAAGACCGAAGAGGAAATACGGAGTATCTGTAAAAAGCTCGAAATGGACGGCTTCGACGACACTATGGGCAAAGGGAAACTCATCGATGAGATATTCGGAGAGTTCTGCGAAGGTACGTTTATCCAGCCTACATTCATCACCGATTATCCCGTGGAGATGTCTCCGTTGACGAAGATGCACCGCTCTAAGCCCGGTCTTACCGAGAGATTTGAATTGATGGTGAACGGTAAAGAGCTGGCAAACGCATACTCTGAGCTGAACGATCCCATCGATCAGGAGGAACGTTTCATTGAACAGATGAAGCTGGCCGATAAGGGCGACGACGAAGCAATGGTGATCGATCAGGACTTCTTGCGGGCTCTACAGTACGGAATGCCACCGACTTCGGGCATCGGAATAGGCATCGACCGCCTCGTAATGCTCATGACAGGCAAGACAACCATACAGGAAGTGCTCTTCTTCCCGCAGATGAAGCCGGAGAAGAAGATACCCAAAAGCTCGGTAGAAGAATGGAAGGCCATCGGTATACCCGAGGAATGGGTGCCCGTTTTCAATAAGGCAGGCTACAATCTTGTATCGGATATTAAAGACGAAAAGGCGCAGAAACTCCAGATGGAGGTATGCGGAATTAACAAAAAATATAAGTTGGGCTACGATAACCCCAAGGTAGAAGAGTTCCAGACATGGATCGACAAGGCTATAGAGAAGGGGTGAAAAGGTAAAAAAGTAAAGAGGTAAAGAGATGAGATAAAAGGTTAAAGAGCAAAAAGATAGAAAAGTAAAAGAGTTTCAGAGGCGCTTTATCCTTAAAAGTTAATTGCTCTGTTCTTGGAAAAGATATGCAAAAACCTTTTTACCCCTTTGCCCTTTCACCTTTTTACCTTTAAGGTTCCACCCTTCTACCTTTAATAAAATAGGATGTTCGACATAGGTAAAATAGCGATAATCGGAGGAGGCAGCTGGGCTACAGCTATTGCCAAGATCGTGGTGAAGTACACTCATCACCTCGGATGGTATATGCGTCGCGACGATAGGATAGCCGACTTCAAGCGCTTGGGGCATAATCCGGCTTACCTGACAAGCGTGCATTTCAACATCGAAGAGTTGTTCATGTCGTCGGATATCAACAAGATAGTCGACGCATACCAAACGCTTGTATTCGTTACGCCGTCGCCCTATCTGAAAAACCACCTCAACAAACTAAAGACAGACCTGCACGATAAGTTCATCATAACGGCAATTAAGGGCATTGTACCTAATGAGAACCTCGTTTGTTCCGAGTATTTTCATCAGGTATACGACGTGCCTAACGACCATCTTGCCGTCATCGGAGGCCCTTCACACGCAGAAGAAGTGGCGCTCGAAAGACTCTCTTACCTTACCATAGGTTGCTCCGACGTGGAGAAGGCACAGGCTTTTTCAGACATACTTTCCTCGGATTTCATCAAAACAAAGACTTCCAGCGACGTTATCGGTATCGAATACGCCTCCGTATTGAAGAATGTATATGCCATAGCCGCGGGCATTTGCAGCGGTTTGAAGTACGGAGACAACTTTCAAGCAGTACTCATGTCGAATGCAGTTCAGGAGATGTCTCGCTTTCTTACGGCCATCCATCCCATCGAGAGGAGCGTTTATGACAGCGTATACCTTGGCGATTTACTCGTTACAGGCTACAGCAATTTCAGTCGTAACCGCACTTTCGGCACGATGATCGGCAAGGGTTACAGCGTTAAGAGTGCTCAAATCGAGATGGAGATGATAGCCGAAGGCTACTTCGGTACCAAGTGTATGAAGGAAATCAACCGCCACATGCACGTGAATATGCCCATCCTCGATGCGATATACAATATTCTTTACGAACGTATAAACCCCGAAATAGAGATTAAACTACTGACTGATTCTTTCCGATAAGGCCCGTATAACGGGAACAGGTATAAGAAGAACGTCAAACATTTTAAATAAACAACAACAATGAAAAGTATCAGCTTAGACATTACAAAGGCCGCACAATTCCTGAAAAAGGACACCGTGAAGGCTTATGCACCGCAGGTAAAAGCCGCACAAGAAGCACTTGAGAGGGGTACTTGCCCGGGTAACGACTTTTTGGGATGGCTTCATCTTCCGTCATCCGTTACACCCGCTTTCATCGAAGAGATAGAAGAATGCGCCAAAACATTGCGTGAAAAGTGCGAAGTGATAGTGGTTGCCGGCATCGGGGGCAGTTATCTCGGGGCACGTGCGGTAATAGAAGCGCTCGCAAATTCATTCTCTTGGCTCATTAACGATAAGAGAAACCCGACGATTATGTTCGCCGGAAACAACATAGGAGAGGACTATCTCGCCGAACTTACCGACTTCTTGAAAGACAAGAAGTTCGGTGTAATCAACATATCCAAGTCGGGTACCACCACTGAAACGGCTCTTACCTTCCGTTTATTGAAGAAACAATGCGAATTGCAACGCGGTAAAGCAGAAGCAAAGGATGTGATCGTAGCCATTACCGACGCCAAGAAAGGAGCCGCACGCACCTGTGCAGACAAAGAAGGCTATAAGAGTTTCGTTATTCCCGATAATGTCGGCGGTCGTTTCTCGGTGCTCACACCGGTGGGACTACTACCCATTGCCTGCGCCGGATATGATATCAAAGCCTTGATTACAGGCGCTGTAGACATGGAAAAAGCCACTTCGCCGGCCGTATCTTTCGAGGATAACATCGCTGCACAGTATGCCGCGGTGCGGAATGCACTCTATTCACAGGCGGGAAAGAAGATAGAAATCATGGTTAACTACCAGCCCAAGCTGCATTACATGAGCGAGTGGTGGAAGCAATTATATGGAGAGAGCGAAGGTAAAGACCATAAAGGAATCTTTCCGGCATCATGTGATTTCACGACAGACCTCCACTCTATGGGCCAATGGATACAGGAAGGAGAGCGTTCCATCTACGAAACAGTGATCAGCATAGAACGCCCTAACCGAAACATGTTGTTCCCCCACGACGACGAGAACTTAGACGGATTGAACTTCCTTGCAGGGAAACGCGTTGATGAAGTGAACAAAATGGCCGAATTGGGCACACGTCTTGCCCATGTAGACGGCGGTGTACCGAACATACGCATCAGTGTTCCCGAGCTTAACGAGTACTATATCGGGCAGTTGATCTACTTCTTTGAGATCGCATGCGGTATCAGCGGCAACGTTCTCGGCGTCAATCCGTTCAATCAGCCGGGCGTAGAAGCATACAAAAAGAATATGTTTGCACTGCTCGACAAGCCGGGATACGAGGCCGAAAGCAAGGCTATAAAAGAGCGACTTGCACAGGAATAATCCGTTATAACGCATGTATAACCGAGAAATAACTGCCTATTTAGAAAAGCACGACTACAAGACGTTTGCCCCAAAAGTCGTGCTTTTCGATATGGATGGTGTGCTCTACGACTCCATGCCCAACCATGCAACGGCGTGGGAGCAGGCAATGAAAGGCTACGGAATACGCATGTCGGCCCGCGAGGCATACGCCACGGAGGGCATGCGCGGCGTGGATACGATCCGTACACTCGTAAAACAGCAGCAGAACAAAGATATCGATGAAGCCGAAGCACAGCGCATGTACGATGAGAAAGCACGCGTGTTCGGCCTGCTGCCCACGGCACCTGTCATGCCCGGAGTAACGGAACTGATGCGCAAGATCAGGCAAAAAGGTCTGCAAATAGGCATCGTTACCGGCAGTGCACAGCACACTCTCATCAAACGGATGGCCCATGATTTCAAGGAATTTGTAAACGAGAACTGCATCGTAACGGCCTACGATGTGCAACAGGGCAAGCCTGCACCAGAACCATACCTAATGGGTTTGCAGAAAGCAGGCAACCTGCAGCCGTGGCAAGGCATAGTGGTAGAAAACGCACCTATGGGAGTTAGGGCCGGCGTATCGGCAAATATCTTCACCATAGCCGTAAACAGCGGTCCTTTACCCGATGCCTCGTTGACCGCAGAAGGTGCAAATCTCCTCTTTAAGAAGATGACCGACCTCAAAGAGGCATGGGACCTATTGGCCGCAAATTTCGATTTATCGTAGCTCTTCTCATGCCCTATCGCCGGCAGACGGCTTTCCATCAAACATATACTGCACATCTATCGGCCCTAAACGGCATACCTATCGGCCTTAAACGGCACATCTGTCTGGCACACTCGGCAGCCACGCCTGCTTTAAGGCATAGCTCCCCGTTCGTCGGAAACACCGCACGAAGCTACCATTCATAAATAACGACATGAAATATTTTATCATTGAAAACAACGAACAGCAAGGTCCGTTCTCGGTAGACGAACTGCGCGACAAGCATATACCCTCCGACACGCTGGTTTGGGCAGAGGGTATGACGGACTGGACTCCGGCATGGAAAGTAGACGAACTTAAGCAATTTCTCTACAATACCGCCCAAACAACCGTACCACCTCCCTATCGACCGCCCGTAGAACCACCGTCTGAGTTGCAAACCATGCCCATACAAGACACCAAGAAGCACCACAGACGCCACAGAAAAATAACAATTGCAGGCGTTTTATTAGGTATCTTACTGCTGATTTGCTTATTTACAAACCCGTCGAAGCAGACACATAAGGATATCATCAAGGAGCAATTGGTAAAGGTTATCGACCATCAAACAAGCGAAGACAGTGACATCTTCGCTGCCGGAATAGCCATGTTCAACAAGCTGATTGCAGGCGGAATGATAAAAACCGCCATGAATAACCTGCTCGAATACCACAACTATCTTGTTTGTTCTACTACTTCAATCCGATGGAACGGCCGTTCGTACACCACATCTTATGGCTTTATGGGACACGTGTTTACCGCCGATTCGGACGATATGATAGAACTGATGGAGAAACAGCAGGGTAATTTCTTCGGCAAAAGTACCCGTCAAGGCGCCACGAAAGGCAGCGGAAACGACTCGACCGATACGGAAACCGCCGATAAAGACAATGGCTTGGGCGACAAGATAGTAACCTCGGTGGACAAAATAGTGAAAGATAAGGTCGACGAACAGACCGACAGCACCACTTCGGAAGGCATCGGAAAAGTGATAGACGACATCATCGATTTTATCAAAGGCAACGACTGACACTCGTATCTTACACAAGGCGCATACCTGAAAGCTACAGGTATGCGTCTTATTTTGTTCAATATACCGACAAAAGCATATTCTTCAAGTCGAACACCACTTCGCGGTAGCAGCAGAAGAAATCCATCCCGAGCAAATTATCCGCTTCTTGTTCGAACACCGGAACCGCAGGGAACGTATGGCGCAGATACCCTAATTGCACATCGAACCCATGCAATACATACTCCATACCCTCTTTCATTCCGCCCAATCCGCCGTAAACAACATTCTTACGGCAACCGTATTCCAGCACATAATTGCGGTGACAATCCATGAAAGCACGCCCCCAAACGGTATGAGAAGCACCGAAATCGGGCACTGCCTCGAATGTATAATCGGCATGCTGCAGTCGGGTGTTCAACACGCGGGCCGACAATGAATAACACAGGTTGGGCTCCTCGTAGCGCAAGGGCTGCCATGCAGGCGAAACAATTACACGGTCTTTCAGCCGTACATGCACCGTGCCGAGCGCTTCCATCCACGGCATACCCAAGATAAACTGCAAATGAGCGAGGTTATAAGTACTCTCTGCATCCGATACAGGGGTATCGAACACATAGAACGGCACATTCCTAAGCACGATATTTCCCATCGACAAACTGTCGGCAAAGGCCATCCGTCCCTCTATTCTGCTTGCCCCATCCACCTTTACAGGCACATCCGTAAGGCGTAGATGCAACTGCCGTGCCAAACGGAGCGACAGCACATTTGCACTCGAACCCGTATCGAAGCACGCCGTAAGCAGCGTTCCGTTCAGTCGGGCGGGTATCATAAGGTCGACAGATGCATGCCCCGCGTTGCCTACAGAGTCTAACCGAAACGGGATAACCGCATCTCCGTGGCGCTTGAAGGTTTTCTGCGGACGGGCAGCATAGGCCTTATACAATGCCTCATAACGACGGTTATCGGCCACAGCCGATGAGTCTGCACCCGCTACTCCCTGCCTACAGTATCGCCGAAAAACCT
This sequence comes from Prevotella phocaeensis, assembly GCF_900065875.1. NCBI lineage: Bacteria > Pseudomonadati > Bacteroidota > Bacteroidia > Bacteroidales > Prevotellaceae > Prevotella > Prevotella phocaeensis. The sequence goes on along the minus strand of NZ_LT160626.1, from coordinate 154,200 downwards.
TTGCAGCCTGCTTATCGCGCCCATCCCGATGGAGCACACAGGCCAGTTCCTGCACCAATCGCAGGTATGTATCGGGCGTCAACGCATCGGCTCGGTGCCTTAGCAAGTACCTGATAGCCCGACAAGCCGCCCGCCTGTTATCGAAAGCACTATACACCCACGCCTTTGCATAGTCTCTTAAAGGGGCGCTCATACTGTCTTTATGCGTATCGAAATGCCGTTTCAGCTCGAACCAACGGCCGTCTGCAATCAGTTCAGAGGCCGTTATGTCGGCATTCTGACTACATACATCGAGGCTCCATACCGTAAGCAACAACGCCAAAAGCAACCGATAACACTTCTTTACCATCTATAAACCCATGTTTTACACGCAGACCGTTGCAAAGATAAGTTATTTATTACACAATTAAACAATCCGTAGGAATAAATAACACCACGAATAAAAAATATTAACATCCGTAACCTATACGCAATAAAGATAATATCTAACTTTGCAGAAGATAGGCTGCACCTCAGCAATACGGAACAAGTTCCATTGCATTCGGTTTGCTCTACCATTGCAGAAGATAGGCTGCAGCCCAACAAAAGTTCATCCATTGAAGATGCATTGCTCAAAGTTATTTTACATTATTGCCACATTTTACCTGCCTGCATACTATGTGCAGGCGCAGGAAATCGACAAACAACGAAGACAGTTCCACACTGAAAATGGGAAAGCAGTACCATCCGAATACGATTCTACAGCCGTGGAATTCGACCGCGAGTATCAAGAATGGCTGAAGAACGAACCGCTCAAGATAGATGTTCCCGAGGTAAACTTCCACGATTATGCCATTCAACGGTTCGCACTTCCCAATCCTATGGAAGACAAAGCGCCGCCGCCCGCCTTTCACTTCGATGCCGAAGCGTTGAAAAATGAGTTGGGCGTTTACCATATAGCCCCCAACCTGAACCTTTCTACCGGCTCTTCGTACAACCAAGTGCTGGGGTTATCGCAAAATATAACGGCCAACTTCGACCTGATTTACCATAAAAGTAACCTCACACTCAGCGGAGGCGTTATGGTTGGGAAGTATCAGAATTTTATTTGGAACAGCAACGTAGCGGCATTCCATGCAGGTGCCGAGTATCAAATAAGTAACCGCATAGCCATCGGGGTGCAGGGTTCGTTCGTGCCGAACGTTAGGAATATCGGTCCTACATCGATATTTACGCCCACTAACAGTTACGGAGCGTACGCCAAGATACGCGTTAATTCGTGGTTTGCACTAATACCTATGATCAGTAGGTATTACGATCCTGTAATGCATAAATGGAACACATCGTTCTCCGTTATGCCGATTTTCGATTTCGGCAGGCTCTTTCATCTGCAATCGAGCAAAAAGATACGGCAGAAAGAACGGTTGAAAAAGGCTTTGGAGAACTACTGACAACGCTTTAAAATGTAGCATTCAACACGCTTCTCTCCATGCTCAGCACACCACGAATACCCGTTCTAAGACACACAGACCGTATACCTACGCCGGTTAGAGGTATCGCCTGTTAGACATAGACATACGGCATACTGCTACAAGGCATATCACACGTCTTGCAACATACATGCATATTGCAGAAAAAGGTTATCGGTACTGCACAGATACGAGCACTAAATAACAACGGCAGTACCGCTGACTGTTACCATCAGCATACTGCTATTGCTGCCCACGGTTTCATAATCAATATCGATACCCACCACGGCATTGGCACCCAACTGGGCCGCCCGTTCCTCCATTTCGTGTAACGAAGTATCCTTAGCCTCTCTCAATACCTTCTCATAAGAGGCACTCCGTCCGCCGATAATATCGCGTATACCTGCAAAAAAGTCCTTTATAACGTTGGCTCCTATTATGGTTTCGCCCGTTACAATGCCCTTGTATTCACGTATCTGCGAACCTTCAATGGTCGGTGTTGTAGTTAGTATCATACGCATTTGCTTTATTTAGTTGATGTTTAAACTTTGTTTAATCCGCACAAAACTACGAAAAATATCTTACTTTTGCCCCGAAAACAACTATAAAATAGAACATGAAAACCGGATTAGTACTCGAAGGAGGAGCATTGAGAGGGCTTTTTACGGCCGGCATTCTCGATGTATTGATGGAAAACAACGTGCAGACAGACGGTCTGATAGGCGTGTCGGCCGGCGCTGCATTCGGCTGTAATTACAAATCGAAGCAGCACGGAAGGGTGATAAGATATAACAAACGCTATGCTAAAGACTGGCGCTATTGCAGCTGGAAGTCGCTCTTGCTGACGGGAGACATGTTCGGAAAGCAGTTTTGTTACCATGATTTGCCCGATAAACTGGATGTATTCGACTCACAGACATTCGATGCAAACCCGATGGAGTTCTATGCAGTGTGCACAGACGTAACAACCGGCAAACCTATTTATAAGAAACTCATGCAACATACCTACGAATGTAACGAATGGATACGTGCTTCTGCATCGATGCCATTGGTATCGCATGTGGTCGAAATAAGGGGTATAAAACTTTTAGACGGCGGAGTTGCCGACTCCATACCGCTCGAATTCTTCCAACACATAGGTTACGAACGCAACATAGTAGTGCTGACTCAGCCCGACGGATATGTAAAAAAGCGGAGCTCTCTGCTGTGGCTGATGAAGATATTGTTGCGAAAGTATCCCGCTTTTCTGCGGGCTATGGCCGACAGACCGGCCATGTACAACCGAGAATTGGCCTACGTAAAACAGCAGGAACGGGCAGGCAACACCTTAGTAATACGCCCCCAAAGCAAGATAAAGATATCGCATACCAGCCACGATCCTACGGAAATGCAGCGGGTATACGACGAGGGAAGACGGATAGCCACCGAGAATATGCCGGCTATCCGCAAATTCCTGAGCCGATAGTCAGGGGTTCTTGCTCTGCCATTCCATAATTCCGCCGGCAAGATTTACCACCTTGAAGCCCTTTGCCGTGAGCTGTCGTGCGGCATTCATGCTGCGTTTACCGGAACGACAATACACATATACCTTCTTTGTTTTGACAAATAGCGGCAATACACGGTCCAAGAAGTCGGGTTGCATTACGTCTGCATTTACGGCATATTCAATTCTACCGGCGTTATATTCCCCTTCAGTGCGCACATCCAGTAGTTGTACGTGCTCTGCACGTATGGCCTTGGCAAAGGTTTCGGCATCTACAGACTCGATATTGCCATGATGCGTGCACGCTCCGAAGAGCAAACTCAAGATTCCCATAAGCAGTGTTTTTAAGCTTTTGTTCATTTTTATCTTCGATTTGTTGATATAATAATACCGGTAAAATTCCGGTTATTCTCCCATCCACAGGTAAACAAGCATCCGCAGACAGCTCGTTTTCCGTTTCTGCCCTACAGCGTTATTTCGCCCGAACCGAAACAACGGTGGTGCTGTTCGTCGTAAACAACGCAGAATTGTCCGGGGGCTACGCCTTGTATCTGCTCGGTCGAATGAACCGTATAGGCCCTTTCGGCGGTCTTCTCAAGCAGAGCCGAATGGTATTCAGGGGTATGGCGTATCTTGAAAGTGACATGTTTCATGTCGACAGGTTCGGTAAGAAAGTGGAAATCATGTACCTTGAAATCCTGCTGAAAAGCCGTCTGCGGCTCATATCCCTTACTTACGTAAAGCACGTTCTGCGCCACATCTTTCTTTACAGCATACCACGGACCGCCGCCGAAGCCCAGTCCGTGGCGCTGGCCTATGGTGTGGAACCATAATCCGCGGTGCATCCCGATCTTACGTCCGGTCTCTAATTCGATGACATCCCCCGGATTTTCGCCGAGAAAACGGCGTATGTAATCGTTATAGTTTATCTTCCCAAGGAAGCAAATGCCTTGAGAATCTTTGCGTTTAGCATTGATTAAATGCTCACGTTCGGCAATCTCGCGCACCTCATCCTTCATGTAATGCCCAATCGGAAATAACGCCTTTCGCAATTGCCAGTTATATATTTGCGCTAAAAAGTCGGTCTGATCTTTCACCGGATCGGGGCTTGTAACGAGCCATTTCTTGCCTCCGATCATCTCGGTTTGTGCATAATGCCCCGTTGCAATGAAGTCGTAACGGTGCCCCACCTTCTCATCAAAGGCGCCGAACTTAATAAGTCGGTTGCACATTACATCGGGATTAGGCGTAAATCCGGCGCGAACTTTATCCATAGTGTAACGGGTTACCTCACTCCAATACTCCTTATGACAGTCCACGATCTCCAAACGACAGCCGTATCTTGCCGCTACAGCGGTGGCCATCTCGAGGTCTTCTTCCGATGAACAGTCCCACTGTTCCTGTTCTTCGGGCCCTATTTTGATGTAAAAGCAATCGGGAAGCAGCCCTAACCGTACTAATTCGTACACTACAACGGAGCTATCGACACCGCCGGAAAGCAATACAGCGATCTTTTTCCCCTTGAGTTCCTCTGTATTCAACACGTTTCGTCCTTTCTTGATTTACCTTATATCTGCGCTTTGTGCCCCTTCCATGGGGCATAAACACGGTACAAAGTTACGAAATCTTTCGCAATATCGCCCCTCGTTCCACAGAGTTTAACGGATCGGATATACTACCTAAGCGGTTTACATGGCATGTCTACGCCACTTACACAGTATGCCTGAAAGGTTCAAACATTACTTCTATCAGAACCATATTGCGCAACTTTACGTGTAAAAATGTTCGTATAGCTCCGATTTCGGGCGTAAGTCGCAACACCACGACATAGGAGCAGACAAGACAGCCAATTCGACCATTTTACACAGATAGCATGAAAAAAATTATCGGCAATAAGAAAAAACATACTTATTGCCGATGTTTTTTAATAAAAAATGTTTACTTTTGCACCACAAAACATAAAGCATAACGAATTTATGGACGATTATCACGCGGAAAATAAGAACTGATTGATGGAGGCGGTATTCTCATGTAACTGGCCTTCATGCCCTATTTTTATTCATTTGGAAGGTCAAGATCATTATGAGAACATACTGGAATATCAACGGAAACCTTAAGGCTATCAACGAATGGGAGCCTAACTGCTGGATACAAGTTACATGTCCTACTGAAGAAGATCAGCAGGAATTGGAAGATAAATTCGCCATACCGGATTACTTTCTATCGGACATAAGCGATACGGACGAGCGTGCCCGCTACGAATATGATGACGGATGGATGCTCATTATCTTACGTATTCCTTACGTAAAGGAGATACGCAGCCGCACTCCTTATACTACCGTGCCGATCGGTATTATTCATAAACGCGACGTAACCATCACGGTTTGCTACTACGAAACCAATATGATGATAGACTTTGTAAGCTATCAACAGAAACGAGGCGTGGGCTTTACCGACTATGTGGATATGATTTTCCGCCTCTTCCTGTCGTCTGCAGTATGGTATCTGAAACGGTTGAAACAGATTAACAACCTGATAGAAAAAGCCAAGCATAACCTTGATCACGAAGTAAATAATGAGAGTTTGATCGGATTGAGCCGTCTGCAAGACTCGCTCACCTACTTTATAACCTCTATCCGCGGTAATGAGAATCTGCTTGCCAAGCTGAAATTCAAGCTGCAGGTGGACGAACTCGATGCCGATATGATAGAGGATGTGAACATCGAAATGACGCAGGCACGCGAGACAACCAGTATCTATTCCGACATTTTAGAGTCTACCATGGATACTTATTCGAGCATTATTAACAACAATATGAATACGGTTATGCGTACTCTGACGTCGGTCAGTATCATCATGATGTTCCCTACACTCATCGCATCCCTATTCGGTATGAATCTTATCAACGGCATGGAGCACAGCCGCTTCGGCTTTATAATGGCGTTGGTAATATCGTTTGTCGTCTCCGGAGTTTCATGGTGGATATTAAGATCGAAAAGACTACTTTAATCATCCGGACATTAAAAAAAACGTATTTAATTAGGTAATTACGTTTTTTTTATTTAAGTTTGCAGTCTATAATATATCTTTTGGAAAAACCCAAATCATAAACTTAAACGGCAAAACAATGGACTTTCAAGAGAATGCCTTAGAAGAAGAGGTAAGAAAAGATGATGATAAGCAGGTTGAAGCTGTAGCAAATGCTGTGCCTATACAGGAAGAACAATCTACCGACATACCGTCTGAAGAGCCTGAAAACGGCGGTGAGGACAAGTCGGCTGCTGTTTCTAAGGCGTACAAGACCAAACAAGAGGTAATAGAGCGCCTGAAAGAAATCGTTAGAAACGATGAAAATCCCAAAAAGGATGAATTGGATCTGTTGAAAACTACTTTCTATAAACTGCATATAGCCGAACGAGACGCCAAACAGAAAGAATATCTTGATGCTGGCGGAGATCCGGATAAGTACCAAATCATGCCCGATGAAGACGAAGAAGTGTTCAAGGCAGAGATGGGACTCATTAAAGAAAAACGTGCCAAACTGTTCCTTCAACAGGAAGAGGAGAAGAAAGAAAACCTGAAAAAGAAACTCGAAATCATCGAAAAAATTAAATCTATTGCCACTTCTCCCGATGAAGCAAACAAGTCTTTCCAAGAGTTTAAGGCATTGCAACAGGAATGGAAAGAGATAAAGAACGTGCCGGCAGACAAGGCGAACGAACTGTGGAGAAACTATCAGCTGTATGTAGAGCAGTTCTATGATTTGCTGAAACTTAACAGTGAAGCACGTGAATACGACTTCAAGAAGAACTTCGAAATGAAGACGAAGCTCTGTGAAGCAGCCGAAAAACTTGCCGATGAGAGCGATATCATTAGTGCCTTCCACCAATTACAGGAGCTCCACCAGCAATATCGTGAGATTGGACCGGTGGCAAAAGACCTTCGTGAGCAGATATGGGCACGCTTTAAAGCCGCTTCTACCGTTATCAACAAGAAACATCAGCAGCATTTTGAGCAACTACGCTCACAGGAAGAAGAAAATCTTTCTAAGAAAACTGCACTTTGCGAGCAAGTAGAAACCATTGCAAAGGAAGAAAATAAAGGTACAGGCGATTGGGAAAAACATACTAAAGCCATTATTGAACTACAGGCACAATGGAAGACTATCGGCTTTGCACCACAAAAAATGAACGTAAAGATATTCGAACGTTTCCGCGCAGCATGCGATGATTTTTTCACTCGGAAAGCCGAATACTTCAAACAGATGAAGGAGAAATTCGCGGAAAATGCAGAAAAGAAGAAAGCTCTTATAGAGAAAGCCCGTGCTTTGAAAGACAGTACAGACTGGAAATCTACCACAGATAAATTGATTGCCTTGCAGAAAGAATGGAAAACTATCGGTATTGTACCGAAAAAACAAGGCGACCAATTGTGGAACGATTTCCTCGAAGCATGCAATTATTTCTTCAATGCACGCAATGCAGCCAATGCAGGTACCCGCGACGAAGAGCGAAATAACTTGGAAACCAAGCGCAGTATTATCGAACAACTGAAAGCATTAGCGGAGAATGCCGCAGATGATATCCAAGAGAGAGTGCAGGCCTTGGTTGAAGAATATAATAAGGTAGGGCACGTTCCTTTTAAGGACAAAGATAAAATATATAAAGAATATCACGATATTCTCGACAAGCTATACGACGTACTGCATATCTCCATCTCTCGTAAACGACTCGACGACTTTAAAAATAACTTAAAGAATGTAGTAAAACGCGGTGAAGATGCACTCGACAACGAGCGTGGGAAACTGATGCGCAGATACGAACAGCTCAAACAAGAAATACAGACTTACGAGAATAACCTCGGTTTCTTGAATGCCTCAAGCAAGAAAGGAAACAGCCTAATCGATGAAATGAATCATAAAGTTCAGAAATTGAAAGACGACTTGGAATTGGTAAAACAAAAAATAAAAGCAATCGACAGGCAAAATGCAGAATGAGTATATTATAAGAAAGGTGTTAATACGGAATTCACACCTTTTCTTTTTATACCGGTTATCATATACACAAAAGAGGTCTCCATGCCTTAGGAAACCTCTTTATCTTTAGTTGGGATACTCGGACTCGAACCAAGAATGACAGGACCAGAATCTGTAGTGTTACCATTACACCATATCCCAATTAAGAACAAATCCTTCTGATTTGCAGTGCAAAGTTAGCTCTTTTTTTTGAACTGGCAATGGTTTTCTCTACTTTTTTACCCCAAAAAATGCAAATAAGGGATAGCTTTTCGCGAAATTCCGATAATTAACTGTAACTTTGTAGCATATTAATATGTAGATCATTAAAAATCAATGGAGCAAATAAAGCTATTGGTTAAGACAATTACCAAGGGGATACAAGAGAAGAAGGGACAAGATATAACCATCGTAGACCTACAAGGTATCGATGGCACCATTGCCAACTATTTTATTATTTGTCAGGGAAACTCGCCTACACAAGTAGAGGCCATTACCGAATCAGTAGGCGACACGGTAAGACAGGACACCGGAGAAAAACCGGTAAATGTGGCAGGTCTGGGCAATAACCAGTGGGTAGCCTTAGACTATGTAGATGTACTTGTGCACATATTTCAACCGGAAGTCCGTACTTTTTATGATTTGGAGAACCTTTGGCAAGACGCCAAACTGACGAGAATTCCTAATTCTGAGGAATAAAAGAATAATTGGCATAGCTTTTGAATGTAAGCCATAATAAACATTTTTATCGAATTATGGACAAAAACAACAATCATTTTAACAATAACGAAGAGCAACCTAAAATGCCTCGGTTCAACATGAACTGGTTTTATGGCATCGCAATTGTCATCGCCCTTGTTCTCTTTTACATGGGAAATGGCGACTCCTTGGCCGGCGGAGGCGGCAGTCAGATAGCCACCTACACCAAGTTTAAGCAATACGTAGCCAAGGGATATGCCAAGAGTGTCGTCATTAATAAGAACGATAGTAAACTGAAATTGTACATTAAAGAGAAGAATATACAGGATGTTTTCCACATGAATGCCAAACAGGTGGGGCAAAATCCCTACGTCAGTGTTGAGTTCGGTTCCGTTGATGAACTGGAACGATACCTCACTTCAGCGCAACAACAGGGCAAACTTGTAGACTTCAGCTATGATAACAAAGATAGCAGTGTCATGACGCATTTGCTGTTTAACGTGTTACCTTGGGTATTCCTTCTGTTTCTCACATTGTGGTTTCTGCGACGTATGGGCGGTGGAGCCACAGGAGGCGGCGTATTCAGCGTAGGCAAGAGTAAGGCGAGAATGTACGAAAAGGGCAACGATCTTGGCATAACATTTAAAGACGTTGCCGGACAAGCCGGTGCCAAACAGGAGGTTCAAGAGATTGTAGAGTTCCTGAAAAACCCGAAGAAATACACTGAGTTGGGAGGAAAGATCCCCAAGGGAGCCCTCTTGGTTGGCCCTCCGGGAACAGGTAAGACACTTCTTGCCAAGGCCGTTGCGGGCGAAGCAGGCGTTCCGTTCTTCTCAATGAGCGGTTCCGACTTTGTTGAAATGTTTGTCGGTGTGGGCGCAAGCCGCGTCAGAGATGTATTCCATCAAGCAAAAGAAAAAGCTCCGTGTATTATTTTCATCGACGAGATCGATGCCGTAGGCCGTGCACGTAGTAAAAATCCATCAATGGGAGGCAATGATGAGCGTGAAAACACGCTAAATGCATTGCTTACAGAAATGGATGGTTTCGGTACCAACAGCGGTGTAATCGTGCTCGCAGCCACCAATAGAGCCGATATGTTAGATAAGGCTTTATTGCGTGCAGGGCGCTTCGATCGCCAGATTAATGTAGACCTACCCGACTTGCAAGAACGAAAAGAAATTTTCCAAGTACATCTGAAGCCCGTCAAAACCGACAATTCATTGGATATAGATTTCTTAGCTCGTCAGACTCCCGGGTTCTCCGGAGCAGATATAGCCAATGTATGTAACGAGGCTGCACTTATCGCTGCACGGCACGATAGCAAGACGGTAAGCAAGCAAGACTTTTTAGATGCCGTAGACAGAATTATCGGCGGTCTCGAAAAGAAGACGAAAGTAATGACGGCAACCGAGAAACGTACCATCGCTATTCATGAAGCCGGGCACGCTACAATCTCTTGGTTCTGCGAACATGCCAACCCTCTTGTCAAGGTATCCATAGTACCTCGCGGGCAAGCACTTGGCGCCGCGTGGTATTTACCCGAAGAACGACAGATAACAACCAAGGAACAAATGCTCGACGAGATGTGTGCCTTACTTGGCGGTCGTGCAGCAGAAGAACTCTTCACAGGCCATATTTCGACCGGTGCAATGAACGATCTCGAACGTGCTACCAAAAGTGCATTCGGCATGATCGCATATGCGGGCATGAGTGATAAGTTGCCCAACATCTGTTATTACAATAATCAGGAATACCAATTCCAACGTCCTTATTCCGAAACAACGGCGAAAATCATGGATGATGAGGTGCTAAAAATGATCAATGAGCAGTATGATCGTGCAAAAAGAATACTTACCGAACACCAAAAGGGGCACGAAGAACTTGCCAATTTGCTGATTACTCGTGAGGTTATCTTTGCCGAAGATGTGGAACGTATCTTCGGAAAGCGCCCTTGGGTGAGCCGTTCACAGGAAATATTCGACGACAATGCCAAACTTAGAGATGATAAAGTGAAAGAACTTCCGGAAGTGAAAGAGGCTATGGAGGCTCACGACAAGATGAAAAAAGAAAACGAAAACAAAGAAAATTAATATGTCGGATAAACTGAAGAACCTGATTACGCGAACGATAAGCGGTGTCATCTTCGTAGCCATCATGGTTACAGGCATCTCGTTCCGTCCCGAAGTAATGATGCTTTTGTTTGCGGCCATCACGGGTATGACCATTTGGGAGTACACCGGTTTGATAAACCAATTACCGGATGTTACCGTAAATCGCTTCATTACCACTGCGGCCGGCGTGTATTTTTTCCTTGCCGTAGCAGGTTATTGCAGTGGGATTATTCCTTCTGCTGGTTTCATTCCTTACCTTCTTACGGTAGTTTATCTGTTTATCAGCGAGCTATATACCAAAAACAAGAATGCCATTCACGACTGGGCCTACACCATGCTTTCGCAGATGTACATAGCCCTTCCGTTATCTATGATTAACGTATTGGCGTTCCGTTCGCAAGCAACAGGCACGGTACATTACGATTTCGTACTGCCGTTGAGCGTGTTCATCTTTCTTTGGACGAACGACACCGGCGCCTATTGTGCCGGTTCGCTTTTCGGCAAGCATAAACTTTTCCCCCGTATATCGCCCGGGAAAAGCTGGGAGGGCTCCATCGGAGGCGGCATTACGGTACTGATAGTTGCAGCAGTTGTTGGATATATCGCAAACAGCGGTGGAAACACACACGCACTCAACATAATCCAATGGCTGGGACTCGGCCTTGTTGTCGTATTCTTCGGTACATGGGGCGACCTTGTAGAGTCGCTTTTCAAACGTACACTCGGCATTAAAGACAGTGGGAACATACTACCCGGTCACGGCGGTATGCTCGACCGTTTCGACTCTTCGCTAATGGCAATCCCCGCTGCCGTTATTTATATCTACACAATTACATTGTTCCGATAAGATCATATATAACAATAAGGTGGGCAATCCTATAAGATTGCCCACCTTATTGTTTTCTACCGTCCTGCTTAAATCAATAAGATAATTTTAGTCCGAGGAAATAGCAGCGCGGTAATCCGGGCCCATAAATATAAGCAGAGTCGCGTCCCCATCCTCTATCAAAGTCTTTCTGATAAGCGTTGGTTACGTTTTGGATGCCGCCATTCAGCTGCATTTTTACGTAGTTCGTTATAGGTATATCGTATGCCAGCTTCATATTCAGCGACAAGAACGAAGGAGTATTCACGGCAATTGGCGATATATCCGTGCCATTTTCCAATGTATGGGCGGCATGTCCTACAAGCATGCTTCCTGTATAGTTACCCGTAAGGGACGCAGAGAAACTTCTAACAGGCGTAAACGAAGCTGTAAAATACCCATATGTATCCGGCGTGCGCAGTATTCTCCTCTCCTTGGGGGCCTTATCGTTCCATTCTTCGGGCTGATCGTACCTACTTTTCTGCAAAGTGATACCGGCTTGCAACGAGAACCACGACGTAAGAGCGGCACGAGCTTCCATGTTCAATCCAAATACTTTGGCACCCCCGCTGTTATAACGTTCCTGTATATCGTTGCCTTCCGCGTCTTTACGATCGAGTGTACGGAGCGCGAATTTGTCTGTAAGCAATGTGTAAAAGGCTTCGAAGAGGAAATTAGTCTGCACAGAACCAAAGTTTCTGTACATATCTGCCGAAACACTGAAGCTATGAGAGCGTTCCTCTTTCAGATTGGAGGCCAGTTGAGTAACGATACGTTCACCGCCTGCGAAGCCTACATGTAGATCCTCGTCAAATGCCTGCGGTGCACGAAATCCTCCGGAGTAGCTTGCACGTAAATTAACATTATCCGACGGGTTCCACCGCACATTCACTCGTGGACTGAAGATAACATGCCCGATCAGATTATGCTTATCGAAGCGTCCGCCAAGAAGAAAACTCCATCGCCGGTTTTTCCACTCGTTTTGAAAATAACCGCTGGCAACACGCACCTTTTGATCGAGCAGATGATTGTAACCCACAATCAGGTCATGCAACCCATCATAACTATATTCCGCCCCTATAGTGAGATCCGACGGCATCATGAGCAGTTTGTCGAAGCTATGCACATACTGCGAACCAAAGATATACGTAAAATCTTTCGTACGACCGTATGCCTTGCGGGCCGTCTCCACATCATCTGGAGTACCCTTACCTATACCGCCGTAATAACTCTTGCGCAACGTATTCGAAAACGAGAAATAAGCCTTGAGTCGATCTTTTGCATCATGCGAAATAAAATCGTAGGCCAAGTTTCCGCTATTTACCTCGTGGTCGCCCTGTTCAGCTATATTAGCCTCGTGCGGAGCAAGTTCGAGGCGATTGCCTCCCCTGCGGAATTCGCTTGTATTATGATACTGCAATGTGAGTTTCGAATAGGAACTGAATTTATAGAAAGAGCTAAAACCAACCGTCTGATTACGTAGGTTCGGCAGCTCAGTATAGCCATCTCCGTCGTGATCGTAGCCCGGTCGATAATGATGCTGCCCGTAAACATAAAAGCCCACTTTACCGTCTTCTGTCACCAAAGATGCATTGGCGGTGGTATTGTTCTCATAGCCACCCTTGCCGTTAATAGAGGTTATCGTATGTGCAAGTTCAGCCGAATTGCGCAACGGCTCCTTGGTAATCACATTGATAGTACCGCCAATCGCCGATGCCCCATAGAGAGCCGAACCTCCGCCACGTACCACTTCTACGCGATCTATCATGTTTGCCGGAATTTGTTCTAAGCCATATATACCGTTGAGCGAACTGAAAACAGGTCGAGAATCTATCAATATCTGCGAATAATGGCCGTCTAATCCATTGATGCGTACCTGTGAAAAACCGCAATTCTGGCAGTTATCCTCCGTTCTTACGCCCGGCTGAAAGTTGAGTCCGTGCGACAGACAAGCAGAATTCGTAACCTCGAAAGTTTTCGTATCCACCACATTCACCAGTGCAGGGGCCTCTCTGCGCAATGTTTGCGAACGGTTTGCCGTGGTTACAACCTCATCGAGCGATATTGCATCGGCAGTCAGTTCGAAGTTAAGCTCTAAGGTTTTACCCGCAACTGTCGTTATTTCGCGCTTTGAAGTACGGTAACCCAGCAGTTTCACCTCAATGGTACACGTACCAATCGGCAGGTGTTTCAGAAAATAATGCCCCGTCGCATCGGTCGATGTTTCAAGTGTAGTGCCGTTCACCGCCACATATACGTAAGGCAGATGTTCATTTGTTTTGGCATCCACCACATGCCCGAATACATTGGCATCGGTACCTGTGTCGGTCGTATTGTCGTCTGCCGCCCATAGGGTCCCCGGCAAACACAAGAATAATGATAATAAAATGTAAAAAGTAGATTTATTCATATATAAAAATTAAGTAAATTAATTACTGCCTATGAGGGCTTTCACACATGCAAAGTTACACACTGTGGATTGTTCCCGCAATACCTAAAAGCCATGATTTGGAAAAATAAGAACGTCAAAAGACAATTTTGACAAACAAAAATGGTATTTGCAAAAACCATATTTCTATGTCTTACAGACTATTACCTTTACAACACGCTTTACAAACCGCCATTCTGTCAGTTTTACAAACTACCCATAAGTAGGCATGTAAAGCAACACAGATCATACGAACGCCTCCCCTATCTGTATTACACATGCTGCCTACGCCCACCGGACATATCATCTAACCCTTTTGGAACCACTATCTATATCGAATAAATATATGCCTCAACTAAATCGGCACACACGTTTCATATAGATAAAGGCATCTTGCGACATGCCCGTATGCATGAATATCGACAGAAATTCGCGCAACAATGCAATAATAAGAATAAATAATTAAACAGACGATCAAATGCACGAAAAGACAAGAATACCCTTATATCATCATACAAATGATATTTATATCCTATTAGCGAACAGCATTTTACAAGAATACAGGCAAACGACAGTAAAAAAATACAACTTGTCAGGTATTACAATAAATACCATCCGAATAATATCCGGTAACGAGAGAACATCCAGTATACGATACTCTATACAAGCCCATCCAGATGTATTTTCAAATCTTGCAATTGATCTCTTACAGATATCAACGTTTCCAAAACCTCGGAACTCTTATCTACACCCTGCCGATTTTCGTTAAGCATTTTTCTTGCAGCAGCAAGTTTAAAGCCGCGCACCTTCACCAAATTGTAGATAAGTCTTATTTGTTCAATATCTTTTTCGGTATATTGACGGATTTTATTCTGGACAGATGTCTTCGGCTTGAGTTGTGGGAATTCCGTTTCCCAATACCTAAGCGTGCTCTCGTTAATATCGAACTTTCGAGCCACCTCGCGTATCGAGTAATACAACTTCGTATTTTTATTTGCATTTAACGCCATAGACAGTAGCTTTTTATTGATTTATTTGCAAAAATAACGAAAACAAAGTATCTTTGCAACACTTTTAGATGAAATTTAAATATTAAAGCAGAAATAAAGATGATGACAGCGAACGAAATCCGTGATTCGTACAAGAAGTTCTTCGAATCGAAAGGACACGTTATCGTACCATCGGCACCTATGGTGATTAAAGACGATCCCACGCTGATGTTTACGAACGCAGGTATGAATCAATGGAAAGATATTATCCTCGGAACCAAGCAGCCCGAACCGCGTCGGCGCACCGACTCGCAGAAGTGTCTGCGCGTAAGTGGAAAGCATAACGATCTGGAAGAAGTAGGACACGACACATACCATCACACCATGTTCGAAATGCTTGGCAACTGGAGTTTCGGCGACTATTTCAAAGAGGGGGCCATCGATTACGCTTGGGAATATCTTGTAGAAGTGCTGCATCTCGATCCGAAAGACTTATATGTAACGATTTTCGAGGGTTCTCCCGAAGAAAATATTCCGCGCGACGATGAGGCAGCCCGATATTGGGCAAAACATTTGCCGGCCGATCATATCATAGAGGGAAACAAACACGATAACTTTTGGGAAATGGGTGATACAGGCCCCTGCGGTCCATGTACTGAAATCCATGTAGATTCGCGTACTCCGGAAGAGAAAGCAAAGGTGCCCGGAAGGGAACTTGTGAATAAAGACAATCCGCAGGTGATAGAGATATGGAACGTGGTTTTTATGCAGTTCAACCGCAAGGCAGACGGCTCTCTTGAACCGCTTCCCATGCATGTCATCGATACCGGCATGGGCTTCGAGCGGTTGGTGCGCATGCTTCAGGGCAAACATTCCAATTACGACACAGATATTTTCCAGCCCATCATTCGGGAGATATCGCGCCTGTCGGGCAAGGAATATGGCGAGCGCGAAGATATCGATGTGGCCATGCGCGTGGTGGCCGACCATCTGCGTGCAGTAGCGTTCTCCATTGCCGACGGTCAGTTACCGAGCAATGCCAAAGCCGGATATGTTATTCGCCGCATTCTCCGCCGTGCCGTGCGCTATGCCTACACATTCCTCGACCAGAAAGAGGCATTCATGTATAAGTTATTGCCCGTGCTGGTTCGTGAAATGGGTGCCGCCTATCCTGAACTTTCGGCACAGCAAGAACTAATTGCACGGGTGATGAAAGAGGAAGAAGACAGCTTCCTGCGCACCTTGGAGAAGGGTATCAACCTACTGAATGCAGCCATGAACGAGTTGAAAGCGGCAGGGAAAAACCGCCTTGATGGTGTACAGGCTTTCCGTCTGTTCGATACCTATGGCTTTCCGCTCGACCTTACCGAACTCATTTGTCGTGAAAACGGTTTCACTGTAGATGAGAAACAGTTCGATGAGGAGATGGAAAAACAGAAAGCACGTGCACGTAATGCCGCCGTCGTCGAGAACGGAGATTGGGTTGTGTTACGCAAAGGAGAACAGCAATTCGTAGGGTACGATTATACAGAACACGAGTGCCATATTCTTCGTTACCGTCAGGTGACGCAGAAAAAGAATACGTTTTTCGAACTTGTACTCGACTATACACCGTTCTATGGCGAAATGGGAGGACAGGTAGGCGACCAAGGTGTGCTGGTGAACGAGAACGAGAAAGTGGAGATTATCGATACCAAACGGGAGAATAACCAAAGCATTCATATCGTCAAACAATTGCCCAAGGAGCCCTCGGCAGACTTCATGGCATGTGTAGACACCGAAAAACGTGATGCCAGTGCAGCCAACCATACCGCAACGCACCTGTTGGATTATGCCTTAAAGCAGGTGCTTGGCGATCATGTAGAGCAGAAAGGTTCGTATGTTTCACCTGATACATTGCGCTTCGATTTTTCGCATTTCCAAAAAGTTACGGATGAAGAAATACGACAGGTAGAACGGATGGTCAACGAAATGATCCGTCAGGACTTCCCTCTTGATGAGCACCGAGACACTCCGGTGGAGGAAGCAAAGAAGATGGGGGCGGTAGCTCTCTTCGGAGAGAAGTATGGCGACAAAGTTCGAGTAGTGCGTTTCGGCCCGTCGTGCGAGTTCTGTGGAGGCATTCATGCCAAGAGCACGGGGCGCATAGGTATGTTCAAAATTATCTCTGAAAGCAGTGTTGCTGCGGGCATCCGGCGCTTCGAAGCTATGACAGGCAAGATGTGTGAGGAGACTTACTACGCACTGGAAGATACGTTGAAAGACATCCGTACGCTGTTCAACAATGCTAAAGACCTGCGAGGCGTTATTGGTAAGTATATCGAAGAGCACGATTTGATGAAGAAAGATATAGAAAAATTCCACGCACAGACTGTGGAACGTACTAAAGATGAGGTTATCAAGCGGGCTACGATAGTCAACGGAACCACGGTAGTAAGGTCTATTCTACCCATTGAACCATCGTCTGCCAAGGATTTGGTATTCAAAATTCGCGAGGCAATCCCGCAAAATCTCGTCTGTGTAATAGGCTCTACGGCTAACGATAAACCGCTGCTAAGCGTCATGCTCAGCAATGATATGGTAAAAGAACATCACCTGAATGCCGGACAGATGATCCGCGAAGCCGCCAAACTCATACAAGGCGGCGGTGGCGGACAGCCTCACTATGCGCAGGCTGGCGGCAAGAATATCGACGGAATCAATGCTGCTGTCGATAAGGTAATAGCATTGGCGAACTTATAAACAAGTGATCTGTCAAAACAAATCGGTCGCATCTTCTCGATGAGATGCGGCCGATTTGTTATTTCAATATGGTTTCAATGAACAGCAAGAAGCCTTTCATAAAATCGAATTTTATCTGAGAAATACCATTAAGGTATGTATTTGACATAAATTGTTATGGCAATCTTTTTCTCATCAAGCCTTAGGAAGTGAAAGTATACAGGGGTATAATACAAATTAATATAATAATCTTATTGTTTCCCTCCTTGGAAAAAGAAAGAAAGACTCACCTATTTAACAAGTTTGTTCAACCACTCAAAGAGCTCGTTAAGTGCGTAGTCGCCGCTGTGAGGGCGGTTCCAAGGAAGTTTGAAATTTACATCTTTCCCCACATTCTGCAACTTCATCGCCAAATTGATAGGCACGGAAAAGGCGGTATCTCGGTCTCTCGCACCATGACGGATATACCAATGTTGCGCCACGGTCGACCGGTCGTCGCCGATGAAGTTCATAGGGTTCAGCAGTCTCGCGTTCTCTTTCACATTCTCAGAAATGGCTTTTCCCGTTTTAGAAGCCGCAAACTCCGTAAAATTAGCATTACTCCCGCTGGCATCTCCGAACTCGCCGTTCTCGCCACTTGCAGCAGCTCCGCCCACCATATAGCTGTCGAATGCTGGCACTCCCTTCAATGCAGTAACATTAGACACATAATTCAAGTACTTCGACATATCTAAATCGGTGATATACTCTCCTACTTGTTTCTTCCGTCCGGCCGACATCTTATTCCCTTTCATAGGCAAACTGGGCATTACACCACCGTTGAGCGGAGGCGTCCAACCGGCTTCATTGCTGAAACGGAAGCCGATACTGTCGGGAATATCCGCCCCTGCATCCTTGGCAAATTGCGCACTCTCAATAAGCAACTGTTTGATGTATGCGAGATAGTTGTCGGCCGTAAGCGGCGTACCATCGGGCTTATGCAGGGTAAGACTATTGACATAAGCGGGAAACAGCGCGGAAAGCTCCGCTGAAATCTGCTTTGCAATGATATTGGTAAGTGCTTGTCGGCTTGACGTGTTCCCATAAAGCCACTCATAAGCCATATCGGCATGCTCTAAATCCGTAATCGGACAAAAGCACACACTGGCAAACACATCGTCTCGAACCGGCGCCGCACCCATTTCAGCAAGATACTTTTCGTATGCCGGATTGTTGCCCGTGGCGCCTAACAGTGCCGACATAGCGCCGCCGGCGCTTGTGCCATCGGTAATTATCTTCTCGGCATCGCCCGGAATTTCTTTATCGAAATATCTCAAATACCTTACTGCCGCCTTCAGATCGAGCAATGCCTTCGGTGCACGCCCCGTATAAACGGTCTTCTTACCCCGCTTTACAGTGGAGTTACGCCCGCGACTTCCGGGTATTACAACCACATAACCCTCCTGCAAAGCCCGCCCCGTGGCATCGCCAGCCTGCGGATATCCTGCCTCGGAAGCCATATAACCGCCCACATAGGTGCGCATGAAAATGGGAGAAGACTGGGTGGCTCCCTCAGGTACGAAGATGTTGAGATACTGATAGGTGGAGTCTTCTACTTGGGTAACAAAATAGAGTTTCGTGTATGCGGTGTACTTCAACTGCTGCCCTTGCGGCATGGTAAGCTCTCCGGACAGCCCTTTACCGGCATCGAACGTCAACTTCGGTGCAACTTTCTTTGCTGTTACGGCACCCGATATGCACGCTGCAGCAACGACAAACATAATAATTCTTTTCTTCATATTTCCACTATATATAATTTCACCTTGCGGAACAATGTTTACGGCACCCGGATGCAATTTACATATCAGTACTGTTTTAGAACTTCACAGCGCGGATGATTCCACCATAACTTCTGTGAATAAGACGGCAAGAGCCCCTATTCGTTTAATGGTTAAGCCCTTATTTTAACATCTTTTTCTTATATTCAGATCACATGGTAAAAAGGTATTATTATACTGTATTGGGGACAGAAAATAAAATAATGGGAATTCAACGAACTATAGATATTTGTAAATTTAAGGATTAAAGGTAAATTGTAGTGTCGAGTTACAAAGAAATATAAACGGGAACCGCTCTGTTCACAGAATATAAAATAAACGGGAATTTGATGGATTCCCGTTTATTTAGTTTCGTTTTCAGCTCTGTTACAGACCTTTAATCCAGTCTTTTCAAAGTTTGAAAGACCATTCTTTCCTTTTATATAGAACTTAATAAGACACAAATTCGATGCACTTACGTTAAGTTAATATTGCACCACCTTAATATCTGCGAAATGGTCATTAACCCATACATATACATAAAGCGTACGTCTTTTCCCTGTATGATTGGGAGTGGCCATTAGTTCTAATTGTGTATCAATATATTTTCTACATTTCACAGTTAACCATTCATAAGCCACTTTCACTACTGAAGTGTCTATACCTGCTTCATCTCCGACGCCTTTACCGTTATAATCAGCGATTTCTATACCATAGTAACTGCTTGTTCCTGAACAAATTTTAGTTCCTCCTTCCCTTCCAAATGTCACTTTAGAAGGATAACCGAAATTATTTTCAGTATCACATGAAGCCAGCAGAAGCGGAACTAATAAAAACGCAATTAATATATTTCTTTTCATAATAATAATTGTTATATCGGTTTGGCATATCTTATTATACGCACATGATGGTTATATTTTATCTTTTCCTTGCCCATCCAAGGGTAATCGTTATCGTCAATCATCAGGGAAGTTAGCTACATATATCACATTGTCTACATCATTTGTCGCAGCTGTACGTGTAGCAATACAACTTCGTCATCTGAACTTTGACAAGCATTTACCCCCATCAACATTACCATCACGAACGATAGATTAAATAACGATTTTGTTTGCATAATAATATTTTATTAAAAAGGTAGAAATATCATTCGTTGCTACAAAAATAGAAAAATGTTCTTATAATCTTCAAAAATATTATAAAAAATTATACATATAAAAACGGATATCCGCAAATATTAACACAGCCTATTGGCGGAATTTATTCGGTGCATGCTTGACCTTCCCAACGAGTTTGCCATTAATAAAATGAATATATTGCAGCATTGTAAATGCATTAACTTTTTTATTCCGCCAACGGGTAGAAATAAAAAAAGAGAAAGACCGAAGCCTTTCTCTCATTATATTTTGCTTTGAATGCCTATAGAACCGCTTAATAATTCTGGGCTTCTATCTGGAAGAAGCTCTGCGGATGGTTACAAACGGGGCATACTTCAGGCGCTTTCTTGCCCACAACGATATGTCCGCAGTTGCGACATTGCCAGATACAAGAACCATCACGGGCAAAAACAACGGCGTCTTCGATGTTTTTCAGCAGTTTGCGATAGCGCTCTTCGTGGTGTTTCTCGATGGCACTCACGGTACGGAATTTCACAGCAAGCTCCGGAAATCCCTCTTCCATGGCATCTTTCGCCATCTGATCGTACATATCCGTCCACTCGTAGTTCTCACCATTGGCAGCTTCGAGCAGGCATCCGGGCGTAGAAGGTATATCGCCTTCGTGCAGAAACTTGAACCATAACTTGGCATGTTCTTTCTCGTTATGCGCCGTTTCCATAAAGATGTCGGCAATTTGTTCATAGCCTTCTTTCTTTGCTTTCGAGGCAAAGAACTGATACTTGGTGTGAGCTTGACTCTCGCCTGCAAAGGCTGTCTGAAGATTTTTCTCCGTCTTGGTTCCCTTCAACGCCTTCGGATCGAAAATCTTGAACTTGTCTGATTTAGCATGGCATACCGGACATTCTGCCGGAGCCTCCGTTCCATCGTAGATGTACCCACATACGGTACAGATAAATTTTCTTTTCATAATGCTTTGTATAAATTAAATAAAATCTCTGATATCCTTTCTTAATCCGGCAGTCGGGGATATTCACATATCCCTGTCCGTGCATTCGTAATACGCTCTGCCATAGTTTTACAAAGATAGGTATTTTAAGAAGAAATGCAAAATATATTTGTAATTATTTTCAAAACGGTAAGGTAATACCTTTTTTATATCAATTTCGGTATATTGCAAGGATATGTATATGGTACCACACCATACGCCATCTGCAAATTGAAATACTATCTATTACTATCAAACGATATTCCTACCGACTTTACACAGTATGCCTATCTGCGACAGATACGCCGTTTGCCTGCAACTGTCATCACAATGCCCTCCGACATTTTTCTCCAATATTCGCCGTATCGGAAAAAAGTTGTATCTTTACAGCCGCATAACAGTTTAACAAAATTATATGATGAAACGAATTATTCTGATGCTTACGGCCGCACTGATCGTGGCCGGAGCGACCGCACAGAGCAGTATTTACGACATAAAAGTAAAAGATGCCGACAACAAAGAGGTAAGTTTGAAACAATACGAGGGCAAGGTGTTGCTCATTGTGAACACGGCCACCAAGTGCGGATTTACGCCGCAATACAAAGAACTCGAGGCTCTATACGAGAAATATGGCGACCGCGGGTTGGTAATCCTCGACTTTCCCTGCAATCAGTTCGGCAATCAGGCACCCGGAACCTACAGGGAAATCCACCAATTCTGCACGGCTAATTTCGACATACAGTTTCCGCAGTTCCAGAAAATCGACGTCAACGGCCCCGAGGAGTCGCCTCTATACACGTTGCTCAAACAGAAACAGGGCTTTAAAGGGTTCGGCAATGGCCCGAAAGCGCAAGGCATGCACCGGATGTTGCTCGGTCAAGACAAGGATTATGCAACGAAGAGCAGCATTAAATGGAACTTCACCAAGTTCTTGGTAGACCGTAAAGGCAACGTAGTGCAGCGTTTCGAGCCTACGGAAAGCATTTCGGAAATAGAGAAAGCCGTCGAAAAACTGCTCTGACAATTACAACATTACGCTCTTATGGCATATACAATGACGCTGTTTAAAAACTGAACGGCGTCATTGTGTGTATCTTTTCGTTGTATAAATCGGCCGTTACGAGCTTCCCGCGCAGACTTCTTACCTGCGGGAAACCGAAAAAATAGTCATCCTGCGTGGTGTACCAACCGTAGTGTTTCAGTTCGGCTATACTGCGTATTCGGCGGTTCAGCACATTTACATAGCGCGGATTTACCACCGAAAGCATACTCCTGCCGTCGGTCAGAGCAATGGCCAGCACAAGATATCGCTTGGGCTTTCGTGCCTGTTCGGCCACCTGTTTGCCTTGCATCCGTGTGCTGACGCTGATATTCCACCCGTGTTTTCGATTCAGCGCCTCCATCATGCCGCGAAACACGGTGCCGTGGGGCGATGTATCGCGCAATCCGGTGTAGGCAATCGAGTAATGTATCATCTCATGAAGCAGCACATTCTGGTAATCGCGCTCGCTCATGTCGTAGTAATTGCTTAGGTGTATGGCGTAATCATAGAAGCGTTTGCGCCCGAAAGAAAATTGTCTTTTGCACGTCATGGAGCCTAGTCGGGTGCGTGAACGCGACAGAGAAAGGCGCGGCACGGGCAATCCGCCGCCAAAATACTCTCGGTTGAACTCCGCGAACCAC
Source organism: Prevotella phocaeensis (assembly GCF_900065875.1). NCBI lineage: Bacteria > Pseudomonadati > Bacteroidota > Bacteroidia > Bacteroidales > Prevotellaceae > Prevotella > Prevotella phocaeensis. The sequence continues at coordinate 130,857 of NZ_LT160626.1, read as the reverse complement.
CGCTCCATCCACTCTACGGTTATCTGCATAAATATCTTGTTGGTTTTATATTTATCCCACAAACAGAGTTTACAAAAAAGTCCACCGTTAAGGACGATGGACAAACCTAATGTTTTCACAACGGAATAATCCTTATTGTGATTTGCTAAAATTAGTAATACAAAAATACAGTTTTATTTGTATATCGGCAAAACATTTCCGAATATTTTTCATATTTTTGTAAAATAATACTAATATTATACCATCATGAAAAAAATACTCGGCCTTGATCTTGGCACCACAAGCATTGGGTGGGCTCTCGTCAATGAAAAAGAAAACAATGAAGAACAGTCGTCTATTATTCGTTTAGGTGTAAGGGTAAACCCTCTGACGGTAGATGAAAAGTCGAATTTCGAAAAGGGAAAAGATATTACTACCAATGCCGACCGCACGAAATGCCGCAGTGCACGGCGAAATCTGCAACGGTTTAAACTGCGGAGAGAGGCACTTGCCGACTGCCTGAAACGGCATGGACTGATGACAGACGAAACTCCTTTGTGCGAAACAAATAACAGCATAATATTTAAAACTTATAGTAACAGGGCCAAAGCCGTATGCGAGAAGATAGCTTTGGACGACTTTGTACGCGTGCTGTTCATGATCAATAAGAAGCGCGGATATAAGAGCAGTCGCAAATTGAATACGGATGACGAAGGCACACTGGTAGACGGTATGGACGTGGCCAAACTTCTCTATAACGAACAGATAACCCCGGGAGAGTATCTGCTGCGACTGTTCAAGAAAGGGAAAAAGACTCGTCCGGACTTCTACCTATCCGACTTGAAAGCCGAATTGGAACGCATTTGGGATTTTCAGCGCACATTCTATCCGGAAATTCTATGCGATGCATTGAAAGAAGACCTGAAAGGTAAGAGCCGCACACAGTCGTCGGCTATCTTTTATGCAAAGTATAAGGTGTCGACAGCCAAAATAGCCGGCAAAGACAAGCGCCTGCAGGAACTTACATGGCGCACGGATGCACTGCGCAAACAACTTACGATAGACGAAGTTGCATATGTAATCTGCAGCATCAATGGCGAGATAAACGGTTCGAGTCAACGCCTAAGCATGATCAGCGATCGCAGCAAATTGTTGTATTTCAACCATCAGACAATCGGGCAATATCTGATGCAGAGATTAGAAGAAAACCCGAATGCCGGACTCAAAAATATCATATTCTATCGACAAGACTACGAAGACGAATTCAATGATATATGGAATAGTCAGGCTACGTACCATAAAGAGCTGACACCGGAACTGAAAAAAGAACTAAAAGACATTATCTTTTACCAACGCGGGCTGAAGAGTTGTAAATGGCTTATTAACTATTGCGAGCTGGAACATGAGGAAATCGAGGTGAAGACACCCGAAGGAAAACTGCGCAAAATAACCATCGGAAGCAAAACATGCCCCAAATCTTCGCCGCTGTTTCAGGAGTTCAAGATATGGCAGGTATTGAATAATCTGCAAGTGAGTCCGCTGAATAGCCGAAGGAAAGCCAAAAGGAAAAAAGATGAGGAGCCGTCGTTGTTCTCGGATGAAGATATGAACACGGCGTGCAGATACCTGAACGAGGAAGAGAAACTGACGCTTTTTAAAGAGTTAAGCATCAAAAAAGAGCTCAAAAAGAAAGACGCTTTGAAACTCTTGTTTGAGAATTATAAAGAGTTAGACCTTAATTATAAAGTCATCAGCGGCAACGTTACAATGGCAAGTCTTTATAGGGCGTTTCAAGATATTATCAGTTTGACCGGAAACGGAGAGTTCGACTTCCAAGCCATGCCGGCAGAAGAAGCAGAGAAAACCGTAGAAGAAATTTTCGGTGGGCTTGGCTACAAGACGGCTTTCCTGCACTTCGATGCGAGCCTGCATGGTAAAGAATTCGAGAGGCAACCTGCTTATCGTTTGTGGCATTTGCTCTATTCGTATGCGGGAGACCAATCGAAAACCGGCATCGAAGCATTGGTAAAGAGAATTCAAGAGCTGTGCGGTTTCGAACCGGAATATGCCCGCATACTGGCCAATATATCGTTTATACCCGATTACGGTAACCTAAGTTCGAAAGCAATGCGCAAAATTCTTCCTTACATGCAGGACGGATATGAATACAGCGAAGCGTGTAGCAAGGCGGGATATAGACATTCTGCAAGTTCTCTGACGAAAGAAGAAATCAATAAGAAGACCTATAAGACACATTTAGACGAAATAAAACGTAACAGTTTGCGTAATCCGATTGTCGAAAAGATATTGAACCAAATGGTAAATGTCGTAAACTCTGTTATCGACACTTATGGCAGCATAGACGAAATAAGAATAGAAATGGCGCGCGAACTCAAAAAGAGCAAACCCGAAAGAGAAGATATGTCGTTTGCCATCAACAAAGCAACGAAAGAGACAGAACGCATAAAGGGAATACTCGAACAAGAGTTTAAAATACAACATGTTACGCGGAACGACATCATTCGTTACCGACTTTACGAAGAATTAAAGCCCAACGGATATAAGACTTTATACTCTAATACTTACATTCCACGTGAGGATTTATTCAGTAAAAAGTTCGATATCGAGCATATCATCCCCAAGGCAAGACTGTTCGACGATTCGTATTCAAACAAAACACTCGAACTTCGAGACATCAATATCGAGAAAGGTAACCAGACGGCATATGATTTTGTATTGTCGAAATATGGAGAAGAAGGTCTTTATAAGTATGAACAACGTGTAGAAGAGTTTAAGAAAAACAATGAACAAGCGGGCTCCAAATGCAGAAAGTTGCTTATGCGGGAAGCGGATATCCCGTCTGACTTTCTTAATAGAGACTTGAACGATTCGCAATATATCGCCAAAAAGGCACACGAGCTGTTGCGGGAAATCGTTCCTACAGTAACTGCTACTACCGGCTCTATCACCAACAGACTGCGCGAAGACTGGAAACTGGTGAATGTTATGAAAGAACTTAATTGGGAAAAATATGATAAATTAGGTTTGACAGAAGAATATAAAGACAAAGACGGGAATACTGTACGGCACATCAAAGATTGGACAAAACGAAACGATCATCGGCATCATGCTATGGATGCACTCACTATAGCATTTACCAAACCGAGCTTTATTCAGTATTTGAATAATCTGAATGCGCGGAGTAACAAAGGTGGTTCGATCTACGGAATAGAACAAAAAGAACTGGAAAGAGAGAACAACAAGCTTGTTTTTATTCCTCCTATCGATCCCAAGATATTCAGGAAACAGGCAAAAGAGCATTTAAGTAATATTCTTATTTCTATTAAAGCAAAAAATAAGGTCGTTACAAAGAATGTAAATAAGACGAAATCTAAGAGTGGTACCAATAGAAAAGTACAGCTCACTCCACGTGGGCAATTGCATCTTGAAACTGTATACGGCAAGATAAGAACCTACAAGACAGAAGAGATAAAAGTCGGCACAAAACTGACAGAAGAACTCATTGCGAAAGTTGCCGACAAGAAAATCAGGGAAGCGTTGATGCAAAGACTGTCCGAATACGGAGGCAATATAAAGAAAGCATTCCAAAATATATCGAAACACCCTATATGGTTGAATAGTTCGCATACAAAACATGTGCCCGAGAAAGTGAAAATCGTGTTCTTTGAAGATGTATTTACAATCAGAAAAGCTATCACACCGGATATTAAGATAGATAAGGTTATCAACTCTAAAATACGCAATATTCTTCAAGAAAGATTAAATGAATTCGGCGGTGAGGCAGCGAAAGCATTCTCCAATCTTGATCAAAATCCGATATGGTTCAATAAAGATAAAGGAATTGCAATTAAGAGTGTTAAGATACGAGGTATTGCAAATGGAACGGCGATCAGGGTGAAAAAGGATATTCATGGTAACACTATTATCGGAAATAATGGCTATCCTATACCGAACGATTATGTGAACACCGGTAATAATCATCATGTTGCTATCTTCCGAGATAGAGACGGAAATCTACAGGAACATATCGTTTCGTTTTATGAAGCAACGGCAAGAGCAATTCAAAACCTGCCGATTGTGGATAGAAATTATAACTCTGAAAAAGATTGGGAGTTTTTATTCTCTATGAAACAGAATGAATATTTTGTATTCCCTAACCCGAATACGGGGTTCAATCCACTTGAAATCGACCTTAGAAACGAAGAGAATTATGCATTGATAAGCCCAAATTTGTTTAGAGTTCAGAAGCTCAGTCATTATTATTATGTCTTTAGACATCATCTTGAAACGAATGTTGATACAAACCTTCAACTTAAAGATATAACGTGGAAACGTATAAAAGCAATAAATAATCTGACAGGTGTGGTTAAGGTACGTATCGATCATTTGGGAAGAATTGTAGATGTTGGCGAATATAAATAAATCTATTTCAGTATGATAAAGAAGACATTGTATTTCGGTAACCCTGCTTATCTGTCGTTACGAGATTCACAATTGATCATCAAGTTCCCCGAAATTGTGAGACCGGAGAATATTGCGGAAACGATAAAAACAGAATCTATCGTATCAAGACCTATAGAAGATATCGGTATTTTGGTGCTCGACAACAAACAGATAACGGTAACATCCGGCGTATTAGAAGCATTATTAGAGAATAACAGTGCAGTAATTACATGTGATTCTCGCTCTATGCCAGTAGGACTTTTGCTCCCTTTGTACGGAAACACGACGCAAAATGAACGATTTCGCCAACAACTTGAGGCTTCTTTACCGCTGAAGAAGCAGCTTTGGCAGCAAACCGTACAGTACAAAATCAATAATCAAGCGGCTATATTGGCACAGTGTACGGGACATATTCATAAGAATATGAGGGCTTGGATCAACGAAGTAAGAAGCGGGGATCCTGATAATATGGAAGCCAGAGCGGCAGCATATTATTGGAAAATTCTATTTGCAGACATAGAAGACTTTACCCGTGATCGCGACGGAATTCCTCCCAATAATTTTCTTAATTACGGATATGCCATTCTTAGAGCAACAATTGCACGCTCTTTAGTGGCAAGCGGCTTGCTGCCAACCTTAGGTATTCATCATCATAACCGATACAATGCCTATTGTTTGGCTGATGATATCATGGAACCTTATCGTCCATATGTTGACAAATTAGTCTATGATATTTTTCATGAGACGGGGAAAGAGGAATTAACAAAAGACATCAAATCAGGATTACTTACAATTCCTACACTGGATGTTGTTATTGGCAGAAAAAGAAGTCCGCTTATGATTGCTGCCGGTCAAACTGCAGCTTCGCTTAATAAATGCTTCAACGGAGAACTTCGTAAGATTTCTTATCCTGAAATAACACCATAATGGATAGACTTAGCGAATATAGAGTTATGTGGTTACTTGTTCTTTTTGATTTGCCGACAGATACAAAGAAAGACCTTCGGGCTTACACGCTTTTCAGGAAGAATCTAATAAAAGATGGCTTTACTATGTTTCAGTTCTCTATCTATGTGCGTCACTGTGCAAGTATGGAAAATGCAGAAGTACATAAAAAACGAGTAAAGTCATTCCTGCCTGAGTTTGGAAAAGTCGGCATAGTGTGCCTCACCGACAAACAATTCGGTAATATTGAATTATTTTTTGGCAGTAAGCCAATGCCTCCAAATGCCCCCGGTCAGCAACTGGAACTCTTTTAATACAAAAGCGAATTCCATATTTTAAATGGAATTCGCTCTCTAAGAAACATCACTTTTTCTTTTTCTAATATCGTTATAAAACATTGGACCACAAAATATTATGCATCTCCTGATGTTTCCAATATTGCAAAGATACTAATTTTAAAGCAAATCACAACCATCTATTTCTCGTATTGATACTATTGATGATGTTTCCAATATTGCAAAGATACTAATTTTAAAGCAAATCACAACAGAGTATAAGCAGTCTTTTGATAAAGTGTTGATGTTTCCAATATTGCAAAGATACTAATTTTAAAGCAAATCACAACCTTCTGTTGATGTACCTTATATATTATCTAGATGTTTCCAATATTGCAAAGATACTAATTTTAAAGCAAATCACAACACTGTTCATTTTGATCAGTTGTTGAAATCTGATGTTTCCAATATTGCAAAGATACTAATTTTAAAGCAAATCACAACGGCTAATGGTTTATGGTTGTATGCCTGACAGATGTTTCCAATATTGCAAAGATACTAATTTTAAAGCAAATCACAACTACAGTAGATAGATTATTTAAACAAGCATAGATGTTTCCAATATTGCAAAGATACTAATTTTAAAGCAAATCACAACAATTCACTTAAGGACGAGGAAAAATATATTGATGTTTCCAATATTGCAAAGATACTAATTTTAAAGCAAATCACAACTTCCTTCGCGTTATATTTCATCTCCTGAAGGATGTTTCCAATATTGCAAAGATACTAATTTTAAAGCAAATCACAACCAAACGTCGTGTCTTTGTCAACGCCGCTGAGATGTTTCCAATATTGCAAAGATACTAATTTTAAAGCAAATCACAACATAATCTCATCGGGCGACTTATTGAGTTCGGATGTTTCCAATATTGCAAAGATACTAATTTTAAAGCAAATCACAACTTAAGAGCTACAAAAGGCCCAACAAGATTCGATGTTTCCAATATTGCAAAGATACTAATTTTAAAGCAAATCACAACTTATTTTTATTAAATAATATGCGCCAAGTGGATGTTTCCAATATTGCAAAGATACTAATTTTAAAGCAAATCACAACACTGGTCATCCAGATAAGAATGGATATTTAGATGTTTCCAATATTGCAAAGATACTAATTTTAAAGCAAATCACAACTCTAAAGCCTTTAATAACGCCGTTCGGAATGATGTTTCCAATATTGCAAAGATACTAATTTTAAAGCAAATCACAACCAATGTATCTCTTGATGAATATGTTTGTTTGATGTTTCCAATATTGCAAAGATACTAATTTTAAAGCAAATCACAACTAATAAGGAGGATTAATTAAGCAAATCTTCGATGTTTCCAATATTGCAAAGATACTAATTTTAAAGCAAATCACAACTGTTAGCCAACTTGTAAGAGAAGAACAGTAGATGTTTCCAATATTGCAAAGATACTAATTTTAAAGCAAATCACAACTCGACAGGCTTACACTTGTCTGTCATAAAGATGTTTCCAATATTGCAAAGATACTAATTTTAAAGCAAATCACAACATTCCCCAAAATAAACATCACCATGCCGAAGATGTTTCCAATATTGCAAAGATACTAATTTTAAAGCAAATCACAACCAAGAATAATTATTTTATAATTTTATATTTGATGTTTCCAATATTGCAAAGATACTAATTTTAAAGCAAATCACAACCACTTTGTTTGTGCATACTTGATGTTGCTCGATGTTTCCAATATTGCAAAGATACTAATTTTAAAGCAAATCACAACGGTCAGTACAGCGGGGCAAGCTGTGTTTTTGATGTTTCCAATATTGCAAAGATACTAATTTTAAAGCAAATCACAACACACCGGGATAAATACCACGAAGTTCGTAAGATGTTTCCAATATTGCAAAGATACTAATTTTAAAGCAAATCACAACTGCTGATTTTCAATGGTTTTTTGCTGTGCGGATGTTTCCAATATTGCAAAGATACTAATTTTAAAGCAAATCACAACTGCGAGCTGTAATAAGCAGAATAAAAAGTAGATGTTTCCAATATTGCAAAGATACTAATTTTAAAGCAAATCACAACTGGTTTGAGTACTACTAATATGGCAGATGCGATGTTTCCAATATTGCAAAGATACTAATTTTAAAGCAAATCACAACTCCTCTATCGACGACATCTTCAGTAAAGCCGATGTTTCCAATATTGCAAAGATACTAATTTTAAAGCAAATCACAACTGTGCCGATTTAGCGGCTTTTTCGCCCTCTGATGTTTCCAATATTGCAAAGATACTAATTTTAAAGCAAATCACAACTCAGAAACACCGTATCTCCTTTTACATACCGATGTTTCCAATATTGCAAAGATACTAATTTTAAAGCAAATCACAACCCTGTTGTCTCGTTCTTTGGCAATGTTTCGATGTTTCCAATATTGCAAAGATACTAATTTTAAAGCAAATCACAACAAGTCACTATTTGCTATCATAGGTACATGTGATGTTTCCAATATTGCAAAGATACTAATTTTAAAGCAAATCACAACCCTGTTGTCTCGTTCTTTGGCAATGTTTCGATGTTTCCAATATTGCAAAGATACTAATTTTAAAGCAAATCACAACTGCCTTCGCGGCGGTTTACGTGGGAGGAGAGATGTTTCCAATATTGCAAAGATACTAATTTTAAAGCAAATCACAACTACGCCGGCTGCCAAGGCGTACATCTTCTGGATGTTTCCAATATTGCAAAGATACTAATTTTAAAGCAAATCACAACGAATTTCGTCAAATTGTCCCTTTGTTAATGATGTTTCCAATATTGCAAAGATACTAATTTTAAAGCAAATCACAACTGTCACATTGGAGGATATCGAGAACAAAATGATGTTTCCAATATTGCAAAGATACTAATTTTAAAGCAAATCACAACTTGTCTATGATGGTAACATAATTCGTACCAGATGTTTCCAATATTGCAAAGATACTAATTTTAAAGCAAATCACAACAACGCATCGACAAAGACTTTTTTCAGTCCTGATGTTTCCAATATTGCAAAGATACTAATTTTAAAGCAAATCACAACTGGTTACTTGTCGGGTATTCAAAATAGACAGATGTTTCCAATATTGCAAAGATACTAATTTTAAAGCAAATCACAACTTAAATGATTTGCGGTATTTCCATAATTGAGATGTTTCCAATATTGCAAAGATACTAATTTTAAAGCAAATCACAACACCTACACCCTTTACGGCATCGACAATTAGATGTTTCCAATATTGCAAAGATACTAATTTTAAAGCAAATCACAACCATATTTCAAAGTTTATTTATATCTTTGTTGATGTTTCCAATATTGCAAAGATACTAATTTTAAAGCAAATCACAACTGCTGGTGATAAATGTTACTTAGAAATTCGATGTTTCCAATATTGCAAAGATACTAATTTTAAAGCAAATCACAACTATGGAGCACATCGGCACCTCTCCTCTATGGATGTTTCCAATATTGCAAAGATACTAATTTTAAAGCAAATCACAACTAAAAAGGCAAGAAAAACAATGAGATTATTTCCGAATATTATGCAAATAGGTATCATTATCAGGATTGCCACAGGTCATCAAAAAGATATTCCAGCTAATAAGAGCTGCAACATACATCCATGCAGCAGTATCACCCCATTTTATAATTGCAAAGATAACAAGAAATATAGTAGATAGTAAAGATACCATCAACGCCATAAGTGCTAATATATCTTTAAACTTCTTCATAAACAGAATCTCTTTGTGTATACTACGAATATACAAATATAAAATTGGTATAAACAAATAATTTCGGCAAAAAATGTCCAAAGGCGTAAAATTTAACATAAAACTGAATATTGACGGAAAAGAGCAAGTTGTAACAGCCTCTACAAATGTCTAGAAGTTTGCCGAAGAGTTAGAACTGGCTCGTACGAAATCAACACGCCTTAGGAATGACTTATTGAAAAGTACCCAAGTCGGCGCTTCTTTTCAAAATGCATTCACTGAACTTCAACAGCTGACGGGAATAATGCAAAACTATACGGCCGCGAACGCCGAACAGGTACAGGCTGAAACGAAACTCGCCACTGTGATGCGGCAGCGTATGTCAGCAACAGATGCAGAAGTTGAGTCCGTAAAGAAACTCGCCAGCGCCCAGCAAGAATTGGGCGTCATAGGGGATGAGGTGCAGCTTGCTGGCGTGCAGCAACTTGCCACGTTCCTAAATCAAAAGGCCAGCATAGATACTCTATTGTCTGCAATGAATAACCTACTCGCGCAGCAAAAGGGACTTTCAGCCACGGGAGAAGATGCCGTTACGATTGGCAACTTGATGGGAAAAGCCATGCAAGGGCAGGCTTCGGCATTAAAGCGTGGCGGAATTACGTTCACAGATGCGCAGGAAAAAATCCTAAAATACGGCACAGAAAGCCAGCGTGCGGCTATGCTTGCCGCAGATAATCACCAATAATATTGGCTACATGAATGCCGGATCAGCCAAGACAGATGCTAAGAAAGCTAAGCAGACAGCAAATGCAATTGGTGATTTAAAGGAGCTACTGCAGAGATGAAAAAGGCCGAGACCGCAATGAGAGACTCCGCCACGGCCAATAACACCGAGACGGAGTCCGTTAAACAGGCAAGGGCTGCGCTTGAAATCAATATCGCTAAGTTAAAGGATTTCCACGGCACAAAACAGCAGGAGAAGAAAATCGTCGAGGAAATGAACGACATCTACGGCAAGACGATGGGATACTTTTCAAAGGTATCCGACCGGTACAATGCGCTTATCAAAAACAGCAAGGCATATTGTCGGCAGATGATTGCAGAGGCAAAAGCCCGTAATTTGGCAAATCAAATAGCACAAAAAGAGCAATAACAGCTTTACTTTTTAAAGATTTCATTCATTTCTGAGCAATGCCACAAGGTATTCCGACTGCGTACCGATACGGAACTTACCGCCCCAAATGCCTATGCCGCTCGTCACGAAATATTGCGTCCGCCCCTTTTGTAACGATCCATAAGCGTCTTCGTATATAGCATCTTCGATCCACGAGATGGGCCACACCTGCCCATAGTGCGTATGCCCGCTCAACTGAAAATCTGCACCTTGTCGCTCGGCATCCTCCAAATGATAAGGCTGATGGTCGAGCACGATAGTGTAACGTGAGCGGTCTACGGCTGCCATGAGGTCTTTTAACGATTTACGATGCACGTTGGTACGATCGTCGCGCCCCACGATATTAATGCCGTTAACCACAACCACACTGTCTACAAGCAGATGAATGCCAGCATCGTGATAGAACTTCTGTGCCTGTGTATTTCCCGCATAATACTCGTGATTGCCCAAGCAGGCGTAAACAGGTGCATTGAGCCGATGAAACTCTTGCGCCACATTCTCTTCTATGAGCGGGCGCATGTAACGGTCGATAATATCGCCCCCTATCAATATAAGGTCGGCATGTTCGGCATTAACCATATCAACCCACCGCATAAACTCCGCCCTGCGATTGTGATACCCGAGGTGCAGATCGCTCATCATCACTATCTTCATGGGTTTCGGCAGCGCTTTCTCTGTTTTCAGTACAATGGGCATGCGCACTTTATTACGATAATTAAGATTGCCGTACACGAAGATAATCGTGATGAGTACACCCACGAAAATGCTTCCGTGTACGCTGTTATGCAAGAACGAGGACGGCACAAGATGCACAAGCCGCCCCAAATCGAGCAGCAGAAACAGCATGACCATGTAAAAAAGGATAAAAAGCGACGACGTGCCCACCTCATATACGAAAGTGGCAACAGATATGTGCCAATTCTCGATATTGGCCAAAAATGAGACGAAAAGCAGTGCTACCGACAGCAGCATTACCCCCACAATCGTTACTTTATAAGGTATTGTCAACGGCAACAAGTGCCACACATGCCACAAAACATACGCTACCCCGACAAGAGGCAGTAGAAAAAACAGAATAGCCCAAATTTTCATAAGCGCAAAGTTACAGAGAATTTATTAAATAATCCTTGTTTCATACTCATTTAATTCATAAACCGTTATCGGAAAGTACCGCTATATAGTCGAACACTTACGCAGAACTCCTCCGTCAGTCATGCGGCAAAAGTACAATGAATAATCCCCACACCGACTAATCATTTTACAGATTATATGAATAGAATTACAGTTTAAGTCCGTCAGGCTGTCTGTTTGACGGTAACAGGAATGCCCAATAACAACGATACACATACCGAATAATACCGAGGCACCGACAATATAGTCTAATTACTTTTTAAGGAATCGACAATCGTACTACTTTCAAAAGAAACATTGCCGAAATCTATTTTTACATTAAAAACTCCGGAAAGTTTGACTCATTCTTAAACTTTGGGTATTTTTGCAAACAAGATACGTTTGCCCCGTTTAGCGTTTATTAACCTAACTCTTCGTAGATTGAATGCCAAGGCAGTGCTCGATAAAGCCGATAATCCTGTTACCGTGCTGAAAGAAAGCATAATCAGCAAAGAAACAACTCCCAGTTTTAAGAATAAAGACAAACGCTCGAAATTACTAAATATACACGCGGAAAAACGAAACGATGCACTTGTTTTGAAAACGGATGTGAGGTTTAACACCCCGAGCAGAGCGGCCGACTTCTGTTTAGAAAGAGCAGTAAACGGGAAGACGGAATGGCACGATAAAGACAAGCGTCTGCTATCGGTTTATCTGTAGGATAAATAAATAATAAAAGGTACATCCCTTTTCGGAGATGCACCTTTGACCTATTCTGTCTGAACAAAGTTCTTATTCTGCAGTTTCAACCTCTGCAGCACGGAAGTTTACAAGGTCTTCAGCGCAGAGGTTCTTGATATATGCATAATGACCTGTCACCTCTTCTTCGGCATGCCGCACAAACACGTTGGCACTCTTGGCAAAGAGTTCGGGCGAACGGGTTGCATCATCGAGAATAAGCAGCGACATTATGATGTCTGCCGTCATGTTGAACAGCCGACGGGCAACGAAGTCTTGCTTCTCCTGATTACCTTCTTCCTTCACTTCATTAAGCACTTCCTCGTACTGTTCTGCGAGTTTTGCCACGCGAGTCTGCAACGGTTTGAGGCTTTCTGCCACTTCATTGCCAAGCATTTCGCGGATGATACCGAGGTAAGTGCCATTGGTAATGTAGCGTATGGCGGCCACTACTTGCAGCTGCGTAGTACCCTCGTAGATAGAGAAGATACGCGCATCGCGGTAAAGACGCTGGCTCTTGTACTCCATGATGAAGCCTGAACCGCCGTGAATGGAGATGGCATCGTAGGCTGCCTGCGACGCATACTCGGAGTTCATACCCTTGGCAAGCGGCGTAAAAGCGTCGGCAAGACGGGTATATTTCTTGAGTTCGTCGCGTTCTTCGGCAGTGAGTTTGGTATCGCGCTGTATATCTTCGAGCGCTTTATAGATGTCTACGTAGCGTGCAGTCTGATAAAGAAGCGAACGACCAGCATCAAGTTTCGCCTTCATACGCGAGAGCATGTCGTAAACGGCGGGGAAGTTAATGATCTTCTGCCCGAACTGTGCGCGCTCTTTTGCATAAGCCAAAGCCTCGTTGTATGCCTCTTGTTCCACGCCAACGCTCTGTGCTGCAATGCCCAGACGGGCACCGTTCATGAGTGCCATCACGTATTTAATAAGCCCGAGGCGGGTATTTCCGCAGAGTTCAGCCTTGGCATTCTTATAGACAAGCTCGCAAGTAGGCGAGCCGTGGATACCGAGTTTATTCTCTATATGACGCACATCTACACCACCGTTACGCTTATCGTAGATGAACATCGACAGTCCACGCCCATCGTGCGTACCCTCTTCCGAACGTGCCAGCACAAGATGGATATCAGAGTCGCCGTTGGTAATAAAGCGCTTCACACCGTTCAGTCGCCAACAATTCTCTTTTTCGTCGAACGTTGCCTTTAACATAACGCGCTGCAAGTCCGATCCGGCATCGGGTTCTGTAAGGTCCATCGACATCGTTTCGCCTGCACAGATACGCGGAATATATTTCTGACGCTGTTCTTCATTGCCGAATTCGTAAAGCGTGTCGATGCACGATTGCAACGACCAGATATTCTGAAAACCCGAATCGGCGGCTGAAATCACCTCGGAAAGCATAGAGAACGTCGTATTAGGTAGGTTCAGGCCGCCATAACGGCGCGGCATCGAGATACCCCACAGCCCTGCCTTTCGCGTTGCGTCGAGGTTCTCAAATGTTTTTGAGGCATAAATCATGCGGTTATTCTCAAGGTGCGGTCCTTCCAGATCTACACTCTCCGAGTTGGGTTCTACTATGTTAGCAGCGATATCTCCCGCAATATCGAGGATGCGCTTATAGTTTTCGATGGCGTCCTCATAACTCACGGGAGCATCCTCAAACTTGTCTTTGTCAGCATAGTTGCGCTCTTTGAGGTCGACTATGCGTTTCATCAGCGGATGATTCAAATGAAATCCAATCTCCGGATGGTCTGTATAATAATTTGACATGATGTTTACTTGCTATTCTGTTTATAATATTTTATTAGCTTCGGTACCACCTCTTCCACCGTTCCGGTAATGATATAGTCGGCAATTTGGTTGATCGGAGCATCGGGATCGCTATTTACTGAGATGATAATACCCGCATCCTGCATGCCTGCGATGTGCTGAATTTGTCCGGAAATACCACAGGCGATGTAGACTTTCGGATGAACTGTTACGCCTGTCTGCCCGATCTGTCGGTCATGGTCTATCCAACCGGCATCCACGGCAGCACGGCTTGCACCCACTTCACCATGAAGTTCCTTCGCCAACTGGAAAAGTTGATCGAAACCTTCCTTACTCCCGACGCCATAACCGCCGGCAACAACAATGGCTGCACCCTTCAGATTGTTCTTTGCGGCCTCCACATGACGATCGATAACCTTCACTACATAGTCCACTGTAGGCACATACTTGGCCACTTCGGGATAGAGTACTTCACCTTTATAATTCTCGTCGATCACCTCACGCTGCATCACACCGCTGCGCACAGTAGCCATCTGCGGACGATGATCGGGGTTTACAATCGTTGCAACAATGTTACCTCCGAATGCCGGACGAATTTGATAAAGCAGATTTTCATAGTGTTTTCCTGCTTTCTTATCGTCATAGTCGCCAATTTCGAGCTGCGTACAGTCGGCTGTAAGACCGCTGGTAAGCGAAGAAGACACACGCGGTCCGAGGTCTCGACCGATAACCGTTGCCCCCATCAGGGCAATCTGCGGCTGCTCTTCCTTGAAGAGATTGACCAAGATATCCGTGTGAGGAGCTGATGTATAAGGGAAAAGTCCCTCGCCATCAAACACAAACAATTTGTCTACACCATAGGGAAGAATTTGCTTCTCAACCTTTCCTTTTATGCCGGTTCCTGCCACTACGGCATGAAGTTGCACTCCGAGTTGGTTGGCGAGCTTACGTCCTTTGGTGAGCAATTCCTGAGATACTTCGGCCACCTGTGTGCCTTCGATCTCGCAATATACAAATACGTTATTCATATTTCTAATGAGCAATGGGGCAACAAATGTCCCCTACCCTATAATCTTTTCATCCAACAATTCTTTTACCATACTCTCCACATCGGCATCAGAGCTTGTAAGCGTCTTGCTTTCCTTGGCTTGAAACACGATGTTCTGCACTGTTTTCACCTTTGTCGGTGAACCCGACAGTCCGCATTGTGCCGGATCGCCGTCTACATCTGCCACGCTCCACTGATTTAGCGTAAGATACGGACGCTCTTCATAGAGCGAACTCCAAGGCTCATCCCCCTTACGTTCCATCGGACATGTGGCATACTTGTACTTCATTACGAGCTTGGCATTGCAAGGACGTGCGGGGGCTGCACTGCCATTCACGGTAATAACCACCGGTAACGGAGCCTCAACGGTCTCCACACCTCCATCGATATGACGCCTTATAGTAGCCACACCGTTCTCTATCTTGAGTATTTCTTCGGCATAAGTTACTTGGTTCAAGCCCAATTTCTGAGCCACCTGCGGCCCCACCTGTGCCGTATCGCCGTCGATAGCCTGTCGGCCACCGATCACCACATCCACGTTTCCGATCTTCTTAATAGCAGTAGCTAAGGCATAAGAAGTAGCCAGCGTGTCGGCTCCGGCAAACAGACGGTCAGTGAGCAGCCACCCTGTATCAGCCCCGCGGTACAGTCCTTGGCGTATAATTTCACCAGCGCGTGGAGGTCCCATAGTGAGTACGCCAACGGTCGAGCCCGGGTTTTGCTCCTTTAAACGGAGAGCCTGTTCCAAAGCATTCAAGTCTTCAGGATTGAAGATTGCGGGAAGTGCAGCACGATTTACGGTACCTTCTGCCGTCATGGCATCCTTACCCACATTTCTTGTGTCAGGTACTTGCTTGGCAAGTACAACAATTTTCAAACTCATATAATACTAATAAATTGTGATAGTTGCATTTATACGATCTTTCGTTCCGGCCGGTCGACTCATCGAAATTATTATTTTCTATCGGCCGAAGCACCATAATCCAGCGTGCAAAATTAGTGCTTTTTTACTTGTCAGCCAAAGAAATATCTCTAAAAATGCACAAAACAAGGTTATATGTGCACAGAATAGATGTTTTGTGCAATACTTTCAATTTTAGCAAATAAATATAGCGACCAATATTAGCAATACAAGGTAAACGCAATACTCCTTCCAGTGAGAGGAGATGAAACGATATACGAGTTTAACGATATTAGACAAATTGACATTTTTATGCAAACATTTAATTCATAAATAAAGTTTCTTGCGGGCATAATACGTATGTTCTTGTTATTCTTATCACTTTACCATACCAGAAATAGACATTGATTATAAAACAATTACAGCGTCGTTAAAGCTGATTACATGACAGCAGGATTTAGCTTAAACACGGTTTCTCTCAACCTTACACCCCCTTTATAATAAGTATATGTATATCCTGTATCAACGATACAACATAGCTGAAATTGTACTAAGAAATAAAGATAAAGCAACTTACTGCGTAAAAAGCCGTTTTTTCTCCTTTCTTCTAAACAATGTAAAAAATGAGAAAATCTCTAAGAAAAAGTAAATGAATGCAAAAAACACTTTTGCTCTATAATGGAAATCGTTCTTTTATTGTAATAATATTGAAGGTAAATGCCAACTGCGAAGTCCGCATTTTCCATTTTTAGTAGTTATTTCTTTTATAACTCTCTATGAAATCCCGATCCATTTTCTTTACTCGTCGTGATGACGAGAACAGGATCGGGATTATTGTTTTCGTAGTATTAGAGCATTGAATTCATGAGAAAAAATATAATTTGTGCAGATTATAATAAAAAATGCAGATAATATTTAAATTATTTATTTTTGTATTTGAAGATTATTATTCGCAGAAATTTAATTGTATTTATACAAAAAATAATGGAAATGAAACAAAGATTATTTACAATGGTCGTTGAGTTGTACCGATTTTATTGCATGCCATAACGGTAACCTAATGTCGAGAACAGGAGACCAAGAGTAGTAGAGAGGCGGCAAATCCATATAGCTATTGTGTGAAAGAAAATGGCATCGCCATGACTTATTATATTCAGGAAATAGATATTGTCGTTAGTTTAAAAGCAGACTTTAAGCATCTGTTCAAGCGATTCCCTAAAATGGTAGAACATATCGATAGTAAGGAATTCTGTCTTAAAGAAATGAGAAAACTTCCATTTTCACTATTGGTGAAATTAGATACGATCCTTTCTAAAAAGCAGAATAGAACCGAAAAGCGTAGAAATGTATTCATTTCTACGCTTTCCGATTTAACATCTAAAACTCAACGGTTCTGGAACCATCGTTATTTGTGGTAATCGTTACCTTCGTTGCATCTGCAGGCAAGAGCTCTTCAATCAGCTCCGGCCATTCGATAAAACATAGATGTCCGCTGTAGAAATAATCCTCGTAACCCATATCGTACACCTCTTCGAGTTTTTTGATGCGGTAGAAATCGAAATGATAAATATGCTCGTTATTCTGAAGACAACTATATTCGTTGACGATGGCAAATGTAGGCGATGTGATTACATCGTCTACTCCCAAGCATTCGCATAAAGCTTTGATGAATGTAGTTTTGCCTGTACCCATTTTTCCATAAAAGGCGAAAACGGTTCCGTTGCCCTTGTGTTCAAGAAACAGCTTAGCTGCAGCATGAATGTTATCTAAAGATTTGATATTAATTTTCATATTGATAATTTTTATATGTTATATTAAAGTGTTGAGCAGGTATATAACCAATGCGATGACTAAGAAAACAAAACTTGCGGAAAGATAGATATGCGCACTCCTCGGTTTAGATTTATAAAAAAGCAACATGCATAAGATACCGACCGGTGGTCCGAACAATAAGCACACTATAAGTAGTATCCATGATATTTTGTCTTGCTCGGCAATTGTGATCGCCTTTATATCGTCGTGACGTAAAAAGTGCATCGCAATCTTATTTTTCACTTCCATATCACTCGTATTATAAAAGGTGTAATAGGTATGCTCTTTACTTATAATTTTGGCATAACTACGGTATAGAAAAACTTGTGTAATATTCTGCCACGGCGTTTCGTACACTATTTCTGCCGGTCTTACCCATTCGTAAATCAACGATACGCCTTTGTCGGAGAGCTTTATTGCAGGGAATTTCTCTTTTGAACAGTTAAATTGCCACGATAACCTGACGAGTTTAAAGATACATATGAAAAGAGTTATGAGCAGTGCTATCAGCCCTACGGCGACATGTATGGTACTCCCACCCAATACACCTATAAAGGCGAAAAGCGTTCGAAAGTGCATATCTTTGGGATTGAAAAAGATCAATTTGAGATATATCCACAAACTATCGGGATAAGGACAAACGATTGTTTTATTTATCTCTCTCTGCAACGGCAACGGGATACACGAACGACGTATGCTGATGATACGCCACACGAGGTCTATCAATGTAACGAAAATCAGCAATTCTATGATTACTGCAAAGAAAACGATAAGAGTATTCGATGTCATCAGTTTTGTTTATCTCTTTCTCGGCGTAACTGTTATCAACGGAATGAGCATTTCTTCCATACTGATACCGCCGTGCTGGAAAGTGTCTTTGTAGTAAGAAACGTAATAGTTGTAGTTGTTCGGGTAAGCAAAGAACATATCGCCCGAGGCGAATACATACGATGTACTGAGATTGGGTGCCGGCAGTTGCGCTTTCTTTGGTTCCTTAATAGTAAAGACATCTTTAGAATCGTAGTTGAGATTTTTGCCCAATTTATATCTTAGGTTGGTATTAGTGTTACGGTCGCCTATAATCTTGATGGGCTTAGATACTCTGATGCTGCCATGATCAGTGGTAATAATAATTTTGTAGTCGGATTGTGAAAGTTGTTTAAAAAGTTCCGACAGCACGGAATGACGGAACCAACTGAGCGTAATGCTACGATAGGCAGATTCGTTATTAGCCAGCTCGCGTACCATTTTAGATTCTGTACGTGCATGAGAGAGCATGTCTATAAAATTGATCACCAATACATTCAGATCATTTTTTTGTAAGGTATTCAGTTTTTCCATGAACTTTTCGGCCCCCGTAGAATCGTTGACTTTGTGATAACTATAAGTATCATGACGCCTGAAACGCTCTATCTGCGTTTGTATAAGTGGGCCCTCGTTGAGATTTTTACCTTCTTCTTCATCTTCGTCAACCCACAGGTCAGAAAACATCTCTGCTATTTTATTCGGCATCAATCCGCTAAAGATGGCATTACGAGCATATTGGGTTGCAGTGGGAAGAATACTCATGTAGATATCTTCTTCGATATCGAACATATCGCCAATTTCCTGTGCAAGCATTCTCCACTGGTCGTAGCGAAAGTTGTCGATAACGATGAGAAAGACCTTATTACCGGCATTGAGCAATGGAAAAATCTTCTTCTTAAAGATGTCGGGACTCATTAAAGGACGCTCTTGTGTCGCCTCATCTACCCAATCCAAATAATTATGTTTGATATATTTGGCAAATCCATTGTTGGCTTCTTCTTTTTGCATCTTAAGCATTTCGGTCATATTGCTGTCGGTAGAACTAAGTTCGAGTTCCCAATGCACAAGACGTTTATACACATCTACCCAATCTTGAAAAGATCGACAGGTCATTATTTTCGTTGCAATATCTTGAAAATTCTGTTGATAACCGCTTTGTGTAACCTCCGTAACTATCTCCTTACGATGGATATTTTTCTTTAATGTAAGCAGAATTTGGTTAGGGTTGACGGGTTTAATCAGGTAATCGGCTATTTTAGAACCAATAGCCTGATCCATAATATTCTCTTCCTCGCTCTTGGTAACCATTACCACGGGCGTCGCCGGACTGATTTCTTTAATGCGCTGCAACGTCTCCAATCCGGAGAGGCCGGGCATCATCTCGTCTAATAGAACGAGGTCATAAGTGCGTTGCATACACTGTTCAATGGCATCAGTCCCATTGCTTACCGTCGTTACATCGTATCCCTTCTTCTCTAAAAAGATAATATGACTTTTCAAGAGTTCTATCTCATCGTCTACCCAAAGTAATAATCCGTTGCTCATATTCTAAAATCCATCTAAATCATAATATTCGTCTTCAAGATCGAATTGCTTTTTCTTATCTTGCTTCTTATCTTCTTTTTCCGCGTTGTTTTTCTTATTATTCGCATCTTTTGTTCCGTCCTTGCGGTTCTTTGTTCTCAAACCGTCGTCGAAATATATGCCGGTGTCTTCTTTCTTATGCGTTATACTCTGCGGCTGTTTCTTAGGTTGCGGTTTAACCGGCGCAACAGGCACCGTCGTCGATGGGTTTGTCTGTATAGTCGGCACATTAGCAGAGGAGGCTTCCGACTGACTGTTATCAGTCTTTATTTTAGGTACAGACTCCGGTTGCGGCTTAACAATAGTTCCTTCTTCAACAACAGTCGTGTTCGTTTGTTCTTTCTTGTTACTCTCCGGTTCTTTTACAACAACAGTTCCCGATTGCCTTTGTGTACTCGTATTATTTTGCGGTTCATCAGGAATAACTGTCGTGCCCGAGTTTGCAGGAAGTGTTTCTTTTTCTTCATCGGGAATAACAATCGAACTGTTGCCGGAAGGAGATACATCAAGCCCGTTATCAATAAAAATGCCATCGTCGAGCATATTATCAATGTCACGCTGCGTAGGTACATTGTTCGCCGGCTCCTTCTCTGTCACGATTTCCTCAGGTTCAGAAAGTAACCGGAAAGTACTTACTTTCAATGGAGCAAAGTGTTTGTTGTAGAAAGCATCGTAATCATCATAGCTATATTGTCCGCCCAGCAATTCAAGGTTCTTATTGCTGATGATTACCATACGACTTTTACCCAGCCGCTGGGTAATACCTTTCTGTTTAGACAGCTGCCTGCCGTACTGCAATGCCTCATCATAACTGCGGAAACCCGATACCAGCATGCGATGCAGGCCGTCGGCATCTTCAATTTCGATACCGAAACTTCTAACCATATAGCTCGTAAAATTGTACTTTGCAATTTCGTAAAGAAGCTGATGCTCGTTAACAGAATCGGGATTATACACGAGCATGAAAACAAAATCAGCATTACGCTCGTTGGAGAATTTGCGTGCGGCAATGGAATCACTGTCGCTAAGTACGGCTACACGACGCTGCCATACGTTGTCGATATCGAACCTGCCTCCCCGAAGTTTCTTCCCTGCATTCACGCCGTTTACAATCATGCCGGCCATCTCGCTCAACTTACTTTCAGGATATTTTTCTATGATTGTTTTCATGTTGTCAAGACATCCGTTCGCATTCCCGTTGTTGAGTTTGCTCAATCCATCGATAAAAATAAACTTATCACGGTTCTTTCCAAGCGGGAAACGCATTTCGGATATATGTGTATTTCCGCTTACTTCCGAATATCGATCTGCTTTGAAAGCAGCGTAGGTAGCTGCATAAAGAGAGTCTTCGATATGCTTTCCCAAAACTGCATTTTCTTTAAAATAAGGATCGGTAAGTATGGCAGTCCATTCGCTTTTGGGGTATTGCAGTTTTAGTTTCTGAATGTAGCTTTCTGCCAATGAAGGCATATTAAGCCTCGAATATAGCAGGAACAAGTGATAATAAGCATTATCCGTATGTTCATAGTCGGGATATGATTCGGTAAGTCGCCGCAACGCTCTCTCACTTAGCTTCAGATTATCAAGATAATCTTTAAAGATAACGCCCGAATTGTAAAGACCATCTTCTATTATCAGGTTACTCGCCTGAAGCTGTTCTTGGGTAAAAGGTATCTGTGCAAGGTAATATTCTCGTTTATGAGGATCGTTCTGTGCATCGTTTGTCAACTGTTTCAACGAGTCTTCTATTTCAGCTTGTCGTGCTAGAGAGTCACGAATGGCATCCGTCATGGTATCAACTTCTCCGGTATGAGCAACAACTGTTTTGTTAATGCGTTGCCAATTATCAATATTTTCGCGCTTTCCCCAAAGCTTTTGAAAAGCGATTTTCCCTTGATTTACCGCCATTTGATTATAGAAATACCATTCTCCGTTTTGACTATTGATACCGAGTGTCGATGGATTGGTATTGTTCTGCGGATTATTTATATCTCCCATACCGCTATTGGCTGCCTGCACTGCTTGCGAATTTTGCTCTGCCAACCTATTGGCTTCTTCCTTTTCTTTCTTTTTTAAAGCCTCAATCACTCGGTCAATGGCGGCATTACGATCATGCTCGTTCATCTTTGCAAGAACCTGCAATGAGTCTTGTAAATGCACCGCATCGGTATACG
This sequence comes from Prevotella phocaeensis, assembly GCF_900065875.1. Lineage (NCBI taxonomy): Bacteria > Pseudomonadati > Bacteroidota > Bacteroidia > Bacteroidales > Prevotellaceae > Prevotella > Prevotella phocaeensis. Next base: position 108,278 of record NZ_LT160626.1, on the reverse strand, counting down.
GTACCAATTTATCGAGCACCTTAGAGCGTTTCTCCAACTGTTCGTAATCGTCTCTCTCCTTATCGAGCAGCCCAATAGCAGTATTATAGCAACGTTGGGCATCGCTGAACTTTTCTTTTATCCAATACAGATCGCCCAACTTCAGTAGCAGTACACCTTTCTCAATACTATTACGAGTAGATTTTATATTGCCTTTTTCATAGGCAGATATAGCATTAGAAGTATCTTTCTGTGCCAGATAGATATTTCCTATAGCATAATATACTTGGTCGAGATAGTCTTTGTTATTGTCTGAAACAGCCATACGTTTCAGACGATTGATCATCTGTTTCGACCGACTACCTGCCATTACTTCGGTCATGGCAATACGGGCATTGAACTCCACCTCGTAAGGTGGAGCCAGCCTGATGACATGTTTATATGCTTTATAAGCAAGTTCTCGGTGTCCTAATGCATTCTCGAGCTGTCCCATGAGATACCATTCGCGTGCTTTTTGCTTTCTTCGCATCTCATGTCTGATCACTTTCCGAAGATAAGGAATGGCTTTTTCGTAGTTGCCGGTATGGATGTAATAGTCGGCATAGGTATAGTCCCATTCCTTTTGAGCACGCCAATGAATGGAGTCACGTTCCATGTTTCGAATAACATCTTCGGCATCATACAGCCATCCTTGTTCGATATAACTCTTGGCAAGCCATGCACGTGCCCGACCATAAATGGCCGGTTGCGTTTGATAGAGGCGACTCATATAAGAAAAGGTGGAAGCAGCTTCATCGAATTTACCTTGATGAAATTGCGAACGTCCCATAAGAAGCCATGCTTTCCATAGAAAGGGATTATACTCTTTGCGGTTCAACCATTCGATGTCTCTCTCTGTTTTTCGTCTGTTTTTTGTCCATTCCGGTCGCTTTTTAATACTGTGGAGTTTGATTGCTTTCTCACATTTTTCAATGGTTCTATCAAAGTTTCCCTTGCCTAACCCTATACTATTCTTATTTCCTACGGTATAGAGAGGAATCAATTCAGTAAAGTTATCTTTATTTCCTTTTTCCTTTTCAAGCGAACCGTCGATATAGGCAAGCGAACCATTATAGTATATATTATACCGTGCATTGAAAGAATGCCACCAACGATTTTTAGCAGTATTTCTCTGCGTAGAACATCCTATCAGCAATATTATTACGGCTACAGATAGGAACAGGGGGATTATATGTTGCTTATCGGGCAATCTCACTCTTATAAAACTTCATTTGTATTGTTTTTATTGCCTTAACCAAAGCATAAATGATGATACTTATAAAGATGATTGCAGCACCGGATGGCACATTCAGCCAATAACTGATGGCGAGTCCGCACAAACAGTCTATCCATCCTATCAGTATGCTTATCAATATCATGCTTTTAAAACTATCGGTAAATATGTTGGCAGTCATGTGGGGAATAGTAAGCAGACTAATGGCCAACACGATACCTACCATTCGTAGTGTAGCAACAATTGTCATGGCTATGAGGATCATCATCAGATATTCCACAGCCGTTACAGGTAATCTCTGCGACTGGGCAAAACAGCTATCAAAGGCAATACAAAGAATGGTTCTGAACAACAGAACGAACGTTAATATCACGAGCAGCGTTATTACAGCGAGCAACCAAAGGTCTTGCTGCGTAATTGTAAGAATGCTTCCGAAAAGGAATGAGGGAAGATCGGGCATAAACCCGGGAGTAAGAAAGCAACATATAATACCGATACTCATACCGAATGTCCAGAATAGAGCTATGGCCGAATCTTCACGAACATTACCTCTATGCGACATCCATTGTATGCCGCAAGCGCTGAGGATGGCATAAATAAGAGCCGATGCGATGGGATTAATGCCGCACAACACGCCAATGCCGATGCCTCCAAACGATGCATGAGTAATGCCACCGCTTATGAACACCAAGCGTCTTGTAACGATATAGGTTCCTATAAAGCCGCAAAGAATGCTTGCCAACAGCGAACCTATGATCGCATTTTGGAAAAAAGTATATTGCAATATCTCCATTTTAATTGTTGTCTATAATCATGATAACCTCATCTTTCAATTGGTTAGGCAGGTTGATACCACGAAGTATGAGACTTCGATTCCATCCTTTCACCTCGTCTTGACGCATTGTGTAAAGTACATCCGCAAATTGTTCTACCTCTTTCTCCGTATAACTATCAGACGGTCGACCTTTAAAAATATCGAGTTCTTCGTCGTTATAATATTCTATATCTTTCAGCGATGCCTCCATCATACATTCCTGTTCGCATCGCTCATCTTCTCCTGTACAAGTAGCACAGGTAGGCACCGACGGTATTACTTTCTCTTCATTTCCATTTTTATGTTTGGAAAGAACCTCTGCGAGTACGCAAATAACGCCAAGCATGACCAACGAGATAACGAGATAGACCATCTTCTTATTTTTCGAGAATGGAGAAACCGGCACTTTTTATATCGTTCCAAAAAGCGGGATAAGATTTGGTTACCACCTGCGGATGGTTGATTGTTATACCGGGAAACCTATACGCAGCCGGAGCAAACGACAGTGCCATGCGGTGATCTTCGTAAGTATCTATCGGTTCCGGCGTTGGTGTGCAGTGTTCACCAGCCCATATCAACTCACTCCCGTTACTCTCCTTTACTAAACATCCGAGTTTTTTCAGTTCTTTCCGTAGCGCCTCTATACGATCTGTTTCCTTAATGCGTAGGCTGGCAAGGCCTGTAAAATGAAACGGAATTTCCATAAGTGCACAGCATACGACAAAGGTTTGTGCGAGGTCAGGAGAATTAATGAAATCGTAATCTAATCTTGGTACGGCACCTTCATGTCTTGTTAATATGACATCGGGGGCACGGTTCTCTTTCCTATTTTCAAAGGTTGTCTTGACACCAAGCAGCGAGAAAAGATATTTCACCACGGAATCTCCTTGTTTCGAGCCGTCGGTCAAGCCTCTCAATCTAAGCTTTGCATCCTTGTTACCCAATGCCATTATCTCGTACCAATACGAGGCCCCGCTCCAGTCGCTTTCGATTGTATAAGGTCTGCTCTGGTAGGATTTCGGCATAATAGTGATAGTATCGATATCACTCCACTCCGCATCAGCACCGAATTCTTTCATCATCCAGAGCGTTAGTTCTATATACGGACGCGAAGCAATCTCGCCATTAAGTTTCAATTCGAGCCCGTTCTTCAATGCCGGACCAATCATCAACAATGCCGAAATATATTGTGAACTTACGTCGCCCGCTATCTCTAAGTGCCCCCCATCGAGCTGTCTCCCTTTTATTTCAAGTGGCGGATAGCCTTCTTTGCCTAAATAAGTGATATCGGCTCCCAGATATCTCAGCGCTTCCACCAATATTTTGATAGGCCGCTGCTGCATGCGATCGGTTCCGGTTATGATATGATGCCCATCCGTTGCTGCCAGATAAGCCGTAAGGAAACGCATAGCGGTGCCAGCTGCTTTTATGTCTATTACTTCGGGCATATATCGCAATGCATGAACAATCACAGACGTATCGTCGCAGTCCGAGATGTTTTCGGGCAACAAACTGCCACCTGTCAGCGCATGTATAATCAGCGCACGATTACTGATACTTTTGGATGCTGGAAGTTTAATAATGGTGTCAATACATTCGGGAGCATAAATAGAATATTGCATATCTGCGAATAATATAAATCTATTTTACGAATACGATGGGTAAATCGAGCACCTTACCGGTTTCTTTACCGGTTCCCTTTGTTGTAACCAACCGTCTATTGGTGCCGGGCTGTAGTTTCGGGCCGGGTATAAGCGGACTGTAATACAACACTTTTCTAATTCTTTGCTTTTGCTCCGGCGAAAAACTGAAGCTATAGCTGATGGAATAATCCATCAGATTTTCCGAATAGAAATCACTACCATTACAATTGCTCCTTCTTAAAAGATATCTTATATCAATATCATCTTTAGAATAAGCCAGATAATTCTTCAATTCTCTTTGATAAGCAATACGGTTGTAGCTTGGCGTATCCTTACAAAAATCGGTATCTCCGCACGAGTCAACCATTTCATAGCTTTGGTCTTGGGTTCGTTGTGTGAATGTATGATGGAGTCCTAAGTAATGTCCTAGCTCATGAGCCAGCGTAACAATCACGTCAGACGAATTGTAATTATAAGATTTTTTTCCCTTATCGGCATCGTATCTTGTAGACTCTTCGTCGATATACAGACTATTGATGGAGGAGCAATAGGCGTATCCCAGATTTTCCTTAGACAGTGTAGTCTGATTAACAACGCTCAAACCGGCCAAAGCCGAATCATTCTTTATGACATAAGGCATATGACTGATGCCCAAAGTAATGCCATCGGTATCTTCATCTGTAGCAAAATTGTACACCATTATATTAATATATTCGTTCGGATTCCAAATATATTTCGTGTATGCTCTTCCCTTGCTTCCCATGATTTTGTACGGATCAATTGGATAATCTTCATCCCATTCGATGTATTCAACACCCGGTGACGCAAGTTTATTTCCTTTCTCATCGTTTGTGGCAAGCTGAAACTCAACATTTATATTCTCGCTCTTTCCGTAAATATTTCCTTTATAAAGTTCGTTCACACGAGAAAGAATGGTTGCCAGTCTGCTTTGCGAGACGTATTGTTTAGAGTTTGTTCTATTGTTATAAATTACATGGAATATTACAGGAAGCTTGTACACATAGCTGTCGTTGATCTCTTGGGTAGTGTTATCCTCATCCTGATCGTATTCAGTATTGTGTACTTGTTTTTCGTCCTCGAGATTGTCATCGCTTTTACAAGAAGCAACCAACAACGTTGTTGCTAATAACAAATACAGATATATCTTCATTTTTCTACATTATAATTAATGATGCAAAGTTACGAAATAATATAGATTATACGATATTTTGGAATAAAAGAATATAATAAAACAAATATTTATCTTTTTTCTGACATATACCAGCACCTTTATAAATAATTGGTTATCATTCTAATATAATCATCCAGAGTATGGAAGCATGACAATAATCTACTGTCAGAACATCTTTTTCCGACCACAGAAAGCGATATTTATCTTTCATACAATGAGCGTGTATGCCTTATACAACATAAATGTACGGCCGACAGAAAGCATGTCTACACAGTTTGTTTCCATCACCCGACTGGCTTACATCCTTAAAAATATGATTTAAGAATTAAAAAGTATCGGTTAAATTTGGTAGATTGCAGCAGAGTATGTACCTTTGCAATCGCTGAAAGGCAATATTCGGGATTTGGCGCAGTTGGTAGCGCACACGTCTGGGGGGCGCGAGGTCGCTGGTTCGAGTCCAGTAATCCCGACCATTTTAAGGTCAATCTATTAGAAGATAACGCATTATACTTTATCGGTAGTAAGGTAATCGGTGAAAAGTCGGTGAAGTATTTTATTGCATAGTTAATTACCAATTACAGGGTATTTCATTCCAAAAACTAAAGAAATATTTAAATTGTTATCGTTTTAAAATACCAAATAAAGTATATTTTATCTTGCATACACTATTGAATGTATGCATTTGGTATCAGATCATTTTAAATCGCTAACAATATTTATAAAGCCATCTGCATAAGGCAAACTCGGCTTTTCCAAACATACTTCAGTTTGCTTTCTGCCCTTACGAACCAACTTGTTTGTCGCTATTTTGCCTCCGTAAAATTCTTAGGTTTATATAAGAAAGTACGAAAGCACATATCGACATGCCGATAAGAAAGGCGATGAAGCCATACGAAGGCACGGTCGGTTCGGAAGTGTACCATATTCTATTGGGCAATATCTGTAATAGTATGAAACCTAAAACACCCGCAATCAGCGATACAGCGACAATGGCGCACCTTTTAAAATAGGTGGCTCCAAGGAAGTAAAGCGACACCACGAAGAGGTAGGTAGGAAAACCGTAGGCCTTACTCATATCATCGAAGCCGAACCCTTCGATCGCTATACACTCGTTGGACCGGCCTACAATGAAAGCATCCATTAAATAAATGCCGAATATCATGAACAGAAACGGCAGCAACACATAAATAAGCCACCGCACAAACCATTCCATGAATACGCTTACTTTGCGATGCAGACCGTTCTCCCCGTGCTCATCGCCGGCATCCCACATTGCCAAAGAGGCGATAACGGTGCCGGCAAACAACAATACGGGGAAAAGGTAAAGGGCAACTTCTCTCCCACTGCGACCGGAATTTCCCGTGGGCGAGCCCATTCCACTTATAGCCGTTATGAAAAGATCGACCAAAAAGAACACTATAAACACACAGATCGTAAACGCTATTCTGAACTTTTTCAGCGTGTTCCACAACGACGCAAAGCACACGTTGAATGTATTATCGTATTGTATTTCCATCGTCTTTACTTGTATTTGTTCCTGATTACTTTTGCAAGGGGAATACTGTCTTCCCCATAGGTCAGGTCGCCATAGGCTTTCTCTTTGACTTTTATCTTACCGTAAGAAGCGAAAGTAAGTTCTTCTATATTACCTTTTCCGGTAAAGAGCATGCTATCCACCTTGCACCGACTATCGCCAAATCTCACATATCCGTTCGCCTCTACTTCCATCTTCTTGATATGTGCCCGTCCCAGATCAAAGCCATACCATGACGAATAGAGATAATCGATTTGTGTATTACCGTAAAATCGCACATTTCCATTGTTATAGCACCCCAGACTTTTCAGCTTGGCATCTATGAAATACACCGAACAATCATTATCTATCTCTATGGCCCAAAGCGAGTTCATCACCGTTATGTAAACGAAAAGATTCCCACCTGAGTCTTCTTGCATTTCTCTTTCGTCGTCAAGGGAATAGAGGGGATGCTCCTCGTCCCATCCTCTCAATATACGCAGATCTTCATCCGAATACTTATGAACGAGCTTATGTTTCTCGTTTGTATCAAGGGCTGCGCCTTTCTTGGTAACGGTACAGCGCAGCATGCCGCCCACTCTCGTAACCTTAATCAAGTCTTTCGGGTATGTGATCCGGCATTTCTCCTGATCGTCGGTGGTACGAATAACGATGTTGACATTGGCCCATTCCGGTTGTCCGAAATAAAGAATTTCGCGTATTCCATGCATCCTTTTCGTAACAAAGCTATCTACATCCACCTCCATCCGGCCCAGATCGGCCAAACTATGAGGATTAAAACCCAAGGGAAGCTGCATTCCGAACCACCATAGACCGGCAAACGAAACGGCCAAGAAAGCTATTCCCAGTAAACAAGCAAACCTCTTCATTGCGGTATTTTTAACTTGGTACAAAGATAGACAATATATGTATATCACACAAACGGTAGAGATATTTTTTATATTCGGTATTTCTAAAACGGATAGCCATAGGTAATGTAACGGCAAAGTAAATTGTAATTAAACAAAATATGTAGAAAAACAGCCACACGAAAAGAACATACAGTGATATAATAACAAAAGAGAAAGGCTCTAAAGAATAAGTATCTCTCGGTCAATATAGCGTGTTTTTACAAAATACTAAGAAATGATGATTGCGAAGATAAACAAAAATAATTACCTTTGCCGCGAAATTTATAATTTATTTAAGAGTGAACTTATTCGCTTTATGACAAACGTTATTTGTTTGTAACAATCGTACCAGCGTGGGTATGATGACGGGAAAGAGGCCATATAAGTTTGATTTTTTTGATTATGCGTTATAGAATGAAAATGCTGCCCCTGCTCATTGCACTGACACCATTAGGCATGTATGCACAATTACAGGAAGGCTCAAAAGACGAAAGAAAGAACGCCATGACAGATTCGGTACACAGGATAACTGAGGTGGTGGTACGTTCCAATCAGATGTTAGGTAGTAAGTTCGAGGCTCGTAACCGCACGGGATCGGCTTATTATATCTCTCCACAAGAAATAGGAAGGTTCGGTTATACCGATATCAACCGTATGCTAAAGAGCGTACCGGGCGTGAATGTCTATGAAGAAGACGGCTTCGGCTTACGCCCGAATATCAGTTTACGCGGTACGAAAGCAGAGCGAAGCGAACGTATCTCGCTGATGGAAGACGGCGTGTTGGCCGCTCCGGCCCCTTATGCCGCACCGGCAGCCTATTATTTTCCTAATGCCGGACGCATGTATGCCATTGAGGTATTGAAAGGAAGCAGTCAGGTACAATACGGTCCGTTTACTACCGGAGGCGCCATTAATATGGTATCGACGCCAATTCCTAATAAGTTTACTGCCAAACTTAACACATCTTACGGCAGCTACAATACGCTCAAATCATATTTAAGCGTAGGAAACAAATTCAAGTACGTGGGATTTTTAGTAGAATATCTGCGCTATCAATCGGATGGATTCCGCAAGGATGAGCCAAACGAACGCACAGGATTCAAACGCAATGATCTCATCGTAAAACTCTCAGCACAAACCAACAAAACTGAAGGAGTAAATCACTTGTTTGAATTGAAGTTCGGTTTTGCCAACGAAAATTCCGATGAAACTTACTTAGGACTATCGGAAAACGATTTTGCTACACGCCCCTACTTCCGTTATGCGGGCGCTCAAAAAGACAATCTTCGAACTCGACACGCCCAATGGGTTGCCACTTACCTGATTGAAGCCGGCAACAAATTGAAAATAACCACAAACCTATATTACAATTACTTCTTCCGTAACTGGTATAAACTTAACGAAGTACGCGCCGGCATTACCAAGGCAGAGCGCCGATCGATTGATGATGTGCTCGCTGATCCGGAAACCAATAAAGATTATTTCGATATTGTTACGGGTAAAAAAGATTATATTGGCGAGGCTCTGATGTTGCGTGCCAACCATCGCGTGTACCATTCGCGTGGCGTACAGTCGAAAGGTGAATACCGTACAATGTTAGGCGGCGGCTATTTCACTGCAGAGTTAGGAGTGCGATATCATGCCGACAGTGAAGACAGATTTCAGCAAGACGACGGTTATTCTATACAAAACGGCCGTATGAGCCTGTTCTTAGCAGGGCTTCCGGGCAGCAATGCAAACCGCATAACCACTGCTCATGCTTGGTCTGGTTATTGGTTAGGAAAGTGGTCGAAAGGCATTTTTACCGTAACGGCCGGCATGCGTTACGAAGACGTAAAGCTGTTGAAACGCGATTATACCAAGGCCGATCCCCGTCGTACAGGCAAAGTACGCATAGAAACACCTAATCATGCACGGGCACTTTTGCCGGGTTTGGGCATCAATATGAGGCTGCTACCCATCTTTTCAGTATTCGGCGGTATTCATAAAGGGTTCGCCCCGCCCAGCGCCACGCTCAACCAAAAGGCCGAAAGTAGTGTGAACGTGGAAACCGGACTACGCCTCACGATGCAGAAGTTGAAGTTTGAAGCGATAATATTCAATAACAATTACTCCAATATGTTGGGAAGCGACTTGGCTGCACAGGGCGGTCAAGGCACGCTCGACCAGTTTAATGTGGGCAAAGCTGTTGTAAACGGTTTGGAATTGATGTTGCATTATCTGCCATTACCCAAGCGTTTCGCGGTGCAACTTCCTATCCAACTCTCTTATACTTATACCAACACCAAGATGAAGAACGCTTTCACAAGTTCGGCATGGGGTAACGTTGCTTATGGCGATGAAATACCCTATATTTACAAGCATGCCTTCAATGCACAGGTAAGTATCGAACACAAACGAGTGGAAGCCAACTTCGGCTTGCGCTACAACGGCGATATGCGAACCATACCCGGACAAGGAAAGATTGCAGAACGTGAGAAAATCCCTGCTCATCTTATCTTAGACGCCTCGTTGAAAGGGCATATCAACAAATACGTTACTCTAACTGTGAATGCTATCAACTTAACCAATCGTAAGTATTTGGTATCGCGACATCCGTCAGGACTTAGGGCCGGCCATCCGTTCGGTATCTACGGAGGATTACAAGTGCATCTATAAGAAACTACAATTTCTATTTAAACGACAAATAAACAGTTATTAATTCAATAATGTATATACAAGCAAATATTAAAAAAGTCTTTGCCGTGTGCCTATTGGTACTCGTATCGCTTGCCGCGATAGCACAATCCGGAGATATTATAACGGGTACAGTAAAGACGGAACAAGGCGAAACACTCGTGGGAGCATACGTCAATGTCGTGGGTACACAGATAAAAGCCGTTACGAATGCGAAAGGACAATTCACGATAAATGCTACACCGGGGCAAACTTTGCAGGTGAGCTATATCGGGATGGCTACACGACGAGTCAAGATAACAGCACTATCTATGGACATTACATTATATGACAACAGCCATCAGGTAGACGAAGTAGTGATAACAGGTTACCAAAATATCCGTAACAGGGTGTACACCGGTGCTGCAACATCGGTAAAAATGAACGACATCAAGCTCGAAGGAATTGCCGACGTATCTCGCATGCTCGAAGGGCGTGTGCCCGGTTTGTCGATACAGAATATATCGGGAACGTTCGGTTCAGCACCCCGCATCAACATACGAGGGGGCGCTTCCATCATCGGAAACGTGCAACCTCTCTGGGTTATCGATGGCGCCGTGTACGAAGATCTTGTACACCTAAGCATTGATCAGTTGGCATCCGGCGACGCCGTAACGCTGATTAGTTCTGCTGTATCGGGCCTCAATCCGGCCGACATACAAGACATACAAGTACTGAAAGACGCTTCGGCCACATCGGTATACGGCGCACGGGCATTGAATGGTGTAATCGTAATAACAACAAAGTCGGGCAGAAAAAACTCTCCCCTGCGTATAAGCTACTCTACGGAGAATACTGTACGTCTGAAACCCCGCTATGCCGACTTCGATTTACTGAATTCTCAAGAAACGATGTCGCTCTATCAAGAAATGAACGACAAGGGATATTTCGGCATCAGCAACTCTCTTTACGGAAGACGAAGCGGAATATATTACCAGCTATACAAAGGAATAAGCACCATCAATCCCGCCACGGGCACTTATTATCTTCCTAACACACCCGAGGCAAAGATGGATTTTCTGCGCAAACGAGAATATGCCAATACCAACTGGTTCGATCTTCTATTTACCATGAAGCCTATCACCAACCATTCTATAACGCTTTCCGGCGGCGGTAAAAATACGGCCACCTACGCTTCCATAGGCTTTTATTACGACGGAGGATGGACTATTGCCGACAATGTTCGCAGACTTACCGCCAATATAAAGAACACCTTCTACATCAACGATAAACTCATAACCACACTTACGGCACAGGGTAACATTCGTTCACAGAAAGCCCCGGGCACTATGCCGCAACGTAAAAACAACGCGATCGGTACCTTTGAACGCGATTTCGATATCAACCCGTTCTCGTATGCTCTCGGAACGAGCCGCACCCTTCGGCCTTACAACGAAAACGGCAGCCTTGAATATTATCGCAACAACTGGGCTCCGTTCAACATTCTGAACGAATATGCCAATAACAAAATGAACATCAACGTCTTAGACTTTAAGCTACAAGGCGAGGCAACCTATAGGGTGAACACCGATTTAGCTATAAAAACGTTGGTTTCTACACGGCAAGCATACACCACAACCACGCATGAAATATACGAAAATTCTAATGTAGTACAGGCATATCGCGCAAACGAAAATCCGTTCGTAGCACAGCAGAACATCTATTTAGTACACGACAAAGACAATCCGTTGCTGCAACCAAAGGTGGGATTGACACATGGTGGCATCCTTAACAAGACAGAAGCCTCGCTAAAAAGCTTCTTGGCACGTATTGCGTTCGACTTTGATAAACGTATCGACCAGCACGATGTAAAGGCTTTTGCCTTTACCGAAATACGTTCGGCCGTGCGTACCGTCAACCCTTTCCAAGGATACGGCATCCAATACGACAGGGGAAATCAGATATATACCAACCCGTTGATATTCGATAAACTTATCAACGAAGGCAATAGCTACTTCAATCTGCACAAACGAAACGACCGTGGAGTAACGTTCTCCTTTAACGGTACGTACGGTTATGCAGGCAAATACGTCTTCAATATGGTATTCAATTGCGAGGGTTCCAATACTTCTGGCAAGGGAGCAAGGGCTTTATGGCTGCCTACATGGAACATCGGAGCCAAATGGAACATAGACCAAGAGGCGTTTATGAAAGGCAACAGTACCATTTCAAGATTGGCCTTGCGTGCCAGCTACGGCCTTACGGCGAAGATGAACGAAGAAGCTATCAACGCCAATTCTATTTTTAAAGGCGGTATTGTAAACCGCTATCATTTCAAGGACCGAGAGAATAAACTCAATATTCTGCATCTTGAGAACAGAGACCTTACATGGGAAAAGATGTACGAGCTAAATATAGGTGTGGAATTGGGCCTGTTTAACAATCGCATCAGCACAACACTCGACGTGTATCAACGCAATACTTTCGATTTGATCGACCTTGTACGCACTTCTGGCGTGGGGGGGCAATACTACAAATATGCCAACTTCGGCGATATGCGCACACGAGGCATAGAGCTTGGCGTACATACCAAGAACATCGTAACAGGAACATTTAACTGGAGTACAAGCCTTACATTGAGTGCGATGAATCAGAAAATAACACGCCTGTTGAATACGCCTAATGCCTTCGATATGGTGGCAGGAAGGGGACGCGGCAATATCGTAGGCTATCCGAGAGGTTCGCTTTTCTCATTCAACTTTCAAGGATTGAACAACAATGGCCTGCCAACATTCGACTTCGGACTATATCCTTCCAGTCAAGGAGAGTACTCTAATATTGCCGGAGCCGACTTTCTTGATACGCAATATGCCAAATCATATCTCTTATATCATGGCCCTATAGAACCGCAAGTGATAGGCGGTTTGTCGAATACTCTTAAATATAAAGACTGGGAATTGTCGTTCTTCGTAACCATGCAGGCAGGAAATAAGATACGTCTGAACCCCACTTTCGATCCCGAATTCGGCGATCTTAATGTCTTTTCCAAATCATATTACAACCGTTGGCTCAATCCGGGAGATGAGTTAAAGACCGATATTCCGGTACTTCCGTCGCAGGAATTGATTGCGAAAGTGGGCAAAGAAAACATCGAACGTGCCTATAATACCTATAATTACTCACAGAAAATGGTTGCAGACGGAAGCTTTGTACGTATGAAAAATATATCGTTAGGATATAATATTCCTGATAAATTCCTTAAAAAGATGAAGCTACATACAATGAACTTGCGCCTAAATATCACCAATCCTTTCCTGATTTATTCGGATAAGAAGCTCAAAGGACAAGACCCGGAGTATTATAAATCGGGCGGTGTATCGCTTCCTACTCCCAAACAATATACCTTAACATTGAACATAGGTTTCTAACATAACAAAAATATGAAAAGAAATATATTGCTATTCACAGTAGCTTTGCTGTGCACAGGATGTAATGGCTTCCTTGATAAAAGTCCGGATTCGGAGCTTGATGTCGACATTAATTCGGAAGAAAAGATAGCAGAATTGCTCACCGGAGCTTATCCCGAGGCAAGCTACATCCCGTTCTTGGAACCGCGTACCGATAATGTCGATGAGCGTACCAACGGCATTCATTCTCGTTTGAACGAGGCTATGTTCTTTTGGGAAGACTACGATCAGGAAGATCTCGATACCCCCTTGAACTATTGGAATGCCTGTTACAAGGGAATTGCGCAAGCCAATAAGGCCTTAGAACTTTTAAGCCGTTATCCGAAAAGCGAACGCGTAAAAGCCCTATACGGAGAGGCTTTCTTGCTAAGAGCTTACCTACATTTCATGTTGGTCAACATTTGGTCGGAGCCATATGGTGGAAAATCCACCAATCCGGGTATCCCCTATATCACAAAACCCGAGAAAAATGCTTTGGTAGATTATCAACGCGGTACGGTTAACGAGGTATACGACCGGATAGAAAAAGACCTGAAATTAGGTATATCCTTGGTTTCGGATACCTATTACAAGCACCCCAAATTCCATTTCAATAAAAAGGCAGCCTATGCATTCGCATCTCGTTTCTATCTTATGAAAGGCGAATGGAAGCAGGTAATAGCCTATGCAGACTACGTACTTGGCGGAGATCCGAAGACACAACTAAGGCCTTGGACACAATATGCCAACGAATTAGAGTTCAATCACCAAAACCTTTATCGCAAATATGCCGCTACGAATGAACCTGCCAACCTGCTGTTGGTCAGCACAGAGTCACGTCTGGCACGCACAATACCTACAGATAAGTACGGTTCTACCTTCGGAACGGTAGACAAGATATTCGCCCAAAAGGGTATTGAAGGCGGGGGCGATTACTCCAAAATGAACTTCATAGGCACTTACATTTTCACGTCATCGGTAGCACCCGTTACAACCGGCCGTTATCTGGCTAAGTTCGACGAGCTCTCCAACTCGGAAAGTACAGGCACGAAACCGCGAGGCATTTATGTTACGAATGTGCTCTTTTCGACAGACGAGGTACTCCTAAACCGTATGGAAGCCCATGCAATGCAGAAAAACTATAATCGTGCCATCGACGATTTTCTGCAATATATGCAGGGGAAGTTCGGTTTTATGCCCTCGGTCAATAGAAACGTGTACACTTCTACAAATAGCGAGAACTACAATGTTTATACTCCATTCTACGGACTTACCCTGAAACAGCTTGCTATGGTGAAACTCTTTCTCGATTTCCGGCAAAAGGAATTCTACCAAGAAGGCCTGCGCTGGTTCGACATCCGTCGCTTCCATTTGGCCGTGAAACGCTCTTCGAAGAGTTCATACTATTTTCCTTTAGAGAAAGAAGATCCGCGAAAAGTGCTTCAGATACCGACCGAAGCCATTCAAAGAGGCCTTTCTGCCAACCCTCGCGAGCGCAACGAACCTCGCAGATAAACAGTATTATATAAAACAGGAACAATGAAAACGATAACTACAAAGATAATTCTTGCCATATGTACAGTCCTTTGGCTGGCGGCATGTAACAAAGAAACACTTAACGACAGAAGCGTTATAGACGACGGCAAGCAGCAGATAGAGCCTACACAATTGGATACTTGGATTCTCGAAAATATAACCAAACCCTACGGCATAGAGGTTATTTACCGCTGGGAAAAGCATGCCGGCGCCTCCGGAACATTCATCTATCCGCCGAAATTAGAGAATGTACGCTCGGTGCTCGAAGCAGTCAAGGAGCTGTGCATAGAGACCTACCGGTTGAAAGAGGTAGGCGGAGAAGATTTCTTGCTCGGCCGTGTACCCATCAAGATGTATCTGTACGGCGGAGGGAACCCCGATGAAAACGGGGTAGAACGCCTTTATAACCCGCAACTTACGGCGGCCGAGATGTGTATATATAATGTGAACGACTTTAATCCGGGCAATGCAGACAAGGTATTTGTACTGATGCGCAGCGTTTATCATCAGTTTGCCAAGCGTTTGATGCAGCTTATTCCTTATGATCGCGATAAGTTTTTAGCAATCAGCGGGCACCGTTACACGGGTTCCACCGAACTAATAGCCCCACCATTAAGTTATGCCCGTACGGGAAAGGAGAAATTTGGATTGGCCGACTATGCCAACAAAAGAGGGTTTTATACTATGCTCTCTTTCCTTTCTGCAGAAGATGATTTTGCCGAAATCATCAGTTCTACGCTTACCAGTACCCCCAAAGAGGTGTATGATGCCGGTATCATGGCGAAAACACCCGACACGGACATCGATCCCGAAGTGAACGCACGTTATGCCAAAGAGGCCGAACAAGCCTACAAAGAGTTTACGGAGAAGCAGGCTTTTGTGGATGAATACGTGCAGAAGAGCTGGCATATAAACCTTAAACAGATGCAGGTAACCAGCGTCAGAAGGATAAACTTTTACGTAAAACAGCATTAGAAAAAATGGATAAGATACGTTTATTTAAATATAGTTATATAGTATTGGCACTGTTGTTGGCGGGATGTTCGGGCAATGACGACGCATTCGACAAATCTCCCTCGCAACGCAGTAACGAAAGTATTACGGCTTTGAAGAACGAACTCGTGGGAGCTACTTACGGTTGGCGCGTGCTCTACTTCCCCAAAACCGACTCTCTGTTGTTCTCAAACCCCTCTGAAATTATCCCTCAAAATGGCTTCCGCGGGCGTTACGGTTACGGGGGCGACAGCTTTATCATGAAGTTCTCGGCCGACAATACGGTAGAGATGCTGGCCGACTTTACAAGCCGAACGGCCGTTGAAACCATGAAGAGCGAGTATTTGATAGGCCGCAACAGCTTCACACAGTTAAGTTTCGTTACCTATAATTATATACACCAACTCGTGAACGATCGCTTCGCAGGCTCGTCAGACTTTCTATATATGGGTAAGAACGAGGACGGTGATCTGATGTTCCGCACGGCATCTTACCTTCAGCCGGCACGCGAATATATCGTTTTCACCAAACTGAAAAGTGCTGAAGAGGCTGCAGATTTCGTACAAAAAGCTTATGCCAACCGCACTTTTTTCGAACAGATGGTGAACCCACAGCTACACATTCACAAGGGTGGGCGTACCTATTTCCGCAGCGATATATACATTAAACGAAACGTAGAAACCAATCGGGCCCTGCTTAAAGAGATAAAGGAAAAGAAATACTACCTGTTCCTTTTCACGCAAAAAAGAAATCCTATACCGGAATATCCTGCCAAAGAGATGACCGGTTTGGGCTCGGGATATGCCGGAACAGAGCATGGTATAACGTTCAGGGCAGGTTTGCGATACGATAACAAAACCATGTTTTTCGACTTTGAACGTAAAGGTAACCGTTTTATTGCCGAGCTGGTATCGGTATACGAGCCCTTGTTAAGGAGCACACGCATAGTAAGTAAGCACCTTCATCCGCAAGGTGAGCCCACCGGACTGCAGGCGGAAATATGGGATGCGGCGGCAGAATGACAGACAAACACATGATGTAAAGTTAATAAGTTATAGAAATAAGGACAATAGATTATGAATATAAATTTGATAAAATATGCTTTTATCGGCCTTGCTTTGCTCACTGTGGGCTGCTCGCACAGCAGTGAAGACTATGCAGACGAGGATTATGAGAAGCTTTTTCCATTCCCCGGAGTAGAGAAACCCAAGGTTTCGTATGAAGATCAGGTAGTGCAATTGGGCGATCCCGATGCCCCTATCTCGGATTATGTATATCCGGGAGTAGATATTACCGATAATGTTCGTAATTACAAGGTAACGCTCACGTGTTCGTTCACTGAGGTGGATATTGCAGGTGAACTTATTGACGAAGACGATTTAACCTCGCGGTATACCATCAGATATATAGATACCGACAAGCGTCTGCGTATCATATCGTCTAACAAACGAGACAGTACAGCACACATATTCCTAACCAACAACAAGGAAGATACTATAACCTTCACGGCAAAGTCGGGCTACCCTATGTACCTATGCGTTAACGGTGTGGGGCCTCGCAGTTCGTCTGTCAAAGCCAAGATATTGGCCATATCTGAAGATGGTTTTACGATTGTTAAACCTCTCAGCGTGCACGAATATCAGAACGAAGAAGGGCTCGACAAGATAAAAGCTCCGTTCTGCGGTTACATTATCTTACCCTAATGTATAAAGAATATGAAAAAGAATATTGCAATTTGTATAACATTGCTCGCTATACCGTTGATGTTCGCTTCATGTAACAGCTGGGAAGGCGAAACAGTAGAGTCGGCTTACAGAGAACCACAGGTACCCGATCCCTCTTATCAGTTTAAACGTAACGGCAATAGCAGTGTAGACTATCTGGAATGCAGCCTATTGCGAGATCCAATCGACTATATCTACAGCAGTTATCTGAAGAACGCCTTGATTATGTACAATGCCAACATGGAAAAAGTACAAGACTATTTTACCAACGGCGAATTCGGGTTAAAGCCCAAAGAGGAGTTGGCTGCATCTTCGCTGCACGAAGCCGACAGGGCGCGTATATTAAAAGATGTGGAAAACATTTTTACTACTACAGGTAAGCTGAGCGGACTGTCTCAACCCAGTCCGGGCACCTATCGTAATCAAAAGGCCCGCCAAGGACAAGGCGGATACGTGGGAACTTCCATCGGTGATATAAACATCGCCTTTGCCAATGAGAAAGGGGTAGTGGTGGCAGAAGTATTTAACGGTATCGTTTGGGGTGGCATCTATTTAGACAAAATACTCAATGTGCACCTTAACGACAGTCTGTACAACGACGCCCGTTTGCGCAAAGAACACGAAAACACCACCCTCCTACCGGGGCGAAATTATACAGAACTCGAACATCATTGGGACTTGGCTTACGGTTATTACCAGTATTGGTTGCCCTTTATACAAACAAATGCATTATCTGTATTACGCGAGAGCCGTATAAAAATCTATAATGCGTTTGCGCTCGGCCGTGCTGCTCTCACCGATTTTCGTTACGAAGAGGTGCACGTCCAGTTACAGATAATCCGTGCAGAACTATCGAAGGTGGCAGCCGTACGTGCCATGCATCTGCTCATAGGCGAGATAACTACTGTAAATATAGACGAGGATTTGAACAACGCCTTGGTATTTCTATCGCAAGGTTACGGTGCTCTTTACGCTCTTCAGTTCACCTTGCAGCAATCGGGCAAGCCCCATCTTTCTTACGATGAGGTAATGCATTACCTCTCTCTGCTTACCGCCGGAAACGGTTTATGGGACAAGGAACGACTGCTCTCTGCAGAAACTGTAGACGGTTCTCTTAAGAACATAGCCGCTTCCATAGGCAAACATTACGGCCTAACACCCGACGATATCAAGCGTTCCAACTAATTTTTAATACAAAATAATATATAATGAAACATAATATATATATCGCTTTGCTGCTGATGTTCTTACCTCTTGCAGCAAAAGCCCAATTAGGGAAAGAGCTTATTCCTAACGGAGGGTTCGAAGAATATGCCAAGACAACACCTCCATCTTCAGAAGATGAAAGCGATGAAGAAGACGAAGACAAGAAGAAAACAATGAATTTCGATCCTTATCAGAAGCCACTTTACTGGTATTTCAATTCTACCTTGGCCTATTCGAGGGTAAAAGATGCGCACCAAGGCATGTTTGCTGTGAAGGTTTATCCTAACGGCGGATCGTTCTTTTCGCGCGATAAAGACTTCAATCCATACCATATTATGGCCGATCCCGGCGGTGAATATCGTCTTTCCTACTGGTATAAAGGAACAGCAAAAAAACCAAATATCGTAGTTACGGTAGATTGGTATAAAGGTTCGAAATCTATCAAAAAGGATACACGTGCGGCTTGGAACGATAAAGCAAGTAACTTCTCGGATACTTGGCAACAGAAAACATTGACTTTCAAAGCCCCTGCCGGAGCAGACAGAGCTGGTGTAGGATTGTTTTTCGAGAGCGATCCGGAATCGGCAAATACCGGCGGTTACATTCTTATAGACGATGTTTCATTCGTACAGACCAAAGCGGTAACGCCATCAGCAAAGCTGGTTCCCCCCTCTAACATTAAAGCAGTGCCGCAACAGAGAGAAATAGAATTGTCGTGGAGTGCCGTCGATGAGGACGGTGTAAGCTATCAGATACTGCAGAATGAGCAAGTTCTTGCTACCACAAAGGCTACGTCTTACATAGTTGAACAGTTGGAACCGAACACATCTTACCAATTCAGAATACGCACAGTAAAAGGACCTGACGCCTCTGAACCATCTGCTCCCGTTACACGAAAAACCCAACAAATGAGCAGAGGAATAGACGAAGAAGGGCGTATACCTTATTTATATACGGTACGAGAGGTAGGAACTTGTACCCGAACCCTACGACTTTTCTACTACGACTTGGCCAACAAGGATGCACAAATAAGCTATTGGGTAGACGGTGTTGCCGTTACACCCGCCGACAGCAGTATTACCTTCGCAAGCAAAGGCGAACATCTGTTGCGGATAGAGATTGCTGAAACACCCGAACGCAAATGGGATATAGAGTATAAATTGATTGTGGATTAACAAATTATATCTATCGGAAAAAATATGAAACAGATAATAATATTTTCGCTGTTGTTGTTGTGCACGTTCGGTTTGGCTGCCTGCGATAAAGACAACAAACAGAATTTATCGGAAATACGAGTGGGTTCTGAAGATTTAAACGAAGTATCTCTCAATAAACTTTCTACCCGAACAATCCTGCTGAGCGGCGGTAACGGCAAATATACAGCCAACGTGGCCGACTCTAAGATTGCAGGTGTAAAGATAAGCAAAGATACATTGCGCATTAACGGAATATGGGAAGGGCGCACTTATGCCACGATCATATCGGGAGATTTCAAGAGACGTGTGGAGATTAACGTGGTGGTTCCGGAGCTTAGTATCAGCCAATCGGAGATACGACTTTATCCTCGCGACGAAAGTAAATTCGTTAGTTTGAACGGCGGAGGCGATATTGTAGACCTGAAAATAGATGATCCTGACAAGATTATGGATGCCAAGTGGAATGCCAAGACGAACATTCTGGAGATAAAAGCCAACTATGAAGGCGAAGCTATGATTAAGGTTATTTCGCAAAACAAGAAAGAAAAAACGCTGAAAGTTACGGTGCGTTGCGACGGTACGGCAGGCAAAGTGGGGATTTACGGCACCACTTCACACAACATATATGTACAGATGAATACCGTTATGGCCGTGCGGAAATCGGGCATAGGAGTATGGCTTTGCAGCGGTGCACGTCCTTATTCGTCGAGAAGGGTGTTGAAGATAACTCCCGCAATTGTCAACCCTATGGCCGGAACGTATGTGGACATTTCGCTGTCGATGACCTATCCGGACGAATTTGACGACAGCAATTTAAGAGAAGGTAACTACAAATTATACGTAGAGGAGGTAAGAGAAAAGGATGTAGTGCTTAGAGGTCGCGGATATAAATTCGTAATACCGTACGAGAAGAGATAGCTGCCGGCAGCGATGGAAATTCCGTGAAACACAGACTCCACCTGCATCCGCTCGCCTTAAACATAAGAATATTTATATATTGATCATAAACGAAGCCAAAGAGATTTCTCGTTATAACGCCGGAGGCCGGCACATCCATCCCCCGCAAAAAGGCTTAAATATCATCAAACTTTCCAACGGAAAAGTAATCAAACGCATCGAGAAATAAACTTGTAAGGTTCTTTTAACAATACAATCCCTCTAAAAGTCTTCCGGTTGCTTTTAGGGGGATTTTGCGTAGATGGCACAAGAAGATAATTCTTAAAATACAACTTATTGAAAATAAAGAAGTTACATTGTTAGTATAACTAAATAGGTAACGATTTGGAAACGAGCGAGCTACTTGGCTTCGCTGTTTTCTGCCTAACAAAGAACGCTTGTTATTCTGTTTGCAAAGATAATACTTTGTTACCGAATAACAAGCGTTTTTAATGAGATATTCTTCTTTCTGCATTTTTGTAATGCTGATTTTGTCGCTGTAATGGGATTATAATCCTCGTCCTCTCTTTTTCTTGTTAGCTTGGTTTCTGAGTTTGCGCTGCCATGCAGTTTCGGCATAGTCATCACCATGAGCGGATGGTGTAATCAAATCTCCTAATCCTTCCACTACGTCATCGATTGCGCTAATGGCTGCATCTGCTATTGTATCGATAGCCTGTGCAATCTGCGGAGTTTCTTTTGATGCTAGTGGTATGTATGAACGGCTTTTAGGTACAAGCTGATAGCCCTCATCAGATTGTTCTTTCTTTTCTGTCGGCTCTTGTACTGTTAGATGTGGTTTCCTTGATTCTTCCTTGTTGGTTGTTTCAAAGTTCTTCTGCAAGGAATGGTAGCCGAACTCCCTGCCGATTTCGGAAGCCTTGAAGGATTGCCCTGCGTATGAGAACTTCAAGCCATAGACCTTGCCCTGCTTGTTCTTCATACGCTCTATGGTAATGCCGTTTTTGTTCAATTCATAAAGGAACATGGAATGCTCCGTGACGCCTGTTCCTTTGTACTTGTCAAGCAAGGTGTAGCAAATCTTCTGCACCTGCTGCTTTGTTTGCTCTCTTGTAGGGCTGGCTTTTTCCTTTTGGTATTTCCTTTCTGCCTTGATCTCTTTTGCAATGGTCAAGCCTTTTTCCCTGCTGATTTCCTCTGCCACCCTTGCAGCCCTGTTGCTCACAAAAGTAGTATCATAGACCTCTCCATACAGACTGATGCGGTTGGCGATGATGTGAATGTGTGTGTTGTCGGTGTCCTTGTGCGTTACTGCCACCCATTGGTGGTTGTCAAGTCCTATTCGTTTGGCAAACAAATGGGCTATCCGCATAAGTTCTGACACAGGTAGCTTTTTCTCGTCCTGCGGTGCGATGCCGATTTCGATACGGAGAAACTTGTTCCTGCAACGGCGGTTGTAGTCGCTGACCACTTTCATTTCCTCATAGATAGCCTTTGGCTCCCTGCTGCAAAGGTTGTGGAAGGCAAGCCGATAACCGAGCTTGCCCTCTCTGAAAATATAGTCCAAAGCCGTGCTGCCGTGAGCTATCGCCTTACATTTACTTATCATTTCTTGTTAGATTTAAGACCTTATATATTTCATCATCCACACGAAAATGCGGGTCGTAAAATCGCTTAAATGCTTCTTTGGCACATAGCGAAAGGTTCTTTGTGATGAGTACCCACCTTTCGTCCTTGACCTTGATGAGATTGGAAACCTGCCCATAGAACCTTCCAGTATGCTGGAGAATGGCAATGGCTTCCCTCTCATTGTCTGTCATCTTGGGAACGGCTGTTACTTCTCCGTTAAGGAGTATTTCCCGACAATAATCGGAGAACTTCCGTCCCGTGCTTTCCGCCCTTGATTTGATACGCTGCTTCTCTTCACTGGTACATCTTACCTTGATGAACTCCGTCTTGTTCATCCGCTCATTTTCCTTATCCTGTTGCTGCCATCGGGTAGCTTTTCCTTTGTATCTTTTCATATAAGTTTCCTTGAAAGTTAATCATTGTAGATGATTTATTACCTCTAAATTCCTGAACGCTGACCGATGAGAACGGAGTGATTATGGTCTAATCTCCCCGATAGATAGACGAGGGGAGCAAGAGCAGTTTGTGGGTACAAACTGACGTCTTGCAATGTCAGTGATAAGACCATTTACGCACAAGGCGTTTTATAGTCGAAAAGCGAATGCCGTGCATTCTGTGTTTAACTGTGTTCGTGGTGTTCCCATCATTCAGTATGTTAGACAAATGTCTGTTACCATGTTCTCTAAAAAAGGGTTGAGGGTTTTGAGTGGAATAATAGCCCCTTTTCCCAAAAGTCCTCGCCCCTTTTCCTGTGATTTACAATCTCCTCCATTTCTCTATGTCCTCACCGTACTCCTCCAAATGAATGCGCACGATGTTCTCCACGAAACTTGAAAGGTTACTGCCTCTGTCGCCCAACCTGCGCACGATGAAGTCGGCACGCTCCTGCGTTTCTCGGCTCAGATAAACCGCCTTTCTGTTGGTCAATCTTGTCGGAACAAGGTAGGCTTGCTTGTAGGCTTCGAGCGTTTCCTTTCTCATCTTGGCACTGATGCGTCTTTGAACGGTTGCACTCTCAGTGTTCTGTGCAGATTCAGAGTGCGTAGTATTCTCTGTGTCCTGTTCGTTAGTAGGTCTTTCTGTTTCGGGAACTTCAGTCCCTTTCTGTGGAGTAGATTCGTACTCTGTTTCATCTTCCTCACCCAACAGCCATGAAAAATTTTTGTCCGTTGTCTTTGTTTTATTTTCCATTTTGCTATCTAATTTTATGTTTGACTTGTTTTGATTTCTTACTTTCCTTTTGCTCCGTAACCGACACCCGTGTCCGTTCCTGCGCTTTCTGCTGCACCTGTTTACGCATACGGCTGACATGAAACTCGTTGAGGTCTTTGAACCCTTTGTAATGTACGGACATATCCTCCACCTTGAAACCTGCCTTGACGAAATCATTGGTTGCCCTCCGTCCTGCTTCATCATTGTCAAGGAAGGCACGGATATGGGGCAGGTGTCGGTCGTTCAGACAGCGGACAGTCCTTGCCACATTGCTTACGGAGTTTAGCACAAGGCAGTGGCTGGCTATCTCCTCTTTCATTGAAAGAAAAGAAAGGAAATCCATAAATCCCTCAAACACGCATACAGGCAGTGGCTTGTCTATTGCGTGTTCTGTCTGTTTGTCCGTAAATATCAGAGTAATATCCTTCGGAGCTATCGTTCCTTTGAACGAACCATTATCCCGAAGTTCATACCCTCCTGATTGATTGGCAAAGCCGATGGCTTGATAGCGCCTGCCTCTTACCTCATAGCTGATACATTTTAGGAAAGGCTTTGCCTTTTCCAAATCAATGCAGCGTACCTTTGTAAGATACTCCTGCAAATGTGGCGGCAGGGTGTCTGATATGCTTATCAGTCTCCTTGCTTCGTTTGCAGCCATCGTTGGTTGGAGATTGTTTTGTGAGAGGTCATTGCGAGAACTATATGCTGTATCATCGGGAGCGGTCTGTCCCAAGCGGTGGATGGCTTCCGATAGCGTGCAGCCCTCCAATCGCATACAGAGGTCGATGATACTTCCGCCCCTGCCTTCGGCATAATCTATCCAGAGGTTCTCCTCTGTGTCCACCTTGAAACTCGGATGTGTTTCTGCACGCAACGGTGAGCGGTACAACGCATAGACTGGTGTTCTGCGTACAGGCTTGATGCCTTTCCTTTCAAGATACTCCAAAATGGGGTATCGCTTGATGCGTGATAAATCTTCTTCTTTCATTGTGATATGTTTTAATTGAATGGATTGAATCATTTTTGTTTGAATGACAATGGTGTATTTGAATGATATTTGAATGGTAGTTGAATGATTATTGAAAGAAATTCTCTTTTCAGAAGTTTTTCCCCTCCAAACTTTTTCATCTTTCTTCTTACTACATACTATTTTAAGTTAAGTAATTGATTTTCAATATATTTTTTGTAATATCAAGTCATACTACGAACTTACTACATGCGCCTACTACATTTGGTTGCTGCAATAACTTGGCAAGGGACAAGGGAGAATCTTCCTTACCTTATATACATAGATTGGACTGCCGCCCTCACGCCTCTTGCTCACTTTCTCAAAGCCTGCCCTTTTCAGGGCTTCGCCCATATGCTTTAAGGACAAGGGATGATGCGTGTAAAGTCTCAAGTAGGTGATTATCTCGGTGGTGGTCATATAGGTACAGTTGGGATTATCCTCCGCTGGCTTCTCAAAGCAGCGGAGCAGCAGTTCCATTTCTGCGGTCTGTACTTGGAAGTCTTCGCTCTCCCTGTATAGTTCCGTGATTTCATCATCGTCAAACCAATAGCGAAAGCCTGCGTTTAACAAGGCTTTCGCTTCGGCATAGACATTATCCATAGATATTGCCTTTGCACGCTCAATGTCAATGGAAAACACCTCAAAGGGAAGAAAACGCCTGCTGCCTGTGGGGTCGGTAAGGAAGTCATTGCCATTTACCGATGCAACGAAGCTCGCCAAGTGGGGGTGTTCCTCCACATATTTGTCATAGGGCATACGGTACTTGACCATCGGGCAGGTGATGAGGTTCTTCAACTCGTTTTCGTCACGCTTGTTGAGGGCTTTGAGTTGGTCATCAATGTTTACGATGAGGTTTTGCCCGATATAAGTCAGCGTGTCTTTCTCCTGCGGATATATCTTACCCGTGTAGCTGTAACCGTGCAGGGGTGGCGGACAGAGCAAATCCAAAAACGTGGTTTTGAACTTTCCCTGCTCGCCCGTCAGCACGAGGCAGGTGTGGTTACGGCACTCACGGTCGTCCATAGCGTTGGCGACCACTGCCACGAGCCATTTGGTAAGGTACGTCAGCCACTTGTCAGAGTTACGCACCACAACGCAACTTGCCAAGTCAGGAATGGCTTTCAATGAAAGGGAGGAAGCATTGCAGCAACTATTGTATTTGTTAGTGTTACCACAACTACTGCCTATATCCAGCAAGGGCAACGCTTTGAAATACTCCTGTATGGGATTGATGCGTGGCGAGAAACTACTCTCAATGATGGAATAGAGATTATCGGAAGAAGTAACAATACCCACATAGTTGTCAAGTTCCCTGCGGAGCGTGTTGATTTCATAGCGACCCACTTTTGAAAAGTGAGCCTCGTTCTTGCCACGGTATTCGGTTCGCCCCAACACTGTGTTGTATCTGAACTCATAATGGTTGGAGAGATATTCTTCTATCTCTGCGTTCTTGGAAGAGGTCTTTCTTTGTTTAGGTGTGCTATACTTTTCTTCCGTTTTACCTTTATTTGCGTTCGTTTTCATTATATGCCTGTTTTTGTTTCCAAGAGTGAAGTTATTAAGAGAACGGGAAAGTTCCAAGCATTCGGAGAGTGCTTGCATAATGTTGCGCACATTGGCAATGAATTTCTCACGAATTTTTGATAGGAAACAGTCGGAAAGCATGGATTTAAGCCCCAAACAAGAGGATAAATGCGTAAAGGATGCAAGAAAGACAGGTGCTTATTTGCTGCAATCCGCATCATATTGCATCGGCTAAAACGGATATGATAAAATGGAGTGAAGAAGCAAAGAAAGCTAAAATTAAAACTGCCTTTCCTTGTTTTTCCCTAAATTTCCCTACTGTTCCCTTGTGCTTTGAAGTATGACAAACACTCCCTACTTTTGCAAGCAGAAACGTGCGGTGAAGCGCAAAACAAGAAAAGGAATTACAGACAAAACAACAATAGAATTATGGGATATTTTATCATTACGGATTCAAACTGGGCAAAGCTGAGGAACGAGATACTCAGCCTTGCCGAGACCTGCTACAAGGCATTCGAGGAACATAGCAGGCATACCGATTGGCTGCACAACGGTGATGTGTGCAGGCTGCTCAACATCAGCAAGCGCACCTTGCAGCACTATCGTGATACGGGCGTATTGCCCTTTGCCCAAATCGGGCATAAGTGCTATTACAAGCGTGAGGACGTGGAGCAGTTACTCCAAACCAAAACAGAGAAATCAAAAACGGATAAAACTAAAATCAACAAATAGACACGAAGATTATGGAACAGGTTAGAGATTTGAAAATGAAGGCTGACGATATGCAGGTGGTGCTGTCCGCACTAAAAGGGGTAAGCAAGCGGATTAAGGAAGTGGCAGAAACACACAAACCACTGTTTGGTGGTGAGCATTTCCTGACAGGTAAGGAGGTATGCGAGCGGCTGTATATCAGCCCCCGTACCCTGCAGGACTATAGGGACAGGGGAATTATTTCCTACACGCAATTCGCAGGGAAGATACTCTATAAGTCCTCGGACTTGGAAAAGATGCTGAAAGATAATTATAGGGAACAGAAACAAGTGCCTTAGGATATTTAGATTACATTTCAAAAGTTAATCTAAAAGCTTATGATTTCACAAGTACCCTGCAAGAAGGAAGCGGCTATTCCTATGGATTTGGAAACCATAAGATGCTTTCACATAGAATCATTAACAACTTAGACTTGCGACTATAGCATAGGATTACTACTTATATTTTTCTGAGATACAGAAAAAAACGATTTTCCCCAAAAATAGCGATATTATTTGCATGTATCAGATATTGTTCGTAACTTTGCGAACAACAAAGAAGAAAGGAGAATTGGAGTGAAAGAGAAACAGTACACAACAGAGCAGGAACAGATTGCTCGTTTTGCCAAAGCAATGGGACATCCGGCACGGATGGCTATTCTTGCTTTCTTGGCAAAACAAGATAGTTGCTTCTTTGGTGATATTCACGAAGAGCTACCTATTGCTAAAGCAACCGTTTCGCAGCATTTGAAAGAATTAAAAGAAGCTGGCTTAATTCAGGGGGAAATAGAAACGCCCAAAGTCCGGTATTGTATAAACCGGGAGAACTGGGAACTTGCCCGAAAATTGTTTGCAGCTTTTTTAGGGGACTGTAAATGTAAAGGTACATCGTGCTGTGAATAGCAGTACTTTTTTTTGGAATAGTTGTTCGTAGTTCTACGAACTACGATTATTATATTAACTTTAAAATAAAATGACAATGGAAATTAAAGTATTAGGAACTGGGTGTTCAAGCTGTAAAGCCTTGTACGAAACTACCAAACAAGCTATTTCAGAATTAGGTTGCGATGCATCCCTTATCAAAGAGGAAGATTTATTGAAAATCATGGAGTATAACATTTTAGGGCTTCCAGCTTTGGTGATTGACGAGATAGTCGTATCAGCCGGAAAAAAGTTATCTCTTGCAGAAGTGAAAGAGTTGATAACCAAATAAAAATGAACTATGAGAAAATTATTTTATCTACTGATTGCAACGCTGGTCTTAGTTTCTTGTGGCAATGGTTCAAAGAAAAAGACCGGAGAAAACCAAGCGGAAGAAATACAGACTAACCGCATAGAGGTTCTTTATTTTCATGGAGCGCAACGGTGTATCACTTGCCGGGCGATAGAAACAAATACATTAGCCCTTTTGGATAGCCTTTATTCAAAAGAAAAAGCCGACGGTAAAATTATCTATAAGGTGATCGATATTTCAAAGAAAGAAAATGAAGCGATTGCAAACAAGTACGAAGTTACATGGTCGTCTTTATTTGTAAACGGCTGGAAAGACGGCAAAGAGAATGTAAACAATATGACCGAGTTTGGTTTTTCCAATGCGAAAAATGCACCGGACAAGTTTAAAGACGGAATTAAAAGCAAGATTGACGAATTATTAAGACAGTTGTAAGATGGATTTTCTTCAATCGCTATTAGATAACAGTTCTATTCCTGCTATTACAGCTTTTATATTGGGGATTTTAACGGCGGTCAGCCCGTGTCCGTTAGCGACCAACATAACGGCAATAGGATTTATTAGTAAGGACATAGAAAACCATCACCGGATTTTTATAAACGGATTGCTTTATACATTCGGCAGAATAGTAAGCTATACGGTTCTTGGCTTTATCCTTATCCCTATTCTCCGTGAGGGAGCAAGTATGTTTATGGTTCAAAAAGCCGTAAGCAAGTATGGGGAAATGCTGATTGCTCCGGCGTTAATCATCATTGGAATATTTATGCTTGATGTAATAAAACTCAATCTACCGAAAATTAATATTGATGGTAAAAGTTTGAAAAAGAGGACTAAAGGCGGTTGGGGGGCTATGCTATTGGGTATTTTATTCGCCCTTGCTTTTTGTCCTACCAGTGGAGTATTTTATTTCGGTATGCTTATGCCTTTGTCAGCAGCGGAAACGGGCGGGTATCTATTACCTGTAATTTACGCTATTGCTACGGGATTACCCGTAATCCTTGTTGCATGGATTTTGGCGTACAGTGTTGCCGGACTCGGTAAGTTTTATAACCGGATGCAAATATTCGAGAAATGGTTTCGTAAAATAGTTGCCATCCTCTTTATTGCGGTAGGAACTTATTATGCAGTAGTCTTTTTTCCATGAATAAATATGAAGTATCATTTCAAATAAAAAACAATATGAAAAAGATAGAAATTTTCGACCCGGCAATGTGTTGCCCTACGGGTCTTTGTGGAACAAACATTGACCCTGAATTGATGCGTATTGCGGTTGTTATCGAAACATTGAAAAAACATGGTATCATCGTTACCCGTCACAATTTACGTGACGAACCGCAAGTATATGTAAGTAATAAAACCGTAAACGAGCATCTGCAAAAACATGGGGCGGATGCACTGCCTATTACTTTAGTGGACGGTGAAATCGCTGTTTCAAAAACCTATCCTACCACCAAACAAATGAGTGAATGGACGGGTATCAATTTGGATTTTATGCCAGTAAAATAAGTTTGCACCAACTAATTATATAAAAATGAAAACATTTAATTTATCAAATATAGATTTGACGAAATACCTTTTCTTCACCGGAAAGGGCGGTGTTGGAAAAACTTCGATTGCTTGTGCTACTGCGGTAGGCTTGGCAGATAATGGAAAGAAAATACTTCTTATCAGTACAGACCCGGCCTCAAACCTGCAAGATGTGTTTAATCAAACACTGAACGGACACGGCACGGATATTCAAGAAGTTCCCGGCTTAACGGTCGTTAATCTCGATCCGGAACAAGCCGCAGCCGAATACAGGGAAAGCGTTATTGCTCCTTTCCGGGGACAACTGCCCGAAAGTGTAATTCAGAATATGGAAGAACAACTTTCAGGCTCTTGTACGGTAGAAATTGCTGCATTCAACCAGTTTTCCGACTTTATCACGGATGCTGATAAAGCAAAAGAATACGACCATATTATCTTTGATACAGCCCCCACGGGACACACGTTGCGAATGTTACAACTACCATCAGCGTGGAGTACATTTATCAGTGAGAGTACGCACGGTGCATCTTGCTTAGGTCAATTATCCGGTTTGGAAGAACGGAAAGGTATCTATAAGCAGGCAGTTGAAACACTTTTGGATGCAAACGCAACCCACTTAGTATTGGTTAGCCGTCCTGAAATCGCACCATTAAAAGAAGCCGCCCGTTCTTCACATGAATTGCAATTACTGGGAATTAAAAACCAGCTATTGGTAATCAACGGGCTTTTGCTGCAATTAGATGAAGCCGATAACGTATCGAAACAGATATATGACAGGCAGCAAAACGCCCTGAAACAGACCCCTGCGGAACTGCTGGAATATCCGTCTTATTATGTTCCTTTACGGTCATACAATTTATCTAATATTGCGAACATCCGCCAGATGCTTTACAATGATAATTTAACAAATGATGCGAACTATCAGCGGATTACCGATGCCAAAGGGATGGATGAACTGGTAAATGACCTCTATCAATCAGGAAAAAGGGTTGTTTTTACTATGGGAAAAGGCGGCGTGGGAAAAACCACTTTAGCCACTGAAATAGCCCTGAAATTAACAAAACTGGGTGCAAAGGTCCATCTTACCACCACTGACCCGGCAAACCATCTGAATTATAACCTTGCTGTTCAGGCTGGCATTACGGTAAGCCGGATTGACGAAGCGGAAGTGTTGGAAGCCTATAAAAACGAGGTTCGCAGTAAAGCTGCGGAAACAATAACAGCCGAAGATATGGAATATATAGAGGAGGATTTACGTTCACCGTGTACGCAGGAAATTGCAGTATTCCGGGCTTTTGCTGAAATTGTCGATAAAGCAGAAAATGAAGTCGTAGTAATTGACACCGCACCTACCGGACACACTTTGTTGTTGCTGGATGCAACGGAAAGTTACCATAAAGAAGTACAACGTACACATGGCGACACTCCCGCTTCCGTAAGAAAGCTGTTACCACGTTTGAGAAATCAGCAGGAAACAGAAGTCGTTATTGTGACCCTGCCCGAAGCAACACCCGTATTTGAAGCCGAACGCTTGCAAATGGATTTACAACGTGCCGGGATTAATAATAAATGGTGGATCGTGAATGCTTGCTTGTCATTAACTGACACCGAAAATTCTTTCTTGCGGGCAAAGGCGCAAAATGAATTGGTTTGGATTAAGAAAGTAGAAGAATTGTCAAAAGGAAATGCTGCCCTGATAGCTTGGAAAAATAAATAAAAAACATGAAGATTTTAATTCTTTGTACGGGGAATAGCTGCCGCAGCCAAATGGCACATGGCTTTTTACAATCATTTAACAATCAACTGGATGTCTTTTCAGCAGGAACAAAACCTGCTGAAAAGGTTAATCCGATGGCGGTAAAAGTTATGGATGAAATGGGTATAGATTTAGCCCACCATATCCCTAAAAGTGTAAACCTATATATAGGGCAGGAATGGGACTATGTTATTACGGTCTGCGGTGGGGCAAATGAGAGCTGCCCGATATTTACGAGTGAAGTAAGGAACAGGGTACATATTGGATTTGACGACCCTTCGGAAGCAACCGGAACACTGGAATTTATAATCAGTGAATTTCATCGGGTACGGGATGAAATAAAAGCTCGTTTCTATGACTTCTACCTGAACGAATTAAAACCACAATTAAGCTAAATATTTGTTATTATGGAAAAGAAACAAGGAATTGGATTTTTTGAAAAATACCTGACTATCTGGGTTGCCTTGTGCATCATTATTGGCATTGCCGTGGGACAATGGCTTCCGGCAATTCCGCAAACATTACGCAAATTTGAATATGCCAACGTGTCCATACCCATGGCAATCCTGATTTGGTTAATGATTTATCCGATGATGCTAAAAGTGGATTTTCAAAGTGTTAAGAATGTCGGCAAGCGTCCGAAAGGAATAATTGTCACTTGCGTTACAAATTGGCTGATAAAGCCATTTACCATGTTCGGAATAGCTTATTTGTTCTTCTATGTGGTTTTCAAAGCCTTTATACCTGCCGGATTAGCCGAAGAATATTTAGCCGGGGCGGTATTATTGGGGGCTGCACCTTGTACAGCTATGGTGTTCGTGTGGAGTTACCTTACTAAAGGGGATGCCGCTTATACACTGGTACAAGTGGCAGTGAACGATTTAATCATATTGGTAGCGTTTGCCCCTATCGTTGCTTTTCTGCTGGGAGTTGGCGGTGTATCTATTCCGTGGAACACTCTTTTGCTATCCGTAGGGATGTTTGTTGTGATACCACTTGCTGCCGGTATCATTACCCGCATAATGGTTATCCGCCGCAAAGGTATAGAATATTTCAACAACGTATTTATTAAGAAATTCAATAAGTATACGGTAGGTGGATTGCTATTAACGCTTATTATCCTGTTTTCATTTCAAGGAGAAACGATACTAAACAATCCCCTGCATATCTTATTGATTGCAGTTCCGCTTGTGTTGCAAACGGTTCTGATATTCTTCGTTGCTTACGGTTGGGCGAAATGGTGGAAATTACCCCATGATGTTGCCGCACCTGCCGGAATGATTGGGGCAAGTAATTTCTTTGAATTGGCGGTTGCTATGGCTATCTCTCTGTTTGGTTTACAATCCGGGGCTGCATTGGCTACGGTGGTGGGTGTGCTGGTCGAAGTTCCGGTGATGTTAATGTTAGTAAGGATTGCAAATAAGACACGACATAATTTCACAGAGACATATCATTCTTAGAGGCAATTGCATAATAAGAAGATATAATAAAGGTAAGATACCCAAATATTATGACCCCAAAGGGCTAAACGGCTCTCAGTCATTCCCATATAAGATAGAATGTAGTCATAGGGTAGTAATTTTCATTTCTTGTTCTAACTACATTATAGCCCTTTTTCTTTCACTGTCTTATCTCTTGTTGTAGTAAGTAGTAGGATAATATCGGTGAAAGAAAAAGGAAATCAATACAGATTATCAGTTATCCGTGCTGCCAAGCAGAAATACCAGTGTTAGCACGGATGCAGGTTTCTGGGCTCTCTGACAGACATACTTTCTGAACAAATGCGCTTCGGTGCTGTTTAACAGAAAGGACAAGGCGATGATTGTTGAGAGCGGATAAAGTAGTGAACAACCTACAGTCTCTCCCTTCTTGATAACTTCTTCTTGACCTGCACCCCTTTCGTCGGGATACAGGCTGGAAGATTTCATGGTCGTCTGAAGCCTATGATTGAGTTTTCTCCAAGTTACTCCGAAGAACTTCGCAAGTTCTCTCCGTCATGGTTATGTCTCCGCTTCCTTTTCTGACAACCTGCATATTGCTGCCCCAATCAAAGATACTGCGATGACAGGCGGTGTTTGTTACGGCTTTTACGTTATCGTTTGCTTTCATGCCGTTTCCTCCATTTTATAGATTGATACCTCCGAAGATTCACAAGCCTCTCTCCGAAGCTTCCTATTCTTTTGCCGATTGTTTGGCAATGAGCCTGTCCATATCCTCTGATATCTTGTTGTCCGTCACCTGCGCATAAACCTGAGTGCTTGATATGGAGGCATGCCCCATCATCTTGGCTATGCTCTCAATGGGAATACCTGCGCTTAGGCTCATCGTGCCGAATGTATGTCTTGCCATGTGGAAGGAAAGTCTTTGGCGGATACCGCAAGCCTTTCCCACGATGCTCAGTTTGGAATCCATGACACTACGGCTACAATTGCGGTGAAAGACAAGACTCTCACCTTTTTCTTTCACAGTCAGTTGTTCCTCGCTTCTTTCCTGTTCTTTCCGACAATGACTGAAGATGGCTTCCGCTATGGGATGTAATGGCACGATAAACTCAACCTTGGTCTTCTGACGTTCCTTTCTTATATACAACTGTCCGTCCGCTGTCGTTTGGATATGCTTGTTTTCTAAATTCTCCATGTCTGAGATAGCCAATCCTGTAAAGCAGGAAAAAATGAACATCTGTCTTGCCAACTCTGTTTCCTTGTCGTTCATCCTCATTGACATAAGTTTCATCACCTCGCTCTTTTGCAGAAAGCGTATCTTCTTTTCCTCCTTCTCATACTTGGCATTCTCAAAGGGATTATAGCGGATAATCCTCCGGCTGACCGCACGGAACATCAGTCGGCTCAGCCAGCAGAGGTTGCTGTTGATGGTGGATGCTTTCAGCCCACGCTTTTTCAGAAAGAAACGGTATTCTTCGAACAAGTCCTCTGTAATAGCTCCGATGGGTATGTCCTGCACTCCTTTATTTTCGACAAATTCACGGAGATTTCTGTCAGAATAGAACAGATTCAGATAAGTCCCCTCTGCTCTTGACTTGCCTACTGACTCCTTGACGGATTGCAGTTCCGCCTTGCTCATGGCAAGGATCGTTGTCGGATTAGTGGCAATGCCTTGCAAGCGGTTCTTGATAAGCTCCACGCTTACCACTCCGTCCCTCGTCAGTATGTCCCGATAGGTCTTTTCTACCAAATCCCTGAACTCATTGATTCTTTGGTTTGTTTTCTTGTTGGTTGTCAAGCCCTGCTTGGTGTTCCACTCGGCAGGATGGCACTCTTCGCCTGTGGTAATGGCTGTGTTCTTTCCGTCTATGGTGATACGGCAGAGAATGGCGGTATTGCCGTCTGCCTTTGTCTTCTGTCTGTTGATATAAAACAGTATCTTGAATGTACTTCTCATTGTCTTGGTGGTTTTGAATAATGAATAATGATAAGATAGAAGAAATAGGAATCAGATTGTTAACTGCATATCTTCAGTGTAAGAAAGGAAACGATCAAATTCCTCAAAGAGTTTCTGTGGGGTTACCTTTGCATAACGCTCGGTCATGCTCACGTTGGAATGCCCCAGCATCTTACTCACGGTCTCAATGGGTACACCCTGTTCAAGTGTGATGAGCGTGGCAAATGTGTGCCTTGCTGTATGTGTGGTAAAAGGAAACGAGATGCCTGCACGAAGCCGCAGGGCTTTCAAGTATGATTGGTAGGCAGCATACCTCATAAAGGGGAGCAGTGTTTCCCTTTCATCGCTGTGGAGCTTCTCCATCAGCCGTATGGCTTCGGGTAGCAGTTTGACACGGCAAGGTACACTTGTCTTCTGACGGTTGAACTTCAGCCAAAGGCCACCCTCGTCATCACGCACAAGATGAGATTTGCTTAGTTCCATCAAGTCGCAATACGCAGCACCTGTATAACAGGCAAAGAGGAAAATATCCCTTGCCGTTTCCATTTCCTCCTCCAAGTCCTCAAAGTGGAGAGTCTTTAACTTCTCAAATGCCCTCCCGTCAAGTGCTTTGGGAAGTTTCTTGTTACCCTTGCTGATTTTGACTTTGTCAAAAAGCAGGATGTCTGCCAATCCCTCACGGTAAGCCAGCCTGCAAACTGTTTTCAAATGGGTGGCGACATTGTAGAATGAGCTTTCCTGAAATCCACACTCTCCCAAAAAGTACTGCTGAAACTCATGAATGAAATTTTCTGTGAGTTGTGAGAAAGCCAAGTCAGATACCTTGTACTTTCTTTGAATAAACTCCTGCAAATGGATTCTCGTGGAGTGATAGCTTGCCATTGACTCCTTTCTGATGTCTACACCGATATGACTTTCTTTCTCTTTGATGAGCATATCAAACCTTTCGATGAGCATGCACCGTGCCTGCACACTGCCTTGAAACTGTTCCTTCACGTCGGTTGCGTCAAATGGGTGACCATTGGAGAGCAAGGATTGATAAGCCGATTGAACAGACAACAGCAAATTTTCCAACCTGCCGTTTATCTCTACCGCTTCACGGCTCTTGCCGTCCATTCTGCTCTCACGGGGATTCCACAGGTCAGAATTACAGGAGAGCTTGCAACTGAACTGTGCGATGGAACGCCCGATGGTAATGCGTCCCATAATCGGAGCCTTGCCCGACTTGTCAAGACCGCTCTTTTTGAGGTAGAGCAACACCTTCATTTTTTCTGTTTTCATACGCTTTGATGTTTTGTGGCAAAAATACCAATTTCAAAGCGTTCATCACTTATGCAGAAAACTGCCGACCGTAGCAACAGCCACACGAGCGAAAATAATTCAGTTACCGAACATTACTCCATCGTTACCTATGGCAAAATCGGGTAACGGTTTGGTAACTGAACTTCTGCCTAAATCTGCATATACCTGCCCTTTTTGAAAAGGGAACTTCTATGCAAATCGTTCTGTTTCTCACTCATTATCAATTAGTTTACACCAACTTCGTTTTTTCTTCATTTTCAAGGATTAGTTGCACATCTACAACGCATAAACGGTAGGGATATTTTCCATATTCGGTACTTCTAAAACAGATAGGCATAGGTAATGTAACGGCAAAACAAATTGTATATTAAATAAAAATGAGTAACTTTGCAATGACTGTTATAGGAACCGATGATAGACAAACCAACCATTGAAAAGATTAAAGATGCCGCCAATATCGTAGATGTGGTATCCGAATTCGTGTCGCTCCGTAAGCGTGGCGCCAATTACATGGGGCTGTGTCCCTTTCACAACGAGAAAACACCGTCGTTCGTCGTATCGCCTTCGCGCGGTACATGTCATTGTTTCGGCTGTGGAAAAGGCGGAAATGCCGTGAGTTTCATAATGGAACACGAGCAAATGACATATCCTGAGGCGCTCAAATGGCTCGCCAATAAATATCACATAGAAATAATAGAGCGCGAACTTACCGATGATGAGAAGCGTGAACAGAGCGAACGGGAGTCGATGTTCATAGTAAATGAGTGGACAGCCAAGTATTTCCAAAGCATTCTACATAACACCCCCGACGGTTTGGCCATAGGTATGCAATACTTCCGCAGCCGAGGTTTCCGCGACGACATTATAGAAAAGTTCCAATTGGGCTACGACCTGCAAGACCGTCATGCACTGGCTGCCACAGCCATTAAGAAAGGCTATAAGCCCGAGTTCTTGCTTAAAACGGGTATATGCTACGAAAACGACCGCCACGAACTCATCGACCGTTTCGCCGGTCGCGTAGTTTTTCCGTGGATAGGCGTAAGCGGTAAGGTCGTTGGATTTGGAGGTCGCGTGCTTGACTCGCGTACCAAAGGCGTGAATATTAAGTATGTAAACTCGCCAGAGTCTGATATTTATCACAAAGACCATGAGCTCTATGGCATTTATCAGGCCAAAAAAGCCATCGCAAAAGAAGATCGAGTGTACATGGTCGAGGGATATACCGACGTTATTTCCATGCATCAGTGCGGCATAGAGAACGTGGTGGCCAACTCGGGCACGGCACTCAGCTTTCATCAGATACACACCTTGCACCGCTTCACCTCTAACATAACCTTGTTATACGATGGCGATGAGGCCGGTATACACGCAGCTTTGCGCGGTACAGATATGCTCTTGGCCGAAGGGATGAACCTTAAAGTGCTGTTACTCCCCGATGGTAACGATCCTGACAGCTTCTCTCGTCAGCATTCGGCGGCCGTTTTCCGCCAATACATCAACGACCATCAGACCGACTTTATACAGTTCAAGACCGATCTATTACTGAAAAACGAGACCGATCCCATCAAAAGATCGGAGGCAATCAACTCGATTGTGAAGAGTATATCGGTCATTCAAAACCAGATATTGCGCGATACATACCTGCATGACTGTGCACAACGCATGGGTATAAATGAGGGAACGCTCATCAATACCATGAACCGATTTATCAGAGACAGCCGAGATGCGCAGGCCAAAGAGGCCGATCGCAACCAGCAGGCACAGGAAACGCAAGTCGCACCTCGGCCCCCCATACAACCTTCTACGCCCATGCAACAGGCCAAGAAGGTAGAACAAATGCTCATACAACTCGTTATGAAGTACGGAGAGCGTATTATCGTGAAAGATGCCACCGACGAAGAAGGCAATGTTTACACGCTTTCGGTAGCGCAATTCATCGACTATAACCTGAATACAGACAACCTGCAATTCGGCAACGAGTTATATAACAAGATACTGGCCGAGGCGGTTGAGTGCTGCAGAACAGAGGGATTTCGTGCCGAGACCTACTTTATTCACCACGAAGATATAGAGGTGAGCCGTCTTGCTATAGACATGACGGCCGACAAGTTCAAACTTTCAGAGAGCTTGAAAAAGGAAGTCGACGATGAAAGATTGCTCAACAGAACCATACATTTGTTACTGGATTTCCGCATGGATTATGTGGAGAAGCGTCTTAAAGAACTGCAACAAGGCATCTCTTTGGCCGTAAACGAGCCCGAAAAGATGCTTAAACTCATGGAAGAATACAAAGATATGCAGAACATTCGCAACACTCTCGCCCGCAAACTGGGTAACAATATCATCGTATAAACAAGCTGCAGCGCAGCCATAAAATAAAGGTGCTTCTTCGGGCTCATAATCCTGTCGCCCATAGAAGCACCTTTTATTGCACATATCCGTACTATGTAAGCCTTTTATACTGCCCTTCTGTCGGCAATAGAAATATCGTCTGTCAGACCTCGAACGATATTTCGCCTGCAGCATACAGGCCGACTTGCACCATCAGATATCCCGATATGCAGTAGCAAGGCATTCATGTTATCGGTCTGATTACACTGGTATTACTCCACTTTCCATACAAAATGTCCGAAGGCTTTGGGTGCTTTTCTTAAGCCGGCAAAGGCAGTTGTGTTGTCTCCACTAAGGTCGAACTCGAGAAAGAAGGCATATCCGTCGGCATAAGGATAACAAGTACTCGCCCAATAATGGCCTCCTCGTTCCTTTAGCATAAGGTCGTTATCTTCATAACAGCCGCTTGCAGGGAGGAAAAAGTACTTGCTTATATCGCTTGGCCGCTCTGTCTTAGGGTAAACATCATTACTGCTTTCATTGTCTTTCATATCAACTTTTTTAGCTGTTCCTGCATCGAACCCGTCGATATACTGCCGTTTAGGCAGCCAAAGTCCCTTTGTATTGGCATAAATACCTACCCCATTGCTATAATATAAATCATTGGTACCGAGATACATCAATATCTGTTCCTTAGTAGGACATTCCTTACAAGAGTGCTCCGGAGTACTGCAAGCGCGGTTATATCCCTCGCCTCCTTCATGAAAATACTCCTTACTGCTGTTACCTTTCACATAAGGACTGTATGCATCCCATTGGTAATACAGGTGCAAGGGAGTAGCTGTTTTTGCGATACGATATATCTTTCCGGCCTGTAGATCGACATTGGGTTTCGTAGAGATAGAATAATTCATGCGCTTACCACGTGCAGATATGACAAGTCCATCTTTCAACTTCTGCGGAAGAATCATAGCATATCCTACGATAGGATGCCCCATATCGAACGTTACATCTTCAGCAAACTTAATCAACATGTTCCCTTTTCCATCCGAACTCCACGTATTGTAAAGCCCGTTCCACTTACGGCTATGCACCAAATTATTATCTGCTACGCTCTCTCCTTGCGCCAACGGAGTGGCTATTACCACAGAACTAATCTTGTCTTCTGTTGGCAACAAGGGATTTTGTTCATCCTTTTTAGGCATCTTTATCGTAAACTTAACGATGGCAGCCTCGTTCTTGAATTGCAGAAGATTGCTGCCTTCGGGTTGGTAATCCATCTTAGAAGTCATCATGGCATGCTCCTGTATGTAATCCAAAGAGCCCTCCTGCGAAGAATAGTCTACGTTCATAACCGCCCATCTGTCATCACTTTCGGGCATTGTAGCGGGATATACGGCACATATCTTATTCACCTGTGCAGATTGATCGAACGTTCCGGTGAAGGTAGCAAGCTTTCCACTTGCGTCAGCCGGTGCAGAGAAAATCGAAGAAGGGGCACCGTTCAGGGGCGAAACACGTATCTTGTCGCCCTTACCCCATCCTACTTTCAGCGTTTTCCCTTGCTCATCCTTGAAAATAGTGCGCGTGCTAAGATCGGGCATCATAGCCTTTAATGTTACTATCTTGCTCGGTTGTCCGCCTTTATCCGCCCTATCGTTACCGATATCGTTAATTCCCGTGCATGCAGAAACACATAGCAATGTTCCGAATAAAACCGATAAATTTGTCTTGTTTGCTTTCATAATCAATAAATAAAATTTGTTTTAGCATTCATATCATCACTTCCCAAGTCTTCTCCTTCTTCATAATCGCCAAGCTGCCCCTTATTTTTAGGATTGCTGCCTGCCAGCAATTGAGATTTTACAGATAATGAATTCACTTGTGGTTTTACATAATTAGCCTTCATACTTGTACATAAAAATTTTAAAGTAATATTAATTCATAATGTTAATTCGGTATAAGACAGATACATCTTTTTATGGCATGATAATCGTTGTTATAAAATCATTGGTTCGTTAAACATACCTTTGGGTTAACTGCATGCCGATACCAGAATTCGTTAATTACCGGAAATCTGCAACTGTTCATTTGCACAAACGGTGTTATCCTAATCATAAAATACCGAAGTTTCCTAAATAATTGCGCTGCAAAGATAAGATAATACTTTCGTTCTTACTAAAGACACGCCTGATTTTTTCACATTTTTTCATATAAATATTTACGATTCGTTCACATTAAAAGTAGTTTCTATCGTGCATACATATATAATATAAAGCTCGTATAAAGCCCGCTTGTCGACAACAGATGTACCGTGTATCACGGCACGAGGCATGCTTCGTTCACGGTAAACCTGCAAATAAGCACCGCCAAACCTCCTCTGCAACCCAACCGAATAATAAATATTTAAGCAGCAAACCCTTTAGAGTGAAGTAAAAAAGTGCCTGTGGTGTTGCAATTCCGATAATAATCGTTATCTTTGCAGATATACTTCAACACCGTTACCAAAGCATGAAAAAATTCATACCAACTATTGTCGTCTTGCTTATGAGCATTGCAGGGGGTGCACAGAACGGTTACCTGCCCGCAACGGGAAACATCGATGCCCGCAACAAATTTCAAGACAACAAGTTCGGGATATTCCTTCATTGGGGAATATATTCCATGCTCGGCGAGGGCGAATGGGTGATGAACAACCGGAATATCAACTATATAGAGTATTCGAAACTTGCCGGCGGCTTTTATCCTTCTAAGTTCAATGCCGACGAATGGGTAAAGGCAATCAAAACAGCCGGTGCGAAGTACATCACCATAACGGCGCGACACCACGACGGGTTCTCTATGTTCGGCACGAAATCCGACGGATATAACATCGTTGATGCTACACCTTTCGGGCGCGATGTGCTGAAAGAACTGGCAACGGCCTGCCGACGCGAGGGCATCTCACTGCACTTCTATTACTCGCATCTCGACTGGCATAGGCTCGATTACCCGCTCGGTAGGACCGGCAGATGGCTCGGCAGACCGACTAACAGGCAAGACTGGGGCAGTTATTATGCCTTTATGAACAAACAACTTACGGAACTTTTAACCGGCTACGGGCCTATCGGTGCGATATGGTTCGACGGTTTTTGGGATCATGACAGTGATGATAAGCCTTTCGACTGGCAGCTCGGCAAACAATATGAGTTAATCCACAAACTGCAACCTGCATGCCTCATCGGCAATAACCATCACGAAGTACCGTTCGAGGGAGAGGATATACAGATATTCGAACGCGACCTTCCCGGCGAGAACAAGGCCGGATATTCGGGCAAGAACGGCATCAGCGCCCTGCCACTCGAAACATGTGAGACCATGAGCAGGTGTTAGGGATACAATATTACCGATAGCCTGTACAAAACATCTAAGGAACTTATCCACCTTATTGTGCGTGCCGCAGGGCGAAATGCCAACCTGTTATTGAACATAGGGCCTCAACCCGACGGGCAATTACCTGCCGCTGCAGCGCAACGCCTCGGCGAGATAGGCAAATGGATGAGTACATACGGCGAAACCATATACGGCACCCGTGGAGGCATTATAGCACCGCATGAATGGGGAGTTAGTACGCAAAAGGGCAATAAACTGTATGTACATATACTGAATTTGCAGGATAAAGGACTGTTTCTTCCGGTCGACAATTCGAAAATAACCAATGCCGTAATGTTCAATAACCATACGAAAGTGAACTTTACACGCAGTAAATACGGCATTACGATAGAGCTCCCGTCGGTGCCGAAAGATATAGATTGCGTAGTCGAACTCACAGTGAAATAAAAATAACAGGGCGGCAGGATGCTTATTGTCGTTACTTCTACATTCGGATTTCATAACAAAACAAAGCTACAGAGCATAAGAAGACAAGAATTACAAGGCTGAAACATGGGTTACATCGAACTGATGCTATTGATTTGTACGGTGTGTGCTTTTGCTACATTGGCATCGTATTTTGTTTGGAAAGGGTATCTCCGTGCCAAACAGGGCCGTTATTCGAACTCGCCGAACGATAATCGCCGCATCATCAGAAGGGCGCTGCGCACACTCAACTGTAAACCTGTATGGAAGAAAGAAAACGAAGATACCTTTGCTGATTACGAATATCAAGGCGGTTCGTTCCGCATTCG
The DNA here is from genome assembly GCF_900065875.1 of Prevotella phocaeensis. NCBI lineage: Bacteria > Pseudomonadati > Bacteroidota > Bacteroidia > Bacteroidales > Prevotellaceae > Prevotella > Prevotella phocaeensis. Next base: position 65,465 of record NZ_LT160626.1, on the reverse strand, counting down.
TCTTAACAAGAACTCACCTTTTGCACGGCTATCTTACCTGTCTATCTATTCTGTTCATGCCGAACAGCTGGAACTTATGCGCAACATTTGCAATCAATGCAACTTGAATACCGATAACTGTCGCATCATCTATACCATCGAAAACGCCAACGGCACGGCATACGTACATATAGTATCGGGCCTGCTACTGAACGATATCACGTCTTCTTTGTTGCTTAAACGAACGATGGAGGACATGTTCCTATGGAAAAACGTATTCGTCAAGCGGTTCGAAGAGATGATAAAAGATGCCGAAACAATCGGATTTACAGATATAGAAAGAACCGGTATGGACATCGGGCGCAACATTTATCTGGTACGCGAACAGGAAATGCTGCACCAAGAAACAGGCTCCGAGTGGCGCGAACAGCCCGACGACGGCATTACCATCAAGCGATTGTTTGCCAAGGCATTGGGCATATCGCACTTTCTTCCCATACGTATGACCGTCGTCACCGACGACCGCAACGTACGGAAAGTAGATGCCGACAGTATAAGCGAGCTGGAGCTCTCGGCCGAACTTATCGCCGAAGGTAAGTTTGTGCACCGCACGGCTACGCTCTTTCTGTCGTATTTCGACCGTATCATGGCTGAAAAGGAGCGACGCCTCATCATTCATTTATCGGCAGAACAGGGAGACGAACATACTCTTTATTACCGCATAACCGTTACCCAGTTGCCTCTGTCGGCGCAAAAAACAAATCCTGTAGGCACCGATAATAATATAACCATCGCTTTGAGTACACTCGCAGCGCACGATCTCAGGCCGGCTCAGAGGCGTACCGAAGAGTTTCGTTATCTGTGGAAAGAAGCTATGGCTAAACTCGGGCACGAAGGTATCGACAGTCTTACGGACGAAGAACGCCTGCTTGTGGCATGTGTAAACCCGCAAATGGGATATTATCTTTATCGCGGAAAGATGCTCTTTAACCGAAAATGCTTTGTAGAAGCAGTCGCACTTTTGGAATATGTATATCACACATTGCGGCAATATCTGTCGCAACAACAACCCGAAATGCAACAATATTTCTTTGAAGTGAGCTATATGATAGGTTACTGTTACAACGCCCTGCACCAATACGACCGCTCATATTACTATTTAGAACTGCTACTTCCGCTGCATAACATCATTTATACCGAGGAATATATCAATTGTATGGTAAATGGAGGCGACCTGCGCGCCTATGGTATCATCGAAGGACTGCTGCAAGAGCTTGCCAATTTACCCGAAAAAGAAAAGGCGAAAGGCTATTTCGAACCTTTCAGAAACTTTCTGAAGAGGCGCAAGGCCTATATCCTTGTAGAAAGAAAGAGCTACGATGAGGCCGAAAGAATGCTGAGCAAAATGATCGATGAGCCCGAAAATGCAGACTTTGCAATACATGAATTGGCTTATATACAGAAGAAAAAGGAAGCGAAATAATAACTATGATCTACGCACATTGGATAATACTTGCCCTCTACACCATCATTGTAATTGCCACAGTGGTGCGCATTCTCATGGAAAACCGGCAGCCCGAAAAGACCATGGCATGGATGTTGGTGCTTATATTCGTACCTGTTGTAGGTATTATCTTCTACTTCTTCTTCGGACAGAACACACGCAAAGAGCGCTATATCAGCCAACGCAGGCTCGATCAACTGTCTAAACGTTCGATGTTGGAGTTCGCCGAACAACGCAATCTGCGCCTGCCTGATACCCATAAAGCGCTGATGAAACTCTTCGCCAACCAAAGTATGTCGCTGCCATTCAAAGACAATGAGGCCGATATTTATACTAACGGCTACGACTTCATCCTCGGTCTGCTGCACGAAATCGGTAAGGCTAAGCATCACATTCATCTGGATACTTACATTATAGCTGATGATCCGCTCGGACGATTGGTAGCTGATGCGCTGATAGATAGGGCACGCGAAGGCATCGAAGTGCGCTTCATCTACGATGATGTGGGCTGTTGGCGGGTGCCGAACCGTTTCTTCGAACGCATGAGAAATGCCGGAATAGACGTACATTCATTCCTTCCGGTGCGCTTCCCCGCCTTTACCGGCAAAGTTAACTACCGCAATCATCGCAAACTCTGCGTAATCGATGGCAAGGTAGGTTTTATAGGTGGCATGAACATAGCCCTGCGCTACGTGAAAGGTACCCCCCGTCAATCATGGCGAGACACTCACCTTCGCGTTACCGGAGGCATTGTCTATTCCATACAACGTGCCTTCCTTGTCGACTGGTATTTCGTGGATCGCACGCTTATATCCGACCGCAAATACTATCCCGAAGCCAATACGTCGGTCGTAAACGACTGTATAGCGCAGGTAGTTACCAGTAGTCCCATCTCTCCATGGCCCGATATCATGCAAGGTTACGTAAGAGTATTGCTCGAAGCCAAGCATTATGTCTTCATGGAATCGCCCTACTTCTTGCCCACGGAGCCTATCCTATTTGCCATGCGTACGGCATCTCTCACCGGTATAGATGTAAGATTGATGGTTCCTTTGCACACCGACGCCCGATTGGTGGAATGGGCAAGCCGCTCATACATTATGAATATCCTTGAAGCAGGCGTAAAGGTTTATCTCTACAAGGCGGGGTTCAATCACTCAAAACTACTGGTTGCCGACGACAGTTTGTGCACCTGCGGGAGCACGAACGTAGACTTTCGAAGCTTTGAGAATAACTTTGAGTCGAATATCTTTTTTTATAACAGAGATATGGCATTAAGATTCAAGCAGATATTCCTTGCTGATCAAGAGCTATGCAGCCTTATCGACAGCCCTACAGACATAGCCCGTCGTTCGTTCCTGCAACGCCTGTGGGAGTCACTCACGCGTTTATTGTCTCCTTTGTTGTAAGGATAGGAGATGAGGGATGAAAGAATAAGGATGAAAGATTGTTCGTTATTCTTCGTTATAAATTCGACTAATAAACGTTCATCTTTCATCCTTATTCTTTCATCCCTCATCTCCTATTCAGTTAAACCGAACAACGAAAAGTTCACACTGCCGTATGTACGGCGCTCAATAAAATGGGGTTCGTTAGAAAAATCGTTCTGCCGACCGTGTTCGAATACGAAAATACCGCCTGTTTGCAATAGGTTATACTCGAATACCAGCGCCGGAATTTCGACCAATTGGGGCAATGTATAAGGCGGATCGGCAAAGATAAAGTCGAATTGTTGGTGGCATGATTTCAGAAATCTGAACGCATCACCGCGAACAAGCAGACTATTTTCCGCCCCGAGTTTATCCACACAGCGGCGAATGAAGTCGGCATGATCGCGGTCAGCCTCTACGCTTACGACCGTTGCACAGCCACGCGAAAGCAGTTCGAGCGTGATGCTTCCGGTGCCCGAAAACAGGTCTAACGCCGCTGCACCATCGAAATCGATGTAACCATTAAGCACATTAAAAATGTTCTCCTTTGCGAAATCGGTCGTCGGACGCGCCTTGAACGTGCGCGGGATATCGAAACGACGCCCTTTATATATTCCGGTGATTACCCTCATCTTCCCTTTATAAATAATGTAATCAGATCGAAAGGCATTCCTTTAATGCCTGTAATGGGCGAACGGTTGAACTCGGCAGAGGCGTTGATTGCATAAACTTTCTGCACATAACGGCGCAATTGTTGCAAGAGTTCCTCGCGTTCGTCGGAGATATCGCCGGCAAGATGCATCTCATCATGTTCCACATCGTAGCCCAACAGTTTCCATATATAAAGCAAAAAGTATATGGCATCGTGCGGATGAGATACATCATAGCTGTTGGTAAACCTGAACCTGTTATGATTAAAACTGAAAACTTCCAGCTTCTTATCGTGGAAATAGCCGTACAACTTGCGCCTTCCACCCATGAAACTGCGCTCATGCAGATAGCTCCAAACGGGCTGAACGAGCGGATAGAAGTGCACATCATCGAAATGATCCGTAAGCACTAACTTCAGATCTTTATTGATAGAGAACACCGCAACGGCATTCAGATTGGGTAAAACCGTATACAATATTTCCTGCGAGTCATGTCTCGAAAAGACATGGTTATAAAGTATATCGGTCTCACTCTCATCAAATTCCTCCACCGGAACCATCAACACAGGTGCATCGAGCATTACCTGTGCCCGCTGATATCCGCGCATCAACAACTCGCTCTCATTAAAGGCTTCACGCAAATTCGCCGCCATCGACATGCCGCTTTTTACGGCGTAAGGCTCGTAGACAACCTGTGTTTCGGTGGTAGTATCGACCACCGAGAACGACAGAGCGCCCTTACTGATGCGTATTACCGGCCTCATTCTCGAAACAAGTGTACTATTCCCAGTTTCCTGCATTATCATTTGGTGTTGTTAAATCCCCTATCTTCAATCCTGCAAAGCGCCCTGAAGCGTTCGCATCTTCAGTTATATCGGCAATCTGCGAGGCATCGAGCCCATGCAGATAGTCTGCATACGTCGCGCTGCACTCCATCAAAGGCACGCGATTGCCCGTCTTCGTCAGCTGTACGGATACAGCAAGTCGGAAACGTTTGCCGCCCGAATAAGGTATATATTGTACAGAATCTGCCAACAGACGTGCCGCCGTGAGCGCTCTGAAATTATCGGTATATGTGCCGTATGCCTGCAGATACTTCATTTCCGCCCTACGTATAGCCACCAAACAGCGTTTTACTTCGACCTCTCTCTGTTGTCTCTGCCTCCGGAACCTCACCGGAGTACTCACGCTAAGCACGCAGAGCACCGCCAACAGCAGTACACAGAAGCCCAATATATAATTATTCTTTATTTTCATCTACATTCGGAATACTTTTCCTACTTTTGCATTGTATTATACACAAAGCAAACTTTCAAATCGCCAAGGCATAGCCTATTTTCTGCAAAAATAGTGCAAGTCGAATGCAAAGAAGTTCGCTTCAATTTGCTGAGATGCCGCCTATATTCTGCAAAAATACAAAATACTTTTCTAATTTCAATGATAGCTGACGAATTATCATCTTTAATCTGTCGACAATTCGACTTTACTCCGACGGCAGAACAAGAGCAAGCCATCTGCACTTTCACCTCGTTCATGGCCGATCGCGATGCCCATACAGCAATGATACTCCGCGGCTCTGCGGGCACCGGAAAGACTTCTATCGCTGCTGCCATAGTAAAGTCGCTGGCAAGTTTGGGGCAAAAAATGCTGTTACTCGCACCCACCGGCCGCGCTGCCAAGGTGTTCTCCATCAACAGCAACCATGAGGCATTCACCATACACCGCCGCATCTACCGCGAAAGGTCTTACTCCGGCATCGGCGGAACATTCAATCTGAACGACAACATGCATACCGATACGCTCTTTATCATCGACGAATGTTCCATGATATCGAACGGTACAGGCGGCGAATCGGCATTCGGTAGCGGCCGACTATTAGACGATTTGATACAATATATATACAGCGGACGCAACTGCCGCATGCTGCTTATCGGCGACAGAGCGCAGCTGCCGCCCGTCGGAGAGCAAGAATCACCGGCGCTGAACAGCAGGGTTATTGCCGCTTACGGACTTAAATTATACGAACAAGACTTGAACGAAGTACTCCGACAGAGCCAAAACAGCGGCATTCTTTATAATGCCACGGCCATACGCACCATGATTATGCACGATGAAGACACACTGCTTCCCAAGATCAGACTGCACGGATTTGCCGACATCAGTATCGTTACGGGCGACGAACTCATAGAGTCTTTGGCATCCAGTTATAGCGAAGTGGGCACCGATGAAACCATGGTAATTACCCGAAGTAATAAACGTAGCAACATTTATAACCGCGGAATACGCAACATGGTGTTAGGAAGAGAAGAGGAACTGACCGCGGGCGACATGCTTATGGTAGTAAAAAACAAGTATCTGAATAATGCTCTATCGGCATCATCCGTACCCTCTGCGACCGCCGATCGCGGCATTTCGTTCATCGCAAACGGCGACCGTGCCTGCGTCAGACGTGTGAGAAATGTGCGCGAGCTCTATGGTTTTCGCTTCGCAGACGTAGCGCTCGAATTTCCCGATTACGACCACTTCGAGCTCGATACCACCGTTATTCTCGACACGCTTGCCGCAGAAGCGCCCGCTCTTACGCACGAACAGCAAGAACAACTCTACAACCGAGTGATGGAAGAAGATTACGGCGACATCACCGTAAAGGCCGAACGTATCAAGAAGATGAAGGGAAACGACTACTTCAATGCCATGCAAATAAAATACGCCTATGCCATTACCTGCCACAAGGCGCAGGGTGGACAGTGGGCACATGTATATCTTGACCAAGGTTATATGACCGATGAAATGCTTACACCCGACTATCTGCACTGGCTCTACACAGCATTTACGCGGGCCACAGAGAAGCTCTATCTCGTGAACTGGCCCGAAGCGCAGACCATAGATCATGCACCTATCGCAGACAGATAGCCCGTCTGGCGGCCACAGACAGTACGTTTATCGCACACAGACAGCACGCCTATGCTTCCTTAAATAAACATAATAATGTAGCGCACAGGCCGCAGAACATGTGTATTTTGACTATTTTTGCACGAAATAGGTGTGTTCCGAGCCACGTAGAAATATATTATCTCGCAGCAAACATCCCTATTCGATATTGATATATGAAGAAGATATTTTTCGTTATTTTCGGCTTTATGCTTGCCATGATGTCCGTTTCGTCGTGCAAATATGCCCCTAAAGAAGAATTAGGCGATACGGTTGCCGCAAGCGTTTTCGATGTATTCGACACTCAAGACAAACCGGCAAAGCCAAAGAAAGCCCAAACAGCAGTGAAAGACAGTGCCCACATCTTCGTTATCGGCGATGGTTCCGATCGTCATACGCTGCAACTGCTCTCTTTCCCCTCGCGGCGCGACACGTTTACATACGGCAAGGCGCGCCGTCTGAAGGTGGATGGAAACGCCGAAATCGGCAATATTATCCGCGTAAAATTCTTTGTTTTAAAGTCTGGCGACAGCATTGTAAGTCGCATAGAGCAGGTGTCGGTCACCGGTAAGGATGAATGATGAAAGACGAACGATGAAGGTTTAATGGCCGCATCGCAAAAAGTTAGCTCACTTAAACACCCCATAATTAACTGCTTTAAGATAATCATCCCCTCTCTGCCTTTACTTCTCAAATGAACAAGCCTATTCGTATGCGTGCACCGGATAGTCTATCGTGTAATGCAATCCGCGGCATTCTTTGCGCTCAATAGCCTGCCGCGTAATCAGATAACCCACGTTAATCATGTTTCGAAGCTCACATATATCGCGACTTGCCTTTACGTGTTTGAAGAGAGTTTCGGTCTCCTCGTACAGCAAATCGAGCCTGTTCCAAGCCCTCTTCAGGCGTATATCCGAACGTACAATGCCCACATAATTGCTCATGATCTCGCCAACTTCTTTCACACTTTGCGTTATAAGCACGCGTTCTTCATTGGTTAACGTGCCTTCATCGTCCCACTCGGGCACTTGTTCGTTATATGTATAATCGCTAAATCGAGCTACACTGTGCTTAGCAGCCATGTCTGCATACACCAGAGCCTCGATAAGCGAGTTCGAGGCCAGCCGGTTACCGCCGTGAAGTCTCGTACAAGCGCACTCACCTATGGCATATAAGCGGCTTATACTGGAGCAACCGTCGAGATCTACCTTAATTCCACCGCACATATAATGAGCTGCAGGGCGCACAGGTATATACTCTTTCGTTATATCAATGCCTATACTCCGGCACTTCTGATAAATGTTAGGGAAATGAAGTTTGGTCTCTTCCGCCTCTTTATGGGTAACATCGAGGCACACATGGTCTATTCCGTGTATCTTCATCTCCTTGTCTATCGCCCTTGCCACAATGTCGCGGGGCGCCAAGGAGAGCCGTTCGTCGTACTTCGCCATGAACGATTCGCCCGTCGGGAGGCGCAATATACCGCCGTATCCGCGCATGGCTTCGGTGATAAGATACGCGGGATGCGTCTCTTTAGGATAGAACAAAGCCGTAGGATGGAACTGTACGAACTCCATATCCTGCACGGTTCCCTTGGCCCGATATACCATCGCTTCACCGTCGCCCGTAGCTATAACGGGGTTAGTCGTAGTCTGATACACCGCTCCGCAGCCCCCTGTGCACATCAAAGTTACCTTGCTAAGGTAGGTATCTACCTTCTGTGTGTCGGGATTAAGTACGTAAGCACCGTAACATTCTATACCTGTAGTGCGACGAGTTACCTCGAATCCGAGGTGATGTTGGGTAATAATCTCCACCGCGAAGTACCTTTCTCTCACATCGATAGCAGGGTTTAGCTTTATTGCTTCTATCAGTTTGCGCTGGATTTCGGCACCTGTATCGTCGGCATGATGCAATATACGGAACTCAGAGTGCCCGCCTTCTCGGTGTAGATCGAACGTTCCGTCGGACTTCCGGTCGAAATTAACGCCCCAATTCACCAGTTCTTCGATCTGTGCGGGGCCATTCTTTACCACTTGTTCCACGGCTCTCGGATCGCTGATATAGTCGCCTGCCACTATCGTATCATGGATATGTTTCTCGAAATTGTCTGTTCCGAAATCGGTAACAGAGGCCACTCCCCCCTGCGCAAATGCCGTGTTCGCCTCTTCGAGCGACGACTTGCAGATGATACATATCTTGCCTTTGCAAGCTCTTGCTACTTTCAAAGCGTAACTCATACCGGCAACACCGGCCCCGATAATAAGGAAATCGTACTTAAAAACCATTACATATTATATATATATCGTTGCAAAAGTAGCAATTTATCTGTAATTTGGCAGAAGAAAGCAGATATTTTTGTAATTTTGCACGGTGTATGTAACGCCCTTTCCGGCACCGCACAAGCGGGCTGCGGGGGTAATTTAAGTTTATGAACAGAGTCTTTCATCAGCGCTTTACGCTCGTTGCAAAGTGCAGCATCGCCCTATTTTCGTTGCTTGCCGCATACCTTTTCTGGATTAAGAGCGCCCTGACAGGCACCGTAGTTCTGATAGTTGTGGTAGGTATAATAGAGCGCGTGGTTCATTCTTCCTACACTTTCGCTACCACAGACCGAGGCGAAATGCTTACGATAAACCACGGACGTTTTTCGAAGAACATAGTTATTCGGGTGAACGACATTATCAAATGCACAAAAATGACAACGGTCTTCGGCATTTACTCCTACCTGCTATTGGAGTACGGAGTAAGACATTTCGTCAGTATACAGCCCGACAGCGCCGACGGGTTTATGGAAGAGCTGAGGAAAAGACAAGAAAAAGACTTGCTAAAATGAATATGTTTTTAAGATATATCATCGGTCTTGCGCTCATATTTGCCGCAGCTTTGCCCGCTGCAGCGCAGATAGACGACGAGAATATAGAAGATGAAGACCAAAGTAACATAGCCGATTCGGCAATGATTGCTACCATCGAAGCCGACAGTATAGCGCTGCCGTGGCCGCAATCCGTACAAAGAAACATCGACAGACTGTTGCAGAGCAGCATGTTCAAAACCTCCCAAATAGGCCTGATGGTATACGATTTGGACGCCGACAGCACCCTCTATCGCCACAACGAGCGGCAACTGATGCGGCCAGCCTCTACGATGAAGATCATTACAGCTATCGCCGCGATCGATAAGTTGGGCGGTGATTACCAATTCAAAACGGAACTTTGCTACACCGGAAAGGTAGAAAACAACACGTTGACGGGCGATGTATATTGCGTAGGTGGCTTCGATCCCCGCTTTAACAGCGACGACATGAACGCTTTCGTAGAGAGTTTACAGAAGATGGGAGTAGACACTATCCGCGGTCATCTGTATGCCGATAAGAGCATGAAGGACCAAAATACGCTCGGAGAAGGATGGTGTTGGGACGACGATAACCCCATCTTATCGCCGTTGCTCATATCGAGAAAAGACAAATTCGTGGATAAATTCATGGATAAACTGCGCGAATCGGGCATTATTGTAGATGCTTTCGGCTCTACAGGGCGTAAGCCCGAAGACGCTTTCTGCATCTGCCGTCGGTTCCATACCATCGACCAAATCTTGCTGCGCATGATGAAAGAGAGCGATAACCTGTATGCCGAATCGATGTTCTACCAACTTGCAGCGTCGACAGGCAACCGTCCGGCAACGTCGAAGAGTGCACGTGCCGTCATTAAACGCCTCATCAACAAGCTCGGAATGAACCCTGCAAGCTACCGGATTGCCGATGGTTCCGGCCTTTCACTATATAATTATGTGAGCGCAGAGCTCGAAGTAGCCCTGCTGCGCTATGCCTATCGCAACGGCAACATCTATCTGCATTTGCAACCTTCGTTGCCTACGGCGGGCGTAGACGGCACACTCGAGAAACGCATGCGCGGCCCCTTCACCCGCGGAAGGGTATGGGCAAAGACGGGAACCGTTACGGGTATCAGCAGTTTGGCGGGCTATTGCAAGGCTTCCAACGGGCACACGTTGTGCTTTGCTATCATCAATCAGGGGCTTATGCATGGCAAGAACGGCCGCGCTTTCCAAGATCAAGTGTGCGAAAGTTTATGCTCTCCCCAATAAAAACAGTATATATAATATGGATAGAATTAGGATCTATGTAGAACACATCCTACAAATAAGCGGCATAGACGGTACATATATCCCCGTTCTGCGCCACGTGTTGCTGGTCGCCATTGCCATCCTATTGGCATGGTTAAGCAACTTTATCTGTCGTAAAGTATTCGTTCCGGTAGTTTTGAAACTAACAAAAAAGACGCCACTCAAATGGGACGACGTGCTTTTCAACCGCAATGTACTCATCAAGGCATGCAACATTGTGCCGGCAATTGTTATATGGGAACTCCTTCCGATGGTATTCTATCAGTTCCCTGCGGTACGCGAAACGCTCGCACGCCTTACAGCTATCTACATTACCATTATGACCGCACGGCTGTGCATCGTGCTGATCAATGCTTTCAACACGCTCGAAACCACCGATAACAGTTCCACCCAGCAGTACATAAAGTCGTTCTGCGGGGTGTTGAAGATAGTTGTAATCTTCATAGGCGCTATTGTCGGCATCGCTATCATATTCAACAAGAACCCGATGACATTATTTGCAGGCCTTGGAGCCACATCGGCTGTGCTCATGTTAGTATTCAAAGACACCATTTCGGGATTAGTTGCAGGCATCCGACTTACCAGTAATAACATGGTTAGTGTGGGCGACTGGATCACCGTACCCAAGGCTGGAGCGGACGGAAACGTAGAGGAGATCAGCCTTACAACGGTAAAAGTACGCAACTTCGACAATACTATAATAACGGTAACCCCGCAAACTTTAGTCGACGACTCGTTCCAAAACTGGATCGGGATGCAACAAAGTGCAGGCCGAAGAGTAACACGTAAGATATATATAGACTTCAACAGCATCTGCTTGGCAGAGGGTGAAATGCTGCAAAAGCTAAAAGATAAGGGTTATGCACCGGCCGATACGGACGACGGAACAATAACTAACGTAGGCCTATACCGTAAATATATCGAGGTCAAACTGCTCAAAATGCCGCAGATAAACACCGACCTAACGTGCATGGTGCGCCTGCTCGAGGCTACTACAACAGGCCTCCCGATGGAACTCTACTTCTTCCTACGCAACAAAGAGTGGGTGCATTACGAACACGAACGCTCCGCCCTTATGGAATGGGCGTATGCTCTTGCACCGATATTCGGACTGAAAATATACCAACAACTGGCTGCTTCGGGCGAATAGACCGCATTATTGTCTGCGACAAGACTATTGTCTTTCGTAGACAACCGCTTTCTTTACGCCGTCTCCAGACTGTAAAGAAAACCTGTACATGGGCTTCTCGTCCTCGGTTTTCGTTACGAATGTGCAGAAATCGTCTATCTTTTTCCCATCTACTTCCGTAACGGTATCGCCCACACGCATACCGTCTGCATACACTTTACTCTGTTCATTGATCAGACTCACTATAGGTTTACCGTCGACAGGCACCACGAAAAAGTCGGACGGTTGGCGATCTACATGGCACGTATCGCCATCATGATAAGGTCGGAAAATAAGTCTTTCGCGGAAAGGATCAATAATTACCGATCCATATTGCAGCATCCGACAGCCCAAGAGCGAGTTTCCAACGCCGGTACTTGTCGGTACACCGAAGAAAGACATCCTGCCTACGCGCAATCTATCTAACTGCAACACCACGATTTCGTGCTCTTTTCCCGTACCGAACACCCCCATACTCGTGCGTCCCACGCCCGTCCATCGCACCTGTTTGCGCATTTTTTCGGCAACAGGCATAAACTTTTCCTTGTCTGTTTGGACAAACACGTCGAATGCCCCAACCTTGTTCATTGTATAGAAGCCATTGAAACCGGTATCAAAGATAGCTTTATCTTTACACGAAGCCGATGGCTCGAGCTCTACAACGGGCACTCCGTGCATCTCGTAAGGTAGCATTATGCCCTTTTCCTTACGGAAGAAGTCTTTGCGGTCGGTCAGTATCAGTACCTTATTTCTTAGGTCGATCTTAACCAAAATGCCTTTGCAAAAGAGGTTAAAACCGATAACACCGTCGTTGAAACAATCTGAAATGACCGACGGAGGCACCGTTGCAGCAGGATAATCAGTAATGGAAAGACTGCCTAAGCGCATGAGCGGGAGCCTTACCAACCGCGTTTTCCGCCCGATATTATGGCTATCGGTCACGACAACCGATGTATCTTTACACAACGATCTTATGGCGGAATTATCATGAATGCCCCCCATAGTGGCGCCTGTATCAAGACATAAGTTGTATGTTTCGCCGTCTATCGCCACTGCAAGAATGATCTGTCCGCGACGGTAGTTGATGGGAATAGTGTCGACAAAGTCTTTTCGATCGATCGTAAAGTCGATGTATGTGCTGTTTTTTGATTGTGCAAAGGCCGTAAACGCAAGTACAGAGCCTACGAGGAGTAGCAGATAACGCAGACGAATAACGGATATGAAAACCATAAACGACAGATATGCCTTTATTTTCCTTCGGCCAATTCGGTCAAGAGAGCCTCTAATTTATCGGAAACCACGGTGCCTAATACCACTTTACCCTCCTTGTCGATAAGATACATCGAGGGTATCCACTTCACACCGTATGCTTTCGAGATGTCCGTATCGTGGAACTTCTTGAGTTCGCTCACCTGCCTGTAAGCAATACCATATTGCTTTATCGCCTTTTTCCATGCCTCCTTGTCGGTATCGAACGATACTCCAAGGAACTCAAATCCCCGTTTATGAAACTTATCATACATGCGTACCAAGTTCGGAGCATCCTTCCGACAGTCCGGACACCACGATGCCCAGAAGTCGAGTATAAGGTATTTGCCTTTAAAATCGCTCAACTTCACGGTCTTCCCATCGGGTGTTTTCAGGCTGAACGCGGGCACTGCGGTTCCTACCTTGAGCAACTCCGTGGCGTACTTCGCATCGGGATCGGCGTCATCTGCCGTCTGTGCCGCTGCTGTTTGCTGCATTGTCATCATCATTAGCACGGCTATAAGCCACATTAAATTCTTCTTTATCGGTTTCATTTTTCCGGTCTGTTTTAATCGTTTATAATGCCACAAAGAAACAAAAAAAGCAGGAAACAGCCAAATCTTCGGGGTGTATTAATTCTTTTTACAGGAAATAAAATGCCGGCGAGGCCTATTTATCTGTTCTGTTCGATGCAGACACGGCAGCTTTTTCCATATCCCGTCGCGATTTGGACTTGGTTACCATCCACACACCCGTAAAGACCAAGATCGTTGCAAGGCCCTGACTCCACTTGAAAACACCTATGCCGGTAAGCACGCTTACTACTACCGACACCAACGGTTGTACGTAATTGTAGATGCTCACCACCGTAGGACGGAGCGTCTTCTGCCCTACCATCGTAAGCAGATAGCTCACATAAGTGCCGAAGAAGACCACATAGCCAGCCTCCCAAAGCGTAGTATCGGCGATGTTCTTCCACTCTATGGCTCGTATATGGCCGTTGGTAAAGGGCAAAACGAACGCCACAGCCCATGTAAACATCCATTTGTTGACCGTAAAAACGCTATATTTCCTGATCAGTTTGTTGAACAACGACAGATAGAGCGCAAACGAAAACTGCGCGGCAAGGCAAAGTACGTCGCCCGATATACTGCCCACCTTGGCATTTACTGCCCCCATACTCGTCATAATCAGTATCAATGCGCCGCAACAACCTGTAAGTACGCCCAACACTTTCTTGCCTGTAAGCGGTTCATGCAGAATGGCAAACGAGAGTATCATGGCAAAGATCGGCATCGAGGTGGTCATGATACTGGCATTGATAGGCGATGTTATGCCCAGTCCGATGGTGAAACAGCACTGGTTGCACACCAGTCCGAACACGGCAGCACCGGCAAACAGCAGCACATCTTTTAAGGGAACATGCTCTTTGGGGGCAAATATAGAGGTGATCCAGAATAGAACTGCGCCGCCAAGAACGCGGAAAGAAACCATGCAGAAGCTATCTATACCGTGCGTCATGGCATCTTTTCCCACGGGCGACATCAGTCCCCAAAAGGCACATGCCATAAACATACTTAAATGAGCAATAAGAGGTTGCCTGTTTATCTTTTCCATCTGTTATTCGTTAAATCAAGCACAAAGGTAGTTATTTAATTCTTGTTTTGCCATTCGTAATTGGTAATAAATTGCTATATTTGCCATGTCGGGCAAGACAGACGGTACATCTGTCTGCAACAGACAATAAATGTAACACCGATAAAGCTATGAAGTATGCGGATTATATAGTACAGATAGAGATAGAATCTCTATGGAGCGGGCAGAGACATGTGGTGTGGAACCTCGATCGGCAGGTAAACATATTGAGCGGAGTCAATGGGGTTGGCAAGAGTACAATATTGAACAAAGTGGTAAAGGGATTGGCTGCAGGAGGCGAATTTCCAAGCCATATGCTCAAAGGAGTGCATCTGAAAGTGAGCCCGGAAGACGCTAAATGGATACGATACGATATTATTCGCTCGTTCGACCGGCCTCTTATCAACGCCGACACACTAACTAAAATGGACGCAAGTCTGGCAACCGAGCTCGATTGGCAGTTGTTCCAGCTGCAACGGAAGTATCTCGATTATCAAGTAAATGTCGGTAATCGCATCATACATATACTGCAAAGCGGCGCTGCAGATGCCGCCTTGGAGGCTCAACGCATATCGGAACCGAAGAAAATATTCCAAGATACGATCGATAAACTGTTTGCCGAGACCGGTAAAAAGATTATCCGTAACGAGAATGAGATACGTTTTACACAGATAGGAGAGACACTTTTCCCCTATCAACTGTCGAGCGGAGAGAAACAGATGCTCGCTATACTGCTCACAGTTCTTGTGGAAGACAACAAACCTTATGTGCTCTTCATGGACGAACCCGAGGTTAGTCTGCACGTAGACTGGCAACAACAGCTCATCGACCTGATACTGCAGCTCAATCCCAACGTGCAGATAATACTTACAACCCATTCGCCTGCCGTTATTATGAATGGCTGGATAGACAAGGTAACCGAGGTTTCAGACATTACAGACCGAGAGAATTGAACCCGTAACACTAACGAAAGGCTGCAATATGGGGCACAGATTGCAAGAACATTTATCGTCGGTATACTTGGAAGCCGCCAACCGTTTGAACTCTAAACGGTCGAGGCGTCGCATCGTGGCATACGTCGAAAGCTACGATGATGTATTCTTTTGGCGGTCTGTCTTAGGTAAATACGAGAACGAAAGACTGTATTTTCAGGTGATGCTCCCCTCGCGCGTCAGGCATTTAGAGCGCGGAAAGAAGGCCGTACTCATGAACCTACTTTCGGAAAAAGTCGGTACAGACATGATAGCCTGTGTAGATGCCGATTACGATTACCTTATCCAAGGCGCCACATCGACCTCTCGAACGGTCGTAGACAATCCGTATGTGTTCCATACTTACGCATACGCCATCGAAAACCTGCAGTGTTATGCGCCTTCGTTGCACGATGTATGCGTGATGGTTACACTGAACGATCACGCTATTTTTCCATTTACCGAGTATATACGGCTGTTTTCCGAGGCTATCTATCCCCTCTTCGTATGGAATATATGGTTTTATCGCACGCCAAACTATGGAGAATTCACCATTACAGACTTTCTCCGTGTAATAGAAACGGGCAATTTCAGCGTTCAACATGCCGAGGATATTCTGCAAAACGTGCGCAGGAAAGTGGAAAAGAAAGTAGGACAACTGAAAAGAAACCACCCGAACGCTAAGGATAGTTACCTAAAATTAAAGGACGATTTGCGGCGTCTTGGCGTAACACCCGATACCACCTATTTATATATACAGGGGCACCACCTCTTCAACAAAGTGGTGCTACCGATGCTGAACAAAGTATGTAACCGTCTTATAAGGGAACGTGAGAACGAAATATCGTACCAAAGTCTGCACTATACCCAACGGAGAAACGAGCTGTCTTGTTACAGTAACAGCGTCGGAGATATCGCCTCGATGCTCAAGAAGAACACCGGATACCTGTCATCCGAACCTTTCGCGCGCATTCAAGCCGATGTGGAACGCTTCGTAAACGCTATTTTACCTTCCACAGAGCCTTCACTTCATCGAACGACACATTAAGTCCGCCATCCTTACCCCTATCGGGATCGATAATCAGATGGTCGCATTTTGCGGCATCTATCCCTGTCATGTACCCGTTTCCGGCAATGGTCAGCGTACCTATACGGTAATTTTCGCCGTACAAGGCGCCACTTTCGTTTTCGTCACCCGGTATAAGCCGATAGAAGATATTGCCCGCTTTAGAATTGTAGAGATGCAGCGTAGGATGCCCAACGATACGGAGTCGGCCGATTTCCGTGCCCGTACTAAGGGTGATAACGCCCGGTGTACGAACGGTAAGTTCGGGAAGTTTCGCACCTTCGAGCACAATTTCGTGTTCATATTTCAAATTGATATTCTCGAGACCTCGGTCTGCCAAAAGTTTTATCTTCAACGTGTCGCTACTATAAATAGTATCCGGATCGATCTTGTTCATATCGGCATTCTGCAACAGTCTCAAGTTTTTTCGCAGCAAACTCTTGCCTTCATCAGATACGCGGATACGCAACGTGTTGCCTATCTGCACCACCTTGAATACTTCCGAAGGATAATTAACGCTGCAGCCATTACCGGTTGTGTCGGGTACAATAACTAACTGCAGCTGCACATTCGCACTGTCGAGCAGATCAATCCGCCCGTCGAACACGACATTATGTACCATCTTGAGCTTACGGTCGGCCATTTTTGTTAGGTTAAACACGTCAGACAGCTCCTTTTCAGGCACCAAAAAGAGCAAGATAAATATAAAAGGTATAAGGATAAGCATACCCAATGTGATGTATGTAGTCTTCTTCATCTTCTGTTCCTCCTATTATAAACGGTCGATAATTTCAAGTTCTTTGAGCCGTCGGTACGACAACCACCAGCTGAAAAGGATAAGCACAACAAAGAAAACACGTAACAACGTGTTGCGAACAACAAACTCCTCATTAAAAAAGCCAGTAAATACACCGGAGAAAGACATAAAGACAAAGGCATAATACCATATTAGAAAGAACAGAACAACCGACGATGCAAGCACGGCACGCCGTGGAAAAAACACTCCTCCAAGTAAATAGAAAGAGACGCATCCCCCATAAAATATAAAGAAATCTATTATATCCGTCGCAGTTTCATATTTCCCGCAAAGGCTGAACAGCGTTATAGGGAGCTTGCTATAGATAGGAGCAAACACCGCTACGCGGATAAGGTCGGCGGCATAGAAGCACGCGAAAAACACGACAAGGAACATGGGAACCTGCATCACCCACCGCACCAACCAGCTTTCGAACATGGAAACGGGTGTGGTAAGCACCCCTATTCGTTCGCTTTTACGCCTGCTGTCGTGCAAGAACCTCGATGCAACAAAGCAGCCAAGTATAACGATCACCACTTTAAAAATAACTTCCTCCACCGATCGTTGGGGATCTATATCGGGAATTTTTATGTTGTATTTTACGATTTCTTCATTACTATAAGAAGAATAAGTTTGTATGGAAGTCCACATAATACATACCAATAGGCCTGCAAAAAGGATCACAGAGCGCATCAAGTTGGTGCGCCAACGTTCGACAAACAACTTTTTGAAGTAGCCTGCAAAGCGGCTCCATTCATAGAATTCGTTATTGCTCATGATTATTCTCCTTACTCTTTAAAGTATCTTTGTAATATTGTTCGAGGTCTATCTTGCCGTCTTTGCGAATGCTGTCGGCATCTGTTTCGGCGATAATGCGTGTTCCATCGATCATTACAATATGGTCGAGCACCGCCTCGATGTCCTTAACTTGATGCGTAGCCACCACGAATATGCTTTCTTCATTGCGGCCCTTGGTAAGGAAAGTGCGGAACTGTTCCTTGCTAAGTATATCGAGTCCGTTGGTCGGTTCGTCCATCAAGAGCACACGGGTGTGGGTTGCCATAGCGAAACTCATAAAGATTTTCTTGCGTTGACCGAGCGACAACTCGCTCAATTTGGCATCTGTATGCGTATTAAACACATCTAAATAGGTGTTCATATCTTCTTCCGAGAAGCGCGGATAGAACATACGGTTGGTTTCTATGTAGTGTTTAAGGGTAACGTTCGGCAGTTCAAACTCGTCGGGCACGATAAATATCTCGCGCATCGTGCCGGGCAACCGCTTCCTAACGTCCGTTCCGTTGTAGGTAACCAGCCCGCTTTGCGGCGTCAGCAGGCCCGACATAAGGTAGAGCATCGTAGACTTGCCCGTGCCGTTGGCGCCGAGCAGTCCGTATATATGCCCGGGCGACAACTCCATATTGAAATCTCTAAACACGGCACCCCTTGTCTTTTTGTAGCTGAAAGTCAGCCTCTTCACTTCCAATGTACTCATATTATCATTGTTGTTTAGTTGAAATAATTGCGCTTTTAGTGCTGTTCTAAGTACTCTAATATAGGCTTTTGAGGATATATCCGGGAAAAATAGCCGTCTCATCCGTCTCATTCAAAAAGAGAGGGGTTACCCCCCGAAACAGAAACCTATACAAACTACTTTTATTAAATGCCCCGTCTAAATATCTTACACTACCCATCTAAAACATTTACATAGCCTGTTTAAAAACGATACTTATAATATATTTGCAGCAAACAGACGACAAACGCCGTTCTGAAAACACGCTCTTTCCCTTGGAAAAACGAGGGTGGAAAGAGATTGTACGTAGAAAGTAAAAGAATTCGGTTCACTCCGTGCCTCCCCTTTCCAAAGGAATAAATACGATTATAACAGGATTACGCTCCTACGGAAGAGGCAGGAGAAAACCCTTTCTCTCCATGCCTACACGTAGGTTTCGAGGAACTTAACGGTTCCAGACACCTTGATCGTCCGTGTTGTTGCCGGCAACAGAATGCTCTCTCCTGCACGGATAACGCATTCGTTTCCCTCATTATCGACGATAGTTCCCTCACCTTTCATGCCTATAAGTATCACAAAGCTGTCGAGTTCGCTGTAATCGATGGTCATAGGTTCGTCGAGATCGTAAACCGCAGTGCAGAAATACGGGCACTGCACAAGGCTCACGCCTTGGTTTTTCTGCGGAACATACTCTGTTCGATAGTTATTCTCGACCTTGAAGTTGATACATTCGGCAGCCTCTTTCGTATGCAATTGGCGGTAATGACCGTCCTTATCTTTGCGCTTGAAGTCGTAGATACGGTAGGTAACATCGGAGGTTTGCTGTATTTCGGCCAAGAAACAGCCGGTACCGATGGCGTGAATACGACCGGCAGGAAGGAAAAACACGTCGCCCTCTTTTACGCTGTACTGCGCCAAGGCATCGGTGATAGTGTCGTCTTCCACCTTCTCTTTATACTGTTCGGGCGTAATCTGTTCCTTCAATCCGCAATAAAGTTTGGCATCAGGTTCGGAGTTCATGATGTACCACATCTCTGTTTTTCCGCGACGCTTGCCTTGTCTGTGGGCAATCTCATCGGTGGGATGCACCTGTATACTCAAATCCTGACGGGCATCGATGAACTTGATAAGCAACGGAAACTCATCGCCAAAGCGTTCATAATTGTCCTTTCCCACGAGCTCGCCCTTATATCTGCGCACGATATCATTGAGCGATTGGCCTGCAAGATAGCCCTCGCTCACCATCGTTTCGTTATCTTTAACACCGGAAATCTCCCAACTTTCTCCCACATTATCGAGCTTCTCGCTGAGATGTTTGAACGGTATAATCTTGTCTCCCCCCCAGATTGTCTGCTTTAGCAGCGCTTTGAATTTTAATGGTTTCATGCGTTTATTTTATTTGTTTATAGTTATGTGGATCGCTTTTCGGGCGATATAATCAGTTTTCTTTCCAGAACTGCGGCGTAAAGATGACGAGAACGGTAAAGATTTCCAAACGGCCTATGAGCATCATCAGCGAGCACATCCACTTCGCAAGGGCCGGTAACATGCTCCAAGACATGGTAGGTCCGATTTCTATACCCAGTGTAGGACCAACGTTTCCGATACTGCTGAGGGTGATGGTTATGGCATTCGTATTGTCTACTCCTACCGCTATCATGGTGAAAGACACAATAAGACAAAGAATAAGGTACACGGTGAGGAAAGCCAAAAGCGTAACACGTTTCTGCTGCTGTACGTTCACACCGTCGATTTTCATAGGCAACACCGCATTGGGATGCAGTATCTGTCGGAATTCGTTCTTAATGATTTTGAGCAACATTACGCCACGTATGCACTTCATACCGCCGCTTGTACTGCCCGAACAGGCACCGAAAAACATGCAAATGGCAAGGATTACCCATGTTACATGCGGCCACTTGCCCGCATCATCGTTGAAGAGACCGGTGGTAGTGATAAACGATACTACTTGGAAAATGCCCGAACGGAAGGCATGTTCTATGTCGTAATGATTACGAATTATCAGTTCAAGCATGATAAACAGTGAAAACGAAACGATCAGAAGCAAGTAGAAACGGAACTCTGCATTGCTGAAAAGCTGCTTGAACTTAAACTTTGCTGCCGAAAAATATAGCAAAGTGAAGTTCACTCCTGATAGGAAAGTAAACACGGTGCATACATATTCCAGCGTAGGAGAATGAAAATAGCTGATACTCTCGTTATGAGTAGCGAACCCGCCTGTGGCTGTTGTCGACATCGAAAAGTTCAGTCCGTCGAACCAGTTCATACCTCCAAGCAGATAACACCCGAAACATGCTGCCGTAAGAACGAGATATACCATCCATATCCATTTGGCACTCATCGACAATCTCGGGTGTAATTTGGAATTGATCGGGCCGGTTGCTTCTGCCGAAAACACCTTAACGGAGCCGCCGACCATCGAGGGAAGGAGGGCAATCGTGAAGAATACGATGCCAAGACCGCCTATCCACTGCGTTAAAGAACGCCAGAAAAGCAAGCCATGCGGCAATATATCAACGCTATCTATTACGGTTGCGCCGGTTGTAGTGAACCCCGACATGGTTTCGAAATAGGCATCTGTGAAGCTTGGAACGTAGCCGCTGATGATGAAGGGTAACGTTCCGAAAAGGCTGAACACCATCCATGCCAACGTTACAACGAGGTAAGCATCGCGTAAGGATAGGAAATTATCGGCATTACGCCCCACATGTCGGAGCACGAAAGCGCAAAATAACGTCGTTATAACCGATACAATGAAGGCAAAGAGATCGTCTTCATTGTAACAAAGTGCCATAACAAGGCAGCATATCATCAGCGATGCTTCGATGAAAAGCAACGATCCTAATATCTTGTATATGATTTTAAAATGAATCATTCCTCCTAAAAAGCCGCCTCGGGCGGCATTGTTTGTTATGCTTAAATGAAGAACTTCTCGATATTCTTCATATTCAGACCGTAGCAGAACACCACAACCGTGTCGCCTGCCTGTATCAAAGTGTTGCCCGAGACAAGCATTCCTTCGCCGTTTCTCACAATACCTCCGATGGTCATACCGCGCGGCAAGCCCAGTTCACGCACCGGTTTTTTGGTAACTCTTGCACCCTCTTGCGGCACAAACTCGGCCACATCGGCGTTCACTGTCATAAGAAATCTTACGTTCATCACATTGGCATCGAGCATCATCTGGTATATATGGCTGGCCGCAATGGCTTTCTTGTTGATGATGGTTCCTATATCCAAACTCTCCGCCATGCTCACATAATCCAAATTTTCTACCACGGCAACGGTCTTTCTCACACCGAGTCGCTTGGCTGTGAGGCATGCAAGAATGTTCGTTTCGGCATTTCCGGTAAGGGCAACGAATGCCTGTGTGTTGTTTATTCCCTCTTCCTTGAGCAAATAGGTGTCGCGTCCGTCGCCGTTAATCACCAATGTTTTGTCGGTTCTCAGTAGTTCATTCAGCTCTTCACAGCGTTTCTCGTCGATCTCAATGATCTTTGCATGCATGTATTCAGGCATGGTTTCAACGGCTCGAATGGCCGTCGAGCCGCCTCCCATTATCATTACATTCTTCACATCTACATAATGTTCCTTCCCTACCATCTTACGAATAAGGGGAATATACTGCTTTGTAGTCATGAAATAAACAAGATCATAGAGCTTTAATTCATCGTTTCCGCCCGGAATAATGGTATCTCCGTCACGCTTAATGGCCACGACATGGTAAGGATCGTCGGGCCCGCAAAGGTCTTTCAACGGACGGTTAAGTATCTCACACGTCTCGCGCAACTTAATTCCGAGCATTACCAAAGCTCCGTCGTGCACATCCCAACGCTGCCTAACCCATGACATTTTCAAGCCATTATTAATATCCTTTGCGGCCAACATCTCCGGACAAATGATGGAACTTACCCCAAGATTCGAGAAAAACTCATGCAACTGTGGCTCCGTGTACTCTGCATCATCGATCTTAGCCACGGTCTTTTTAGCCCCCAGCGCCTTGGCCAACATGCACGAAGTCATATTCAAATTTTCGTCGGGCGTAACGGCTATGAACAGATCAGCATTGCTCACGCCCGCCTCCTTCAACGCTTTTATACTGTTAGGCATGGCCTGCATGGTAAGCAGATCGAACTCGGTATTGATTTTGTTCAACCGTTCGATGTCTTCATCTATTAGCGTTATGTCTTCATGATCGCGCGACAAGAGCTTGGCCAAATGGGTTCCGATGACATAAGCACCGATAATGATTATCTTCATTGCAGCAATACTTTCTTAATAGATTTTTTATCCAATCCTACGATTTCACGGAGCTGTTCTACCGTTCCGTGCTCTATAAACTTATCAGGCACACCCATTCGCACCACTTCGGGCTTGAACTTGTGGTCGTTCATCCAATCTAAAACAGCCGAACCCATACCGCCATTGCGCACTCCATCTTCTATCGTGACGATTTTCGAGAACCGTGTGCCCACTTCATTCAGTATATCTTCGTCGAGCGGTTTGGCAAAACGCATGTCGTAGAGCGCAATCGAACGCGGCTCACCGGCATTTGCAGCTTCGGTTTCTGCCTCGGTTATCGCTTCAAGAGCATCGTTCCCGAGCGGTCCGAGGCTCAACACAGCCACGTCGTTGCCACTCTTTATCTTACGTCCGGTGCCCACCTTGATTTCTTCGAGCGGGCATCTCCAGTTCACAGTATCGCTGTTTCCGCGCGGATAACGTATCACGAACGTACCTTTATCGGGCAGTTGAGCCGTGTACATCAGTCGCCTTAACTCATGTGCATTCATAGGAGAAGCGATGGTGATATTAGGAACAGGGAGCAAAGCAGCAAGATCGAACACGCCATGATGCGTAGGACCGTCCTCTCCCACCAAGCCTGCACGGTCGAAACACAGTACTACCGGCAGGTTCAACAGCGCCACATCGTGAATGATATTATCGTAGGCACGCTGTGCAAACGCACTGTATATGTTGCAAAAAGGTACCAATCCGTCCTTCGCCATGCCGCCCGAAAAGGTAACGGCATGCCCCTCTGCTATACCTACATCGAATGTCCGATCGGGAAACTTCTCCATCATAATGTTCATAGAGCAGCCTGTAGGCATCGCAGGAGTTACGCCTACGATACGTTCATTGGCTTCTGCAAGCTCTAAAAGCGTATGCCCGAACACCTCTTGATACTTGGGCGGTCGCTGTGAGCAGTCGGTAACAAGCCGTTCTCCCGTAGAGGCATCGAACTTCCCCGGTGCATGCCAGATGGTTGCACTCCTCTCCGCAGGCTCGTAGCCCTTGCCTTTGGTGGTATGAAGATGCAGGAGTTTCGGCCCTTTCATGTCTTTCAACTGTCGCAACACACGTACTATTTCCTTCACATCATGCCCATCGAACGGTCCGAAATAGCGTATATTCATGCCTTCGAAGATATTCTGTTGATGACTGATGGCCGATTTGATGGCATTATTCAGGCGGATAATGCCCTTACGTCTGTTCTCGTTAAGGTAGCCTTTTGCATGCAACCATTGCGACGCCTTAAAGCGCAAACGGTTATAGGTTTCGTTGGTATCGAGATTGAGCAGATATTTTTCCATTCCTCCTACGGCTCGATCGATGCTCATATCGTTATCGTTAAGCACGATCAACAGGTCGTTCGGTGTAGACGAAACATTATTCAATCCCTCGAAAGCCAGCCCTCCACTCATAGAACCATCACCGATTACGGCCACTACATGGCGGTTTTCGTGGCCTGTTTTCTTAGCCGAAACGGCCATACCCAGCGCTGCAGAGATGGAATTCGATGCATGTCCGCAGGCAAAAGTATCGTACTCGCTCTCACAGGGCGTAGGAAAAGGCCTGATACCTCGCAATTTACGATTGGTACAAAATATATCTCGCCGCCCTGTAAGTATCTTATGTCCGTAAGCCTGATGCCCTACGTCCCACACGATACGGTCGTTTGGCGTATCGAAAACGTAGTGTAAAGCCACCGTTATCTCCACAACGCCTAACGAAGAAGCAAAATGTCCCGGATTTACCGATACCTCTTCGATGATATCTCTCCGTAATTCTTTGCAAACATCCGGCAACTGTTCAATGTCTAACCGGCGCAAGTCTGCCGGATAATTGATCTTGCTTAATAATCCAAATTTACTTTCATCCATCGAAATTCGGTATGAATAACCATGCAAAGGTAATGCAATTCGGGAACAAAACAAAATAAAAGGTACTTTATTTAGAACCGGATATCTTGCTTCTATGTAGTATATATGTTTATTAAAATAAATCGGCATCATATTGCGAATGACTATATAAACAAAACAAAAATATCCATTCGCAGTATTACGTCTACTTTCTTTCGTCGGCGGACAGTATATCTGTCGCCGGTAGAAGTACTATTTATCGGCGACGTTTTATAGACCTATTAAATATAAACCGTATATCTGTTTCTTAAAAAGATATCTCTTTCTTGTTCAAAATCTTTTGCGGAACCAAGAAAAAAGCACTATCTTTGCAGAAGATAGGCTGCATTCGGCAATTTGAAAACAAGCTTTCATTGCACTCGTTTGCACTATCTTTGCAGAAAATAGGCTGCACTCGGCAATTTGAAAACAAGTTTTCATTGCACTCGTTTGCACTATTTTTATAAATTAAATGAATTCTACAAAGCACCTATGAACAGGAAAATCGCATTATTAAGCACTTGTTTAGCAGTTTCAGCAGTTATGATCGCACAAACTAAAGATGGCGGAATATCGCCACAGATGCTCGAAAAAATAGACATGGCGCAGGTTCATTCCTCCACCAGCAAGGCGCTCTTCAACGCTATTGCATCCAATAATATCGACGATTTGGCAAAGAATTACGCCAATAAAGGAACGATAGATACTTATTTCAGCGTAGAAACACCCAAGCAAAACATACACAATCAGCAGAGTAGCGGGCGCTGCTGGATGTTTTCCGGATTAAATGTATTGCGCGCAAACTTCGCTAAAGCGCATCAAGATACACTGTCTGTGGAGTATTCACAGGCTTATCTCTTCTTTTACGACCAGTTAGAAAAGGCTAATTTGATGCTTCAAGGCGTGATAGACAATGCAAAGAAGCCTCTTACAGATGCCCGTGTGCAATTCTTCTTTAAGAATCCAATCAACGATGGCGGTACATTTTGCGGCGTTGCCGACCTCGCAGAGAAATACGGACTGGTACCTATGAGCGTGATGCCCGAAACCTATTCTACCGATAACACCAAGACCATGGCCCGCATGATATCATCTAAACTGCGTGAATATGGCTTGGAATTACGCCGAATGGTGGCAGATGGCAAGAAAACAACGGCCATCCAAGCCCGCAAGACAGAGATGCTGTCTTCGATATATCACATTCTAACGCTCACAATCGGCGATCCTGTTAGAGATTTTATATACGCCTTCACCAACAAAGAGGGCAAGGCACTTACGCCGGCCAAACGGTATACGCCGCTCACATTCTACAAAGAAACGGTCGGAAAGGCCCTCAACGGCTCTTTCATTATGGCTATGAACGATCCGCGCAGGCCATATTACAAGACTTACGAAGTGGAATACGACCGACACATGTACGACGGACATAACTGGAAATATGTGAATTTGCCCATAGAAGATATTGCCCGAATGGCCATTGTATCGCTACAAGACGGGCATAAACTGTACTCCAGCTACGATGTGGGTAAGCAATTAGACCGTAAGCGGGGCTATCTTGATACCGAAAACTATGATTATGGTTCGCTTTTCGGTACCACTTTCGGCATGAATAAGGCCGACCGTATTGCCACATTCGATAGTGGCAGCACCCATGCCATGACGCTCACAGCAGTTGATCTGGACGAGAAAGGACAACCAAAGAAATGGAAAGTGGAAAACAGTTGGGGCACCGACTACGGACAGAAAGGCTATCTCATCATGACAAACCGCTGGTTCAACGAGTTTTCTTTCCGCATGGTTATCGACAAGAAGTACGTTCCCGAGAACATACTCAAGGCCTCTGAGCAGAAAGCAACGATGGTTGCGCCCGACGATCCGCTGTTCGGAATGGATGATTAAATCCGATCTACCGGAGCAGATCGGCATATCTGTCTGCAATCAATTCATCAAGTGTTCGTTCTCTTGCAAACAGTTGCGTCGCTCTTTCTCTCCAAGTATTCACATCATTGCTTCGAACAATCGGATGAATTGTTTGCTACCGGTAACGGTATTTGTCCGCACTTCCTCGGCCACAGGCTTCATCAACCGATGCAATTCGTCAGCATAAGGAAGCAAAGGTTCTATCAATCGCAGTCGATGAATGCCGCTAATGCACACGTCATCGGTACTTTTAACGGGAGAAACTCGTCCCTATCGCGGTTTTTTACCAAAGCCGAAAGGGCGGCATACTTATAAGACACGGTGGCTGTCATTACTTATATCCGGAATTTTGCTTTAGGTTTACATTCAGTTTGCATGCCGCATCGGGAATGGGAAATACGGTGGTATAGCCGCTGCTCTCGCCATCCAACTGCGGTCGTTGGTCGTAAGACAAGGAGAATTTGCCGAACCTGATGAGGTCTTGTCGGCGCCATCCCTCCCACATCAGTTCCAACAAACGTTCGTCGAGAATATTCTTAAGCGTGGCAGAACGTGCCGGCATGCCGACTCTTGCCCGCACTCGGTTCAATTCCCTATCGCCATTTTCACCGTTACGCACCTTGGCTTCCGCCGTCATCAACAGCACATCGGCGTAACGGAACAGCACGATATCGTTATCTTGCAGCTTTCCATCCGAGTATGCAGTGCGGTCTATCTCGTACTTGCTCATACGTGCACCGGCGGTCTTTTCATATTCCGTGCCCGTCAGATCGAGCTTTACCTCCAACGGCATATACACCAACGGCTTGTCTTTGCTAAGGTAAACAACGCTTCCATCCACCCGCAGCGTGTCTGAATAGAAGTTCAAGGCGTAACGGGTGTCCACGTTTCCCGTACCATAGCCATAGGTTTCGACTGTTGAAACGGTAGCACTCGTCCCGTTTTCAGAACCCATTCCCAACATATCCCCATGCCTATAATGCCGACTTCTGAACAAATAATGGAACTGATTGGCATAGACAATCTTGTTCATCGGTATGATAAAGATGTTTTCCACACTGTTCTCATTGTGCACAGAGAAGTTTTTAGCGTAATTATCCTCAAGGGAATAGCCGGCCGAAGCTATCGAATCGGCGTAACATTCCACTGTCTGCCAAGCGTTGAGTCTACGGCCTGCCACCGTAAAATAGATATTCTTACCATCAAGTTTTGTGCCATCGGTCCAATCGTCATCGGCATATACCTCCGCATTCAGTGCGAGTTTGGCCAGTAAGAACCACACTACAGGACGGGTGATGCGCCCGTAATAAGCGCCTTCGCGGTTGCTGTGTTCGTTCGGAAGCAGCGGTGCAACAGCCTGAAACTCATCGAATACAAAACGAAAAACCTTACTCCGGCTGCTCTGTTCTATATCTTTAATAGAGGTTTCCTCGGAAACTACGAGCGGTATATTGCCGAACATATCCATAAGGTAATAATAATACATGGCCCGCACAGCACGTACTTCAGCCTCATAAGCCACCTTTTGCGCATCCGTAAGCAGCGCCTTATTCTCTTCAATACGCACCAGAGAACGGTTACAAATCACGATCACCTTATACAGATAGCCCCAAGTATCGTACAAAGAGCGGTCGGTAGACGTCCAACGGTGTAGGTATAAGTTCTGCCAGAAGCCCCCGTCGTACCAGTCGCCGCCTCTTGTAGGGAGCATAGCTTCATCGGTCGTGAACGTATTATAGTCGTACACGCCGCGATAGGTGCCCTGCAATCCCTCACTATCAGCATGCCCTCCTATATAATTATATAATGTGGACACGGCATTGATATACAGACTTTTTGCCGAAGTGTATGCCTCTGTCTCCGGTATCTGGTCTCTCGGGTGCTCATCAAGACACGATGTAAGCGACAATAACACCAATATAATGACTGCAAAATGTTTCATATTCTTAGAATTGAATGCTTAAACCGAATGAATAAGAGCGATACAAAGGATAAGAACGCTTATCGTCTATACCCAATGTATTGCTCACCACATAACTGTTGATCATAGGTGTAAGACCGCTATAGCCCGTTATCGTGGCAAGATTGTTAACGCTTAACGACAGTCGAAGCGAGCTGATATGTTTGGAATGCAGCGGAACATTCCACCCAACAGTAAGATAATCGAAGTTTAGATAGTCGCCTCTCTCCAGCCAATAATCGGTTGCAGTCTGGTCTTTGATATTCTGCGTCGGCGCTTGAACCATTACATTGTAATCCGGAAAGCTCGACATATTCATGTAAGTCAGTGCGGTTCCGTTGTATATCTTGTGCCCGAAAGCGCCGTTCATCTGCAAACTAACGTCGACATTTCTGTATCTGAAGCTGATATTCGAGCCTAACGTCAGCTTCGGAGTGGCCTGTCCGGCGATATAGCGATCACCGCCGTCTTCGATATTCACGGTTCCGTTCTTATCAAGATCTTCTATCTGATAGCGATAAGAGCCATCGTTATTCTTCACAAGTCCCGTGCAATGAGGCAAATAAAACACACCTAACGGCTGTCCTACTATCTGATACACGATGTTGTTATTACCTCCATGGAAGCCAGCTCCATTTAGAGAGCCGATACTCGTGATGTCTGCCGCCGACATATAGGCACCCTTATAGTTTCCACTCAACGATATAAGCTTGTTCTTTTGGAAACTAAGGTTCACGTTCACGTTAAGTTCCATGTCTTTTCGTTGCAAAGGAGTGAGCCCCAAACCTATTTCGAGACCGCTATTGCTCATCTCTCCTATGTTTGCAAGTAACTTGTTATAGGCATAGGGGGGCACCGGAACGTCGTAGAGATAGAGCATATCGCTCGTTTTCGAATAATAATATTCCGCTGTAAGTACAACACGATTGCCCCAGAAGCCCATATCGGCGCCGATGTTGAATGTACTACGCGTCTCCCACCTTAGGTCTGGGTTGGCATTTCTTATAGTCCCCATCGTCACGGTGGGCGTTCCGTCATGCGAAACGATACCTATCGGCCGTACAAGTTGCAGCGAATTGTAGGAACTGATACCACCGAGATTGCCCGAAGTTCCGTAACCCGTACGCAGTTTCAGCTGGCTCAACCACCGCAAAGAGCGCATGAAAGGTTCGGCTTTCGCATTCCATTCCGCCGATACAGACGGGAAGTAGCCCCACGTATTGTTCTTCCCGACCATGCTGCTGCCATCGGCTCGTGTGGTCAGAGTGAGCGAATAACGGTCTAAAAGCGTATAAGTAAAGCTGCCCATCAGCGATCCGAGTGCCGGACTTTCATAGCTCGATCCCGTTCCACCGTAGGGAATGGTGGAACCTGCGGCCAAGTTATCGTAACCGAAAAGGTTGGTCGTAAACCCTTTTACAAGCGTCCAAAAGCCCGACCGATTGCTTTTTTGATACTCACCGAGCAGGGTTGCCGCCAAATGATGCACTCCCCACGTGTGCCGGTAGTCCAAAGTAAGGTTGCCAAACCAGTCTTCTTGCTTGTGTTCTCCGCGATATGCCTGCCCTTGCGCCCACACCCATGTGGGACAGAACTGCGCATTTTCGGTCGAGACATACGTATACGAGCCGAACAACGTAAGTTTCAAATCCTTCATGACATCGAAGGTAAGTTTAAGATGCGTATTGAAATTCATGCTTTTCTCATCGTTTTTCTCACCCAACAATGCCATAGGATGGTTTATTTGCGATGCAGTCGTGTTCTTATCCCAGCCCCCCTTGGCATTCATTCCTGTAGAGAAAGTGGGATTTTGCGAGGCTGCCGAGTAGAACAGTTGCTGCACATCGAAGATATCTTTGCTGTGCATAGACGAGCCGAACACACCGAGATCTACCGTCAGCAGATTGTCGAACGCCCGCTGCGAGAGGTCTAATTTTGCCACAAAGTTATCGTATTGCACTATTTTTATTACCGTATTATGCTCCATAAAGCCAAGCGAAGCGCGATAATTGGAACTTTCCGTACCTCCGCTGAATGCCACATGGTGGTTTTGAACAAATCCGGTACGCGTAATAGATGCGGGGAAATTGGTGTCGAAACCTCCGTCGTTATAGTCTATCCCCAATGCTTTAGCGGTAGAAATATAGCCATCGCGGCGCAACATTTTCATGTTTTTGTACACCGACTCGAAACCCATGTTACCTTCGTAAGATATATGGAACTGTCCGCCATGCCCCTTCTTGGTGGCCACAACGATAACTCCCGAGGCACCGCGCGAACCGTATTGCGCCGTTTCAGCGGCATTCTTCAAGATGGTGAAGCTCTCGATATCGGCTGGATAGATGCTGCTCAGCGCAGCCAGATCGGACGATACGCCGTCGATGATTACCAGCGGATCGTTACCACCCGTAAGCGATGTGGTTCCTCTTACGCGCACACTGCTCAACATGGCCATATGTTCGGCACCGCTCGAGGCAATGTTTACACCCGCCGCCTGCCCGTTCAACGCGTCGAGCGAATTGATTACGAGCCCCTTGTTCATACGCTCCTCGGTAATTCTATCGACCGAGCCCGACCGCAAAACACCCAAAACAGAATCGGTATTCAGACTTAGATATCCCCTTTGAGCATACAAAGGAAAGGTCAAACAGAACAAAAAAGAAAAGATAAACATCCGCAATATCCTCATGGCTCACAATATTTAGGATTAGAAAACTATACAAAGATATATATATTTTCGGATATATACCAACGAAAAAAGGGAAATCTTTCCGATTTCCCTCTACATTTCAGTTCTGACAAAAGACTAATTATTTGTGCTTTTTATAATACTTCAGCCCTTCTTGCACGTTCTTGATAAGCCCACGAGAAGAGAATGTAGCGCCGCTAACTGCATCGACATCCATCTTTACAGCTTTGTTTACCGGCACACCTTCGTACTTTGCAAGCAGCTCTTTTGCACGGTTGAAGTATTTTGGAGTTTCCTTATTGGGCAACGGCTCTATCTTTGTAACCTTATTATCCGAAATAAATATCTTCACCGGAGTAGGCCCCTGAAAGCCCTTAACATTCTTGACAATGAGCTGAGTATTTACAACTGTCATGCCATCACTTTTAGAAATAACGCCATCAGAAGGCATTGCACTGACGAATAATGCCACTACCATTACGGCGATTACTGTGGCTATCATGCCGATTGTTTTCTTATCCATAACCTGTTTACCTTATTATTTATTTCGCATGCAAAGATAAATATTAATGTCGAAAGCAAGAAAATGGAGCCCTAAAATTAGCTTTTTTTGGCACAAAATACCTAATTCGAGGTAGATTTGTCAAACGACAAATAGGCATGTCAGAACAGAGAAATATTGATAACTGCAACCTTTTGAGTTTGAATAAGCTAAATCTTTACAAAGCGCATAACACCCCTTCGACAAGATACCGAAAGAAACAATGGAAATAAATAATATATCTATGAGGCATAGACTATAAGTCTGCCGTCGACACGCCGCATATATACCAATTATAGATGGTACATACAACGAAAATTCCTATCGGAAATTGGCTTTCTACAGAGCAGACATTGGGGCGAAGCACCTACCCGCCCACGATAATGACAATAACCTGCAATTCCGCAGGCGCTGTATTCTTTCCTCCCCTTTTGGTACTTATAAGAAAAAAGCACAACACAGATAGGGTTGGATGGTTAAATGTATATCACACACAGGATAGGTGCATACTCTTTACATATTATATTCACAACACGTACAAAAACAGAATATCCGCCTGCGAAACCATATATATACATGGCTCACAAGCGGGTATTCGCAATGCTCTGAACGGCAACTATACCAAATGCTCTATAAGGTCGGCACGCTCACCCGGCAGCATATCGATCACCGGAATTTCTATCATCGTGTAACATCCGGGCTGTAAACGCACGGAAGCACGAGCAACATTGACCAGTACCTGTGCGGTAAGCGCAGGGTTGTTGATACTCATGCGGAACTCGAAACGCTGGTTTTGCGTCTTTCCGCTTACCCCTTTGCGCACCAAATTCACGCCATGCCCCATATCGCGCACATCGTCTACTGACGGTACTTGGAACACATGTGTCTCGTCGTTGGCGAAATACGGATCGGCTTTGATATCTTTAGCAACATCATCCAGCCTTATACCGTCTTCAAGTTCTACATATACCATGCGTCGATGTATGCCCTCGCCCAACGGAATGGTTACCGAAAGGGCATTCTTTACGCCTTTCTTGCTGCGCACACATACGCTGTGCCCCATCGACATGCCCGGGCCGAAGTTGGTGTACGACAGACCTTTGGGCGCAAGGCTTTGCAAAAGAGTACGCACAATGCTATCCGAACCCGGATCCCATCCGGCACTTATCACGCTCACAACGCCGTTTGCCTTGCATAGAGGCATCAGCTCGTCGCGATAGGCACGAATGCCGGTATGAATGTCGTAACTGTCTACCGTATTGATACCCAAGGGCAATATTTGCTTGGCATACTCCGGACAGCTACGAGTAGGCGTAGCAAGAATAGCCACATCTACTCCCTGCAGCTCCTTAATGTCTTTCACCACTTCGTATTGTGCCAGTTCTGCAGGCTTATCTACCGCCCCTTGGCGACGCACAATACCTGCAATCTCAAAATCTTCCGATGCTTCAAGTGCCTCGATCGCATACTTTCCAATGTTTCCGTAGCCTACTACGGCCGCTCTGATTTTCTTCATATCTTGAATGTTTAATGAGTTGAATATTCTTATCGGTTGCAAATTTACACGATTATTGCGTAACATCTACCATTCGGATACATTTTTTAATCGTTTTAAAACAAGCAGGCAAAATGAAAGTTATTATTGTTAAATTCGTCTGAAATACAATAAGAGAGAGTGCAGGGCGTTATATTATCGTATATATACAAAATAAAAAACAGATCATGATAGAATATATCAGGGGCGAACTTGCAGAACTTACCCCCGCTCTGGCCGTTGTAGAAGCGGCGGAAATAGGCTATGCGCTTAACATATCGCTCAACACTTACAGTGCTATACAAGGCAAAGAAAAGGTGAAACTGTATGTTCATGAAGCATTGGTTACGGGCGGTCGCGATGACAGTTTTACGCTCTACGGCTTCGCTTCTAAACAAGAACGCGAACTCTATCGCCTTTTAATCACGGTATCTGGCGTAGGTGCCAACACTGCCCGTATGATACTCTCCACCATTTCGCCCGCCGAACTGTGCAATGTCATAGCAAATGGCGACGAAAGAATGCTGAAAGCGGTGAAAGGGATAGGCCTGCGAACGGCACAACGTATCATTGTCGACCTGAAAGACAAGATAGTTAACAGCGGTATTGCTACTGAATTCCACGTAAGCAGCGAGCCTGTAGCGATGGTAAACAACGGTATTAAAGATGAAGCAGTAAGCGCTTTGACCATGTTGGGCTTCTCTCCGGCACCGTCGGCCAAGGCTGTTACCGAAATTCTAAAAAACGATCCCGATCTTCCGGTGGAACAAGTAGTGAAGTTAGCCCTAAAACAAATTAAATAAAAGAAGAGGAATTAGGAAGGAGAGAGGAGCGATGTTTTAGGATGAAGAATAAAAGATGAGGGATGAAAGTTTTATGTTTTCATTCGTCTTTTGTCTGTTCTACATACGTTATTAATAAATGAAATCTAAGGTCCGGATATATAGTATATTGCTCATATCGTTTGCTATCAGCGTGGCAAGCTATGCCATATCCGCACCATTCTGGCAGGATAACCGTACTCGCAGGTATTCTCAACAGCGCGACACCATGCGAATAGCCGCTCAACCCATTATAGATAACGAAGATTCTATACCCGACTCGCTGCTCAACAGCCGGTGGAAAGTGCAACGAACCATACCGATTACTTTAGACGACCTTGATCAGAATGCCATGGATTTGAAACGTCCGGACAACTTAAAACAAGATGTTGTTTACAACGACACGCTAAATCGCTACATTATAGGTACTAAAATCGGCTCGTCTTACATATCTGCACCCATTATGATGACACCGGAAGAGTTCCGTAAATGGAGCGAAAAGCAGCAAATGAGCCAATATTTCCGGTCGAAAAACGATGAGATCTACAAAGCTAAAGGTAAGGAGAAGTTCGACTTTACCGACATGCACTTCGACTTGGGCCCCGCAGAAAAGATATTCGGACCGGGCGGTGTGCGCATTAAAACACAGGGAACGGCCGAATTGAAGTTCGGTGCAACAATGAAAAACATAGAGAATCCCTCTATTCCGGAGCGTAACCGTAAGACGACTTCGATGGACTTTAACGAGAAGATAAACCTGAATATGAACGGTAAAGTGGGAGATAAGGTTAATATGAACCTGAACTACAACACCGATGCGACCTTTGATTTCGACGCACAAAGCCTGAAATTGAAATATGACGGTAAGGAAGACGAGATTATAAAGCTCGTTGAAGGCGGCAATATATCATTCCCATCCAATTCATCCCTGATAAAAGGTGCCAGTTCTTTATTCGGATTACGCACCGATTTGCAGTTCGGAAAGCTGAAACTCCAACTGGTTGCCTCGCAAAAGAAGTCGTCCAACAAGAGCGTTTCATCCAAAGGAGGTGTGCAATATACACCTTTCGAGATAGATGTATCCGATTATGAGGAAAACAGACACTTCTTCTTATCGCAATATTTCCGCGACCATTACAATGCAGGCATGAGAAGTTTGCCTAATCTTACTACAGGAATTAAAATGAACCGCGTGGAGATATGGGTGACAAACAAAACCGGTACAACTACGAATACCCGCAATATCGTTGCTCTGACCGACCTCGGAGAAAATGCGAAAGTATCGAATACGCGGTGGACGCTTACCGGTCAGCCTGTACCTTCGAATGCTTCGAACTCGGAATATGCCGAAATGGTGAACGCTTACGGTACGGCACGTAACATCGACCAGACCAATTCAACGCTCGATGGAGCAGGACTTATCGGCGGTACAGATTACGAAAAACTGGAGAGCGCACGCCTTCTGAACAGTTCGGAGTATACAGTAAATACGGCTTTAGGATATATTTCGCTCAAACAGGGCCTGCAAACAGACCAAGTGCTTGCCGTGGCTTACGAATATACTTACGGCGGATTGACCTATCAAGTGGGCGAATTCGCTGCTGATCTGACCGATGTAAATCAAGCTCTTTTTGTAAAGTCGCTGAAAAATACGAGCAATAATCCCGAACAGGGTAACTGGGATTTGATGATGAAGAATGTGTATCGTCTCGGTGACAATATCGAACGTGCGAAGTTCCGCCTCGATGTAAAATTCCAAAGCGATACTGCCGGCGTATATCTTACCTATATCCCCGAACCTCAAGTTAAGAGTTATCCTCTGATAAGGGTATTGGGTGCCGATCGTCTCGATAATAACAATAAGCCTCATCCGAATGGTTATTTCGACTTCGTAGAGGGATATACCGTAAGTAATGGGCGCGTATTCTTCCCCGTAACAGAGCCTTTCGGCAAATATATCTACGACTATCTCATCGATAAAGGTGTATCTATTGACAAGGCTTCGCGCTATGCATTTACGGAACTCTATAACTCTACCAAAACTGCAGCTAAACAAATAGCCGAAAAAGACAAGTATATATTGACTGGACAGTTCAGGGGTTCCTCCGCTAATGTCATCTCTCTTGGCGCATACAACGTGCCTCAAGGTTCGGTTGTGGTTACGGCCGGCGGCGTCACCCTGCGCGAAGGCACCGACTACTCGGTAGACTACAGTGCGGGAGAAGTCACTATACTGAACCAAAGTATTATAGATGCCGGCACTAATCTGAACGTTTCATTGGAGAGTAACTCCGATTATGCGCAAGAACGCAAGACTATGTTTGGCATGAATTGGGAATATAACTTCTCTAAAAACTTCCAAATGAGCGGAACATTGCAGCATCTGTCGGAACAAGCCCTTAC
Source organism: Prevotella phocaeensis (assembly GCF_900065875.1). Lineage (NCBI taxonomy): Bacteria > Pseudomonadati > Bacteroidota > Bacteroidia > Bacteroidales > Prevotellaceae > Prevotella > Prevotella phocaeensis. The sequence goes on along the minus strand of NZ_LT160626.1, from coordinate 28,360 downwards.
AACTAAGGTAAATATGGGTTCGGAACCGCTGAACAATACGCTGTGGGGAGTGAACATAAACTGGAAAAAAGAGAGCCAATGGCTCACTAATATGCTCGACAAACTGCCATTCCTACACCTTACGCAGCCTTCGAATATCTCGTTCACAGGCGAGTTTGCACAGCTTATAGCAGGCCAAAGTCACGGCACACAGGACAATGCTTCGTACCTTGATGATTTCGAAAATACCAAATCCTCGATCGATGTAAGTACCCCTACTTCATGGATCATCTCGAGCGTACCGTCCATGTTCGCCGAGCACAACGACAAAACAACGCTGGCAAGCGGCTTTAACCGCTCGTTATTGGCATGGTATAACATAGATCCGTTGTTCACCCGTCGCAGCAGTTCGCTTACCCCGGGCCACATAAAAAGCGATTTAGACCAATTATCCGACTTCTATGTGCGCGAAGTTTATGTCAGAGAGCTGTTCCCGAACCGCAACCAAAGCTCTTATAACGGCGCTACGTCTACCATACCCGTACTAAATCTCGCTTATTACCCTAACGAGCGTGGCCCTTACAATTTCAATCCCGACCTGTCAGCCGATGGTTCTTTGAATAATCCAACACAGCATTGGGGCGGCATGATGCGTAAATTAGACACGAGCGATTTCGAAACAGCGAACATAGAGTATATAGAATTCTGGATGCTTGATCCCTTCATCTACACCAAGGATGCAGGAACAGCCTCGGATTATGGAGGAGATTTCTATATTAACCTTGGCGAAGTGAGCGAGGACATTCTACATGACGGCAAGAAATTCTATGAGAGTGGCATGCCTGTAGATGGTTCCCAAGCCTACACGACGACGCAATGGGGCAAGATTCCTACCCAGTCAACAGTAACATATGCCTTTGCTACCAGTAAAGGATCGCGTGCCTTACAGGATGTGGGGTTCAATGGGCTCAACGATGAAGAGGAACGTAACTTCCCGTCTTATCAAAACTTCATCAGTTCCATACAAGGGAGAGTGAATCCGGCTGTACTCGATTCCATTCTTAAAGATCCTGCCAATGACAATTACCACTACTTCAGAGGCGCGGATTACGATGCTGTCGAGGCACCCATCCTCCGCAGATATAAATACATCAACAACCCTCAAGGCAACTCACCCGACACCGATACCCGCAGCGAAAGCTACGATACATCGTACAAGACCACGCCCGATGTAGAGGACATTAATCAAGATTACACCCTCAACGAGTACGAAAAATATTATCAATACCGCGTTTCGATACGCCCCGAAGACTTGGTCGTAGGGCATAACTTCATCGTAGACAAGCGCGATACCAAGCCTTCGCTCCGCAATGGTAAAGACCGTACCGTCACTTGGTATCAGTTCCGTATCCCTTTGGATCAGTTCGAAAGGCGCGTAGGTGCCATCTCCGACTTCACCAGCATACGTTTCATGCGCATGTTCATGACCGGTTTCAAGCACCCGATTGTGCTGCGTTTCGGCAGTCTCGATCTCGTTCGAGGCGAATGGAGAGTATATGAGCAGAACTTAGACGACTCCCCTTCAACCTCGGGGAAGATGGCCGTAAGCGCCGTAAATATAGAAGAGAACAACGATAAAACGCCGGTCAATTACGTCTTACCCCCGGGAATACGACGCGCACAAGACCCTACACAACCGCAACTTGTGGAAAGTAATGAGCAAGCATTGGACATGACACTCACCAATTTGGGAACAGGAGAAGCGAAAGCCGTATATAAGAAAACCAATTTAGACTTGCGCCAATACAAACGTTTGCAAATGTTCGTGCATGCAAATGCCATGGAACAAAACATTACGAACCTTACAGATAACCAACTGGCGGTATTTATAAGATTGGGAAGCGATTATAAGAGCAATTATTATGAGTATGAAATTCCTTTGAAACTCACCCCTCCGCGGCGTTACGACACTTATTCTTTAGCCGATTGCAAGGCGGTATGGCCGGAAGAAAACATGCTTAATATTCCGTTAGACGTATTTACCACTCTAAAAAAAGAACGTAACAAAGCCAAAGCAGAAGGGCGTGCGTCGTTCAACCGTGCCTACAGTGCCTACGATGAAAGTAAGCCCCAAAACAGAATTACCGTAAAAGGAAACCCGACACTTGGCGAAGTAAAAACCATGGTTATCGGTGTGAGGAACAAAGCAGGCGACATAAAGAGCGGCGAGGTATGGCTCAATGAGCTACGACTCAAGGAATACAACAACGAAGGAGGATGGGCTGCGCAGGGCAATCTGAACGTTCAACTGTCGGATTTCGGTACGGTCAACATGCAAGGACGTTACATGTCGAACGGTTTCGGCGGGCTTGAAGAAGGCGTAAGCCAGCGTTCTACCGACGATTACAAGAACTATAGCGTTACCGCAAACTTCGAATTGGGCAAATTCTTCCCCGACAAAGCCAAAGTAAGTGCACCACTCTACTACAGTATTACTAAGGAAGAAAAGAGCCCGAAATATAACCCGCTCGACACAGACATGAAACTCAGCGATGCCCTCGATGCCGCCGAAAGCAAATCGGCACGCGATTCGATCAGGAGCATTGCCGTAACAAAGTCTACAAATACTAACTTCTCACTATCGAATGTACGTGTAGGAATACAGACAAAGCGCCACCCTATGCCCTACGATCCGGCAAACTTTTCGTTTTCTTACGCCCACTCGCACCGATACACGAGCGGTAAAACCACGGTATATGAGAAAGAAGACAACTGGAGAGGTTCACTCAATTACAGCTGGACACCCGTTTACAAGCCGTTGGAGCCTTTCAAAAAAATAAAAAACCGTTCGAAATGGTTCGATATACTAAAGCGGTTCGGACTCAACTGGTTACCGCAAAACGTGGCATTCAATACAGAGATTACCCGTAACTATTATGAATTGCAGGAACGGGATATGGAAAGTACGGACAATTCTAAACTTCCTTTGACTTTTAACCAGCAGTTTCTTTGGAATAGAGATTTTACCTTGCGCTGGGATATCACGAAGAATATCCACATGAATTTCCAAAGTGCCACCCATGCAGAGATAGAAGAGCCCTACACACCCGTCAATAAAGACCTCTATCCCGACCGATATCAGGCTTGGAAAGACTCTGTTTGGAACAGTATTAAACATTTCGGAACACCGTTAGATTATAACCAATCTTTCTCTCTTTCTTACCAGTTGCCGCTTAATTTGTTACCTCTATTCGACTGGATCAATGCAGATGCCAACTACACAGCCGTATACAACTGGGTAAGAGGCACCGATCTCGAAGACGGAACATCGCTCGGAAATACCATAGCCAACAACCGCAGTCTGAATATCAACGGCACGTTCAACTTAGAGAGGATGTACAATCACATCCCGTTCCTCAAGGCTGTCAACGACAGGTTTAACAAACCGCTGAACCGCAATGCCAATACAAATCGTAAACAAGTACAGAAACAAAAGCCCATCAAAACCAAAAACGAAAAAGACAATAATGAAAAAGAGGCAAAAGATAGTAAAGCCGAGCAACAGAAAAAGGCACTCCCCAAAAACAAAAACAGTTTTGAGCAGGAAATAACGCTCATGCCCGACACTACTATCACCGTGAGCCACGGCAAAAGAAGCAAACGCCTTATCATTTCGGCAAGAACACCCGAAGGCAGAATATTTAAGTTAAAATACCGCAAGATCGACCAAAACAGCATACGCATCAAGAATAAAGTAGACTCAGCCCTTAAACTTAAGATTACTGTATTGCCCAAAGAACCGCTCGAAAACAAGAGCTGGTATCGCACGGCACAAACCGTAGCACGACTGCTTATGATGGCTCGCAACGTCAGCATATCCTATCGCAACCAATACTCTATGTCGTTGCCGGGCTTCATGCCTACCATCGGCGACGCTTTCGGGCAGACACGCGGTGCCGGAGTTCTATCTCCGGGCCTCGACTTTGCATTCGGTCTTACCGGCGATTCTTATATAAACAAGGCACGCGAACATAATTGGTTACTGCAAAACGACTCTGTTGCCACCCCTGCCACCACCAACAAGACCGAAGACTTGCAGATAAGAATGACCTTAGAACCCATAAGAAACCTTAAAATAGACCTGAATGCAAGCCGTACACAAACTATAGCAAAGAGCATACAATATATGTACGCCGGCAATCCAACCACGCAGAGCGGCACCTTTACCATGACTACAATTTCGTTAAGAAGCGCTTTCGAAGGCATAGGCAATGCAAACAACGGCTTTCACAGCAGTTCCTTCATCCGCTTTTGCAACTCTCTCGATGGCTTCCGCGACCGTGTAGAAGCCTTATATGCCGGTTCTATCTACCCTGCAGGTACATCTCTCGCCGGCAGACCGTTCAATCCGGCCAACGGAACCGTGAACAAATACAGCGCAGATGTAATGATTCCCGCATTCATCTCCACCTATACGAGCATGTCGGGCAAATCGCTAAGCCTCTTCCCCGCCCTCTCTCGTTTACTTCCCAATTGGACTCTGCGCTACAGCGGATTATCTTCGTTGCCGTGGTTCCGCGATGTTTTCAAGAGCGTAAACATCAACCATTCCTATAAGAGTATCTTTGCCATTGGCTCGTACAACACGTTCAGTACTTTTCAAGAATACATGAACGGGCTCGGTTTCATAACAGATGCCACAACAGGCAACCCTACGCCCAACAGTATGTATAACATTTCGGCGGTTAGTATTAACGAGGCGTTCTCGCCGCTTCTCGGTATAGACCTCACATTCAACAACAACTTAACCACTAAAATAGAGTATCGCACCACACGGGTGCTCAGCTTGAGCACCACGAGCATACAGATCAACGAGGCTGTAAGCCGCGATTGGGTGATCGGACTGGCCTACAAACTCAACGATTTCAACCTTTTCGGCATGGGTAGTTCGCGACGTATCAAGTCGAAAGCGAGGAATAAACAACCTCAACAGAACCAAACTCAAAGCACATCTACACGCAACAACAGCAATCCCAACCACGATTTAAACCTACGTCTCGACATCAGTTACCGACGTCAGGCAAGTATCAGCCGCGACATTGCCTCGATGACGAGCGCTGCAAGCAGCGGAAACACAGCCTTCAAGCTTAGTTTCATGGCCGATTACACACTGTCCAGAATGCTCACCATGAGTTTCTATTACGACCATCAAACCAACACACCGCTTCTGTCAAGCAACAGTTATCCTACTACAACCCGCGACTTCGGATTGAGTCTTAAGTTTTCACTTACGAGATAAGCTAATAATAAGCAACTTCCCCGCTCTCTATCTTCTTCCTCCCCTCTCTCTGTAGGAAGAGAGCAAGTTTTGCGAAAGCCGATATAACATATAGCATATCACCCCATTCTCATCCGTCCGATCGAAAAAGAGAAACTTACTGAAACAGATATTTCTATAAGGTAATTCTGTTAAATGTATGATTTACGCCCTACAGGCACACTATCTATTTTTGATAAATAAACAGTATAATCAAATTGTAGGAGATTAAAAAAGTTAAGTTCCCATATATGTATCATTAAAACAGTACATTCTTCAAAAACTCAGACAAACAAAAATTCTGCAACACATACATCTAACATTCATCGTTATTCATTCATCACTTATCCTAACTCCCCTTATCTTCCATCTCAAACATATACCACAATCGTGGTATGCAGAATGCCCTATTTGTGCTATTTCGTATCATTAAAAATCACCGTACCTTTGCATCGTCGACAAAAAGGTAATATATTTTGGAAACAACAAGCAAAAAAGGAGACGAATTATGAGCAACGAAAAGAAACTGCACTTCGAAACACTGCAACTACACGTGGGACAAGAACAGCCCGATCCGGCAACCGACGCACGCGCTGTGCCTATTTATCAAACGACATCATACGTTTTTCGCAACTCTCAACATGCTGCCGACCGCTTCGGTCTGCGCGATGCGGGAAATATATACGGTCGGCTTACCAATTCTACCCAAAGTGTTTTCGAAAACCGTGTGGCCGCTCTCGAAGGCGGAGTTGCCGGACTTGCCGTTGCTTCTGGTGCCGCTGCCATTACTTATGCTCTGCAGAATATTGCGCGAAACGGCGACCATATCATCGCCGCAAATAATCTCTACGGCGGCACTTACAACCTTATAGAGCATACGCTCAGTACGCAAGGCGTAGCTGCAACGATCGTAGATCCTGCCGACTTCGACGAAGTGGAACGTGCATTTCGCGATAACACAAAAGCAATCATCATAGAAACTTTCGGTAATCCCAATGCAAGCGTTACCAACATAGACCGTATTGCAGAGATAGCCCATAGGCATAGCACGCCGGTAATCGTAGACAACACCTTCGGCACCCCCTATCTAATCCGGCCGATCGAACATGGCGCCGACATCGTAGTGCATTCTGCCACCAAATTTCTTGGCGGTCATGGCAGCAGTCTTGGCGGTGTAATCGTGGATGGCGGGCGGTTCAATTGGAAAGCCAATGCCCGCAAATTCCCCTCTTTGGCACAACCGGAGCCCAGTTATCATGGTGCTGTGTTCGCCGATGTGGCCGGTGCGGCAGCTTTCGTTACCCGCATACGTGCGGTACTCCTGCGCGATACCGGTGCCGCTATATCTCCTTTCAACGCATGGATATTGCTCCAAGGACTCGAAACGCTAAGTCTTCGCGTAGAGCGGCATGCCTACAACACGCAGAAAATAGTAGAACATCTTGCCCACCATCCTAAGGTTGCCAAGGTTAATCATCCCTTGTTGGAGAGTCATCCCGACCATGCGTTATACCAAAAGCTATTCCCCAACGGCGGCGGATCCATCTTCACTTTCGAGATAAAGGGTGGTGAAAAGGAGGCATGGGTATTCATCGATCACCTTAGAATCTTCTCGCTCTTGGCAAATGTGGCCGACGTGAAGAGCTTGGTTATCCATCCTGCCACCACTACCCACTCGCAACTCTCGCCCAAGGAACTCGAAGAGCAGCACATCTACCCCTCGACCATCCGCCTCAGCATAGGTACGGAACACGTGGAAGACCTGATAGATGCCCTCGACGAAGCATTTACATACGTAAAATAAACAATTAAACATACATAGAAAGGAAACATGTTATGACAAGGATTGCAAAGCAAATAACCGACCTGATCGGCCGAACTCCATTGGTAGAACTGAACAAGTATTCGGCATCACGCGGCCTGCAAACGCCCGTCATTGCCAAGGTTGAGTATTTTAACCCGGGCGGAAGCGTAAAAGACCGCATTGCCCTGTCGATGGTAGAAGCGGCAGAAAAGAACGGTAAACTGCGCCCCGGCGCTACTATCATAGAACCCACGAGCGGCAATACCGGCGTTGGATTGGCATTGGTTGCAGCAGTAAAGGGATATAAACTTATCCTCACCATGCCCGAAACCATGAGTGTAGAGCGCAGAAACCTCGTAAGAGCTTACGGTGCAGAGGTAAAACTGACAAGCGGGAAAGACGGTATGCAAGGCGCCATCAAGGCAGCCGAGGAACTTAAAAAGACCATTCCCGACTCTATTATACTCGAACAATTCGAAAATCCGGCCAATCCAAGGAAACATTATGAAACGACTGCCGAGGAAATATGGGCCGATACCGACGGGCAGATAGATATCTTTGTGGCCGGAGTGGGCACGGGCGGTACCGTTTCGGGCATAGGAAAACGATTGAAAGAGAAGAACCCGAACGTGAAAATCGTAGCTGTGGAGCCCGCTGCATCGCATGTATTGAGCGGCGGAAAGAGCGGCCCGCACAAAATTCAGGGTATCGGTGCCGGCTTTATACCCAAAACCTATGACAGTTCGGTGGTTGACGAAGTGGTGCAAGTAGAGAACGACGAAGCCATTCTGGCAGGTCGCCAGCTGGCTCGGCAAGAAGGTCTGCTGGTGGGAATATCATCGGGTGCAGCCGCTTTTGCAGCCACTCAGCTGGCTAAACGCCCCGAAAATACCGGCAAGAAGATAGTAACATTGCTGCCCGATACAGGGGAGCGCTACCTTTCCACAGTGCTCTACGCGTTCGAAGAATATCCACTGTAACCGAAAATTGATGAGAGAGATTTCTGTGAGGGGTGCATCCAAATGGTGCGCCCTTCTTTTCTTATATTCATAGCCGCAAGGCTGTTTTTCAAAATGTGGTTATGATCCGAAACTTATACCTATCGAAGCATAAAAGCGTGTATAGTTTTTGAACAACGAATTACGCGAATGATAACGCCTTATGCCAAAACCCACACAGGGTTTTAACTTATATTTACCAATATGAGCATATACACCTGCATCATAATAATTGTACTTCCAATCCTGTTTTTTACGCAAGTTATCGCCAAACCCTACGCGTACGTCAAGATTACAAATATCGTTTTTGAGCATTGTATATCCCGCATTCGCCCCATAAATGTAATTAGTGTAATAGTCTTTCTGTCCTCCTATCTTAAACAAGGCTATGGCGCTCTCGCCTCGGAGGTTCACAAACAGCCGGTCAGTAAGGTTATATCCGATGTCGCAACATAGCTCATAAGGTTTGAACTGCTGATTGGAAACAGAACCTTGGGTATGAATTTCCACTCTAAAATCCTCTTTCTGTCCATACGAAACCACCACTACCGTCAATAACCACGACAGCAATAATACCCTCAGAATATATTCTTTTTTCATTTGCGTATAACTCCTAAAAGATAAATAATTAAACACTATCAATAAATTACTAATTTTCTCATAATCATAAAAATTAAATAATGCTATGCTTCTCTTAAACTTTTCGCAATTTTCTATAGCCTTATAATCTGAATTTTTAGAACCACAATGCAAATATACGGATTATTCTTTTAAATAAAAACTTAACATGTAATTATTCTTACAATATTTATCATACGAGCTTATTTTCCTTTCACATTCTATTAAAATGACTATTATATATAAAAACCATAAAGGTGTATTCAAGACTTTCTGAAGATTTACATTCAGACAATACACCCGCTATAACCGAAAATTGATGAAAGGAATTTGAAAATAGGGGAATTCTTTCGGAGATTTCGTCATTTTTTATTCTCGCCGCCGATTATGTCCGAACTCGTTTTTTCTCTGTTCCGAAAGTTTAATCCATAAAGAATGGTTATCTTTGCAGCAATATTATAAGGAAATAGAAATATGACTACGACAGATTTGCATCTCCATGATATCTCCATATGCCAACCGCCAAAGCTGTACGCAAGCACCATCGCCTCGCTCATCATGACGGCAATGGACCACGAATGCTGTCGAAATCTGGCCGGCAACGAGCATACGTTAGAAGATTTTCACCGACTGATGACGGAACTGGTTGCCGCAGAAGACAGCCAATATAGCTACAGAAACTGTCTGTCGGCAATGAAGGAAAATGAGATAGTCGGCGTATGTGTAGGCTACGATGGGGCAAAACTGCACAGCTTGCGCCGCGCTTTCATAGACGGAGCACGCCATGCGTTCGGCATAGACTATAGCGACATGCCCGACGAAACTGGGGCGGGGGAATTCTATATAGACAGTCTTGCCGTGAAAGAAGCCTATAGAGGCCGCGGCATAGCACGCATGCTGCTGCGGCAAACCATAGAGAAAGCCCGTCAGACGGGCATTCCGCGTGCGGGATTGTTGGTAGACAAAGCAAATCCCAATGCCGAACGTTTATACAAGACATTGGGATTTGAATATGTAGGTGATGCCATTTGGGGCGGTCATGCCATGAAGCATTTACAATATATATTATAATATGGCTCCCTATCAGTGCGCGATAATGGCACAACAATGCCTTTTTCTATTACCAAATAAATGTACGTATCACCCAATAAGAGAATATTCCGGAAAGATAACCCACTAAGGCAATCCAACTGACACGCTTCATATACCAGCCGAAAGTGATCTTTTCCAAGCCCATGACCACCACTCCGGCCGCGCTTCCGATAATGAGTATCGATCCGCCCACGCCAGCACAATAGGCCAACAGTTGCCAGAAAATGCCGTCGACCGCCATGTCGCCCGTAGGAGCAAGCGGATACATACCCATACATCCGGCCACCAATGGCACATTGTCTACAATGCTTGAGATGATACCGATAATACCTGTCACTACATAATGATTACCGTTCGAAGCCTCGTTCAGCCATTGCCCCACAGTAGTGAGCACGCCTATTTCTTCTAAACAACTCACAGCCATCAGTATGCCAAGAAAGAAAAGGATGGTAGACATATCGATACGCGAAAGCAGATTGCTCACACGCTTCGACATACCGTCTTTCTCACGGCGCACCTTGCGGTAAAAGATTTCGGTAGTGGCCCAAAGTAATCCGAGTATAAGCAGAATACCGACAAACGGAGGCAGATGAGTAATTGATTTAAAGATAGGAACAAAGATCAATCCGCCTACACCTAAAAAGAAAATAATCTTACGCTGACGGCCTGAGAAATCGAGTACAGCGTAATCAGACTTCATCATTACGTCCTGCACATTGAGCTGTCCGCACAGAGAACGCTGCAGGATAAGCAGCGGAATAATGAGCGATACTAACGATGGAATAAATATTTCCCTGATAACTCCAGCCGCAGTAATCACGCCGGAGTTCCAAAGCATGATGGTCGTAACATCGCCAATGGGCGAAAAGGCACCGCCCGAATTAGCCGCAATGATGATGATCGAGGCATAGATAAGCCTGTCTTTATGGTCTTCCACCAATTTTCGAAGCACCATAATCATAACGATCGAAGTGGTAAGATTATCGAGAATAGCCGAAAGAAAGAATGTCATAAAGGCGATGCGCCACAACAGCACCCTCTTACTTTTGGTCTTCATCGTATCGCGCACGAAGTTGAAGCCACCGTTCTGGTCTACTATTTCTACGATCGTCATAGCTCCCATCAGGAAGAATAACGTGGTAGACGTACTCCCCAAATGCCGTTCGATAACGGAACTCACCTCGTTAACAAGGTCTTGACCGGCAAAGCCACTAATATAACTGCCCGGATCAACCATGAATAATGTCCAACAGAAAACAAACATCAACAAGGCTATTGCCGCCTTATTCACCTTTGTCATACTCTCAAGCGCAATGAACAGATAGCCCACCACGAACACGATGATAATAGATACAGTAAGAATACTCATTTCGATGCTTTTACATTTTAACTATGATTATTGCGTACAAAGGTAGAACATTTTATTGAGAATATAGCTCGCCGAAGCACTGAATTGATGATATTTTTACGGTCTTATGACAGTCCTTCAATTCTTCCATCGACTACTTTTATCCTCTCGGCCTGTGGACTCTTAGGCAATCCGGGCATACGCATGATTTCTCCGGCTACGGCAACAATCATTTCCGCTCCTTGATTGATAATAAAATCGCGGATGGTAATATCGAAATCGATAGGCAATCCGTAAGCTTTCGCATCTTCCGAAAACGAATACTGAGTTTTGGCTATGCACACAGGGAAGTGTTCCAAGCCCAACGTTTTGATCTGACTCAACTTCTTTTTTGCCGCAGGTTTCAGCACAATGCCACGGGCACCATAAACATTCTGTGCCACCTTGAGCACTTTCATCTCTACACTGTCGCTATCTTCATACATCAACCGCAACGGTGCAGACGGACGCTGTTCGATATTCTCTACTACTAAACGAGCAAAATCTTCAGCCCCCTGTCCCCCTTCAGTAAAAGCAGTGTTGATGGCGAAGCCTACGTTCAACCGTTCGCAATGCTCACGCACGATTGCCAATTCTTCATCGGTATCGGTATCAAAACGATTAAGACATACCACCACCGTCTGTCCGAAAGCCTGCATATTGGCAATATGCTTATCCATATTCGCCAATCCGCGGCGCAGGCCTTCCGCATTCGGGCGCTTAATCTCTTCCACATCCACGCCTCCGTGCATCTTCAAAGCCTGAGCCGTAGCCACAAGAACGGTGAGCTTAGGCGCAATACCTGCCTTACGACACTTGATATCAAAAAACTTCTCCGCCCCCAAATCGGCACCGAAACCGGCTTCCGTAATACAATAATCGCCGAAAGTCATTGCTATCTTGGTCGCCATTACGCTGTTACAGCCATGAGCAATATTGGCAAACGGACCGCCATGAATAAAGGCAGGCGTATTTTCCGTGGTTTGTACGAGATTAGGATGGATGGCATCATGCAGAAGGGCAACAATGGCACCCGTCACGCCAAGGTCATTTACAGTGAACGGTTTGCCTTCGAGCGTAACACCAAGCAGTATATTTCCGATACGACGGTATAAATCTTCTTCGCTTTCGGCAAGACAGAAAATAGCCATGATTTCAGATGCAGGCGTGATATCGAAACCGTTCTCGCTCACCACCCCATCGTTTTTACCGCCCAGTCCGGTAATGATATTACGCAGATTGCGATCATTCACATCGAGCACACGCCGCCACAGGACTTCCTTCATGCCAAAGCCGTCGTCCCTATGCTGATAAATATAATTATCCAACAATGCGGAAATCATATTGTTGGCAGATGTGACAGCATGGAAATCACCGGTAAAATGCAGATTAATCTTCTCCATAGGCAGCACTTGGGCATACCCGCCACCTGCCGCGCCACCTTTCATTCCGAAGCACGGACCAAGCGAAGGCTCTCTCAATGTCAATATCGCATTCTTTCCGATACGGTTCATACCAAGTGCCAACCCCACGCTGACGGTTGTCTTGCCATTACCCGATTTGGTTGGAGTGATAGAGGTTACCAAAATAAGATGAGACCTTTTCACCCGCTCCTCATCTATAAGACGGTAGGACACCTTTGCAATATACTTTCCATAATGCTCGAGCGCATTAACGGGAATTCCCACTCTGTTCGCAATATCGCCGATAGGTTGCAACTTTGCCTCACGGGCGATTTCAAAATCAGTCTTCATGATACCTTACAAATTTAATTGATACTGTTTAATAATGTGACAAATATAATTCATTTATTTACATAAAACAAGCTTTTTCTGCAAAAAGTAAAGCATAACCACAGCAAATAAGACCTGAGATAAGAGGATAAAGTAACAAAATGTTAATATCTTATATTTTCCAGTTAGTCAAGAAAAACAGTGAAAGGACAAATAACTTCTTCTGTATCTTTACATTTCGTTTTCCAAATTAAGATAGAGACTACAAAATCTAAATTTCTCACAATATATAAAAGTTAAAAACAGTATAAAACATCAACTAAAATATCAATTCTCGAAACAAAATAATTACCTTTGGCCCGCAAAACACATTTATTTTTAAAAAAAACAGTAATTATGAAACTATTTAACATTTTTGTAGAAAGGCTCAAAAAGAAAGACCACCAATGTAAAAGGAGCTTAAAATGAGGACAAAGAATATCTTATAGTTAAAGTATATTTAGGATAATAGAAACCTTCAAAAAATTATAAAATACAAAACAGTATTAATTTAAAGTAACAGTAATAATTCAACAAGTAATTAAAATCAAAAAGAAAAATGAAAAGATTTGTTTTTAAAAAAGGATTAGTCTTTATTATCCCATTTCTTGTTTGTGCATGTGGAAACGATAAAGACGGAGACTTAGGAACAGGTATCGAAAAAGGAACATTCTCCACTACAATTAACTCATACGTTCAGGAGTTACCATCAGTAAAGCAAATAAATCCTTTCACAGAAAGAAAAGTCGAAGAAAGTAAAAATGCAACTCTTGCCAACATGCTTTCAGCCACAAGAGCATCTTCTATAAAAGAATTCTACGAACAAGCAAAAGAGTTTGAAGAACAGCTACTTTTCTCTGATGACAAAAACGTATTTTATCCCGGTGCATTACTTAGAGCAAAGAGTGTTGTAGAAGGTGAATATGAACCTATCGAAGCAGATCGTGCTCCAATTGTTCTTTCTACGGATCTGAACGGAAGCTCCGATCCAACCATTACCGTACAAAAGCCATCACTTTCCACTGTGAGAAAGGCCATAAACGAATTGCTCAATCGCGGTTTTAATGCTCCGGGTGCTAATCTCACCTATTCTATTGAGGAGGTTTATGACAAAGCACACCTAAAAATGGCTATGGGAGGAAACTATAAAGGGGCAGCCAATAGCGTAGAAGCAAGTACAGGTTTCAGCTTTGACAAAGAGAAAAACCGCTTCCTCGTAAAAGTACAACAGGTTTTCTATGAATTAAGTATCGATTTGCCTAAGAGCCCTTCAGACTTCTTTGCAAAGGAATTCGACTATAAAAGAGAATTCGGAGCAGAAAAGCCTTTGTTCGTTTCTTCTATTAAATACGGGCGTATCTTACTTTTAGGTATAGAAACGAACATGACGAAGAAAGAAGCTGAAGCTAAACTTCAGGCATCTATTCTCGGCGGTAAGATTGGTGCAAATGCCGAAGCTGCCTACAATGATCTTCTAAAAGAATCTACTATAAAGGGCCGTGTATTGGGAGGAGATGCAAAACTTGGCTCATTGGCAGCCATCAGTTTAGAAGATATAAAGAAGTTCATTGAAGAAGGAGCAAGGCTTAGTACGGAAAATCCCGGAGCACCTATCGCTTATAAACTTAAAGAATTGGGTACAAACCGAACCTTCAAAACCGTCATTTATTCTAAATATACCAAGAACGATCCGTATGCAGGAGAATTTTCTCAGCTAAGTTTCGATTTGCTCATTCCTGATAATTTGCAAACTTTATCCGGTCAGAAAATAAATACAGGAAGAGGATATGTACAGGTTGGAAATGGTTCTTCAAAAAAGAACGAATTCCACTTCGACTGGTATTATGGACATAAACGCTATACGATACCAAGTTACAAAAGCGAAGAAAAGATCTTTGTAATATTTGATAGAACAGGAATGAAAGACGAATATAATAAACAATATACCTTTGAACTTCCCCTGTTCGAAACATTAGTAAGAGAAGGTAAGAAAATACAGGGAGACTCCAAAAAACTTTATGACCTGAATAACAAACCGTTAAAATTAAGAGATACCACAGGCACACTTGTCATGGGCTTTGGTATAGAAAAGCTGAAATTTGAAAAATAGGCATTATTTCTCTCAAATACACAGCCGATATAAAACGACTTATAAATATTTTGAGAATATAAAAGCATAACATCGACAAGAGGCAGTAGAATTTATTTTTCCTACTGCCTCTTTATTATTTCAAACATTCAATCGACACAAAATAAGGACGAATGCATGAACGACTTTAAATAAAGTTGGCTCTCATAATAATTACCGATGCTTGATAATTGCATTACCAAGCATCGGTAATACAGATAGAAATTATCTTTATACCACGTTCACCTGCGGTCTGTCATTACCGTATTCTACAGTAACTGCGGAAGAAACGAGGAGATGATCAGAACAATTATACCGGCTATCAACACCGTGATGGTCTTACGCGAACAGCCTTTCCATTCTTTCAGAATAATGCCCCATACGTTCGAGAACACAACGTTGAGCGCCATGAGAATACAGAAAGCAAACGTAGTGAGCACAGACGATGATGTTAGGAAGCCTTTACCGAGAGAAAGACCGAAGAATTGGCTGTACCAAAGAGCGCCGGCAAGCAGGCAGAAGAGCGTATTATTGCCCCATACTGCCGTTTTACGGTAATCATTCCACGTACGGTTCTTGCTGTTTTGATAGAAACAGTAGGCAGCATTAGTGACAAACCCACCGAAAGTAACGAGCAGAGTGGCGGGCAACGAGACGAACATTGGGTTCACACCGGCGAAAGTAAGGTCGGCTCCCTGCGCCAGTCCTATGTTGAAGCAAGCACTCATGAAGCCTGCAAGCAGCGCCACCGCTATGCCTTTCGTGAAATTAAAGTCTTTTACGGCGGCTTTCTTTTCCTCTTCGCTCAACGATTTAGCCTTCATATTACCCGCAACCCCAATGATACCGATACCTATGAGCGTAACCGCGACGCCGATGAATACCGATGTAGTAAGGTCGGCGGTATGACCTGTGAAAATCGGAGCGAGCAACGTTCCGAGCGCGGCGCACGTTCCGAGCGCGATACTCTGCCCCAACGCAACGCCGAGATAGCGCATAGAGAGCCCGAAGGTGAGACCGCCCACGCCCCACAGCGCACCATAAAATATGGTGAGACCGGTGGAGCGCGGATTTTGAACGAACAGATCGAACAGATTACAGCCGGCGGGTACGGCCAACAAAGCGCCGAGCAGCGGCAGCAACAGCCATGCGAAAACGCCCTGCACAATCCAGTAACTCTCCCAACTCCAGTCTTTTACTTTATTGATGGGTACGTAAGACGATGCTTGACAGGCCGCCCCGATGGCTATAATGATAAGTCCCAATAGAATTTCCATGGCACTTGCGCTTTATCGTTTCGACAAAACATCAACCTCGTATCGTTCTACATCGGCAATAAAATCCTCGCCCACGGGCACGTTGCTGATCATGTTAAAGTAGTCGTAAACAGCGCCTATCGGCAATGTCTTGGCCTCTTCGAGCAATGCGAGCCGCTCAAATCCCTTGTCATCGTCCTCATATTGGCGCAACATGTCTAATGGTTCGAGCAGTGCGGCGAGCAGAGATTTCTGCGTAGCCCGTATGCCTATCACATATGCACCGATACGATTGATGGATGCATCGAAGTAATCGAGCCCGATATGTGCGCGGTTGAGTGCATCGGCACGTACAAGTTCTTTGAACAAATCGAGCGTCTGATCGTTCATAATCGTTACATGATCCGAGTCCCAATGTACCGGTCGGCTCACGTGAAGCATCAATTCGGGAACATAAAGCAGCAAAGAACTAATCATATCGCTTACGTTTTCCGTCGGTTCATAGTGCCCTGTGTCGAGTGTGTACATCACGTTGTTCTTCGAACAATAGCCTGCATAGAAGTCGTGTGAGCCCACCGTGTAGCTTTCCATGCCTATGCCGAAGAGCTTGGCCTCGAGGCATGTCTTCATATCAGGCAGGTTTTCGGCTAAAATCTCGTCTAAAGAAGCCTTCAAGAGCTTGCGGTAACGCAGTCTTTCCACGGTAATATCTTTCAATCCGTCGTGCACCCAAATGTTCATGATACACGGATCGTTCTGCGCTTTTCCCATGTCATTGGCAATTCTCCGGCAACGCTTGGTGTGCTCGATCCAGAAGTCGCGTATGCTTTTATCCGGGTTCGACAGCGACAGATAGCCGCTCTTGGGGTGCGAGAAGCTCGTTGAATTGAAGTCGAGTTTCATCCCTATACTTTTCGCCCAGTCTATCCAACCTTGGAAATACTTCGTTTCAACCTCGTTGCGATCTACTTGTTTGCCTCCGAACTCGCCATACGTCTCGTGCAGGTTGAAACGATAAGTGCCGCCGATGAGCGACTTAACCTTAACAATGTCTTGGCGCAGCTCGTCTATATTGCGCGCCTTTCCGGGATAGTTGCCCGTAGCTTGGATGCCACCCGATAGCGCTTCGCCTCGTTCGAAGCCCGTTACGTCGTCTGCCTGCCAGCAGTGAAGCGAGATAGGCGTATGTTTTAAAATCTCGAGAGCACGATCGGTATCCACACCGATGGCTGCATAACGTTCCTTAGCTATGGCATAAGCCTTTTCAATGAGTTCTGTTTTCATAATCTTTATTCGTTTTTTGTTTATTTTGTGATGTTCAAAAATCTTTGATAGGCTACCTCCCAAAGTGCCGTATCTCGCGGCTCGAAGCACGTTAGTTGCACGCTCTGTGCAATCATCCGGCGCATGGTAAGAATATCGCCTACAATACCTGCGGCCTTTGCCTGTAACATAATGTTGCCCAATGCGGTACATTCCTGCGGACCGGCCATTACGGCGATGCCGCACGAGTTGGCCGTAAATTGATCAAGCAGCTCATTCCTGCTTCCGCCACCTATAATGTGCAGCGTTTCTATAGGAAAGTTTGCCAGCTCTTGCAGATCGTTAAACACCTGTCGGTAGCGCAATGCGAGAGATTCAAAGATACAGCGACACACCTCTGCATGCGTCTCGGGAACGGGCTGGCGGGTAGCCTCGCAATAGCTGCGTATGGCTTTTGTCATCGATTCGGGGTTAGCGAAACGAGCGTCATCGGGATTGATAAGACTCCTGAACGGTGCTGCTTGCAAGGCTGCCTGCTGCAGTTCGGCATGGCCTACACCCGCTTCGTCTCGCCACTCCTGCCTGCATCGTTCGTATATCCACATGCCGCAAATGTTTTTCAGGAAACGTACAGTGCTCTCGACACCGCCCTCATTGGTGAAATTCCGACGGAAACTCTCGGCATTGATGATAGGTTTTTCGGTCTCGATGCCCATAAGACTCCATGTTCCGGAACTCAAGTAAGCAAAGTTCTTGTTGCTTGCGGGCACGGCGGCCACGGCACTTGCCGTGTCGTGCCCGGCCACAGAAACAACCGGAATGGGCCCAAGACTTGTCATATTTTGTACCTCCGGTGTCAGCATCCCTATAACTGTGCCCGGAAAAGTCTTCTTTCCGAACTGGTTTCTCCTTAGACCGACGCTTGCCAAAAGTCGTTCATCCAGCTCTGCAAGCACGGGGTTGAGCAATTGCGAGGTAGAAGCAACGGTATATTCACAAACAGATACACCCGTCAGCAGATAGCTCAAGGCATCGGGAATGAATAATATTTTATCGCTGTTTCGCAAAGCAGCATCGTTATTCCGGCGCATTGTGTAGAGTTGAAACAGCGAATTGAAGTTCATTAGCTGTATGCCGGTGGCGTTATACACCTCTTCTTTACCGATTTTTTCGGCGAAATATCGCTCCATGGCCCCTGCAGTATGCGGATCACGATAAGAAAGCGGGTTGCGTAGAATGCCCCCGTCGTCGCCGAAGCATACAAAGTCGCAACCCCAAGTGTCAATGCCTATGCTTTGAATATAAATACCCTGTTTAGAGATAAACCGCAGACTTTTGATGATTTCATTATAAAGTGCGAAGATATCCCAATAATAATGTCCGCTTACTTCAATAATGGTATTGTCGAAACGAGTGAGTTCTTGCAATTCGACTACGCCGTTTTCCAACGTTCCGAGAATGGCTCTGCCACTTGTGGCGCCGAGGTCTATTGCCAAAAAGCTGCTTTTATTTTCCATGAAGTATTATTGTTTGATAGAATTAATCCGAACACAAAGGTATGCTATTTATCACCTCTCGGATATGAATTTTTGATTTTAAAACCTATTGTTTTGGCATTTTTCGAATTATTACATTGTCTTGCGTTCTCGATATGCTGCCGGTATTTCCGTCCTCGCCTCCTCCGTTACAACCGGTACAACCATTATATATAGGGTATAGAAAATATATCTGAACAGAACAGGCTACCTGCCTATCGGAAATAAACGGGCCATGTATCCGCCACACACTTACGAACCGTTATACACGAAATAGCGGATACGGCCCTCGGCACCGTTGTGCCAAGAACTGTACCCGCCCTGTTTTCCATGGATATTTTACTTGGGCAGATGAAACACTTCCGAGAGTTCTTTCATCTGTGTATCACTCATACCTTCGGGTTTAAAGCCCATCATACAGGCATCGAGGTATATCTTGGCGCTCTTCGAGAGCACATCAATCTGGTCGAAAGCATCCATCACATCAAGTCCTTGGGCAAACACACCGTGTTTCTCCCACAACACAACATCGTAATCTTCAAGCTCTTGTAGCGTCGCATCGGCCATTTCTACGCTTCCGGGCAACTTATAAGGAACGATACCCAAACCTCGTGGGCAAAACGCTTTGGTCTCCGGTATCATGCTCCATAGTATTTTAGTAAGCACATCCCGACCGAGCATCTCCCTATTATGGCTCATGGCAATGAGTTCTATCGGGTGTGTATGGAGCGTGGCCCGATAAGGCGAGTCTTTTTCGAGCAGGCGGTTGTGCACCGAGAGATGCGAAGGAAGTTCGGAAGTAGGTGCAACTGGTCGGTCGGCAACGATGACATAGCTTGCACAGTCATCGAGAATACGTATCACCGAACCGTTGTCCATCGGCCATCGAGCAAGATCGCGCATGCGTTTCTGCGTACCCTTACAATAGAAATAACAGCCTTTCAGCTGTGGCAGAGTCTTGCCTATCGGCGTTACTTCGCCTATAGAAGGCAACGATCTGATGCCCTCGTCTGCAAATTCTGTTATATTTATGGTAATGTTTCCCCCATTACGTTCCGCCCAACCGTTCTGCCAAAGATATCCGGCCACCTCGGCCACGCGATCTATTTCCTGCTTCAACGCCGGTCGACCGTCTAAAATACTCTTCATAGTCGATGATATTAGTAATGCTGCAAAGATAACACTTTAACTACCTACTATATCTTTACTTTTGATTTATAAACTGTAACTTTTGGGAAAAACATAATAGTTTCGGATATTTTCGGTCGTTTCGGCACAAACAAGAAGGCAGGCCGAGCGTTATTCTTTGAGCATACGTTCTTCTTCCAAGTCTATACGGTGGATATAATGATAGATTATTTCTTTTTCGATCATGGGGTTTTCGTTGTTTAGCCGATACAGCCACAGCCGCTGTTGCTCCAAAATGCTGATATAGATGTCGCGTGCATCACCGTATAACGCCCTTACTTCTTCATTAGATATTTGCTCTATCCAGTGCGAAACCATATTGTTGATTACTTTGTTCTGCTCTATACTCGGACAAAGGTTTCTATCTTTCAGATAATCTATGCTGGTCTGTGCCAATCCTTTACGGATAATTCTTGCGGTTTCTTCTTCAGACAGATGGTCTCCAAAGTCGGGGAAATGCAGATGTTTGAGCAAAACGGGGAGCGAAAGCCCTTGCAAAACGAGCGTTAGGAGTATCACAATAAAGGTGATGCAGAGTATCATACTCCGCTCAGGAAAAGCGACTTGCTGTCCTGTAACGGTCAGCGGTATGGATAGGGCAGCTGCCAAAGAGACGACACCGCGCATACCCGTCCATCCCAGAATCAATGGAGCTCCCTTTCCCGGGTTGCGCCTGTCGGCCACAGTTATAAATCTGCCCATCACCATTATTACCACCACAGCCGCATAGGCGCACAATATGCGGCAAACAATCAGTGCAGCCGTCACCAACACACCATACCCCACAGCCGTCCACAGGCTCACGCCGTCTGCTTTCAGGCTGGCGATTATCTCCGGTAAATCGAGTCCTATCAGCAGAAAAGCGAAGCCGTTCAGCAAGAAGATCAGGTAACTCCAAACGCTCTGTGCCCGAAGTCGCGACGATGAACGTATAAAGAGCACGCTACGATAAGAGAAATAAAGCCCGCCACTCACTACGGCCAGCACACCCGAAGCGCCCACTGCCTCGGCCGATATATACATTATATAAGGTGTAACCAATGAGAATACGGTGTTTATATTTTCATCCATCGGCAATATCTTGTGCATCTGATTGAATAAAATGGAGATCAACACGCCCAATCCTACGCCTCCAACCACCATCCAAAGAAATGTACCGGCAGCTTCGTACCAAACAAACTGACCTGTACCTACGGCTATCAGGGCGAATTTTACAATGATAAGCGAACTTGCATCATTGAACAAACTCTCTCCCTCGAGAAGAACGGCCAGACGCTTGGGCACTTTCACAAACTTCATAATAGCAGCTGCGCTCACTGCATCGGGCGGAGAAACGATACCTCCCAACAAGAAACCGAGGGCAATCGAGAAACCCGGAATAAATCGATTGGCAATGAAAGCCACCACGGAGGCTGTAATAACCACCACGACAAAAGCAAACGAACAGATGATACGACGCCACCGCCAAAGCTCTTTCCACGAATTATTTACTGCAGCCTCGTAGAGTATCGGCGGAAGGAACACAAGGAATATGAGTTCGGGATCGATCTCTATCTTCGGCATATCGGGAATGAAACCGAGTAAAAGCCCTGCCAAGATGAGAAGAATGGGATAAGCAACTTTTATCTTGTTGCTGAGCATCGTCAGCAGACAGATAACCAGAATAAGAATAACCGCTAAAATAACATTGTGTTCCATTATCTGCAATCGGTATTTATAGTATGCTCTTAAATGCTCACTCGGCGTTCTCTGTTAAACACATACGCCTGATATGAACAGACTTTGGGTAACAAAGCGCCCATTTATACAAAAAACTCCTGCCCGTTCACAAGGAACAAGCAGGAGCTTATTATCGATATAAATAATTTTTCCTAATCATTTACAGAATTAGAAGTTGTAGTACACACCGAATGTTACGTTGTTTCCATTTACGTCTACACCCCATGCACTGCTATTCTTCGTATTGTCTGCCTTAGGATCGTAACATTTATAGCCAAGGAAGCCTACGTGTGCAACGAAACTGAAACGATCGTTCAGATTAACTGAAAGTCCGGGCTTGATGCCGAAAGAGTACTCAGAACCCACATTCTTATAAGACCTATAGCCAACGCTGCCATCAAAGAACACGTTTACATACTTTGAATGCAAGGCCGTGTAACGAACATAAGGATTGATTTCGAATGTCTTTGCGGCATTTTTAAGGCCCTCCTCAATCTCTACAGGATTGCCTTTACCCCAGCCTACAACCATACCTACAGCCCAGTCTCTATCAATATTGTAACCGAATTCAGGGAGAAATTTATAAGCAGTCTCACTGTCTCCGCCAGCAATCTTTACACTTGAGATTCCTACGTTACCCCCAACATAAACCTGAGCACTTGCACTTACTGCGATAATAGCAGCAGCCAAAGTCATAAAAAACTTTTTCATAATCATTCTTTTTTTACGTTTACATTAATTTATTAAACACTTAAATCCTGACTTTTATATTACTATTCGTGCACCAAGCACGGCGTAAAAGTAATATATTCTGTCAAAGAAACAGTAAGAAAAAGAACGGAAAGCGTCATTATTTTACAAACATTCACACGACAGATGCTTATATAAACACTTTTTATACGTTCTTTACGCAAAAAAACAGTTTCAAACTAAAAAGGATTGTTGCAGAACTTTCGTTATCTGCAGCAATCCCTCTCCTCTGGCTGGCAATATTCTTTTACACCTCATTTTATAGTAAAGCTATCGGTAAAGAACTTGAATTTATTCTCAAAAGCATCCTCCTCATCCTGCATCAACACGGTAAATGTCTTACCGAATACATTAAGTATGTAAATTCTTCCGAAGTATTTCGTACCCGAAAAACTACAGACAAAGCTGCAAAGTATCGCATCGTTATCGCCCAAAGATACATTCCTGACCGGTTCGGTGCACATGTTGCGATACACTTTCTGCTCCTTCATCGTATTTAAAGTTTCCTCTAATTTCGCAAAGACATCTATTTGTGGCGACACAACAGTTATGGTTATGATCTCCGAGGAGTCGTCGCCTTTCTTTTCACAATATATATAATAACTGTCGTTATCCCCCTCTTCTTTTTCTGTTTTCCATGAATCGGGATAACAGAAAGACACGTCTTCGTGCTCTATCTTATTTATTTTCCTCCTTACTTCGCCCGTATGTTTATCCATATCAAGCAGCACGATATCGTCTGTAGCAGCAGATGTATCATCTGTAATCTTACTCAAAATATCCCATTCACGCTCCTCGATACGGTCGATATTACGCTTAATAACAGCCGCATCGTCTGTTACCCAGCACAACGGTCGCGGCTCAAAGTTCGTCCATTGTCCGTTTGTGCTCCCTCCGAATAAGGCCATACAGGGAATTCGTTCACCTTCAACTGCTTTATGCATGGGTAAGCTCTTTACCGCAAAACGTTTGTAGGCGAACTGTTCTTCGCCGGTATCATTGCAACGTACATCTGCCAATGCCACCAACTCAATAGGATTTGTTCGCACGATGATGGCCGGAACAAGCAAACCGTTCGTATATGCCGAGCTTCCGCCTGCATTGCGATACATGTAAAACCTAAACAATGCAAACAAAGCTATGAGTATCGGCAATGTTCCCCATACCCAATGGGCATCCACATACAGCTTTAACGAAAGACTAAGCATGATAAGAAACAAGCCGAACTGACGCCAACTTAATCTCATAAACATGGCTCTTTGCTCATCATATTTCTTCATCAATTCCTTATTTACTTCTACATCACTCGTCCTTGAGGCCCGAGAGAAGTTAAAAGAACTCCCTGTTTCATTCTGATTTTCCATTTTATTATAAATCTTAATTTAACAATCCGTCAGTATCAGCCGCTTTGTCAGCGATATTCTCTCCACCACCTCGTTAATAACGAAATAATAATCTAAAAATATTATACCAACCATAATATCTGTACAAATATACTGCTTTTCCATTTATTTTACACAATCCAACTGAGAAATTGGTTATAAATAAGTTCATTTTCATTTATAATATCTATTGATTTCAGAGGCATTTTCCTCATTTTGTTCTTATTCCTTGGCTGTATTCTGAATTATTGTCTTAACTTTATACGGAAATTGCGCACGGCGTACCACTCAACGTGAAATAAAAAATAGGTATTAAATAAGGGAGGTTTTAGGTACGAAGGGGTGATGATTTCAACACATTGTTTGTATTACTTTAAAAAACCTATGCACCACAAGGAGAAACTCTTTGCCCTTATGTTCAAACGTCATTACGACGCAATGTACCGCTTTGCATTCTCTTTCCTACGAGACTATGAGGAGAGCAGAGACGTTGTAAGCGAGGTTTTTGCAAGGCTGTGGGACGAGGGAACGGCGCTAAAGAAGGAAACGCAGCACGCATTTCTGCTCTCATGTGTACGAAACAGGTGTCTCAACCTGATCGCACGGAAGGGAAGGGACGAGAAACTAAGGAAGCTGTATCCAATGCAGCTGTCGAACGTCGTCGGGCCGGATGACGAGGAAGACAGGCGCATCGAAGAGCTTCTAAATGCCATAGACCATGACCTAACACCGCAGGCAGGGAGAATACTGAGAATGCGTTACGGAGAAGGACAAAGCTACCGTGAGATCGCAGAGGCGCTAGGAATAAGCGTTTCGACTGTAAACAAGCACGTCGTTCAGGCACTAAAGGAGCTGAGGGCAAAATTCTCAGGCCACCGAAGAGGCCACCGCGACAACAACAAGACCATACAATGAATAAGAAACCAATCCACCATATTATGGAAGATAACACAAGACTCGAACGGCTACTGCAGCTTATCGAACGGCCGGAAGACTTCCCTGAAAGCATCAAGGACGAGCTTCTCGAAGACGATGAGTGCAGGGAACTTTACGAAAAGCTCTGCGAGGTACGACGTGCCATGGCAGCAGAGCAAGTGAATAAGGAAGACCACACGCCCGATGCCATGAGGGAATGGCGACGTTTCAGACGAGCGCATGTGACGCACCGGCGCAGTGCATGGAGAGTGGCGGTGGTGTCCGTCGCCTCTCTGGCCGTGGTATCGGTGCTGGCTTTCGCCATGCTTCATCCCAAAGGGAAGGACAATGACGCACATGACGGCGGGGGAAGGCCGGAACAGGATGTACGTACAGCCTGCAACGCCACACCCGACGACACGGCGGGAACGGCACTGCGCACGGCCATGACTCGCCCAAGACCGTACATATACGACGACGAAACGCTCGAGAACATACTCGGAGACGTGGCTTCGGTATATCATGTCGGAGTGAGATACGCACGGCCGGAGCTAAGGGCAATAAGGCTTTATCTCAGATGGAACAGCGGACAGACGATCGAAGAGGTGGTGGCTCTGTTCAATCATTTCGAGAACATACGCCTTTCTCTCACCGGGGATACAATCGTAGTGGAGTGACACAACGGGGGTAGCACTTGAAAAACAAAGGCAGACAATGAAAAAGTTAGCACTCATCCTGTACATCATTCTGAGTTCAATAACGGCACATCCGCAGCGAGTAAGCCACGTCTTCAGGGGAGAATCGCTCGCAGAAGTGCTCAAAACATTAGACCGAGAGTCAGACGAATACCGCATCAGCTTCATATTCGACGAACTGGAAGACTTCGTGGTAACAACCTCTTTCAAGAACAAGACCATTCCCGCAGCCATTCGAGACGCGGTGGGATTTTATCCCATACGGATCATTACCGACGACAGCGGGAGCAACATTTTCGTGGAATGCACACAGAAAGGAGGGAAGAGGCTCATCGGAAGGATCGTAGACCAGTACGCACAGCCCGTAATATACGCAAACATTGCGCTGCTCAATCCCGAGGATTCAACCCTCGTAACCGGAGGGGTGAGCAACGAGAGCGGAGACTTCGTAATACCGACAAGCAGATCGCAAGTACTCATGAGGGTGAGCTGCGTGGGATACAGGACGCTGTACCATCCCGCAGAAGTGGGAGCCGTAGGGACCATAAGGATGCGCACAAGCACGGTACCCGTGAGAAACGTGACCGTAAAGGCCCACAGGCCCGCATACAGAATAGGAAAGGAAGGACTCGTGGCAGGGGTGCAGGGAACGAATCTGAGTCATGCAGGGACGGCCGAGGATGTGCTGGGAATGCTGCCGGACATCACCGCTGAGGACGGACACATCGCTGTGTTCGGAAGGGCGGGAAGACCGGTGATATACATCAACAACAAGAAGGTGCTCAACAGGGACGAGCTCACGCTGCTCAAGTCGGAAGAGATTGCCAACGTGGAGGTGATTGCCAGCCCCGAAACACACTACGGAGCGGCGGTGACGGCGGGCATCAGAATCAGGACGGTAAGGAAGAAGGGAGAGGGATGGAGCGGGGCTTTCGAGACCGAAGCACGCATGGGAAGATTCGGAAGCGGGAACGCGAATGCAAGCATGAACTACAGAACGGGAGGACTGGACGTGTCGGGAAGCATGACATGCTCGATGCTGCACCGCAGGCAGGAGCAGGACACGTACTGGGACATAAGGGGGATCGTTGAGAAAAACTCGATGCTCTGCTACGACGACAGAACATCGAAATTAGGCGGGAGGTTCCGTGTAAACTATGAATTTTGCAGCGCACACTCTGCCGGAATTACCTGCCACGTACGACGCATGCACTCCATAGGACAGGGAAACAGCAGAATAAAGGGAAGGCAGGAGGGAGGTACAGCCGAAAAATACATCAACAGAATGTCGATAGACCGAAAGGGAAAGACCATGCCCACGATATGCATGTACTACAACGGGACTGTGGGAAGGATAAACATAGACCTCGACGCAGACTTCGTGTATGCGCGCAACAGGATCGGAAACGGGGCACACGTGGAGAAAAAACAAGGAGTGTATGAGGTAAACTCGCTGAACAACAACTGCACAAGGATGTTCGCTATCAAAAGCGTGATGGCATATTCATGTTATAAGGGAAAGGCAAGCGTGGGATTAGAGCATGTAAGAACGATAAGAAGAAGCATTTTCACCGGTAGCGGGGGAATTGAGGCCATTTCAGACGACGAGATAAGAGAGAACACATCGGCCATGTTTGCTGAATACGACCTCACTGCGGGAGATTTCTCGGCAGCGGCGGGCATACGATATGAGCATACGGGGACGCAGTACTACCGCTTCGGGGTGTTCAGCCACGAGCAGAGCACCAGATACACAGGATGGTTTCCGGCGCTGTCGGCGAGATATTCCAAAGGAAAAACTTCGTGCCGCATGGGATACACTACGGGAACGCAGAGACCGGAATACGAAAACCTCACGGGAAACAGGCTGTACGAAGACGAGCATATCTACGAGGGAGGAAACCCGCTGCTGCGATTCTCGAAGATACACACGCTCTCGCTGGAGGCACAGCACGGGGGTATCACAATGCTGTGCACATATGCCGACGTGCACAACGACGTGGCATGGGTTGACCAGATATACGGAGGAAAGGCAATACTGTACACACCTGTGAACATTCAAAGAAGAAGGAACCTGCACATCATGTTGACATATTCGGAGAGAATAGGAAGATGGCATCCAAGATACAGCGCAGGAATGAGCAGGCAGATATTCGACCTTTCACAAGAAGGTATTACAGCACGGCTCAACAAGCCATACTGGACGTTCAAGTTCTCAAACACGTTCTACCTCCCCGGAGGAATACATGCGGCACTCAGATACGACTGCACAACGGCCGGAAACGAAATCACCACATACAACAGGGCAAGGCACGAACTCTCCTTGACAATGCACAAAACATTCCTCGCAGACAGACTCAGCGTGCGGCTCAAGGCTGCAGACATGTTCAAGACGTACAGAAACAGCGCAATATACAAAGGGGCTTACATGACCGTAGACCGCAAGGCGTACATGGACACGAGATGCATAAGCCTTACGCTATCATACCGTTTCAATACCACTGACAGTAAGTACAAAGGAACTGGAGCAGGAGCAAGCGAAAAAGGAAGAATGTAGAAAAA
>NZ_LT160625.1:120000-367770 GCF_900065875.1 Prevotella phocaeensis | reverse complement strand
ATGTAGTAGTATGTGTAGTATCTCCACATACTACTAACTATTGCTGATTATCAATTACTTATATTAAAATAGTATGTAGTAAGAAGAAAGGTAAAAAAGTTTGGAGGGGAAAACTTCGGAAAAGAGAATTTTATTCAAACAACATTCAAATATCATTCAAACCAACCATTATTATTCAAATAAGAATTATCCAACCATTTAAAGTTTATGACAATGACAGAAGAAGATTTATCACTCATCAAGCGATATCCCATTGTGGCGTATCTTGAAAGGAAAGGCATCAAGCCAGTACGCAGGACACCTGCCTATGCCCTGTACCGTTCACCACTTCGTGAAGAAACACATCCGAGTTTCAAGGTGGACACGCAGAAGAATCTTTGGATAGACTATGCCGAAGGCAGGGGTGGAAGCATCATCGACCTCTGTATGCGATTGGAGGGCTGCACGCTGTCGGAAGCCATCTGCCGTTTGGGGCAGACCACTTCCTTTGATACAACGTGCAACAATGTCGAACCCTCAAAGGAAAAGGCATACAGCAGCAATGGCAGTATCAGACTGCCAAAAGAGAAAATGGTAAACGGGGTAAGGAGATTAATAGATGTATCAGACACTTTGCCGCCACCTTTGCAGGAGTATCTTACAAATGAGCGCTGCATCAATTTGGAAAAGGCATTGCCCTTTCTCAAATGTATCAGCTATGAGGTAAGGGGAAGAAGATACGAAGCCATAGGCTTTGCCAACCTCTCGGGCGGCTATGAACTTCGGGACGACAAGACGTTCAAAGGAACGATTGCCCCAAAGAACATCACTCCGATATTTGAGAACAAAGCGCAGCCCGTCTGTCTGTTTGAGGGATTTATGGACTTTCTCTCTTTCCTTTCAATGAAAGAAGAAGTAAATAACTACTGCCTTGTGATGAACTCCGTAAGCAATGTGGCAAGGACAGTTCACTATCTAAACGCCCACAATCTAACTCATATTCAGGCTTTCCTTGATAACGACGACGCGGGGCGGAGAGCAATACAAGAGCTGATAAAGGCAGGCTTTAATGTCGAGGATATGTCCCGATATTACAAGAACTTTAAAGACCTCAACGAGTATCATGTCAGCCGTGTTCGTGAGCAACAGAAAAAGCTGGAGAAAGCTCCAAAAACAAACAATAAACCCAAACAAGTCAAACTAAAAATACGATAGAGCAATGAAAAAGATAAAAGCAAGCAGAGAGGAGATAGACCAATCCATAAAAGACGCGTTCAACATGAACAGACAGGAAAGTAATGAAAGGACAGAAAGGAGAAGTCTTACATACTACTTGGGAGATACAGAAGACGAGGTGGAAGAACAACCACAGGCAAAAGCTCCATCAAAGGAAACAGATTGCCGAGAAGTAATAGTTTCCGAGCCATCCGAACCTACACTGCACACAGAGAATGCAACCGTTCAACGGCGTATCAGTGCCAAGATGAGACGGGGAACGCTCGAAGCCTATAAACAGACTTTCCTTGTTCCTACAAAGTTGAACGACCGAAAGGCGGTTTATCTGAGCAGGGCGACAGGGGCAGCAACCTTTCAAGTTTTGTGGAGAACCTCGTGTGCACGCATTTGGAGGAATACGGTGAGGACATAGAGAAATGGAGAAAGCTGTAAACCGCAGGAAAAGGGACGAGGAAGGAATTTCAAAAGATTTATTTCCCGCTCTAATCCTACTATCGCATTAAAATATGATGTCATATTCTCGTAAATGAGACGTCATATTTGGGCAAATATGACATCATATTTTTAGCAAGCAGACATCTGAATGATGAGAACACCACGAACACAGTTAAACACAGAATGCACGGCATTCACTTTTCGGCTGCAAAACGCCTCGTGCGTAAATGGTCTTATCACTGACATTGCAAGACGTCAGTTTGTACCCACAAACTGCGCTTGCTCCCCTTGTCAGACTATCGGGGAGGTTAGACCGTAATCACTCCGTTCTCATCGGTCAGCCATCAGGAATTAAGAAATAACGAAAAGAGGACTTTTATATGAACAGATACAATAGCAAGACTGCCCGATGGCAGCAGCAGGAGAAGAAAGAACAGCGGATGAACAAAACGGAGTTCATCAAGGTAAGATGCACCTTAGAGGAAAAGCAGCGAATTAAATCAAAGGCAGAAAGCACAGGCCGGAAGTTCTCAGATTACTGCCGTGAGATACTCCTTAATGGTGAGGTAATTGCCATTCCTAAGATGACGGACAATGAAAAGGAAGCCATAGAGGTGTTGAGACGAACGGCCTACTTCTTTACACATGTTTCCAACCTTATCAAGGTAAAGGATGATGCGTGGGTACTGATTACTCAAAGCCTTTCCTATTTGGCAAGGGAAGCATTTAAGCGTTTCTTTAATCCCAAATACCGTATTGAGGAAAGGGCAATTAAACTCTTAAATCTGATGGAGAATGATAGGAAAATGTAAAGCTATCGCGCATGGTAACAATGCACTGGAATATATTTTTAGAGAGGGAAAACTCGGTAAAACGCTTCTCTTTTACAATCTCTGCGGCACTACGCCAAAGGAGATTTACGAGGAAATGAAGATGGTCAGCGATTACAACAGCCGTTGCAGGAACAAGTTTCTCCGTATCGAAATAGGCATCGCACCTCAGGACGAGAAAAAGCTGCCTGTGTCCGAACTTATGTGGATAGCCCATTTGTTTGCCAAGCGAATGGGACTTGACAACTACCAATGGGTGGCAGTAACGCACAAGGATACCGACAACAGGCACATTCACATCATCGCCAATCGCATCAGCCTGTACGGAGAAATCTATGATACCACCTTTGTGAGCAACAAGGCAGCAAGGGTGGCGGAGGAAATCAGCATGGAGAAAAGTTTGACTATTGCAAAGGAAGTTAAGGCGGAAAGGAAACACCAAAAGGCAAAAGTCAACCCAACGAGAGAGCAAACAAAACAGCAGGTGCAGCAAATCTGTTATACTTTACTCGACAAATACAAGGACAGTGGCATATCTGGACATTCCATGTTTCTCTATGACCTTAGCAAGAGTGGCATTACCATTGACCGCATGAAGAACAAGCAGGGCAAGGTATATGGCTTGAAGTTCTCATTCAGCGGACAATCGTTCAAAGCTTCCGAAATCGGCAGGGAGTTCGGTTACCGTTCCTTGCAGAAGAACTTTGAGATAAGCAACAAGACAGAACCAAAGAAAGCAACGACAATGGCAGACGAGCCGGCAAAGAACAACGCTCAATCCGATAGAGGCTATCAACTTGTTCCTCCCAGCCGCTCCTATATACCATCTGCCAACACAAATGAAAGTTCATCTATTGCACAAGCCGTAGGCAATGTGGCAAGTACTGCCATAAATGCAGCCGAAGAAATCATTTTCGGAGCAGGCGGGTTAATCAATCCGCAGACACACGGCAACGATTATGCCGAGACAGCATGGCAGCACAGGCTCAGAAACCAAGCCAAGAAAAAGAAGAAAAGAGGAAGAGGATTATAATCATTATCCTCATTTTTTAATCTTCCCAAACAACAGATGATGCAAAAGAAAGAAAAACTCATCAAAACGCTTGTTATTCAAAGCAAATTATTATCTTTGCAAATAGAATAACAAGCGTTCTTTGTTAATGCAGAAACTTGCGACTAAAAGTACTTCACTCGTTTCCAAATCGTTACCTGTTTAGTTTATGCAATAAGGTAACTTCTTTATTTTCAATTAGATATATTTTAAGAATTATCTTACGCGGTAAAATTGATTTTTGATTTAAGGAATATACAAGATATGAAAAAACATAACAAAAAAAGATGTAACGAGTATCCGCTCATTACACCTTTTATTTTTTCAGAAAATTATTGTTCTTCTTTTAAAGCTCCCACCCCACAGCAGAAGCACCCAAAACTGCAGCTGAGGAACCATCAAGACCGCTGACAAGGAATTTTGCCTTGCCTCTGAAGATATTAAGAACATGTTTGTCATAACTCTCTTTCAAAGGGTTCATTAATAAATCACCTGCTTTTGTCAGTCCTCCAAAGAAGATAAAAGCCTCAGGAGATGAAAATGCAGCGAAATCTGCACACGCCTCTCCAAGAAGTTCACCTGTAAATTCATAAACTCGTTGTGCCAATTTATCACCTTTGCCTGCGGCAATCGACACATCTAGAGATGTGATATCCTCGGGATTCATTTCGCGAAGTATAGAGGGTTCTTCCGTTGTTTGGAGGAATTCACGTGCCGTACGCGCTACTCCTGTTGCTGAGCAATATGCTTCAAGGCATCCATCTCTTCCACATCCACATGAACGACCGTTCTCACGGCGGATGATAGTATGCCCGAGTTCTCCGGCAAATCCGTCACTTCCGTATACCAGTTGACCGTTGACAACGATTCCAGAACCTACACCGGTACCAAGAGTTATCATGATAAAATTCTTCATTCCTCGAGCTACTCCATAAGTCATTTCGCCGATAGCGGCTGCATTTGCATCGTTGGTAAGAGCAACTGGAATATTCAGCTTCTTAGAAAAAAGATCAGCTAACGGCACAATACCGCTATGTCCCCAACTAAGGTTTGGAGCAAACTCGATAGTTCCAGTGTAGTAATTGCCATTAGGAGCGCCGATACCCATTGCTTTAATATTTTGGATACCCCCTACTTGATCAATAATAATATGTAAAGCATCTATAGAAGCATCTACATATTCGTTTACATTCTCGTACCCTTGCGTTTTGATTGCCGTAGTGGCCTTAATCTCCCCCCGGCTATCAACAATGCCAAAAACCGAGTTCGTGCCACCTAAATCCAAACCTATAACATACGGTTTCAATGTTTCTTGAACATCCATGTTTTTCTTTTTATTTTTAAGTTAATAATATATTATTCAGATAAATTTAAAACATGTATTTATCGGAACAAAGGTATTAAAAAACTCCTATAGAGCAAACTTTTAAAAAGAAAATTTGCCTATATCGCATAATTTTTGCAATTTTGCACCCGATATGCCGTTTGAATTTCATATTGACATAATAGATTTGGTGCTAAAAGGTTTGCTTATTGGTATTTTAGCCTCGGCACCGATGGGGCCTGTTGGTATTCTTTGTGTGCAACGCACGTTGAACAAAGGCAGATGGTACGGCTTTGTTACAGGGATAGGTGCTTCGATCAGTGATATTATTTATGCACTTATTACAGGTCTCGGCATGAGTTTCGTGATGAATCTTGTAAACGATCCTCAAACTCAGTTTATCTTAAATATATCTGGAAGTATCATTCTGCTGTTTTTTGGAATACACTGTTTTAGAAGCAATCCTACAAAGAATATGCACATTAGCGGTACAAAAAAAGGTTCGTATTTTTATAATGGACTCACCGCCTTTTGGGTAACTTTTCTCAATCCACTTATTATCTTCTTATTCATGGCACTCTTCGCTCAGCTTACTTTTGTCATTCCGAACCATCCGCTCGAAATGTCGATAGGGTATCTGAGCATTATTATTGGAGCATTATTGTGGTGGTTCGGGCTTACATGGTTTATCAATAAGATTAAAGGCAAATTTGATGAGAATGGTATTCTATTAATCAATAAGGTTATTGGTAGCTTAGTCATACTATTTTCATTGGTTATTCTTATAGGAACTGTATTCAATCTCTACTCTATACATTACTGACAAAAGTGGTGAATGCTTTTGTAAATCTCGTCAACATTATATACCTTATTTACATATTCCCTATTGTATTAAATTGATAATATGTTTATAGCACAGGAATTAAGAAGGAAAAGTATCGCAGAATATCTGCTTTATATGTGGCAGACCGAAGACTTGATCAGAGCATATGGATGCTCTTTATCACGCATTCGTCACGAATATATCGATAAGTTCGACTATACCAAAGAGCAAAAAGAGGAACTTGCTGACTGGTATGGGAATCTTGTTCGCATGATGAATCAAGAAGGTAAGCGTGAAAACGGACATCTTCAGATCAACGAAATCATCGTCCAAGACATGATGGATTTACATGCCCATCTGCTCCAAAGTTCTAAATTTCCATTCTATAATGCAGAATATTTCAAGGTGTTGCCTTTCATTGTTGAACTCCGTAATAAAGGAGATAAGAAAAATAATGAGATAGAAACTTGTCTTGATGCTTTGTATGGTGTAATGATACTTCGACTTAAAAGGAAAGAGATTACTCCAGAAACAACACATGCTGTACAGGAGATTACCACTTTTATAGGCATGCTCTCCGACTATTATATCAAAGATAAGACAGAAGGATTGGAATTTGAGGACGAATAAAGGGCCACTTCTGGCTTTTCAATCGGAGAATTGTATATCATAAATAGAGGGTAGAAAATTCTTTTCACAAAAACATAATATAAATATATTAATAATATAGAGCTTTTAAAAGCCACTCCTTTTGGGAAAGAGATGAAGGAAAATTGATTATATGAACGTATTAATTACAGGTTGTAATGGCCAGTTAGGCAATGAGATACAACTACTCGAAAAAGAAAATGTTCAATGCCAGTGGTTCAATACAGATGTTTCTGAACTTGATATTACGAATGCTGAAGATATAGAACATTACGTTCAGCAACACCGAATCGATGGTATTGTTAACTGTGCTGCTTATACGGCAGTAGACAAAGCAGAAAGCAATCGTCAGCTATGCAGAGCTCTGAATGCAGAAGCTCCAGCATATTTGGCAGCAGCAATAGAAAAGCGCGACGGCTGGTTGATACAAATAAGTACGGATTATGTGTTCGATGGTACCCAACATACGCCTTATGTAGAGACCGATACACCATGCCCAAATAGCGTGTACGGCAAAACAAAACTCGTAGGCGAGACAGCTATCCGTAAAATTTGCAAGAAAACCATGATTATCCGTACGGCATGGCTCTACTCCACATTCGGTAATAATTTTGTAAAAACCATGATCAAACTTGGTAAAGAGAAAACGGAAATGGGCGTTATTTTCGATCAGATTGGTACGCCGACTTATGCTGCCGACCTTGCCAAAGTTATTATGACAGCTATCAATCAAGGCATTGTACCGGGAACTTACCACTTTTCTAATGAAGGAGTTATCAGTTGGTACGATTTTGCTAAGGCTATTCATCGCATCAAAGGCATCACTACTTGTCATGTAAAACCTCTGCACACAGCAGAATATCCCACTCCTGCCAAGAGACCACATTATAGTGTATTGGACAAAACAAAGTTGAAACAAACATATGGTATAGAAATTCCATATTGGGAAGAATCTCTTGAGCGCTGTATCGCAAAGATGGAGCTCTAAGATTTTCGGCCGATAGTAATAATAAAAGATAAATGAACGAAATACAAAGACGTCGCACTTTTGCAATTATCTCACACCCTGATGCGGGTAAAACTACCCTTACAGAGAAGTTTTTACTCTTCGGGGGGCAAATACAAGTTGCCGGTGCGGTAAAAAGCAATAAAATACGCAAGACTGCGACGAGTGATTGGATGGATATAGAAAAGCAGCGTGGTATCTCTGTGTCTACTTCTGTTATGGAATTCGATTACGAAGGATACAAAGTAAATATACTCGACACGCCCGGTCACCAAGACTTTGCTGAAGACACTTACCGCACACTAACAGCCGTAGACTCGGCTATTATCGTGGTAGACTCGGCAAAAGGAGTGGAAACACAGACGCGCAAATTAATGGAGGTTTGTCGCATGCGCAACACGCCGGTTATTATTTTCATAAATAAAATGGACCGCGAAGGACGTGATCCATTCGATTTACTCGACGAATTGGAACAAGAATTGCAAATTAAAGTGCGTCCGCTGTCGTGGCCAATCGGGCAAGGAATGCGATTTAAGGGGGTGTATAATATTTATGAAAAGCAATTGAATTTGTTCACCCCTAACAAACAACGAGTAACAGAAAAGATTTCTGTAGATATAAATAGCACGCAACTTGATGAGCATGTAGGGGAACGTGAGGCCAAACAACTACGCAACGACCTTGAACTTATAGACGGTGTGTATTCCGAATTCGAAGTAGATAGTTATCGTTCTGCCGAAGTAGCACCAGTATTTTTCGGCAGTGCACTTAATAATTTCGGCGTACAGGAATTGCTTGACTGTTTCGTTAAAATAGCTCCACCGCCCCAACCAACGCAGGCAGAAGAACGTGAGGTACTCCCTACAGAGCATAAATTCTCGGGGTTTATTTTCAAAATTACGGCAAACATCGATCCCAACCATCGCTCCTGTATCGCTTTCTGTAAAGTATGTAGTGGAAAATTTGTTCGTAATCAACCTTATCTACATGTACGAATGGATAAAACCGTACGCTTCTCATCCCCCACTCAATTCATGGCTCAACGCAAAAGCACGATCGAGGAGGCATACCCGGGAGATATCGTTGGATTACCTGACAACGGCATTTTCAAGATTGGCGACACATTGACCGAAGGCGAAAAAATACATTTCCGTGGGCTACCTTCGTTTTCTCCGGAGATGTTTAAATATATAGAGAATGATGATCCGATGAAAGCGAAACAGTTGAACAAAGGTATCGAACAACTCATGGACGAGGGGGTGGCACAATTATTTGTAAACCAATTCAACAACCGAAAGATCATTGGTACTGTGGGACAGTTGCAGTTTGAAGTAATACAATACCGGCTCGAAAACGAATATAATGCTAAATGCCGTTGGGAGTCAGTGCATTTGTACAAAGCATGTTGGATAGAAGCCGAAGAACCTGCAGAGCTCGACAATTTCAAGAAGCGTAAGTATCAATATATGGCGAAAGACCGTGATGGCCGAGATGTATTTCTTGCCGATTCGAGCTACGTACTGCAAATGGCGCAACAAGACTTCAAACACATCAAATTTCACTTCACTTCAGAATTTTAATATAATTTCAGCCTTTTATTTATTCCATAATTAAGAATGATAAAAGGTTGAAATACTTTCATTAAAATTCATTCAACGGTTTACAGCACCAACGCGAAACTTTCAACATGACTCCCATTCCGGGAACTTCTTTTAAAAGAAAATACTTTTTGTTACTACGCACTAACCTGCCTGTCATTCCTCTTAAAGGCCCATGCTGCACAGTAACAGGTGTACCTACCTTAAGCTTGGCCTCAGCTTCAGAAAGATACTTTCGCATCAGAATATCCGGATTGCACATGGTTTGAAACTCGAACATCTGTCGGGCAGGTATTTCATAATAATCGGTGTGCACATTATCTTTTCGGATAACGGAAAGACGATATGGCATGTCGGTAAGGATATTCCTAATTTCTTGTTCCGTTTTCGTTTTTTTTAGAAACAGCAAATTATGTATTACAGGGCGCAACTTAAATTGGAGTATTTGTCCTTCAGTATTTATATCCACATATTCCATCGGAATAAAACATTCCAACTGAAGTGCTTTAAGAGCCTCGCTCACACCCTTCTGACAAGAATTAAACAATCGAATAGCATACCAAGGACATTCATCTTCGCAGTTCGTTCCGTAGACTTTATGCTGCAACGATATATTTAAATCATGTGCATTATCGATATTCATTAAGCGATTTTTATTTATCTTAAGCTACAAAAATACTAATTTTGTAATAATTTTCCAAATCGAAATGGCTCTTTTGTCTCATCAAAATATATTTTCTCCCAAATACTTATATGAATAGGAATAATCTGTTATCACGGTCATCTCCTGCATCTTTACAAAATGAATAATATCTATTACAAGGATAACCAGTTTTGCATAATTATGCGTCCATTAGGAGTAAGAACACTTTCCGGATGGAATTGTATGCCATGAATATTATAATGTCGGTGGCGGAGTCCCATAATTTGACCGTTATCATCAATAGCCGTTACCTCAAGACATTCGGGAAAACCAGAACGTTCAACCACCCAGCTATGATAACGCCCCATTTCTATATGCTTTGGCAAGCCGCGGAAGATAGGATCGTTACCAAATTGTATTCCTTTGGTAACCACTCCATGATATACATGGTTGAGATTTATGAGTCTTGCCCCAAATGCCTCACCAACAGCTTGGTGCCCAAGACATACGCCAAAAATAGGCTTTTGCCCGGCATAAGTTTTAATAATATCAAATAACAGTCTCACTTCCGAAGGGATACCCGGTCCGGGACTAAGAATAATTTTATCAAAGCAATCCAACTGGTTAAGCGTAAGTTTATCATTACGGAAGACAGTTACGTCCGCTCTAAGTTCTTTTACAAGATGTGAAAGATTGTATGTAAATGAATCATAATTATCGATGATAGCTATTTTCATATCTTTCCTGTCATTTTAATTACTTTCATTAAAACACCCAATTCTATATTAGACTCCTTAAGTTTTGTCGTTCTTCGCTCTTGGTTCCAACATCGCTCTCCTATTGAGCCCACCCTAACACGACTTATAGGATATTCCTGCTCAGAAATAAGCAAATAGCAACCTGCTGTCTTGTTTATCACCGAAAAGACCGTTTATCCTGTTCATCTACGTATTTCCTCAATAAATGTCCGTAGTTTATCTATATCTTTCATTCCGGGTTCGGTCTCGAATTTGCTATTTAAATTAACACCTGCAAATAATGGATGGCTAATACGTCTAAGACGTTCCGTATCTCTAAGACTGATACCTCCACCTAATAAGAACGGTATCTTGCCTTTATATTCATCGAGCAAGGCCAAATTGAATTGTTCATCACTACCGCCAGTCAATGACATTTTGGTATCAAATAGAAACATATCTACTATTCCTTCATACTCTTTATACCCCTCAATATCATCTTTCGACCTTAT
Source organism: Prevotella phocaeensis (assembly GCF_900065875.1). Classification (NCBI taxonomy): domain Bacteria; kingdom Pseudomonadati; phylum Bacteroidota; class Bacteroidia; order Bacteroidales; family Prevotellaceae; genus Prevotella; species Prevotella phocaeensis. Next base: position 356,948 of record NZ_LT160625.1, on the reverse strand, counting down.
CGACAAAGTTTTTATTATCTTTATATTGTTTTTTATATCGGGAACAAGCGTACTGCGCAGGTTTTCCATCATAATTCTGCTTTCAGAACCGTGCAGTTGGATATAATCTAAATCATAATTATATACACGTGTTACAATGTTCTGTGGCATATCATCAACAAAAACTCCTACACGTTCAGGACGCTCAGGGGGCACACTTTTATTCTGCCTTTTTGCCAATCGTTCTTCACTGTAATCGGGAATAGTACCGGCACTCGATGATATCATCTGTACATAACGCGGACTCCCTTTCCAAAAGATAAAACCTATCATATCTGCTCCCAAATCGGATACGGCGCGAATATTATCGGCATCTCGCATGCCACATACCTTTATTTTCATATCGTTTCTATAGATTTCTTCAATTTTTTATTAAGATTATCTGTTTTCATAAAATGAGCTCTTGTTGGAGCATACTTGCCATTCTGAGGTTATTGGCAACCAACTTTTCTGAATACTCTTTCTTGGTGATGTTGGCAAGTGCCCGTTTAGTATCCTCACGGATAAATCCCTCATGATTTAGCGCCCGCTTTAAAACATATTTCATTGCCATGACTTCGTTCTATTGTACTATATTGATTTTCTTTAGACATAAAAAGGTCTGCCGCAAGAACGACAGACCTTTCGATATCTTCACATTATCTACATAGCTTCGCAATTCACGACTTATTCAATCTTGAGAATTCACACCACCATGTTGTAGATAATATATTTATCATATATTTATATTTTACTTCCTGTTGTAAGTATCATATCTTTCTTTTAAAGAACAAGCTTTCCTCAAAAGAAAAAGAAGATATATTTCGTCTTATTAAGACTATTAGTTCTTAAAGAAATCCTTTACCGCCTCATTCGGAACCATCTGCTCATCAAAAACATAAGCACCGGTCTTAGGACTTTTTACCATTTTTATTACTTTCGAGTATGCACGACCATCCGTAGAACCTTCATGGAGGGTAGCGACTGCTTTCTTTGCCATAATCTAAATCTCCTTTTATTACTTGATTTCCTTATGAAGTGTCATCTTCTTGAGGATGGGATTATACTTTTTTAATTCGAGACGTTCAGGAGTATTCTTGCGATTTTTCGTTGTTACATAACGGCTCGTTCCGGGCAAACCGCTATTCTTCATCTCGGTACATTCCAAGATTACCTGTACTCTATTTCCTTTAGCTTTCTTTGCCATAATGCTTATTCTCCTATAACTTTAATGTCTTTCCAGTCGCAATACCCCTTAGAAACGGCCTGCTTCAAAGCGGCATCAAGACCTACCTTATTAATAAGACGAAGACCAGCGGCACTGATCTTAAGGCTAATCCAGCACCCTTCTTCCACATAGTAGAATTTTTTGTTGAATAGATTCACATCAAAACTGCGTTTTGTACGGTGCTTTGAGTGAGATACATTGCAACCTATCTGTGCTTTTTTTCCTGTAATCTGACAAATCTTAGACATTTCTATCTTAATTTTTTGTTTTCTTTTTGATACTTATTCCAAACAGGGTGCAAAATTACGAATATTTCCGAAATATACAAAAATAATCATTAAAGAATATTTCTATTTAAGGATTTTTTTATTTTCATCTAAGTTCATCGTAAGTTTTACACATTAGAAGCATTCTTAGTAATATAATATACCAATAGTGGATAACAATATTTGATGTAAAACGTTTCCTGTATACAGGTACTTTTATATTTTTGTTATTTTGTTGTCATACTATCATGAAAGAAGAATATCATTGGCAACAAAGGGCTTGTAATAGCATTAAGGCTGATGACATGACGGTATGATTTCGTATAGACATGAGTTCTCTCTATTTTACATCTACTACATAACCCCTTTATGTCTATCTTGTACTAACGATATAGCATATTGGTATGTGGAGTGTTCTATTACGGTATAAAAGACGAATTTCTTGTTCGGGATATCCGACGCATTAATTTTTTATTCTGTTGCTGCCATTCCATCATGCTAAATATTGCTAATTATGAAATTAGCTAATAAAGGCTTGTATCTTATTCGGTCTTTATGCTCACTGATTTAGTAATCTTTTTGTTGACTGCATCTGTAATATTCACCTTTATTTTTCCTTTCTTCATGGAAGATTGTACAGCAATAACCAATTTACCATTAAAGAGTTTCATCTTTGGTTCTACAAATGATTGCAAATTTGTGGCATCTCCATTGCAAATACATTTGAAAGAACCTTGTCCTGACACCTTTACATTTAATTCATCTTGCGAAGTTGGAACTTCATTTCCGCTTTTGTCTATCATCGAAACTGTGATAAATGCAAGATCATTTCCATCAGCCTGAATGACATCGCGGTCTACATCAATCTTTAGAGCATGGGGAATTCCTGCGGTATAGATACGCTTCTCCCCTGCCTTATTACTATGAATATCGTACACAACAACTTTCAACTCTCCGGGTTCATATACAACATTATTCCAACATAAGCGGTATTTTGTAAGTCTGCCATCTCGACTCTTACTGATTCGTCCTTGACTTTTGCCGTTTACAAAAAGCTCTGCCGTAGGATAATCCGTATAGCAGAATACGGGTGTTATCTTGCCTATACGATCCGTCCAAGTCCAATGTGGTAACAAATGAATTGTATGTGCGTTCGTATTCCAAACAGATCTGTAAAGATAGTAACGATCTTTTGGGATACCTGCCAGATCGCATATACCGAAGTAACTGCTTCTTGAAGGCCAATACTCATCATAGGGTGTCGGTTCTCCCAAATAATCGAAGCCAGTCCATACGAACTGTCCGATAATCCACGGATGGTCTTGCATTGAAAAATCATCATCAGGCAAATTACTCCAACTGCAATATTCGGTATCGTAACTTGAGCATTGTCCATCGGAATATACTGCATTATCCGTTACCTTAACCGGAAATTTATAAACATTTCGCGAGCTAACTGTCGATGCTGTTTCTGTTCCCAAAAGGAAGCCCTGCGGTAACTTTCGTATATTATCATCATACTTGTGCACGCGATAATTAAAGCCCGGTACGTCCATTACCTGTGCAAATCCGGAAGCAAGCGCCTCATCTGGTCGATCCATACCTTGTGTTACCATTCGTGAAGGATCGAGGCTGTGGCATAAATCTTGTAGATGTTTAGAAATATCAATCCCTTCCTTGCTCCATTGCTCCGGAATTTCATTGCCAATACTCCACATGATGATGCAAGGATGGTTACGGTGATTTAATATTAAGTTCATAATATCTCTATCACTCCATTCTTTGAAGAAACGTGCATAACCATTTTTACATTTAGGATATACCCACATGTCGAAACTTTCTGCCATTACCATCATTCCCATTGAGTCGCATATTTCCATCTGCAATGAAGACGGCATGTTGTGAGCTGTTCTAATAGCATCGCATCCCATATCTTTAAGAATTCGTATCTGGCGAATAAGAGCGGCCTTGTTAACAGCGGCTCCAAGCGGCCCAAGATCATGATGTAAGCATACTCCCTTGATTTTTCTTGATGCTCCATTTAGCCGGAAACCATGTTCTTTTGTAATATCTATGATCCGTAGTCCGTAATTTAAAAGCTGCTCGTCATATAACAACATTAGGCTTCCCCTCTTTATCAGCAACCAATTTTACACGGACTTTATACAGATAAGGAGTCTCAGGAGACCACAGCTTGGGGTGGGTGACATGGAATATGATACGTCCTTCACCTTTTAAGTCTACCGGACAACTTTTTTGCACATGATATCCGTATTTATTAGTTATATCTACTACAAAACGGGAACCTTGGAGAAATTCCAAGGCTTTCATATCTATGGAAACTACAGCCTTCAGAGAATCGGCAGAAACAGTTCTGATATATGTTCCCCAAGTGTCTATCCGTGCCTTATCGGTAATTACCAATGTCACCGGCCTATATAATCCGCCTCCCGGATACCATCTGCTACTTTCCTCTATGTTTTTCAGATGTACCTCAATTAAATTATCTCCTTCATGTAAAAAAGGCGTAATGTTGAGCCGGAAAGCATTATATCCATACGCCCAATAGCCTGCTTTTTGCCCATTTACATAAACGGTAGGCTCACTCATTGCACCATCAAAACACAATGTAGCATGTCTGGATTTTAAATCTGTCTGCCGAAGGTGATAACGATATATACCCTCGCCTATCCATGGTAAGGCACCGGAACGTCCAGACTTTTCTGTCTTTTCCGTCTCTCCATTTTGCGTTATTGCTACATTTTGTAAATCCCATTTCTTGTCAAAAGGGCCTCTGATGGCCCAATCATGAGGTGTCTTCACCGTATACCAATGTACGTTATCGCGCGAAAATTCCCATGTTTTTAAATTGATTTCACGATGGTCTGCATAGGAAAATTGCACATATACACAAGTCAATAGTGCCGAAAGGAGTATTCTGAACAGCATAAAAGATGATCTTGAAAGTAATATACGAAAGGTGAAAATCTGTATATAAAAAGAAGTATTTGAATATGATACTTTCCTTATTTCTTTTTCTTCTTAAGTTTCAGTGCAGGAATTTTTAAAGTTTCTCCTTCTTTAAACTCTTTTTTTCCATTAACGGCTTCCACATAACATTCCATGCCCGGGCCTAAATTTGCATTACTGATAGAATATAAAGTCTGCCCTTTTCTCACTTTTATCTCTCTTTCAATGCCGATTATACGGTATGCACCGGTCTTTACACGCGGATCTTTATCATAATCGGGGAGCGTATTTACCGCCTTTTGAATTTGCATTTGCCTGTCTGCCCTATCAGCATTATTTTGATCAGCTTGACTATTTGGTTGACTTGCAGTATTTGTATGTTGTAAAAACTTTGTCTGTTTATCCTTTTGGATAACACTGTCTTTCATTAGCTTAGCTTCTACCACAGTTTTCTTTAATGGTGTAATAGCTGCTTTCCTATGTCCGATAAGAGGCCGTTGGGCGATTGTTGCTTCTAAATGTTCAATCCGATTGTCTCTTAAAGACAACATACGTCCTACATAGTAAGTACCTATACAACCCAAAAGAAGTAATACTATAATAACCGTCCCTAAGATTTTTACGAGTCTATTACTCCGTTGTAGTCGAATAAGTAAGATGTCATTGCCATCAGTGGAAGATATTTCCGTAGACGTATCATCTGAATTGTTCTCAACATTTGTCTGCGCATTACCAATAGAAATAGTTGCTTCTGACAAAGCATTTTCCGTCTCGCTCCTCTCCTCTTCTTTGTCTACGAAATCAGATGGCTGTAAACCTTTATCTTCTGTTTCTACTTTTTCATTTAGCATGTTTAGTTGGGTAGTATCAAGAGGAGCAATCACTTCTTTTTGGACATCTTCCACATTTTCTTGGCGATTGAACGTACCATCATCAATATGATTATCTTTTTCCTCTTGAGAGAGTTCCGTAACGTCAGAAAGCACAACATCCGCATTGCTCTCTTCCATATCATCTGCATGGAGCATATTGTACTTTTCATCGATTTCTGAAAAGTCTACATTATCATTCAGTACAACCGTTTCAAATTGGGAAAATGGTGTGTTCACCCGATCGCGCATAGATGTTTCTGGAGTAAAAGATATTTTATCACGTCCTTCTATTACAAAACGCTCTCCGGTGTTTACATTCACACTTTCACGAGGACTCACACTCATAACCTTAAATGTGCCCAAACCTTTAATCTTGACCTGCTTTTCGGTATGAAGAGCTTCGCTGATCACTTCGAACATTTGAGATACGAAATTATCTGCTTCCTTTTGTGAAAGACTATATTTCTTTTGGATAAAAGTCGATAGATACGAAATTTTATTCATCATCGTGCCCTCCATTCTTTAATTTCTCTTTAATAGAAGCTACTGGTCTAAAGGTTAAGACCAGTTTCGGAGGCACCATCATCCGTTGCCCCGTAGAAGGATTAACAACAACGCGCTCGGTACGTTTTTTCAGTTCGAACGTACCGAAACCACCAATATGTACATCTTCTCCATCATCAAAACTTATTCCAAACGCATCAATAATGCCACGTACAAGATTTTGGGTGTTCTCTTGCGTGTAACCGCTACGTTGTGAAAGCTCCGATATAAATTCCTTATTGTTCAAAATGTAATCGTTAATTATATTACTTCTGCATACATATCAAATTCCTCTGCTCCTGTAATTTGTACATTATAAAATGAACCAACATGGAGCATTTTGCCTTTAGTCGGTATCAATACTTCGGGATCAACTTCCGGAGAACAGAATTCTGTACGTGCAACATAATAGTTGCCTTCCTTGCGGTCTATAATTACTTTCATCTTACAGCCGATCTTTTCATCTTCAATCTCGGCGCTGATATCCTGTTGTATCTGCATTAGCTCATCAAGTCGCTGTTGCTTTACATCTTCAGGTACATCGTCCTTATAATTCAAGGCACTATATGTACCTTCTTCTTCTGAGTAGGCAAATGCACCCATACGTTCAAAGCGTGCCCATTTCACAAACTCTTTTAATTCTTCGAAGTCTTCTTCCGTTTCTCCCGGGAAGCCTACTAATAATGTCGTACGTATATATATATCAGGCACTTTTGTCCTGATAGCTTTAATTAGGTCTATCGTTTCCTGTTTACTTACATGCCTATGCATACGGGTAAGTATATGATCTGAGATATGTTGCAAAGCAATATCCAAGTACTTGCAGACGTTGGATTTTTCTTTCATCACATCGAGTAACTCCATCGGAAATTGGTTAGGATAAGCATAATGCAAGCGTATCCATTTCACTCCCTTTATATCTGCAATAGCACTAATGAGATCGGCAATGTGACGTTTGCCATCGATATCCACACCATAATACGTAAGTTCCTGCGCTATAATCTGAAACTCTTTCACTCCATTGGCTACCAGTTCCTCCACTTCTTGCAGTATTTCTGCCTTAGGTCGACTGACATGTTTTCCTGTGATAAGCGGAATGGCACAATAGGCGCAATGACGATCGCAGCCTTCTGCTATTTTCAAATAGGCGTAATGGCGTGGTGTAGTAAGATGGCGTTTACCTCCACATGCAATAATTTCCGCCTTTCCCAAATCACTCAATAACTGTTTATAGTTGAATTTGCCGTAAAATTTGTCGACTTCCGGTATCTCTTTCTCAAGTTCTTCTTTATATCTCTGCGACAAACATCCCATAACATAGAGTTTCTTAAGACGTCCTTCGCTCTTTGCAGCAACAAGTTCCAAAATCGTATTGATACTTTCTTCCTTGGCACTCTCTATAAAACCACATGTGTTTACAACCGCTATTTCGCCTTGCGGATTTTTACTATCGTGCACACAATGGTAGCCATTTACCTCGAATTGCTTCATCAGCAACTCACTGTCGACGAGGTTTTTCGAACATCCCATCGTGATAATATCGATCTGATTTTGCTTCATCTATTCATTGAATAAAGAATTTACAAACTGCCGATTATTAAATAGTTGTAAATCTTCAACTCCTTCACCGAGTCCAATGTATTTTACGGGAACTTTTAGTTGATCGCTAATACCGATAACCACACCGCCTTTAGCAGTTCCATCGAGTTTTGTGATCGCAAGAGAAGTAATTTGTGTAACTGCAGAAAACTGTTTTGCTTGTTCAAAGGCATTCTGTCCGGTGGAACCATCAAGCACCAACATAACCTCATCGGGCGCTTCAGGAAGCACTTTCTTCATGACATCCTTGATTTTCTTTAGCTCATTCATCAAGCCGATCTTGTTATGTAAACGCCCTGCAGTATCTATCAGCACAACATCGGCACCATTCGCTTTCGCCGACTGTAATGTGTCAAATGCTACAGAAGCCGGATCGCTCCCCATCTGTTGCCTGATTACGGGTACTCCAACACGGTCTCCCCATATCTGGATTTGCTCTACAGCAGCAGCTCTAAAAGTGTCTGCTGCACCAAGAAATACTTTCTTCCCTGCATTTTTAAACTGCCAAGCAAGTTTGCCTATAGTGGTGGTTTTTCCAACTCCATTCACTCCGACCACTAATATTACATAAGGTTTATGGTCAGATGGCAAATCCCAGTTATCATTATCTACGGTATGGTTTTCTGCAAGCAGCGAAGTAATCTCTTCTCTCAATATCCCATTCAATTCAGAAGTAGATACATACTTATCTTTTGCAACCCTTTCCTCGATACGGTGAATGATTTTTAATGTCGTATCTACACCGACATCCGATGTAATCAACACTTCTTCTAAATTGTCAAGCACATCATCATCAACGGTAGATTTACCAGCAATAGCTCTGCCCAACTTAGAAAACACACTCTGTTTGGTCTTTTCTAAACCTTGGTCAAGTGTCTCTTTTTCCTTTTTACTAAATAAACCGAAAATACCCATACTTCATTTTCTTTCTGCAAAAATACAAAGAATTTTGTAATTTTACTTGATATTCAAAAGAATATCTGCATATTTGGGATAGCAAACTACATTTTTCATCCATTTTATCGCATGTTTTTATTTTTATACACAGATATATTTAGTATCGTCATATACTCACGATGAAATGGACGTTTATATATAATAAGAAAGACAGGGGTAACATATATTGCATATAAACAATACTTATATGGTATTTATATATAGTATATAATTAATATATATATACTATCTATCTGTACAACAATAATTTATAGGATAATTTAAAACGACGTTTTTCTGTTTAAACAATAAGAGAACAATGTGAACAGACAAATGAAAAATATATGAAAAAGATACCAAATAAATGTATTTCTTTTTGTAATTTTGCAACCAAAATCTGGAATATTAAGAATGCAAAATCAATTTTCGAGAACCCAATTGCTGATTGGCAAGGCAGCTTTAGATACTTTAAAAGAATCGAGAGTTGCCGTATTCGGCATAGGAGGCGTAGGTGGATATGTCGCTGAGGTATTGGCAAGAAGTGGTATCGGTGAAATGGACATTTTTGATAATGACTATGTATGCACAACCAATATAAACAGACAGATATATGCACTTTTGTCCACTGTTGGCAGATTGAAAGTAGACATTGCTGAAGAACGTATTCATGATATAAATCCAGAATGTGTTGTACATAAATTTCAAATGTTTTATCTACCGTCGAATGCCGATGAGATCGACCTTTCTGTCTATAATTATGTGATAGATTGCGTTGATACGGTTTCGGCTAAACTCGAATTGATTAAAAGGTGTTATGCTTTGCAAATACCACTCATTTCCTGTATGGGAGCAGCTAATAAAATGGACGCTACGGCTTTTAGGGTAACTGATATTAATAAAACTCAGATGGATCCGTTGGCAAAGATTATCCGTAAAAAACTAAGAAAACTGCACATACCCCATTTGAAAGTAGTTTATAGTGCAGAAGAACCGATTGCTCCAATAAACATCACTCCAAATGCTTGTCGTCTCCATGATGTTTATTCAGATAAGAATATGCACGAATTTGTGGGGCGCAGAACTATTCCTGCCAGCAATGCTTTCGTCCCTGCAGCTGCCGGAATTATTGTTGGAGGCGAGGTAATAAAAGACCTTATTCGTGATGCCGGAACTATGCGTTCTACTTTGGAGAAAGAAGATAAGAGGAAAAGAAGTCTGTAAGATGAAAGTTGTTTAAATACTTTAATGGAGACGAACGGCTCGTTTCATCTCCATTTATTTTTATTCTTTATTTATTTGCATTCTCATTTTTCCATCGAATGAAACGATAATCTCCACGATATAGCTCAAGTATGAATCAGGAATGCATAAGTTAGCAATAAAATGCAATCCTCGCTTATCGCCCCTACTGAAAGGAATATCGCTAAGTATACTTTGTCTCAAAAATTGTTGAGGTACATATTTCGTGAAGTCATTCTTATAGAAATCTTTAGAAAAAACTTTAGATGTTCCTTGAAAAATACTGATATGTACGATGTTATCATAATATACATTATCCACTTCTACCCCATCGTCATTGTAAACGGTTTTGAGAACTTTATAGGTCGTAGGGTTTACCTGAACATAACAATGATAACGTTTATCACCTTGGATCACCACAGTATCACGCTTAATCAATCGATTTTGATTCAACGCCATTTGCCTACGATGTTCAAATTGGTGTATGTCGTTCGGATCATTACTTTTAATCAGCTTCACCACATCCCCATTCTGATTTTTGAATTCGAAGAGATGAGGCGTCTGCTTTACAATAGCATATTTCATCACATTTGCTCCATGGAGCACAAGCGTATCGCTAACAATTTGAAAATACACCGGCTGACTTGTCGTATCTGGGTAGAAAATGGTATCTCCCTTAGCCCTAAATCTCACATCATTTTCCTCTTCATCTCCCCATATGCCCTGTAACATATGCTTGGCATTATGATCTTCCCGAACACTTCCATCCGTGTTCTTACCATTTTTATCGTTACAACTTTGTAACAAAAAAAGCGGTAAACAACAAATAAACACCCTTTTAAAACTCTCCATCATATAAAAAACACAAGCTATAGAAAAAAATTAACGTCCGATACAATGATATTCAAAATTGAAATGTTCTAATTCTTCTTTATCAAAAATATTACGACCGTCTATAATAAATTTGTTATTCATAAGCTTGGCAATAACCTCCCAATTGGGAAGTCTGAATTCTTTCCACTCTGTAAGCAATAAAAGAGCATCGGCATTGAGTACGACTTCGTACATGTCTTTGCTATAAGTAACTACATTTCCGAGCCTTCTTCTGCACTCATCCATAGCAACCGGATCATATACACGTACCCTGCATCCGGCATCAAGTAACATGTTGATAACGACTAAGGCGGTAGCTTCCCGCATATCGTCCGTTTCCGGTTTAAAAGATAGCCCCCAAATAGCAATGGTTTTCCCTTTTAATGCTCCATTGAGAGCTTTATTGAGTTTATGGAATACAACTTCTTTCTGCCTTTGGTTTACCAATTCTACCGCTTTCAATACACTCATAGAATAGCCATGATCATCGGCTGTTTTTATCAATGCCTTTACATCTTTTGGGAAACAAGAACCTCCATACCCACAACCGGCATAGAGAAATTTACGCCCAATACGCTCGTCGCTTCCTATTCCCGCGCGTACCATATTTATATCAGCGCCCACAAGTTCACACAAATTAGCTATATCATTCATGAATGATATACGAGTGGCAAGCATAGAATTAGCCGCATATTTTGTCATCTCCGCGCTTGGAATATCCATAAATATAACGCGAAAATTATTGATTAGAAATGGTTTGTATAAACGAGACAAAAGGTTCTTAGCATTTTCGCTTTCTGTTCCCACAACAACTCTTGCTGGGCTCATGAAATCTTTAACGGCATTTCCTTCTTTCAAAAACTCGGGGTTACTTGCCACATCAAACTCTACTTTTACCCCGCGAAGATCAAGTTCATGCTGGATGGTTTGCTTGATTTTACTCGATGTTCCTACCGGCACCGTACTCTTTGTAACAACAACAAGATATTTATTCAAGTGTTGTCCAATAGTTTTAGCTACTTGCAACACGTAACTGAGATCTGCACTACCATCCTCGTCTGGTGGGGTTCCTACAGCAGAAAACAAAATATCCTGCTCATTTAACACCTTCTCCAGCGAAGTTGTGAATTTCAGTCGGCCGGCTTTGATATTCTTTAGAACGAGCTCATCAAGACCGGGTTCGTATATTGTAATCTCTCCTCGTCTTAATTTCTCTACCTTGTTCGAATCTATGTCTACACAGGTAACGTTAACTCCCGTATCGGCAAAGCATGCGCCAGAGACCAGCCCAACATATCCGGTGCCCACAATTGCAATATTCATAGAATTATTTTTTAATCGAATACTTCTGCATTTTTCAAAAGTGGTGCGGCTAAATCTTTTTGACTTGTTATAATTTTAGCAGGATCAATAGGCCACTTTATATTCAGTTCAGGATCATTCCAACATATATTAGCTTCATGCTGGGGTGCATAGCCGTTATCCACTTTATAGGTGAAAATAGCCTCATTGCTCAATACTAAGAACCCATGAGCAAAGCCACGTGGTATAAAGAATTGCTTTTTGTTGTCATCGCTTAACTCTACCATTATATATTTACCGAAAGTAGGAGAACTTCGGCGTATATCCACAGCTACATCAAGAACCTTTCCTTTGATAACTCTTACTAATTTAGCTTGAGAATATATACCCCTTTGATAATGTAATCCTCGTAAGACACCAAAAGTTGATTTGGATTCATTATCTTGTATGAAATGTATTTCTCCGATATGCTTATTGAACTCAGATTGCTTCCACACTTCAAAGAAGTATCCACGAGTATCGTTGAAAATTTCAGGCTCTATTATCCATACGCCTTGAATTTCTGTCTCTTTATAGTTCATCAGTAACTTTCTTGTTATTATATCGGACAAAGATAATATAAAAACATAAATTGACAAAAAATATAAATGTTTTTAATCAATATCCGATACTTTTTCTTTTATTTAGTTGCAAAGTTCAAGAAAAAAGAATAATTTTGCGCATGTGATAGAATTAGAAAGACATATAGAAATACTTCTTTTAAGTAACGACTGTGTTATTGTTCCGGAATTCGGCGGTTTCGTGACTCACCATATCGAGGCATATTATGACGAATCCGATACTATGTTTTTTCCACCTATCCGTACAATAGGTTTCAATCCTCAATTAAAGCTTAACGACTCATTATTAGTACAATCATACATTGAAGCTTACGACATTAGCTATCCTGATGCCATCAAGAGAATAGAAGAAGACGTTGCAGAATTAAAACAATGTATCGAAATTAATGGACAATACATTATGAACAACGTTGGTGTACTTGGAATTAATGAGCATGGAAAGTACTATTTCGAAGCATGCAATGCCGGTATTCTTACACCGGCCCTTTATGGCTTAAGTTCTATTGAGTTCTTGCCGCTTGAACACATAAAGTCGACGGCACAAATAGATGCTCTCCATAATCTTGTCATAGATACCGAAAATGTTCAAACTGTTGAAGAGAAAAGAACAACAACTCTTGAAACAGAGCAAATATATAATTGCCAGAACAAAGAAACCGAACCCTCACATCACGGCTATGTTAAAATAAGTATTTTGCGAAATGTTGCAGCTGTGTTTATTGCTACTATTATCTTTTTCTTATTTTCTTCACCTTTAGGCAATCAATCTACATTGACAACATCAGGAACACAGATTAATACAGACCTACTCTACCGAATTTTACCTAAAGATTACACAACAGTTCCAGTATTAACTAAAATCAATTTGGGTAATGAAACAGTAGAAAGAAAGACCACAGATAAAAAATCCATTGCTACAGACACGCGGAGAATAACAAAAAGTACTTACCATACGATCGTAATAGCAAGCCACGTCACTCTTAAAAATGCGAGAGAATATGCGGATAGATTGCATAAGCGTGGTTTCAATGATGTTCGGGTATATACGAATAAGCATAGAACAAAAGTTGTTTTGGGAAAATATGATAGCGAAATGAAAGCCAGAACGATTTTAAATAAATTAAACGATAATTCTGAGTTTGCGGATTGTTGGTTGACTACAATTACAGAAAATTAACCCTCTTCGCAAGTTTGTCAAATAGAGAATTCCATTTTGAAAAGAGTCAGATGTCCTAAATGTGACAATTATATCACATTTGATGAAACCAAATACCAATCCGGACAGTCTTTAATATTCGAGTGTCCACAATGTGGTAAAGAGTTTGGAATACGTATTGGTATATCCAAACTGAGAGATCTACAAAAAAATGACAAACCAGAAGAATATCAACTTTCAAATAATTACGGAGAAATTGTTGTTATTGAAAATATTTTCCATTACAAACAAATACTTCCTTTAAAATTTGGTGACAATGTTATAGGAAGATACATGAAAGGTAGTGGAATTAACTGTCCTATAGAAACAAATGATCCGAGTATAGATATGACACATTGCATAATTAATGTGAGTAAAGACAAACATGGCAAGTTAAAATATATCTTACGCGACGGACCGAGCTATACAGGTACGTTTGTTGGCAATGAGATACTCAACGAGCGTGAACAACGTGTTATAGAAAATGACGCTCTTTTTACCATTGGAGCCACAAGTATCATTCTCCATACAAAGAAAGAATAAGTTATAATAGGAAGTATTAACTAAAAGACTATCATAGTTTTAAGATTTCTCTTTCTGAAATTATTGTTCATGTTATTTTACCTTTCATTTCCTTTTAATCTGAAAGAAAATTACTATCTTTGCACAGAACAATAACGATTAATATATACAAAAAAGATGAAATCAACGGCCATATTGCTTCTTCACTGTCCGGATGAATCAGGAATTATATCGGAAATTACAAAATTCATTACTGATAATAAAGGCAATATCGTCTATCTCGACCAATACGTAGATCATGAAGACGAAAGATTTTTCATGCGTATAGAATGGGAACTTGCAGACTTTCAAATTCCACGTGGTAAAATCAATGAATATATAGAAACGTTATATGCACAACGCTACCGAATGACATTTAGTTTATATTTCAATGATGAAAGGCCGCGTATGGCTATATTCGTAAGCAAGAAAAGTCATTGCCTTTATGATCTGCTTGCACGGTATAAGGCCGGCGAATGGAATGTAGATATTCCTTGTATAGTCAGTAACCATGAAAATTTGAGAGAGGTTGCAGAGCAATTCGGAATTCCATATTATGTGTGGTCTGTTAATAAAGATCACTCCAATAGAGAAGAGGTAGAAAAGGCAGAAATGGAACTTCTAAAAAGAGAAAAGGTTACATTTGTGGTCTTGGCCCGATATATGCAGATTATTACTGATGATATGATTAAGGTCTATCCTCATCATATTATCAATATACATCACTCATTCCTACCGGCTTTCGTTGGTTCACGCCCCTACCATCAGGCATGGGAACGAGGGGTGAAAATCATAGGTGCGACCAGTCATTATGTAACAGCGGAATTAGATGCAGGTCCAATCATCGAGCAAGATGTTGTTAGAATATCACACAAAGACACACCTGAGAGTCTTATATTAAAAGGACGTGATCTTGAAAAGATCGTTCTATCACGGGCTGTTACCAAACATATAGAACGTAAAATTCTTACTTATCATAATAAAACGATTATCTTCAGTTGATGAAAATAGCAATCATAAAATATAATGCTGGAAATATTTATTCCGTGGTCAATGCTCTACACAGGTTGGGAGCAGAACCGATGATAACGGATAAGGCTGAAGAGCTTATGAGGGCAGACCGCATATTGTTTCCCGGACAAGGAGAAGCACGCTCTACCATGTCGTTTTTGAAAGAGCATGGCTTAGACAATGTAATACGAGAATTGAAACAACCTGTCCTTGGTATATGTATTGGACAGCAGCTTCTTTGCAGGTATTCCGAAGAATATAATACAGATTGTATCGGTATCTTTCCTGTAAATGTGAAAAGGTTTTGCCCGCAAAAACATGAAGAAAAAGTACCCGCAATGGGATGGAATGCTCTCTACGACATGCGTACGTCTTTGTTTAATGGACTTCTGGAGGAAGAATATGTGTATTTTATACATAGTTACTATGTACCTCTCTGTGAATATACAATTGCAACAACTGATTATATTCAGCCATATAGTGCAGCTCTTCATAAAGATAATTTCTACGCCACACAGTTTCATCCGGAAAAAAGTGGGGATGTTGGAGAAAAAATACTTAAAAATTTTTTGGAGTTATGATAGAGCTTATACCTGCAATAGATTTGATTGGTGGAAAATGCGTGCGTCTTACAAAAGGAGATTACTCCCATAAAACCGTATATAACGATGATCCTGTGGCGGCTGCCATAGCCTTTGAAAAGATGGGATTTAAACGTTTGCATGTCGTAGATTTAGATGGCGCCAAGTCCGATCATATCGTCAATATCAACGTTTTGAAAGATATTACTTCTTATACCGGATTAACAATTGATTTTGGGGGAGGTATCAAAAGTGAAGAAGATATAGAATTGGCATTTGCCAATGGAAGTGCAATGGTTACAGTAGGCAGCATTGCCGTGACAGAAAAAGAGAAATTCTGTAGTTGGCTGATGAAATTTGGGGCTGATCGTATTATCCTTAGTGCCGATGTGAGAGGAAGAAATATCTCTATTAACGGATGGAAAGATAATTCGGGTGTAGAGTTGATGTCATTCCTCGACTACTATATTTCTCATGGAGTAAATAATATTTTATGTACTGATATAAGTAAAGACGGCACACTGCAAGGACCATCTACCGACTTATATAAAGAAGTGATTGAAAGATTTCCCCACATTTATCTGATTGCAAGTGGAGGCGTTTCTTCAAACGATGATATATATGAACTGGACAATATCGGTATCCCTGCTGTCGTAGTTGGAAAAGCACTTTACGAAGGAAGGATCAATATAGAGGAGACCGCCCATGGGTAGAGGTATTGCAAAGCGGATTATCCCTTGTCTCGATGTAAAAGACGGTGAAACGGTGAAGGGTACCAACTTTATCAACTTGAGAAAGGCTGGTGATCCCGTAGAACTTGGAAAAGCATACAGTGCATCTGGAGCTGACGAACTTGTATTTCTTGATATTACAGCAAGTATAGAAGACAGAAAGACATTTAAAGGAATTGTGACGAAGATTGCAAAAGAAATCAATATCCCCTTTACTGTTGGCGGAGGTATCAACTCCTTTAAAGATGTGGAGGAGCTCCTTTATGCCGGAGCAGACAAGATCAGTATAAATTCTGCAGCAATCATAACACCACATTTAATTAACGAAATTGCTGGGAAATTCGGCTCGCAAGTTTGCGTATGTGCTATTGACGCCCGCTTTGAAAATGAAAAATGGTATTGTTACACAAAAGGAGGACGTGAGCGAACCAATCGTGAATTGTCGGAATGGGCAAAGGAAGTTGAAGATAGAGGTGCCGGTGAAATATTATTCACCAGCATGAGTCATGATGGCGTAAGGGAAGGCTATGCGAACCAAGCACTAGCTATGCTTGCCGATAAGCTCTCAATACCCATCATTGCAAGCGGCGGTGCAGGAAAATTGGAACATTTTAAAGATGCATTCATATTGGGAAAAGCTGACGCAGTTTTAGCTGCTGGGGTATTCCATTTTGGAGAAATTAAAATACCAAATCTTAAGAAATATCTTTCAGAAAATGGGGTTAATGTAAGATTATAGAAGGAAATATGAAAATAGATTTTAGGAAATCGGGAGGTCTTGTGCCGGCAATTATTCAAGATGCCACATCAAAGAAAGTGTTGATGCTTGGATACATGAACAAAGACGCTTACGATATAACTGTCGAAACAAAGAAAGTTACGTTTTGGAGCCGAAGCCGTCATTGTTTATGGACAAAGGGGGAGACATCGGGAAATTATTTAAATCTTATTAGTATACAGACAGATTGTGATAACGACGCATTGCTTATCAAAGTACATCCTACAGGTCCAATATGTCACAAGGGGACAGACACCTGTTGGGGTGAAGTAAATGAATGCAACCCTCTTCTCTTTCTTACAGAACTCCAAGATTTCATAGAGAAGCGTTATCAAGAAATGCCAGAAGATAGTTATACTACTTCTTTATTTAAAGAAGGAATGAACCGTATGGCCCAGAAAGTCGGAGAAGAGGCTTTGGAAACTGTCATCGAAGCAACAAATGGAACTTGTGAACGATTAATTTACGAGGCTTCGGATATGTTTTATCACTTAATAGTGTTGCTGACAAGTAAAGGTTTACGAATTGAAGACATAGCAAAAGAATTACAAACTCGTCATATTCAAACGTGGCATAAACACTAAAATATCATGTTAATCGATTATCGGAAAATAAATGTTTATCAAGGAGAGTCCCTGATTTTACAGGATATAAATTTCCATGTAGATGAAGGTGAATTCGTATATATTATCGGAAAAGTGGGATCGGGAAAGAGTTCTTTACTTGAAACAATATATTGTGAATTGGATATTGATGCTACAGAAGACAGCACCGTGGAGGTCTTAGGACATGATTTGAAAAGAATTAAGTATAAGAATATCCCTGCATTGAGAAGAGAAATGGGAATTATATTCCAAGATTTTCAACTCCTTTACGACCGATCCGTGTATAAAAATCTGCAATTTGTCTTAAGAGCGACACAGTGGAAAGACAAGAATAAAATAAACGATAGAATAGAGGAAGTTTTGAAAGAAGTCGGGATGTCTAATAAAAAAGATAAAATGCCATACGAATTGTCCGGAGGAGAGCAGCAACGTATAGCAATAGCTCGAGCGTTATTGAATCATCCTCAAATGATTATTGCCGATGAGCCTACGGGTAATTTAGATCCAGACACAGCATATAATATTATAAGTTTACTTAAAAAAATCAGCCAAACAGGAACTGCTGTCATTATGTCTACTCATAATATTCCCATGCTCGATAAATTTCCCGGAGTAGTTTATCAATGTGTCAACAAACATATTATCGAAGTTACAAAAGAATATAATAGAATAAACATCGAGAGCGAAAACGATACAACAAAGAACAATAATTAAGTTTTAAATATTACGAACTTATGAAAGTTATGAAATTTGGTGGTACTTCCGTTGGAACACCACAGCGCATAAAAAATATAGCTTCATTGATAACAAAATCGGAAGAATCAACTTTTGTAGTACTCTCTGCCATGTCGGGAACCACAAATGCTCTTATTGAAATCTCCGATTACCTATATAAGAAAAATCCTGATGGTGCAAATGAAATTATCAATCATCTTGAAAATAAATATTTCAACCATATCAATGAACTGTATTCGACAAGTGAATATAAGGAGAAAATGCATAATTTTTTAGTTGATGAGTTTAATTATCTCCGCTCATTTGGCAAAGGTATATTCACTTCCTTTGAAGAAAAAAGTATTGTTGCGCAAGGTGAAATTATCAGTACGAACTTGCTTGTTAATTACCTTCAAGAAATTGGTATTAAGGCTTTGTTACTTAATGCGTTAGATTTTATGAAAATAGATAAAAATGCGGAGCCTGATCCCGTTTATATCAAAGATAAACTATCGGTATTAATGAATGCCAATGAGGGCTACCAGATTTATATCACACAGGGTTTTATCTGTCGTAATGCATATGGTGAAATAGATAATCTTCAACGTGGTGGCTCGGATTATACGGCATCGTTGATTGGCGCAGCACTATCATCAGAAGAGATCGTTATATGGACAGATATTGATGGTATGCATAATAATGATCCTCGGATCGTAGATAAGACGGAGGCTGTTAAACAACTTAATTTCGAAGAAGCTGCAGAATTAGCTTATTTCGGTGCAAAGATTCTTCATCCTACATGCGTACAGCCTGCAAAGTATGCAGGCATTCCTGTAAGGCTGAAAAACACAATGGAGCCTGATGCAGAAGGCACTATTATCGATAATAAAATAGTTAAAGGAAAAATTAAAGCGGTTGCAGCTAAAGATAATATTACAGCTATAAAAATAAAGTCTTCACGTATGCTTTTGGCAACAGGCTTTTTGCGTAAAGTTTTCGAGATATTCGAAAGCTATCAGACACCTATCGATATGATTGCAACAAGCGAAGTCGGCGTATCGATGAGTATCGACAATCCTACTCACATCAATGATATTGTAAACGAATTGAAGAAATACGGTACGGTTACTGTCGATGAAAACATGTGCATCGTGTGCGTAGTTGGAGATCTCGAATGGAGTAATGTCGGTTTTGAAACGCTTGCCTTAGATGCTATGAAGAATATTCCAGTACGAATGGTATCTTATGGAGGTTCGAATTATAATATCTCATTCTTAATTAAAGAAGAAGACAAAAAACAAGCGTTACAAAATCTTAGTAATGTTCTATTTAATAAATAAGGCATGAAAGGAGTTTTTTCTCTTACTAAATTTCATAGTATTAAAACGCCTTTTTATTACTATGATACAGATATTTTACGCGAAACTTTGAACGTAATTCATAAGGAAGTCGATAAATACGAGAACTATAAAGTTCATTATGCTATCAAAGCAAATGCCAATCCGAAAATTCTCAATATTATTTGTCAGTCTGGTTTTGGCGCAGATTGTGTAAGCGGTGGTGAGATTAATGCAGCAATATCCACCGGTTTTCCTACGTCGAAGATTGTTTATGCAGGGGTAGGAAAAAGCGATTGGGAAATAAATCTCGGATTGGATAAAGATATATTTTGCTTCAATGTAGAAAGTTTAGAAGAACTTGAGGTTATTAACGAATTAGCCGAAAAAAAAGACAAAACGGCAAAGATTGCCCTTAGAATCAATCCCGATGTAGGTGCTCATACTCATGTCAATATCAAAACAGGACTTGCAGAGAATAAGTTCGGTATTTCTATAATCGATATAGAAAATGTGATAACCCAAGCCACTTCAATGAAAAATATAAAGATTATCGGCTTACATTTCCACATCGGCTCACAAATACTCGACATGGGAGATTTCATAGCTTTATGTAATCGTATCAATGATTTGCAAGAACATCTCGAACGAAACCGTTTTCTTGTGAAACATATTAATGTAGGAGGAGGATTAGGAATAAATTACGAGCATCCCAATAGAGAACCTATTCCCGACTTTCATTCATATTTCAATGCATATCATCGCCATTTAAAATTGCGAGACGGTCAAATCCTTCATTTCGAGTTAGGACGGTCTGTAGTTGGTCAATGCGGTAGTTTAATCACTCGTGTTTTATATGTGAAGCAAGGAACTCACAAACAATTCGTGATTGTAGATGCAGGTATGACAGATTTAATAAGACCGGCATTATATCAAGCGTATCATAAAATTGAAAATATATCGAGTGACGAGAAGTTACAAACCTACGATGTAGTCGGCCCCATTTGCGAGTCGAGCGATGTTTTTGCTAAATCCATCGATCTCAACACTACCCATCGAGGCGATTTAATTGCCATCCGTTCTGCAGGTGCCTACGGAGAAATTATGGCAAGTCAATATAATTGTAGGAAATTACCTAAAGGATATATAACAGAAGAAATATGATTTTCAGCGAAATAACGCTTGTTGTCTGTGGCTTGCTCTTTTTATTTGCAGGACTTACTCCCCTATTAAATCCCTTTTTCAGAAAAATCGATTTTGGTAATAAAACCACTCCCCAAGGAAAAGAACCAATAGCGGCACCTCCTCCTCTTTCGGTGATTATAACCGTGCATGGCAATGCTGATGATTTATCAAAACACTTACCGCTTTTCCTATCTCAAGACTATCCTGCAGACTTTCAAGTCATTATCGTCATGGAAAAGGGAGATGTAGAAACAGAAAATGTTATAAAAAGGTTTGCCGATAATACTCATTTATATGTTACTTTCATACCTGCAGGCTCCCGATATATGAGTCGTAAAAAATTAGCTGTTACCGTAGGTGTTAAAGCATCGAAGTATGAATGGAACATACTGACAGATGCTTTCTGCTCTCCACAGTCAGACAAATGGCTATATAGTATGGCTGAGAACTTCACGTCTTCAACCAATTTGGTGATCGGTTATAGCAATTATTCTTCCGATAGCAATGCTTTTCAACGGTTCGAACGGCTTCACACATCGTATTACCTTATGCGGCAGGCGTTAAAAGGAACTGCCTATCGCACCAACGGAACCAATCTTGCCTTCAAAAAGAGTGAGTTTATATCCGGTGGCGGTTATCGCGGAAATCTGCATGCGATACGTGGAGAATACGATTTTCTTGTAAACAAATTTGCACATAAGAGGCAAACTGCTATAGAATTACGACCGCAATCATGGATAAAAGATACCTCTCCTACTCATGAAGCATGGATAAATAAACATCTTTTTTATTTAAACTCGCGTAAATTCCTTCGGCGTTCTCGTAGAATTCGGGCCTTATTCAATATTGATATGTCGGCCATGCTTGTCAATTATATGTTTATTGTTGTTGCAATCGTGTATTCACTGATACAAGAAGATTGGATTATCTGCAGCGTAGCCGGACTATCATTACTTATTACTTTCATCCTCCGTATCCATATAGCTGGTAAAGCCTTATCGAGGTTCGGCGAAAAGATATCTCCTTTCAAAATTATTCCTTTTGAATTCGGCATTATAGTGTATAATATCGCCCATCTGCTAAAATACAAGAAAGCCGACAAGTACGATTTTACAACGCACAAGCTATGAATGTAATTCTCTATGTATCTAAAAAAATCGACTCTATAGAATATTTTCATCAGTTTATCGCCCAAATTACTCATAGCATGGGCGATAATGTGAAAGTTGACATCCATCATCGTTCTGTAGACCTTTCGAAACAGCACACAACCATTCTACATATTTTCAGTACATGGAGTGATACTTGTGCCAAACTGATCAAGCAAGCCTATAAATTGCAGATACCGATTGTTTATTCTCCTTTAGGTAGCTTCCAACCTTGGACGTTGCATCAGAGGAATATTCGTAATCAACTCTGGCAATCATCATTTCAGAAGAGCACCCTTCAACGGGTTTCTGTCTTGCATGCATTCAGTGCAATTGAATTCGAAACATTGAAAGCAACAGGTTGGAACGGCAAGATCGTATTGATTAAGAACCCTATAATTACAAATGATATTAGTGCCGCCGATGCATCACAGCAAATATATGATCTGTATACCGATACTATACAAGAACACGACCGTCTTATTCGCCAACAAATAGACCAAAGAATGAAAGAAATAAGCGGAGCAGAAACGAATATCATCCGTATTTGCACATTGCTGCTCTATGCAGAATATCAATTCCGCAGAGGGGAAATATTACAAGAAACACTTGCCGAAATTGCAGGCCTGATGACCTCTCTACCCTACAATGAGAGCCGTATGGTAGAGGTATTACAAGAACTTGGCATAAAAGAATTTACTGCACGAATAGAGAATATAGCGGAAGAATACTCACTATTGACAGAAGGTTTCATGCCTATAAATAAATTAAACGACAAGACAACTAAGCAAATAAGGAGCAGAATATCAAAAGGCGAATAAAGATAGTAAGCGCCCATCAACGGAAAGAAATAATAGGATTAAAACGTCTTTTTTATATCTATCAGTCATACATGTATAAAATATCAGCAATAGACATAACTTTTAGCAAACTTAAATAGAATGTCTATAGAAAGTTTTTGTTGCCGACACTTCATTTCGTAATTCGAAATAGTAAAAATAAGCGAAAATATCAAAGCATATGATGCAAAAAAATGTAATTCGTGCGAAAGTAATTAGGTTATTAGAAAATAAATGAATAATTTTGCAGTTCAATTAGTAAAGTGAGGCTAACAATAACATGAACATGCTCTATAATTCGAAGTACTGACTACATGCAAGCTATGTAGTAAGAGTATTTCGGCGAACAGATTGCTAAATGTTTTTAGATAAGGGGAAGTATATTACAAAAAGTACACCTACCTTTGCCAAGTATGAGTAAAAAGAGGAAACAAGAATGAGACAATTAAAAATCCAGCGAAGCATAACAAACCGTTCGAGTGAGTCGCTTGACAAATATTTATTGGAGATAGGACGTCTACCAATGGTAAGCATTGACGAGGAGACTGAACTGGCGCAATTGATACGGAAAGGAGGAAAAGAAGGCGAACGTGCTAAAGAAAAGCTTATTAATGCTAATCTTCGATTTGTAGTCTCTGTGGCCAAACAATATCAACATCAGGGGCTCTCTTTAACAGATTTAATCGATGAGGGTAATATTGGCTTGGTAAAAGCTGCTGAAAAATTCGACGAAACACGAGGTTTTAAATTCATTTCTTATGCTGTTTGGTGGATCAGACAGTCCATTTTACAGGCCATTGCCGAACAAAGTCGCATTGTAAGACTACCTCTTAATCAAGTTGGAGCACTAAGTAAAATCAATAGCGAAGTTGCCAAATTCGAACAGGAGCACCAGCGACGCCCGTCAACCCAAGAACTTGCAAGCCTTACGAATATAGACGAGAATAAAATCAGCCAAACCATGCGCGCCGATAATCATCACATGAGCATTGATGCGCCATTCAGTGATGATGACGAAAATAGCATGGCAGACGTTTTAGCTTCTGGGGACGACTCGAGAGCAGATCGTATCGTAGACCGCGAATCAATGAATAGTGATCTTGATGATGCTATGGCCAATGCACTGAAACCGCGCGAAGTAGCTATCTTAAAAGAGAGCTTCGGCATCGGATGTACCGAGAAAGGGCTCGAGGAGATAGGAGAAGAATTCGGCCTTACACGTGAACGTGTGAGACAAATTCGGGAAAAGAGTATACAGAAGTTACGCGAAAGTGGTTACGCACGCATCTTGGTGAAATACTTAGGATAAGAACTTTAACGGCATAAAGTTAGGATATATGAAACAGACGGGAAAATCTTCTATGAAACTTTATCTTGACGAAATCGGCGGCGAAAGCTTTCTGACAAGTCTGGAAGAAATGAAACTTGCAGAGAAAATTCAGAATGGCGACGAGGCTGCTTTGGAAAGACTGACCAAAGCAAATCTAAAATTTGTTGTCTTCATTGCCAAGCAATATCAACATCAAGGTGTCGATATGGAAGACCTCGTGAGCGAGGGTAATATCGGTTTGCTTTATGCCGCAAAAAAATATACGCCTTCCAAAGAGAAGCGCTTTGCTCCGTTTGCAGCTCCTTTTATTAGGAAACAAATAGAACAGTTATTGCTCCGTCAAGGCGCAGACTCGCAAAGCCGGCTTTCTGCGCCACTAAACTCAGAAAGTAGAAAGGTTGTTTCGGTAGAAGCACCTATACCTGCCGGAAGTCGTAATTCATTCAATTTGCTGCATGTTCTGAAAGACACAAATGCGCTGATGGCTGATGAGCATATTAATGACGAGTCGTTCAAGGCAGAGTTGGAACGACTTATGAGGAGAGTGTTAGACCAAAGACAACAACAAGTGATAAGCCTTTTCTTCGGTATTGGGTGCGAGAAACACACGCTCATGGAAATAGGCGACTTTATGAACTTGAAGAGAGAACGAGTACGTCAAATACGTGATAAAGCTCTGCAGAAAATACGCAAGATAGCCAAGACTTCCGGCATAGACAAATAGAAATTACAACTACGATGAAATTTATTGGGATTATTCCTGCGAGATACTCCTCTACGCGCTTTCCGGGTAAGCCGCTTGCTTTACTTGGAAACAAACCGATAATTCAACATGTATACGAGAGAGCTGTATCAGCACTTGAAAATGCTTATGTTGCAACCGATGATGAACGAATATACGATTGTGTAGCATCATTCGGGGGAAAGGTTGTGATGACACGCAAAGATCACCAAAGTGGTACTGACAGAATAGCTGAAGCGATAGGAAAAATAGGGGGAAAATGGGATGTTGTTGTGAATATACAGGGTGATGAACCGTTTGTCAGAAAGACGCAGATTGAAGTGTTGTGTCATTGCTTTGATGATCCGACTACCCAAATAGCCACACTTGGCAAATATTTTAGCACGATGAAAGAAGTGGAAAACATTAACTCACCCAAAATCGTACTTGATAATAATGGCTATGCTATGTATTTTTCGCGGTCTATCATACCTTTTATCAGAGGAATTGATGCTGGAGAATGGTTAACTTCCTACCCCTTTCTCAAACATTTGGGAATATATGCATACAAAAAAGAGGTACTTGACGAGATTACCAAACTTCCCCAATCGACACTTGAAAAGGCTGAAAGTTTAGAACAATTAAGATGGTTGCAAAACGGATACAAGATAAAAGTGGGTATAACCGATATAGAAACTGTAGGAATAGATACTCCTGATGACCTCAAGAGAGCATCTCTATTTTTAAAACAGATGTTGTAGAATGTGTCACACGAAAGCGATTATCAGGTCGCTCGTTTACTAACCAAACGACACGTTCAGAAGCATCTTCTACAACAAGCTGCCTTTGCTTTTCAAATAAGGAATGTTTTTTATCTGTCATAAAGTCGCTGATTAATTTAGATCCATTCATTCCCAATGGGACGAAACGGTCCCCTGTTGCAGTCTTTCGTATCGTTAAAGGAAAAGTAACAATAGCTGCATCAAGGCATACACAGTCTGGCTTTCTGCTTAATTCAAACTCTTTATCGACCGTTATCAATGAGATTTTAAAACTCAGATACTCCGTATAGATATAGGTACCACACTCTGGAATAACTAATTTTTTGGAATGCAACGATCTTTGATTAGGGATATTTCTGTCAAGAAGGAGTCTTCCGCGATCTATTAATAGCTGATATTCTTTTGATATCCATCTCTTTCCTGAAGTTGATTTAAGGCTATGATAGGCCTGTTCTACTTGGATAGATGTAAAACCGCAACCTCTTAAAAGGTACCATAATTCATATTCGGTATGGATGTTTATAATATCGAAAGACTTATAGCTGCCCTTATTCTGCCATACAATTTTATCTTTTAGTAGATCATCTAACATTTTAACCGCCTCCCCCACATACTGTGCTGTTTTTGCAATATTGGTATATACGGCAGGATTGATATTCTGCATGACCGGTAAAATATCCAAACGAATTTTATTACGCTGCACATTGTCTATTAAATTGCTGCTATCTACCACGAACTCTTGATGTAGCTGCTTAAGATATTCCAAAATATCAAGACGGCTGACACAAAGTAGCGGTCGCAAAACATTTCCATTACGGGCGGCGATACCACACAATCCATGAATACCGGTTCCTCGGATGAGGTTGATCAATACGGTTTCCACACTATCGTCACGGTGATGTGCAACGCATACACCTTGTGCTCCAATATCGTGAATTAATTGGTTAAAATAATGATAGCGCAGTTCACGTGCAGCCATTTCGATACTTATTTTGTGAAGTTCTGCATAGGCCTTCGTATCAAAATGGCTGCGATGTAATCGTATATTTTCACGTTTACACAACGATATACAAAATTCTTCGTCGCGTTGTGACTCTTCTCCCCGAAGGTGAAAATTACAATGTGCAGCATCGATTACATATCCCAATCTCTTGAGTGTGAGCAACAGGGCTACACTGTCAGCGCCGCCCGACAATGCAACTACATACTTGGAATCTTTTGATAGAAGAGATTCTGATGTAATATAGGCAGATACAATCTGTGTAAAACTATTCAACGTATAGAACTAATCCTTTTAAATATTCTCCTTCTGGATGATAAATGTTAATCGGATGATCGGCTGGTTGATGCAACTGGTATAAAATACGTACATTCCTACCGGCTTGTGCTGCTGCAGTAAAGACAGCATTGCGGAAGTTATCTTTGGTAACAACCTGAGAACAACTGAAAGTAAAAAGAATACCACCATGCCTAATTTTTTCAAATCCTTTCACATTTAGCCGAATATATCCTTTTAAGGCATTGTGCAATGCTGCACGATGTTTTGCAAATGCAGGAGGATCCAAAATGATGAGATCGTACTTGTCATTATTACGATCAAGATATTTAAATGCATCTTCACAAAAAGCCTTATGCCGGTCATCATTTGGGAAATTCAGACTTATATTTTTATTGGTCAGCTCAATAGCCTTTGCACTACTATCAACAGAGTGAACTAATTTAGCCCCACCCCGCATAGCATACACAGAGAAACCACCGGTATAACAAAACATATTAAGTACAGATCGCCCTTTAGCAAATTTCTCCAATAAAGAACGGTTATCGCGTTGGTCTACAAAGAACCCAGTTTTTTGTCCTTTTAACCAGTCTACTTGAAAATTTAATCCATTCTCAATAGCAATATTCTTTTCGTCTCCTCCCACTAAAAAAACGTTTTCTTGTCCAAGAGCAGCCTTATGTGGTAAAGTGGTATCGCTTTTGTAGTATACATTAAAAATAATATCCTTCATTACCATCATCAATACATTACAAATGGTATGACGGGAAATATGCATGCCCACACTATGTGCTTGCATGACGGCAGTATGTCCATAACAGTCGATTATCAGACCGGGTAGATTATCTCCTTCACCATGAATGAGACGATAAGCATTATTGCTTTCTCTTACAACTCCTATAGCTAATCTAAGTTCAAATGCTGTCTGTATCCTTGTTTTCCAGAATTTATCGTCTATTTTACAATCTTCAAAAGATAAAATACGAACTGTTATCGTCCCGATTTGATAGTGTCCTACAGCTAAAAAGTCTCCGTACAAAGTCAACACACGAACAATCTCTCCTTCTTCGAGTTGGTCGTCGACATGATCGATTGCCCCAGAAAATATCCATGGATGAAAACGTCTTATCGATTCTTCTTTTCCCTTTTTCAAGTAGACAGATTTATACATGAGATTAATACTTATTGAATATTTTCAGAAATGATAATTTTCGTTTTCATTTCCTGATACAAGTTCATAGTCTCCGGATTGTTTAAGATGCATGATTTCGTTATAAAGCATGACGCAAGCCCATGCATCTGTAGCAGCATATTCCTTTTGCTTATCGTTCAAAACGTCTGCATCCCAATTGGTAAGTTGCTGCCGTTTACTAATTTTCTGATGAAAAATGTTAGCATATAACTTTTGTAAACTTAAATCTTTAATACCTAATTCTCCCACAATATTTTGGAGATCAATAAAATACCCGGGATTAAATGCTCTCCTTTTATGTAAAGCCAAAATGTCGTCATGCCACGACAAACCAATCATTGGCACCGACTTATTTTCCAAAAGTCGCTTCACATCATCATTAATGCCAATCATATTTAACCGAAAAAGAAAACAGATGTCTTTTGTCGCAACCTGAAGTAAAGAAACTTTATGTATCTGTCCTTTTTTAAATGTAGGCCGTGTTTCTGTATCTACTCCCAAAATATCGCTTGACAGTAAGTAATCTACGGCTTCCTTCGCGTCCGTATCATTCAAAATGACGACTATTTTTCCTTGGAAAAGAACCTGTGGAAGGGTGGATATTATTTTCTTATCAAATTTATTATATATGCTTTTTTTCATTTCTACATTCTAACGATTTGCAAAAATAGAAAAAAGTTATGAAAATATACTCATTTCTAACATTTTTCACTATTTTTGCAGGTAAATTCATTATCAAAGCGGAATATGGGTAGAAAAAAATCTGAGCGCAAAACAAAGAATGCGCTCAGTGTCTCAAACAATATACTAAGTAACGAAAAAACAGATTTTCTCCTTGGCATTATCTTAATGCTGGTATCGGTCATTGTAATTATAGCTATGGTCTCTTATTTCAACACTGGGCGGGCAGATCAAAGTATTCTTGAAGATATGAGGCCGGGAGAATGGCTCAATAATAATAAAGAATTTTCTAATTACTGCGGTAGCTTCGGTGCCATCATATCTTATATTTTAATTACAGAAAGTTTTGGTTTTCCGGCATTTTTCATTCCTATTTTTATCATTATTGTCAGTCTCAAACTGATGAAAGTATATAATATAAATTTATGGAAGTGGTTTTTCAGTACAATGCTTATCATGATTTGGAGTTCAATTACACTTGCAAAATTCCTAACACCGATTATGGGAGATCAAGTCTTTAATCCCGGAGGTAATCATGGGCTCTTCTGTGTACAGAAGATAGAAAACCTAATAGGTCCTCCCGGACTTACTGCTTTACTTCTGTTTGTTGCTTTAGCATTTCTAACTTATTTAAGTGCTGAGACTATTAATATTGTCCGCAAAGCACTGAATCCTGTAAAATATTTGACTTCAAAAGTAAAACTTACCATAACAAACAACCATAACGAAAAAGAGGAGATTAACAATTTTACCTCTGAATATACGGAAAAATATGCTCAAGAAGATACGAGTATATCCACTGAAGATGAAAGGTCTCCGGTTATTGATCTGACAAATTTTAAATCATCGGAGACCAAGATGACTCCAAAAAATGAAAGTAATTTCTCTGATAATAAGTCAACAGAGAAGCTCACAATAGAAGTTGCACAGGCAGATGAAAAAGCACTTGGAGCAACTTTAACAGCAACGGAAGCGCTCAATACTCCAATCAATCCACGTGAACCATTTACCAAATACAAGTTTCCCACGTTGGATTTACTCAAGAAATACAGTCATGACGATAAACCCAAGGTGGATGAAGAGGAAATACGTGCTAACAATGCTCGCATCGTAGAGGTATTGCATAACTTCGGTGTTGAGATACGCGAAATAAAAGCCACTGTAGGCCCAACCATAACACTGTATGAAATTACTCCTGCTGAAGGTGTGCGGATTTCGAAGATACGCAATCTCGAAGATGATATAGCTCTTAGTTTATCAGCTCTTGGGATCAGAATCATAGCCCCGATACCCGGTAAAGGAACGATAGGCATTGAGGTTCCGAATAAGAAACCTAATACCGTTTCTATGGAGAGTATCCTCAATTCCAGAAAATTTCAGGAGACCACTATGGAACTTCCTCTTGCCATTGGTAAAACCATTACGAACGATGTGTTCATGGTAGATTTAGCAAAAATTCCTCATTTGTTGGTTGCAGGTGCAACCGGTCAAGGCAAGTCTGTAGGTTTGAACGCTATTATCACATCACTGCTATATAAGAAACATCCCAATGAATTAAAAATTATTCTGATCGATCCTAAGAAAGTTGAGTTCAGTGTATATAGCCCAATTGCCGATCATTTCATGGCAACAGTACCGGATAATGAGGATGAACCGATCATCACAGATGTTACAAAAGTTGTCAAAACCCTAAATTCTTTATGCACGCTAATGGATCATAGGTATGATATGTTGAAGTTGGCAGGGGCAAGGAATATTAAAGAATACAACCGAAAAGTTATAAATCATCAGTTAAATTTGACAAAAGGACATGAATACATGCCTTATATCGTTGTCATCATCGATGAATATGGAGACCTTATTATGACTGCCGGAAAAGAAATTGAGCTGCCAATAACAAGAATTGCTCAACTCGCACGTGCCGTCGGTATCCATATGATCATTGCAACACAACGTCCTACCACCAATATTATTACAGGCAGCATTAAAGCCAACTTCCCCGGTAGAATGGCTTTTAAAGTCAGTGCTATGATTGATTCAAGGACTATACTCGACCGTCCCGGAGCCAATCAATTAATCGGTCGAGGTGATATGCTCTTTCTTAGTGGAAATGAACCGGTACGCGTACAGTGTGCATTTGTGGATACTCCGGAAATAGAGAAAATCAATGAATACATATCAAATCAACCCGGCCCCGTAGAGCCTATATTGCTGCCAGAACCCATATCGGATGGAAAAAATGGGGAAGTCAAAGGAGGAGGTGACATACAAATGATCGATCCTTATTTCGAAGAGGCTGCACGCGCTATCGTGACATCACAACAAGGTTCTACAAGTATGATCCAACGGCGGTTCTCCATTGGCTATAATCGTGCCGGAAGATTGATGGATCAGTTAGAAACTGCTGGAATTGTCGGTCCTGCACAAGGCAGTAAGCCGAGAGATGTATTGGTACAAGACGAGAACACTTTGATTACAATCATCAATTCTTTCCGCCAATAATAAATATAATTCTAAAACTTATTAAAAAAATATGGACTTCAAAAAAAGATTGTTATTCATCATATTTCTTTTAAGTTTCTTAGGTAAAATAAGTGCTGTTAATGACACACAGGCGAAAGTTGTATTAGATAAAACTGCAGCCTGCATCAGTAATAAGGATGGCGCATCTGCCAATTTTCAAATGTCAAGCGGTAAAATTGCGACAACAAGCGGTTTTATTGCCATAAAAGGGAAGAAATTTTATGCCCAGACTGCACAAGCTATCGTTTGGTATGATGGAAAGACGCAGTGGACTTATATGAAAAAGACGAACGAGGTAAACGTTTCAACTCCTACCTCAGCACAGCAAATCTCTATGAATCCCTATACTTTTATTAATATGTATCGTTCAGGATACAACCTCACAATGAAAACTATCGGCAATAATTATCAAGTATATTTATCGGCGACAGATACACATAAAGTCATCAAAGAAATGTATATTCTTATTAATAAAAATTCTTACCAACCAGTTCAAATTAAGATGCATCAGAAAGATGGATGGATAACTGTCAACATCACAAATTTTAAAACAAAGAGTATTCCCAACTCCACCTTTATCTTTAGAGCTAAAGATTATCCTACAGCAGAGATCATTGATTTAAGATAAAAGGCGGTATCAATATTCCGTACGATAATGAATATCAAGGAGAATTTTTGTTCCGTTAAATATACGATTGAATTCTTTTATACCCTTTATCGACATAGGAGACTTTCTCAAAAACGCAGTTTCAGCTATCAACAAAACCGCGTTGCTAAGTTTATGCTCGGTATTATATGTCTTTTTATCATTGCATACTTAATGCTTATTGCCGTAACATTGTCGTTAGCGGTAAACAATGATAAATCGATAACGCCGATAGAATTTATTCTTGGTATCAGTCCTTTTATCCTTACTCTCGACTTCCTTTTCAGGTTTATAGTTCAGCAAACTCCTGCGCAACTTATTAAGCCTTATGTTCTTTTACCTGTACCTCGACATTTATGCATTGATAGTTTTATTGTCAGCTCCTTGTTCTCCATAGGAAATTTCATATGGTTTGCCCTACTTATTCCCTATATTATCATGTCCGTCTTTTTCAGTTATGGTCTACTATTATCATTAGGGCTACTTCTTTTCTATGTCGTTATTATTTTCGCAAATAGTCAATGGTATGCCATCGTAAGAACTCTGATTAACGATCACATCGCGTGGTGGATATTACCGATGGGTATATATGCCTTTTTGTACAGTCCAAGCTATATTGGTGAAAAATCAGGAATAGATAATCTTTGCGATACATATGCAAAGATCGGGACCTCCATCACCGACGGTTCTCCCTTTCCATACATCGTTGCAGCTATCCTCTTGTTCATAGTTATATTTTGTAACAGGAAGTTACAATACAGCCATATCATGAAAGAACTGTCGCATGCAGACCAGAATATCCATCATAAAATTAGAAATTACTCTTTTCTCAGCACATTAGGTGAGTATGGAAAATACTTTCAATTAGAGGTAAAAATGACTCTTAGAAATAAAAATCCAAGGAAGAGTTTCATCTTCTCGTCTTTAATAATATTAATATTTTCCCTTCTTATCTCATTCAGCAGAATATATGATTCCAAGTATTATGCCAACTTCTTTTGTCTTTACAACTACGTAATCTTCGGTTCAATGATACTCATCAAAATTATGTGCTATGAAGCTAATTTCATAGACTGTCTGATGGTTAAAAAAGAAAATATTCTTTTGCTGCTGAGAGCAAAATATTTCTTTTACTCCATCATTTTGATATTCCCTTTCTTGCTGATGTTACCCACAGTTTTTATGGAAAAATGGTCTTTACTCATGTTAGTTTCATATGCTGTATTCACTGCAGGCGTACAATATTTCATCCTCTTTCAAATGGCTGTGTATAATACTCAAACGATACCACTTAATACAAAATACATCAGCCGTTCAGGATTTGAAAACAATTATTTCCAAGTTGGAGTAGAAATGATATGCCTATTCATCCCGATGACATTGGCCTCTTTTCTGCAAACGTTGATCGGAGATACGAAGGCATATATACTGATGCTTGCGTTAGGAACAGTATTCATCGCATTACATAAAGTATGGCTTCGCAATATCTATACACGAATGATGAAAAGAAAATATAAACTACTTGACAGCTATCATACATCAAAGTAAATTCCACATATATTTTACATTAAACCAATATGCCGCCTCTAACACGTTAAAGAATACCGCCTATTGTAAATATCCGCCATGTATATCTGTGATAAATATACCATCTATTATGCATACCTACAATAAGTTTGTAAAAAATGTAAAAGATTTTACAGGATTACACCTCTTTTTAATCTCTCGCTCCGCCCACACACGTTTCTTCTAAATCGCTAACAACCGAACCTGCAAAAGCAGTATAAATTAATTGTTTTTAACTCATAAGCATTTGTAATTTCCAGATTATAATTTGTAGCATTCGTTTTTTTTCAGTTACTTTGCAACAACATAAAGTAACTAAAAACTTGTTTTTATGACAAACACAACGGAAAGAGAAAATCTCTGTGGACTGAAACGTGAGGATTTTCAGACTACAATCAACGGTAAGAAAGTAGACCTATATATTCTTAGAAATGAAGTTGGCAACGAAGTTGCCATCACAAATTACGGAGGAGCCATTGTTGCAATTATGGTACCCGATAAAAACGGGAAACATGCTAATGTAATTCAGGGGCACGATAATATTAAAGATGTAATAGAATCTCCGGAGCCTTACCTTTCCACATTGATTGGAAGATATGGCAATAGAATAGCAAAAGGCAAATTCCAACTGCATGGAAAAGAATACAGTCTACCGATTAATAACGGTCCGAACTGCCTTCATGGAGGGAAAAAGGGCTTTAATGCCAAGGTATGGGAAGCTCTCCAAATGAATGAACAGACGCTGGTTCTGAAATATGTCAGTCCTTATGGCGAAGAAGGCTTCTCGGGCGAAGTTAAAGTTACTGTGGTCTATAGCTTTAACAATGATAACGAACTGGTCATTGATTATATGGCCACCACTAATAAGAATACCATCATCAATCTTACAAGTCATGGTTTCTTTTCTTTAGCCGGTATCGGCAATCCCACACCCACCATTGAAAATTTGATTTGTGAAATCAATGCAGATTTCTATTTGCCAATCGACAAAACTTCCATCCCAACAGGAGAAATCCGCTTTGTAGAAAACACCCCCTTTGATTTCAGACACTCTAAAACCATTGGGCAGGATATTGATGCAAAAGATGAACAAATACAAAACGGTGCAGGATACGATCATTGCTATGTGCTGAATAAGAAAGAAGAAGGCGAACTCAGTTTTGCAGCAAGAATAAAAGAACCCGTCAGCGGTCGGACAATGGAAGTATATACAACCGAGCCCGGTGTACAATTATATACAGACAATTGGGCAGACGGATATAAAGGACAGCATGGAGCCACATTCCCCCGCCGAAGTGCTGTCTGTTTCGAGGCGCAGCATTTCCCCGATAGCCCCAATCATCCATACTTCCCCTCGGTTGTTTTGAAAGAAGGGCAAATGTATAAGCAAAAAACAATTTATAAGTTTGGAGTAGAAAAACAATAACATAATTATATAACTAAAAACATTTTAAATTAAATGGAGAATACAACAAAAAACCAAAGTAGCATCATTGCGATTATCACAATGATGTTTCTTTACGCCATGATTTCATTTGTAACAAATCTGGCAGCACCTATTGGAGTTATTTGGAAAAATGCATTCCAAGGTGATAGTGCGAATACAGTAGGAATGCTCGGTAATGCGATGAACTTCCTTGCATACTTTTTTATGGGAATACCCGCCGGTAAGATGTTGTCTAAAATAGGCTACAAGAAGACTGCTCTCGCCGGTATCATCCTTGGCTTTGTAGGCGTATTCGTTCAATTTTTATCAGGATTTTTTGAAGCAGACGCCAGAGTAACCGGATTTGTTATCTACCTTTTGGGAGCGTTTATCGGTGGTTTCTGTGTATGTATCCTTAATACTGTTGTCAATCCAATGCTTAATCTTCTTGGTGGAGGTGGGAATAGAGGCAATCAGCTGAACCTCATCGGTGGAACATTGAACTCTCTGACGGGTACTCTTACACCGCTATTGGTCGGCGCACTGATTGGCACAGTAACTAAAGATACTGCTATGGTGAACATAAATCTTGTTCTATACATTGCAATGGGAGTATTTGCAGTAGTTTTTATTATACTGATGTTTATTCCTATCCAAGATCCACAAGTTGGAAAAACTACTGCAGAAACCGTATTCGAACACAGCCCTTGGGCCTTTCGCCATTTTGTGTTGGGAGTTATTGGTATTTTCTTTTATGTAGGAATAGAAGTAGGTATCCCCGGAACAATGATATTCTATCTTTCCGATACGACAACAGCCGGTGGAGGACTTCTTAAAAATGCCGTTGCTATTGCCGGTACCGTGGCTGCAACATATTGGTTCTTGATGTTGGTAGGACGTTTTACTGCCGGATTTATTGCTAACAAAATATCAAGCAAAACGATGGTAACAGTTACAACTATTTGCGCTATAACTCTTATCGTCTTTGCAATCATGCTTGGAAAAACCATTACTGTTTCCATGCCGGTATTTACCGGTTCTTCTTTTGAAATGGTAACTGTTCCTATTGCTGCCCTACTCTTTGTTCTTTGCGGTCTATGTACTTCTGTTATGTGGCCATGTATATTCAACCTTGCCACAGAGGGTTTGGGAAAATATACGGCAGCAGCATCGGGTATCTTTATGATGATGGTAGTCGGTGGAGGTATTCTTCCATTACTACAAAATTTCATTGCAGATAATGCTGGCTACTTGATATCCTACATTGTACCACTCATCGGATTGGCATACCTCTGCTTCTATGCTATTGCAGGCAGTAAGAATGTCAATAAAAATATCCCTGTAGAATAAAATTGGTATTGGCGCATTGATTATTTTATTTTTCAATGCGCCAAATATATTGAATATTAACTATCTAAATCAGATTATTATGGACATTGAACATGTAAGGAGTCGTTTTATCAAGCATTTTGACGGTAAGACAGGTAATATTTACGCGTCTCCCGGACGTATAAATCTTATAGGCGAACATACAGACTATAATGGCGGATTTGTATTTCCGGGAGCTGTAGATAAAGGTATCATGGCAGAACTTCGTCCGAATGGTACGAATACAGTTATGTGCTACTCTATTGACTTGAAAGACCGTGTTGAATTTAAGGTGGATGATCCTAAAGGGCCAAGAGCCAGTTGGGCACGATATATTTATGGCATCATTCAAGAAATGAAAAAGTTAGGAGTAGATGTCAAAGGATTTAATACTGCTTTTTCAGGAGATGTTCCATTGGGAGCTGGTATGTCCTCTTCTGCAGCTCTTGAAAGTTGCTTTGCTTTTGCCTTGAACGATTTGTTCGGAGACAATAAGGTCTCGAAATGGGATATGGTGTTGGCTGGTCAGGCTACTGAACATAATTATTGTGGTGTGAATTGTGGCATTATGGATCAGTTTGCCTCAGTATTCGGACAGGCTGGTAAACTTATGCGTCTTGATTGCAGAAGCCGTGAGTTTGAATATTTCCCATTCAATCCGGAAGGTTATAAGCTTGTTCTTTTAGATAGTAAAGTGAAACATGAGCTGGCATCTTCTGCCTATAACGATCGTCGTAAAAGCTGTGAAAACGTAGTTGCTGCACTTCAAAGGAAGTTTACAAACAAAAAGATAGAAACTTTACGTGATGCAGATTGGGAGATGCTAGAAGCAGTTAAGGCCGATGTATCTGAAGAAGATTATAAACGAGCTCATTATGTTTTGGGCGAAAAAGATCGTGTGCTTGCCGTTTGTGATGCACTGAATGCCGGTGATTACGAAACTGTGGGCCAAAAGATGTACGAAACACATTATGGATTGAGTAAGGAATATGAAGTGTCTTGTGCGGAACTTGATTACTTAAACGAATTGGCCAAAGAAAACGGTGTTACCGGAAGTCGCATCATGGGAGGCGGCTTTGGAG
This sequence comes from Prevotella phocaeensis, assembly GCF_900065875.1. Lineage (NCBI taxonomy): Bacteria > Pseudomonadati > Bacteroidota > Bacteroidia > Bacteroidales > Prevotellaceae > Prevotella > Prevotella phocaeensis. The sequence goes on along the minus strand of NZ_LT160625.1, from coordinate 319,204 downwards.
GTTGTACTATCAACTTAGTAAAGAATGATCTCTATGATAAATTTATTATAGATGCTAAAAATAAATATGCAGCAAAATTCGGTCATGCTCCGGCTGTTTACGATGTAGTAATCAGCGATGGCTCACGAAAAATTTGCTAACACTATATTAATAGACTTAATTAGGAGCCTGATATCATATTTTTGGTACAGGCTCTTTCACTAAAAACAATTGTTGATATGAAAAAGGCAAAAGGATCTATTTGGGGAATAGGTATTTTATTCGCAGTTTTTTCTGCATGTTCTTCAAATAACAAATTCACAGAATCGGGATTAGATCCCGCAAGATTTGATACTACAATCAATAATAAGCCGGTGAAGCTCTATGTTCTGAAAAATGCAAATAACATGGAAGTTTGCGTTACTAATTTCGGTGGGAGAATTGTTTCTATCTGTGTTCCAAATAAAAATGGAACTCCAACCGATGTCGTATTAGGTTATGATAATATTGCCCAATATGCAGATTCGGTGAATAGTCCCAGTGATTTCGGCGCTGCAATCGGACGTTATGCTAACCGTATTAATAAAGGAAAGATTACGGTTGCCGGTAAACAGATACAATTGCCAACCAATAATTACGGACACTGTTTACATGGTGGTCCATCAGGATGGCAATATCAGGTATATGATGGAAAACAATTAAACGACTCAACCCTTCAATTAACCATAAAATCTCCCGATGGCGACAATAACTTTCCGGGAAATGTAACGGCAACAGTTACCTATACTGTTAAAAACGATGGCATTTTAGATATGATATTCGAAGCAACCACAGACGCCGAGACTGTTATCAATATGACAAATCATTCATATTTCAATCTATCCGGAGATCCATCGAAACCGGGAACGAATATGGTGTTGTATATCAATGCAGATAATTACACGCCAACAGACAGTACATATATGACTACCGGTGAAGTAAAGTCAGTATACGGCACCCCAATGGATTTCACCAAACGTCACGCCCTCTATCAAACTATTGGCGACACCTCATTCCAGCAAATAAAGAATGCCAATGGCTACGATCATAACTGGGTATTGAACACCTATAAGAATGGTAAAGGAGATGATACGAAAGTTGCAGCAAGCCTTTACTCCCCTGAATCTGGTATTTTTATGGAAGTTTTCACTAATGAACCGGGTATCCAAGTCTACACGGGCAACTTCCTCGGCTCAGGAATTAAGGGCAAAAAAGGCATTGCTTATCCACGCCAAGCCTCTGTTTGCCTTGAGACTCAAAAATATCCTGATTCTCCCAACAAAAGTAATTGGCCTTCTCCTTACCTAAAATCCGGAGAGAAATATTACAGCCACGCAGCTTATAAATTCAGTGTAAAATAATATGTAATAAATCATACAGGCCGATCAGATTTGCTGATTGGTCTGTTTTTTTATTTATATTAATTTATTTGATAGCGATAATATAGATCAAAAATATAATCGTTAATATAAAAAACAAATAAATATATAGTCTTTCTCAATATAAAATGGTATATTTGCATAAAATTAAAATGGGAAAACTAATATGATGAACGACAATAAACTAATGCGAAAAGCAGCGGATAATATTCGCATACTTGCAGTGTCTATGGTAGAAAAAGCAAAGTCGGGACATCCCGGTGGTGCTATGGGAGGTGCCGATTTTATCAATGTGCTCTTTTCTGAATATTTGATTTATGATCCTAAAAATCCTACATGGGAGGGACGTGATCGTTTCTATTTGGATCCGGGACATATGTCGCCCATGTTATATTCTGTTCTTACATTACAAGGAAAATATACCATTGAAGACCTGAAGAATTTCAGGCAATGGGGATCACCGACACCCGGACACCCAGAACGTAATATTGAACGAGGAATTGAAAATACGTCGGGGCCACTCGGTCAAGGACATACATACGCTGTAGGTGCTGCCATTGCCGAAAAATTTCTTGAAGCACGTTTGGGACATGAGGTAATGCAACATAAGATATATGCATATATTTCCGACGGTGGCATACAGGAAGAAATTTCACAAGGTGCAGGTAGAATCGCTGGTCTTTTAGGACTGAATAACCTCATTATGTTCTACGATGCTAACGATGTACAGCTATCTACAGGTTGTGATGTTGTAATGGCCGAAGATACAGAGATGAAATATAAGTCTTGGGGATGGAATGTTATTACTATTGACGGTAACGACATAGACCAGATACGCATGGCACTCAACACTTCTCTTTCTGAAAAAAAACGCCCCACCCTTATCATCGGAAAGACTGTCATGGCAAAAGGCGCTTTACAAGCAGATGGTTCAAGTTATGAAGGCAACGTAAAAACACACGGAGCACCACTTGGAGGAGACGCTTATATAAATACGGTGAAAAACCTTGGAGGCAATACGGAAAATCCTTTTGTTATCTTCCCAGAGACACGTGATATCTATGTACGAAGGCATGAAGAACTCATGCATATCGTAGGCAAACGTCATCAAGAGGAAGAGATTTGGGCAAAGAAAAATCCAATAAAAGCGCAGCAGATGAAAGATTGGTTTACAGCTCACTCCCCATTTGTTGATTGGAACAGTATTGTACAACCTGCTAATGCAGCCACTCGTACGGCTTCAGCAAACTGTCTTAGCGTACTGGCAGAGCAGGTGCCAAATATGGTTTGTTCTTCTGCCGATTTGTGTAATTCTGATAAAACCGATGGTTTCCTTAAGAAAACCCACAATATCCAAAGGGGAGACTTTACGGGGGCCTTTTTCCAAGCGGGTGTCAGCGAATTAACTATGGCATGCGTCTGCATCGGAATGTATCTGCACGGAGGCGTCATTCCTGCATGTGGAACTTTCTTTGTTTTCTCTGATTATATGAAACCTGCGATACGTATGGCAGCTCTTATGGAAGTTCCAATTAAATTCATTTGGAGCCATGATGCATTTCGCGTTGGTGAAGATGGTCCAACACATGAGCCTGTGGAGCAAGAAGCACAGATACGCTTGATGGAAAAGCTACAAAACCATCATGGAAAAGATTCCATGCGTGTATTCCGTCCTGCAGATGTACATGAGACGACGATCTGCTGGCAAATGGCTATGGAAAACATGGAGACGCCCACTGCACTGATACTCTCACGACAGACAATAGACGACCTTCCCGATGGAAACGATTATGATGGAGTGCGTAAAGGAGCATACGTTATCGCCAATTCTGACGAGAAATTTGATGTAATATTGCTGGCATCCGGCTCTGAAGTATCTACGCTCGTGGCAGGAGCTGATCTCTTACGAAAAGATAATATAAAGGTGAGAATCGTGAGTGTACCGTCGGAGGGACTTTTCCGTCGACAATGTATAGAATATCAAGAAAAAATATTACCTCATGACGCAAAGATATTCGGCTTAACAGCAGGGCTTCCTGTAACTTTGGAAGGCCTTGTGGGAAAAAACGGAAAAGTATTTGGATTATGTAGCTTTGGTTATTCTGCACCTTATAAGGTATTGAATGAGAAATTAGGATTTACCGCTGAGAATGTATATCGGCAAGTAAAGGAATTTTTATCTTAATCTTCGCATATATATGGATATTAAAATAATAGGATTGGCCAGCGATCATGCCGGATATGAATTGAAACAATTCGCCATACAGTATCTGAAAGAAAAGGGCTATCGTTACAAAGACTATGGCACCTTCAGTAAGGATTCATGTGATTATCCAGACTATGGGCACGCTCTTGCAAAAGGTATAGAAAACGGAGAAGTATATTTCGGAATAGGAATTTGTGGAAGCGGAGAGGGTATCAGCATGACACTTAATAAACACCCGAAGATCAGAGCAGGTCTTGCATGGATGCCAGAAATCGCTCATCTGATAAGACTGCATAATGATGCTAATGTATTGGTAATGCCAGGAAGATTTATTAATCAAGAAACTGCACGACTGATTATGGATGAATTCTTCAATACAGATTTTGAAGGAGGGCGGCACGTGAGGCGAATCAATAAAATACCATTACAATAATCAAAGAGTTCCCTCGTGGAACTCTTTTTGTTTTTCTTATCATAAACCACTAATCCCTTTATGGATATCAAAAACTTTCAATTCGAAATTTGTGCCAACAATGTAGAGAGTTGTTTGGCAGCTCAAGCCGGCGGAGCCCATCGTGTAGAACTGTGTGCAGATATTCCCGAAGGCGGAACCACACCTTCATACGGAGAGATTACTATGGCTCGAAAAGTTCTGGATAAGACGAAGTTACATGTTATCATACGCCCACGCGGGGGTGATTTCACTTATACATTTTCTGAAATTCAAAGAATGATTATCGACATAAAAGTATGTAAACAGCTTAATGTTGATGGTGTTGTGTTCGGCTGTCTTACTAATGATGGAAATATAGATATGGAACTCAACGCCATGTTATTAAAGCATTGTCAAGGACTCTCCGTTACATTCCATCGTGCTTTTGATCGTTGCAGAAATCCCTTTAAAGCCTTAGACCAGTTAGCCATACTCGGTTTCAACAGAATACTGACATCAGGACAACAACCTACCGTGGAATTAGGTACCCCCCTACTCCATCAATTACAAACACAAGCAGACCACCGTATTCATATCATTGCCGGGTGCGGTGTTAATGAAAACAACATTTTCAAAATATATACAGAAACCGGTGTACGCGAATATCATTTTTCTGCTCGTGAAAAATTCCTCTCCTCCGTTACATACATGAACAGTCCCGTTTATATGGGAGCACAGAGAATCGATGAAAACAGTTACGAACTAACAACCACAGAAAGAGTTAAGAAAACAATTTCTGCATTAATAGATAATCTATAATCTTAATAGAATAATGAAGAAACTACTTATTCCGGTCGTCATGTGTTTTGTCGGAATTACAGCCTTTGCCACTGACAATGCACATTTCATCACAGATATCTCCTATCGAATGATAGTCAGAGAGGCATATAACAATAAGATGAAGCTCTTTGGAAACAAGTTTTTAAATACCAAAGATGTTCATCTTACCACTCCAGAACAGGAAGCTCTCGAGTTTCTTTATGCCTATATGCCCATTGCCGATATCACAGATTATCCGACTTCGTTCTATCTTGAAAATATTAGATCAAGCTTTCAAACAAGGCGAACAATGGCTTGGGGAAAGAAAATTCCCGAACTTCTTTTCCGACATTTCGTATTGCCGATACGTGTTAATAATGAAAATTTAGACAGTTCACGCATTGTTATGTATACAGAACTCTCAAGGCGTGTTAAAGGTATGTCTATGCAAGAAGCTATATTAGAAGTAAATCATTGGTGCCATGAGCATGTAACCTACCACCCGTCGGATGCCCGTACACTTTCCCCTTTAGCCTGTATGAAAACAGCTATTGGTCGATGTGGTGAGGAGAGTACGTTTACTGTGGCGGCATTACGATCTATCGGTATTCCCGCCCGACAGGTATATACTCCGCGCTGGGCCCATACTGATGATAACCATGCATGGGTAGAAGCTTGGGCTGATGGCAAATGGTATTTTATTGGAGCATGCGAACCGGAAGCGGTATTGAACATGGGCTGGTTCAATGCACCGGCCTCCCGTGCACTATTGATGCATACACGAGCATTCGGAGATTACCGAGGACCAGAAGAAGTGATGTTGCGAACCAGCAACTACACTGAGATTAATCTCATCGATAATTATGGTTCGTCAGCAAAGATCGATTTCCGTGTTATTGATGAAAAAGGACTGCCTGTGGAACAGGCTCGTGTAGAATTCAAAATATACAACTATGCTGAGTTCTATACAGCCGTAAACAAATACACCGATGCACAAGGAAAGACATTCCTTACAGCAGGAAAAGGTGACATGATAGTATGGGCTTCGAAAAACGGCAAGTATGGATTTGCCAAAGCCTCTTTCGGCAAAGATAAGATAGTAACTATCACTCTAACACACACACCGACTGCAGATGCAGCCCATGTGGTATTACCACTCGACTCAATGGATATTGTCCCGCCAGTCGAGCACGCTATTCTTCCGAAGATTACCGCAGAACAAAACGACCGTAACAAACAGAGACTCGCAATAGAAGATTCTATCAGAAAGGCATACGAGGGCTCCTTTTACCAAGGGAATAACGCGTATCTGAAAAAAGCGCGTGGTAATTGGCATACTATCAGTCAATTCCTCGATCATCATAAAGATAATATTGAACGGGTATCGGAACTGTTGAATACATTAAGCGATAAGGATTTCTGTGATATTACCATGGAAATTCTTGAAGATAATTACAGTGCTCCGAGCAATCAGCTTTGCCCACGTGTCGAGAACGAAATGATTATTTCGCCCTTCAAACATATATTTACTGATGCTTTTCCGCCCCAAACAGCCATTGCATTCCGCAATGATCCTGCCCTTTTGGTAAAGTGGATTAAACAAAACATCAAGATAAATCCGGATAAGAAAGCACTGAATATTGCACAAACACCGCTCGGTGTTTGGCGGTCAAGACTTACTGATGTCCGATCACGAGATATCTTTTTCGTGGATATGGCACGAAGTCTGAACATTCCTGCACGCAAAGATGTAATAACATCAAAGGTTCAATACCAGAAAGACAGACAGTGGATAGACGTCAATTTCGAACAGGATGAGCAGAAAATTGCCGATACGGGAACACTGATTTTGCAGTATTCACCAACAAAATATCTTGATAATCCGAAATATTACAGTCATTTCACGATCAGTAAAATTGAGAATGGACACGCCACATTGCTCAACTTCGACGAAGGACAAGTTGACATGGGGGGCGGAACCAGTTGGGATAATACCTTTAAAAATGGAATCAAGCTCGATGTGGGCACCTATCTGCTTGTTACGGGTACGCGGCTTGCCAACGGAAGTGTGCTTTCTACCTGTCGAATATTCAGCATTTATAAGAATCAAGAGACTAAACTCAATCTTTATCTTCGCACATCAACAACAGAAGTCAGCGTTATCGGCAACTTCGACAGCGAAGCCAAGTTCCTGCAAAACGGCAAAGATACGAGCATCTTATCACAAACAGGCCGAGGATATTTCGTTATAGGCATCTTAGATGTAGGACAAGAACCTACTAACCACGCGTTACGAGACATTTCAAGAGCAAAAATAGAATTGGATAAATGGCAACGACCATTCGTTTTATTATTCGAAAATGAAAAAGAACTGAATAAATTCAAGTCGGAGAATTACGGCATACTACCTCAAAAAACAATTCTCGGTATCGATAAAGACGGACGGATCAAAAAGCAGATTGTGGCTCAAATGAAACTTCAGAATGAAAATCTGTTACCTATCTTTATCATTGCAGACACATTTAACCGTGTTGTATTCTCCTCGCAAGGTTACACTATCGGATTGGGAGAGCAGATTGAAAAGGTGATCCATAAACTGTAATCGGCTATATTCTTATAACCCTTATTGTATTTTCATTAAAAGATACAATAACAACAACACCTCGCCGTAGAACCAAATTAAGAACATTCTACGGCGAGGCATGTATTTTGTTTCCGATAAACACAATCTCTACTTCCGATATATTCACTTTATATTAGCACCAAACATAGCATTTATCAGAAATAAAAATAAGTTGCATTGCATTTTTTATACAAAGTAGAATAAATCAAACCGGTAAATCGATAATAGAAAAAAATATATGCTATATGGAATATTTCCGGCATTTATGTTATACCCGAATACAATAAAAGACATGTGCCTGTACTCCTTATGCACTCAACCTCTTATCGATAATCTCGATTCCCTTTTGGGTGCAGAAGCCTCTAATTAACGTAAATACGATATTTCGGAATATATATTGCATGTCATATTCCTGATACATCTTTGTTTCCATTACATACTTCATGGCGACATTGCCTATTCTGGATATGATACCATAATCGAAATCAGGACGAAAGAAGCCCTCATGTATCCCTCGTTCGAAGAAACGGCACGCCTCTTCCTCATTCCTTTCATGCTCTTCTTCTAAAAACGCAGTAACTGTTTCGTACTTATGAATATCGGAATAGAACACCGGATTGGTCCTAGCAAGGTCTCCCATCTTCTTCTGATAGAATTCTATGATGATATCCATTACATTGTGTTCGGGTTGAATACTAAAAAATTTCATATAGGCAGCACTCTCATTATGGTAAAGGCGCACACCTTCCAATAGTAAATCCTCTTTATTCGAATATATTTCGTATAAAGTGCGCTTAGATATAGACAATCTTGTAGCTATATCATCCATCTTTACGGCACGAACACCTTTCTGCGTAAACTCCTCCATTGCCGTCTGTAATATTTTACCTTTTAATTCTTGGCGGTAAAGCGTTTGAGTGCAAGTTTTCTTCATAATGTATATAATAACATTACAAAGGTACAAAAAAAACAAAAAACTCACTTAGTTTTAATGGTTTTTTACTAACTTTGCATTATTTCAGAAACGAAATAAACATTATTATCATGGTAAAGATTACAAAAGAAGATGCCCTAGCTTATCATCATAACGGGCGGCCGGGCAAGATAGAAGTAAAGCCTACCAAGCCTTACAGAACACAAACCGACCTTAGTTTAGCCTATTCTCCCGGTGTGGCATATCCATGCCTCGAAATTCAAAAGAATATAGACGACGCTTACAAATATACGGATAAAGGTAATCTTGTTGCCGTAATTTCGAACGGTACTGCCGTGTTAGGGCTCGGCGATATAGGTGCCACGAGCGGTAAACCGGTGATGGAAGGCAAAGGATTGCTATTTAAAATTTATGGAGGTATTGATGTTTTCGATATCGAAATAGACGAGAAAGATCCTGAAAAGTTCTGCGAAGTCGTAGAAAAAATAGCCCCTACTTTCGGAGGAATAAATTTAGAAGACATTAAAGCACCCGAATGTTTCTACATAGAAGAACGTCTGAAGAAGACACTAGATATTCCTGTTATGCATGACGACCAACACGGTACGGCGATTATTTCTGCTGCAGGACTGAAAAATGCACTGGAGGTTGCAGGTAAAGATATCTCCAAAGTAAAATTGGTTATCAATGGAGCGGGCGCAGCTGCCATTAGTTGCACCAAATTATATGTGGCTCTTGGAGCGAAAGTAGAAAATATTGTTATGCTCGATTCCAAGGGTGTAATCACTATAGATAGGAAAGACCTGACTTCTCAGAAAAAACAATTTGCTACGAAACGCAAAGATGTACACACATTGGAAGAAGCAATCAAAGGTGCCGACGTATTTGTAGGCTTATCAAAAGGCAATATTCTTACCCAAGACATGATTCGTTCGATGGCCGACAGTCCTATCGTGTTCGCCTTGGCAAATCCTGTTCCCGAGATTTCGTATGAAGATGCTATGGCAAGTCGCCCCGATGTATTGATGTCTACAGGGCGGTCAGACTATCCCAATCAAATCAATAATGTCATAGGATTTCCATATATCTTCCGTGGAGCCCTCGATGTACATGCAAAGGCCATCAATGAAGAAATGAAATTGGCCGCAGTTATAGCCATTGCCGATCTTGCCAAGCAACCGGTCCCCGATGTAGTAAATGATGTGTATCGAGTAAACGATTTAACTTTTGGACCAAAATATTTCATTCCAAAGCCCGTAGACCCGAGATTGATTACCGAAGTAAGTGCTGCAGTTGCCAAGGCTGCAATAGAAAGCGGTGTAGCCCGTAAGACCATAACGGATTGGGATGCTTATAAAAAAGGCTTGATGCAACTATTAGGGCAAGAAACCAAGCTCACTCGTAAGCTTCATGATACGGCACGCCTTCATCCGCAACGTGTTGTATTTGCCGAAGGCGGACATCCTACAATGATGAAAGCTGCTGTTCAGGCCAAACTCGAAGGCATCTGCAACCCTATCCTTCTTGGCAATGTAGACAGGCTGAAACGGCTGGCACAGCGCTTGAAACTCGATCTTACCGGTATAGAACTCATCGATATGCGTGCAGATCAAGAACAAGGACGGCGTGCTACATTTGCAAAACACTTGGCGGAGAAACTCGCAAGAAAAGGCTACACTTTCGAAGAGGCATACGATAAAATGTACGAACGTAACTATTTCGGCATGTCTATGGTAGACCACGGAGATGCCGATGCCTTCATAACAGGCCTGTACACAAAATATTCTAATACGATCAAGGTGGCTAAAGAGGTTGTCGGTATAAGACCAGAATATAAGACGTTTGCTACTATGCACATTCTTAACACTAAGAAAGGAACATACTATATTGCAGACACATTGATTAACCGGCATCCGGATGAGAACGTACTATACGATGTTGCAAAACTGTGCAAGCATTCTGTAAAGTTTTTCAATGATGAACCTGTCATGGCCATGATCAGTTACTCTAACTTCGGTACGGATGAAGTTGGAAGCCCAATGAAAGTACATGCTGCTGTAGAAAGACTGCAACAAGAATATCCGGACTTAGCTGTTGACGGAGAAATGCAAGTAAACTTCGCTTTAGATAAGGAGCTCCGTGATGACAAATATCCGTTTACAAGGCTGAAAGGCAAGGATGTTAATACACTCGTATTTCCGAATATGAGCAGTGCAAACGGCTGCTATAAACTTTTGCAGGCCTTGGCACCAGAGGCAGAAATCATTGGCCCGATACAAATGGGACTCAATAAGCCGATACACTTTACAGACTTCGAATGTTCAGTTCGTGATATCGTCAACATTACAGCTGTCGCCGTAATCGATGCTTATGTAGAGAAAATAAAAGAAAAGAAATAATTTATAAAGATACAATGGGGATGCTATCTCGCGTAGGTAACATCCCTATTATTATAATACCCCGCAACATGATTACATTTCCTTGTGCAAAAATCAATTTAGGTCTTAATATTATTGAGAAAAGAACCGATGGTTACCATAATTTAGAAACGGTTTTCTACCCTATTCCACTATATGACGTTCTCGAAATAAAGTCTATGGATGAGCATTTTCCATCGGAACAACCGTGTGATTTAAAGACAACAGGGAACGTTATCGATTGCAACGAGAGCGATAACCTTGTAATCAAAGCTTATCAGTTATTATCTAAAGATTTCAAAATCCCACGTGTGCATGCTCATCTATATAAGCAAATTCCACCACAGGCAGGGCTGGGAGGCGGCTCAAGTGATGCAGCCTATATGATTAGATTGCTTGACGAACGCTTCAGACTCAACCTCGGAAATGCAGAAATGGAAAGATATGCGGCCAAATTAGGTGCGGATTGTGCATTTTTCATCACATCCGAACCTTCTTTTGCCACCGGTATTGGCGACTGTCTATCGCCCGTCGATACTCCCAAAGGCAATCTCAAAGGTTACTATCTTTGCATCGTAAAGCCCGATGTTGCCGTTTCGACTAAAGATGCTTACGCTGATATCGTTCCACACAAAGCAGAAAAATGCTGTCGAGATATAGTAAAACAGCCAATCGAAACATGGAAAAACGAACTAAAAAATGATTTTGAACTGCCCGTATTTGCCCGATATCCCGTTCTTAAAGATATTAAAGAAGAATTATATCATAACGGAGCTGTGTATGCATCTATGTCAGGAAGTGGAAGCGCCATCTATGGCATTTTCCAAAATGATCCCGCTCCGTCGTTAGCACAAGATTTCAATGCCTGTTTTTTTTCTTGTATGAAACTGTAACAAACAACTATTTAAGCACCTTATATTTGGCAAATTTAAGAAGCAATTGCTTGGTTCCGACATTCTTAAATTCAACGGTAGCCTTAGTATTCTCGCCAGTTCCTTCAACCTTGATCACAGTGCCAACACCAAATCTTTGATGTTCTATAACATCCCCCTCACTCAACAATACAGAATTTGCAGTAGGCATATCGGATGGATGCCTACCCGTTATCTTCGGTTTTATATCGGCTCTAAACTGACTGGCTACAGGACGATTATTCTGTATATGGTCGTTATATCCATAATTGGCATCACCCCATGAGTGTTTTTCCGTGTACGACCGATTGGCAGGATATTTCTGTTCTCTCCTTTCACTCCATTGGTCACGGCTTCTTGCAAAATAGGATGCTGTCACATCTTCTTCTTCTGTTTCGCTCTCAATCTTTAAATATTTAGCATCTAAATCCCGCAAGAAACGACTCGGGGTATCGAATTCCATCCTCCCAAAACGGTAACGATTTTTGGCATTCGTCAATATACAATGCTTTTTGGCTCGCGTAATGGCAACATACAACAGACGGCGTTCTTCCTCAAGTTCTCGCATGGAATTGCACGAGAGCGGACTGGGAAAAATATTCTCCTCAAGACCTACGACAAATACCGTGGAAAACTCAAGGCCTTTGGCAGCATGAATAGTCATAAGCGAAACCTTACTATCAGAATCATCCTCACTATCTATATCCGTTAACAACGACACCTCTTGTAAAAAATCGGTTAGGTAGACTTCATTTTCCAGCCCTTCCTCCTTCCTTCCTTCCACAAAATCTTGCATTCCTGCAAGGAATTCGTCGAGATTTTCCTGCCGTGAAAGATCATCAGGATCGGTTCCTGAGTATATTTCAGCTGAAATGCCACTTGCTTTAATCATCTCTTTTCCTAACGTGTATGCATCGACTGTGGGCACCCGTTCGACAAATTCCGTAATCAAAGTTTTAAAACCGTGCAGTTTCTGCAACGTAGTATTATTAATATCCAAACCGTATTGCAGCGGATCTAAAATCACATTCCAAAGACTCACGCTATGTTTATTTGCCGTAGAGGTAATCTTCGACATCGTTGTATTGCCGATTCCGCGTGTCGGATAGTTGATAATCCTTTTCAAAGCCTCGCTATCGAATGGATTTACTGCCATACGAAAATATGCAATAATATCCTTGATTTCCTTGCGCTGATAAAAACTTAATCCGCCATAAATGCGATATGGGATGTGTTGCCGGCGCATTTCTTCCTCAAAACTGCGGCTTTGAGAATTGGTACGATATAATATTGCGAAATCATTGTATTCACAATCGTCTTGTCGTTTGATGCGCTTGATATCTTTACAAACGATTATTGCTTCCTCTTTATCCGAATAGGCAGGTTTATAGACTATCTTCTCACCCTCATCATTCCTACTGAAAATTTCCTTTGGTATCTGCCTTTCGTTGTGCTTGATCAAGCTGTTGGCCGCCTGAACGATACGTTGAGTTGAACGATAATTCTGTTCTAATTTAAACAAACGGGCTTCCTTATATATTTGTCGAAATCCCAATATGTTATCGATATTGGCTCCACGAAAACCGTAAATACTTTGTGCATCGTCTCCGACTACACAAATCCGCCGGTGTTCCTTGGTTAATTGCAAGACGACACACTGCTGTGCGTAATTTGTATCTTGATACTCGTCCACGAGTACATACCGAAAACGGTCGGCATATTTTGTTCTAATGTCGTCGTGCTCATTGAACAGTCTATATGTAAGCAATAGCAAATCATCGAAGTCCATAGCGTTAGATTGCTTGCATTGCCGAGCATAAGCAGCATATATGGCACCTACCATCGGTACACGTGCTTCCTGATCGCGGCGGATAGCCTCTTTATCGGAGTTGTACAGTACATCTGTTATCAACCGATTCTTAGCCATACTTATTTTGTTGTGCACACCGGCCGGCTTATACAGTTTATCGTCCAAGCCCATTTCTTTAATAATACTCTTTATTAGGGAACGGGAATCAGCTTCATCATAAATGGTGAAATTAGAATTATAACCAAGTAATTCTGCTTCTACGCGTAAAATGCGCGAAAAAACGGAATGGAAAGTACCTATCTGCAACAGATGTACTGCATCATGCCCTATCAGATTGCCAATTCGGCTCTTCATTTCGTTTGCAGCCTTATTAGTAAATGTCAGTGCCAAAATATTCCAAGGTTTCATTCCACTGTGCAGCAAATAAGCAATCTTATAAGTTAATACCCTCGTTTTACCCGATCCGGCACCGGCAATAACGAGTTGTGGACCATCGGTATATTCCACAGCTTTGCGTTGACTATCGTTCAATTGATCTAATATGCTGTTCATTTTCTTTTACGATGATATATTCCTCCCGAAGTTGTATTAGGGTTAATATCCTCTCCCTCTTTAGGAAAGGTGGGGATAAATCTCATTTCTCTTCCTATCTTTATTTGACGTAAACGTATATAACCGCTTGGAGTTTTACTGCTAAACTTACGCGGATTGGGTAGTGTTGCCGCTATTAGTGCACAATCTGAACGACTGAGACTCTCGGCATCTTTAGCAAAATTATACTTAGCAACGGCATCTACGCCATATATACCGTCGCCCATTTCTATAGAGTTCAGATATACTTCCATGATACGTTGTTTACTCCACATCAGTTCTATGAGCGTAGTAAAGTACACTTCCAATCCTTTTCTGATCCAAGAGCGGCCGGGCCATAGAAATACATTCTTTGCCGTCTGCTGTGAAATGGTGCTTGCACCCAATTTGCGCTTATTTCCAGTCATATTACGCTTGGCAGCTTTCTCTATCGCAGCATAGTCGAAACCATGATGAAGTAAAAAACGCTGATCTTCACTCGCCATTACAGCAACAGGCATATGGGGAGATATGTGGCTCAACGACACCCAATGGTGATGCCACTCCACGCTTCTACCATCAGCAAGTTGCTCAAAAGTACGAATAAACATCAAAGGTGTGAAATATACGGGTACAAATCGATAAACGACTACCGCCAAAACAGTAGTACTAAAGAAAAAAGCCAGTGCCCATCGAAATATCTTTCTTACTAACTGCATATGAATAAAAATGGGCGCATGTATACCATGCGCCCATCGAATGATAGATACGAATTATTTAAGAGTTCCAGCATTTGCAGCATCGACCATTGCTTGAGAAGCATACATATATACTTCTACACGACGATTTAGCTGACGTCCGCTCTTGGTATCATTGCTCGCCACCGGATCAGAACTTCCCTTTCCAACAACATTCTTGAATTGGGATGCACTCACTCCGCAGTTTTCTAAATATGCCACAACGCTCTGTGCACGCTGATTGCTCAAAGGTATGTTGATACCATCGTTACCAGTAGAGTCGGTATGTCCGTAAATGTCAACATAGCAGTCGGCATTCTTTTTTAAAATAGTGGAAAATTTTGCCAACTCATTCTTGGAAGACTGATTCAGTTCCGCCTTATTCGTAGCGAACAAGATACCGCTATCGAAAGTAACCTTTACAGCTTTTAAGCCGTTTGCATCGGTCACCTGTTCTACTTTGGCATTCTTTACTTGTGCAGCGGTCTCGGCTGCAACTTTGTCCATATGCTTTCCAATAATAGCACCTGCACCGGCTCCAACAGCACCACCTATTGCTGCGCCTACAGCTGCACCCTTGCCATGACCGGCTATCGCACCGATGATACCGCCGATAACGGCACCACCTCCTGCCCCCAGAAGAGCACCGGAACCTTGCTTGGTAGCACAGCTATCAAACATCAACACAAAACACATGAAAAGTGTTGTAATCTTCATTTTCTTCATAATCTCTAATCTTTATTGTTTAAATAAACTGCTTGCAAAGGTAATTGTTTTTTCATGATAATGTCATCATTACAACATTTTTTTGTAATTTTGCGGACAAATTTAAAAACGTAAGCATTTATATACATGGCAAAAGAATTAAAAGAATTAACCAAGCGGGCCGACAATTACAGTCAGTGGTACAATGATTTGGTGGTAAAAGCCGATTTGGCAGAGCAATCAGCCGTACGTGGCTGTATGGTTATTAAGCCCTACGGATATGCGATTTGGGAAAAAATGCAACAACAACTGGACAAAATGTTCAAAGAAACGGGTGCACAGAATGCGTATTTTCCACTGCTTATTCCGAAATCGTTCTTGAGCAGAGAGGCTGAACATGTAAAAGGATTTGCCAAAGAATGTGCAGTCGTTACGCATTATAGACTTAAATCGTCGGAAGATGGGCGTTCTGTCGAAGTAGATCCATCGGCACGACTCGATGAAGAGTTGATCATTCGTCCGACTTCTGAAACAATTATATGGAATACTTATAAAAACTGGATACATTCTTGGCGCGATTTGCCGTTGATGTGTAACCAATGGTGCAACGTTATGAGATGGGAAATGCGTACTCGTCCATTTCTCCGTACGTCAGAATTTCTGTGGCAAGAGGGACATACCGCACATGCTACCCGTGAAGAAGCCGAAGAAGAAGCTCAACGAATGCTTCGTGTATATGCGGAATTTGCAGAACAATGGATGGCTGTCCCCGTATTGCAAGGCGTGAAGAGCGAAACGGAACGCTTTGCAGGAGCACTCGATACATATACAATAGAGGCGATGATGCAAGACGGTAAGGCCTTGCAAAGCGGCACCAGCCACTTCTTAGGACAAAATTTTGCTAAGAGTTTCGATGTTACCTATTTAAATAAAGAGAACAAACCGGAATATGTATGGGCTACATCATGGGGAGTTTCAACCCGTTTGATCGGTGCTCTAATTATGACTCACAGCGATGACAATGGTCTTGTACTGCCTCCACGGCTCGCTCCTATTCAGGTGGTAATCATTCCGATCACGAAAGGTATAGAGCAATTACAGGCTATTTCTGCCAAGCTTTCCCCCATTATAGCCTCTCTTCGAGAGCTGGGTATCAATGTTAAATACGACGATACCGATAACAAACGCCCCGGATTTAAGTTCGCAGATTACGAGCTAAAGGGAGTCCCCGTACGTCTTGTAATGGGTGGACGTGATCTTGAAGACAATACGATTGAAGTAATGCGTCGTGATACTTTAGAAAAAGAAACTGTTTCCTTGGATGGTATCGTAGACTATGTAAAACACCTGCTCGACGATATGCAAAAGAATATTTTCGACAAAGCACGTAAATATCGCGATGAAAGGGTTTACGAATGCGATGATTACGATGATTTCAAAGAAAGAATAAAGAATGGAGGCTTCTTCTTGTGCCACTGGGATGGAACGGAAGAGACGGAGGCTAAGATAAAAGAAGATACGCAGGCAACCATTCGCTGCGTGCCTTTTGCCTATGAACAGACCGAAGGCATAGACATGGTTTCGGGTAAACCGTCGAAACACAGAGTTATTATTGCACGCAGCTATTAAACATTTTTGAAATATGAATTGGTTAATAAATCTTTTTACATCGACAGATTCAGTTGCACATATCGCATTGCTGTATGCCGTAGTTATCTCTGTCGGTGTATTATTGGGCAAGATAAAAGTCGGAGGTATCTCGCTAGGAGTCACGTTTGTACTGTTTGCCGGTATTCTTGCAGGGCATATCGGTTTTACCGCACCGACTAATATTCTCACTTTTATACAAGATTTCGGTTTGATTCTTTTTGTTTTCTGCATTGGTCTGCAGGTTGGTCCGGGCTTTTTCGAGAGCTTCCGCAAAGGGGGTATCACGCTGAATTTGCTTTCCACGGTACTGATTATTCTCAATGTCGGAGTAATGTTTGCCTGCTATTTTATCTTTTTCGACACAACAGATGTAAATAATCTCCCGATGATGGTTGGTACGCTTTACGGTGCCGTAACCAATACACCGGGACTCGGTGCTGCCAATGAGGCGTTGACTTCCGTATTTCAGAAAGGCTCCATCCCACAGATCGCCAGCGGATATGCCTGCGCTTATCCTCTCGGAGTTCTGGGTATCATCGGTGCCACAATAGCAATTAGATACATCTGTCACATCAGTCTGGAAAAAGAAGAAGAAGATTTAAATGTGGCTGAAGATGATAATCCGCACGCCAAACCCCACCAAATTCATCTTAAAGTACAGAACTCATTCATTGCCGGACGTACATTGGCGCAGATTTCGGAGTTCCTCAATCGCGACATTGTATGCACCCGTATCCTACACGATGGCAAGGTGACAATCCCCAAGAGAGATACGGTTTTTAATCTTGAAGATGAGGTTCTTATCGTTTGTGCAGAAGCTGATGCTGATGCCATACAAGCATTCATCGGCCCCTTGATAAGCAATTCTTGGGACTATGAAGACAAGACACAGCCGTTAGTATCTAAGCGTATTATTGTTACACGATCGTCTATGAGCGGTAAAGTACTCGGAAAGATGCATTTTTCTAGTGTCTATGGCGTGAATGTAACGAGAATAACCCGTCAGGGTATAGACTTGTTTGCAAGCCGAGACCATCATTTCCACGTCGGCGACCGTCTGATGGTAGTCGGACCGGAAGATAATGTAAATCGTGTTGCCGAACTGATGGGCAATTCTAATAAACATCTTAACACTCCGAATATCGCAACCATTTTCATCGGAATTATTGTAGGTATCATTTTCGGGAGTATTCCTTTGGCTATTCCGGGCATGCCTGTACCGTTGAAACTCGGTATTGCCGGCGGACCTCTGATCATAGCAATCCTCATTGGAAGATACGGTGACAGACTTCGATTGGTTACTTACACTACAACTTCAGCCAATATGATGCTCCGTGAGATAGGACTCGTGCTATTTTTAGCCAGTGTAGGCATAAAAGCTGGTGCCGGCTTCTGGGAGACTGTAGTACAAGGTGACGGACTGAAATATGTATATACCGGTTTTCTCATTACTATAATCCCGATTCTCATCGTAGGAACCATTGCCCGCCTAACGTATAAACTCAATTATTATACCATAATGGGTATGATCGCCGGAACATGTACCGATCCACCGGCATTAGCCTATGCAAGTCAGATATGTTCCAAAGAGGCTCCTGCTGTAGGATATTCTACTGTTTATCCATTGAGTATGTTCCTAAGAATATTTATAGCTCAGCTCATCGTATTATTCTGCTGCCACGCGTAAGAGAAATAGGTCGAATTTGCCATTTAAACAATTCGACCTATTTAATTATTATCTTCTTCTTTAAGAAATGACGCCCCGATTTGTTAATATCTCATAAAATAAATGAAAGGCGCAGAGATAGATACTGCATCTATCAACTTTTCTTATTAATTTTGCATCCGATTTAGTCCGTGGAGGCTTGAATAAGTCTTGATAAATGTCAGGCGCCTTGCGGAAAAACCGTTTTTACGAAAAATAAATGTACGCAATTGTAGAAATTAACGGTCAACAGTTCAAGGTTGAACAAGGTAAAAAGCTCTTTGTTCATCACATCAAAGATGTTGAAACCGGCAAAACTGTTGAGTTCGACAAAGTACTGCTCGTAGACAAAGAAGGAACAGTAACAGTCGGTGCACCGACAGTAGAGGGTGCAAAGGTAGTAGTAGAAGTTGTGAACCCACTTGTAAAAGGTGACAAAGTCATCGTTTTCAAGATGAAGCGCAGAAAAGACTATCGTAAAAAGAATGGTCATCGTGCACAGTTCACCGAAGTAGAAGTTAAACAAGTAATCGCTTAAAGCAAAGGGAGGAATTCAGAAATGGCACATAAAAAAGGTGTAGGTAGTTCCAAGAACGGTCGTGAATCAGCTTCACAAAGATTAGGCGTAAAGATTTGGGGCGGTCAGAAGATTATCGCAGGCAACATTATCGTTCGTCAGCGGGGCACAAAGCACAATCCCGGAGAAAACGTTGCTATCGGCAAAGATGATACATTGTATGCTCTAACAGACGGAATTGTATATTTCCATAAAGGTCGTAGAGACAAGAGTACGGTTTCCGTACTGTCTGAAGAGGCGTATCGTGCTAAAACTCAAAAAGCTGAAGCATAGTATATAAAAAACAATAACTTATTCCAAACAAACAACAGAATGCCAATCTTTCACAAGAAAGATTGGCATTTATGCGTTATAGACATTATGCATATTGCATATAAACAGACAAAATATTTTGCAAAAAGGATTTTGACACGAAATATTACGATTTAATATATTTTTTTTGTATTTTTGCGTTTAAATAATTACAACATATAAAAAGGAATAGTACATGCTCACACTTAAACTTATCAGTGAAGAAACTGAACGGGTGATAAAAGGTTTAGAGAAAAAACATTTTGAAGATGCACGCAAAACAATTGAAAATGTTCTTATCATAGATAGACACCGTCGTGGTGCTCAACAAAAACTTGATAAGAATAAACAACAGGCAAATCTTTTGGCAAAAGATATAGGCATGCTGATGAAGACAGGACGGAAAGAACAGGCTGAAGTGGTAAAGGCTCAAGTTGCAGAATTAAAGACATTTGACAAGAAACTGCAAGAAGAGATGGATAATGCTCAAAAAAAGATGACCGATATTCTGCTAACTATTCCGAATATTCCCAATGATAAAGTTCCTGAGGGTAAAGATGCCAACGATAACGTTGTTGTAAAAGAAGGCGGAGAGAAACCGGTTTTACCGGAAAATGCATTATGTCATTGGGATTTATGTAAAAAATATAATCTTGTGGACTTCGACCTTGGCGTGAAGATTACCGGAGCAGGCTTTCCCATATATATCGGCAAAATGGCACGTCTGCAACGTGCACTCGAAGCCTTTTTTCTTGACGAAGCTCGTAAAAGCGGATATCTCGAAGTGCAGCCTCCTTTCGTAGTAAACGAGGCCAGTGGCTATGGTACCGGTCAGTTGCCTGATAAAGAGGGACAGATGTATCATGCTAATTTAGATAATCTCTATCTGATACCTACAGCAGAGGTTCCTGTAACAAATATTTTCCGTGATACCATTCTTGAGGAAAAAGAACTTCCTATTAAACGTTGTGCCTATTCTGCATGTTTTCGTCGTGAAGCAGGAAGTTATGGCAAAGATGTACGTGGATTGAATCGCCTACATCAATTTGATAAAGTAGAATTGGTGCGTATCGATACCCCTGAACATTCTTACCAATCGTTACAAGAAATGCTTGATCATGTAGAAGGTTTATGCAAAAAATTAGAACTTCCTTACCATATTCTCCTACTATGTGGCGGCGATCAGAGTTTTACCTCTTCCATCTGTTACGACTTCGAGGTGTGGAGCGCAGCACAAAAACGCTGGCTGGAAGTAAGTTCTGTATCGAATTTCGAAAGCTATCAGGCCAATCGTCTGCATTGCCGTTATCGCCGTTTCGATAATAAAAAGATCGAATTATGCCATACATTAAACGGTTCAGCATTGGCCTTGCCACGTATCGTTGCTACAATTCTTGAAAATAACCAAACACCGGAAGGTATCCGTGTCCCCAAAGTACTCATCCCCTATTGTGGTTTCGACTTGATAGATGATAAAAACTTCGGGTAATAGAGGTTTAGGTTAGATACTTACAACTATTCTCCTGATACAAAGACATTTATGAATAAAATCGCACGCAAGGAACAATTCTCTGAAAAAGTATTCCTCTTCGAGATTGAAGCTCCACTGATTGCCAAGAGTCGTAAAGCCGGAAATTTTGTCATCGTAAGAGTCGGTGAGAAAGGTGAACGCATACCTCTCACCATTGCCGATGCCAATATTGAAAAAGGCACAATAACCCTTGTTGTGCAAAAAGTTGGATTATCTTCTATCAAGCTTTGTAATTTAAACAAAGGAGATTACGTTACAGATGTAGTAGGTCCTTTGGGCAATCCAACCCACATCGAGGACTTCGGTACTGTGGTTTGTGCCGGAGGTGGCGTGGGAGTTGCACCTATGTTGCCGATTATCAAAGCGTTGAAAGTTGCTGGTAACAGAGTGCTCTCCGTACTTGCGGGACGTTCAAAAGATTTAATTATCCTCGAAGACGAAGTGCGAAATAATTCTGATGAAACTATCATTATGACCGATGATGGTTCCTATGGAGAGAAAGGCGTCGTAACCATCGGCATAGAAAAACTTATCAATCAAGAACATATTGACAAAGTTTTTGCAATTGGGCCTCCCGTCATGATGAAATTCTGTTGTCTATTGACACAGAAATACAACATTCCTACCGATGTTTCGCTTAACACTATTATGGTAGATGGTACTGGAATGTGTGGAGCTTGTCGTCTGACAATCGGAGGAAAGACGAAATTCGTATGTATCGATGGCCCCGAATTTGATGGTACGCTTGTTGATTGGGACGAGATGTTCAAACGAATGGGTACATTCAAGAAGGTAGAACGAGAAGAGTTAGAACGGTATGAAGAACATCTCAATATCACGAGTAGCATTGCTTCCGGCATAGAGGAATATCAAATCAGCATGGATGAAAAGCCTGTCGATGATACGATAGAGATGCTTACCGATCGAAACTCGCAATGGCGTAAGGACCTGCGCTCTTCCATGAAACCCAAGGAAAGAGTGATAATTAAACGAGTTATCATGCCTGAATTGGAACCTACTTACCGTGCCACGACACGATTGGAAGAAGTAAACAAGGGATTAACCAAGGAGATGGCATTAATGGAAGCCAAACGATGTCTTGATTGCGCCAAGCCGACTTGTGTGGAAGGCTGCCCGGTTAATATTAACATTCCGTCGTTTATCAAGAACATCGAACGTGGACAATTCCTTGCAGCCGCCAAAGTGCTGAAAGATACATCGGCACTGCCCGCTGTTTGTGGACGTGTATGTCCGCAAGAGAAACAATGCGAGAGCAGATGCATTCATCTGAAAATGAACGAGCCGGCTGTTGCCATTGGCTATTTGGAACGCTTTGCCGCCGATTATGAACGAGAGAGTGGTAACATATCATTACCAGAAATCGCTCCTGCGAATGGTATTAAGATTGCAGTTATTGGTTCTGGGCCATCAGGATTGAGCTTTGCTGGTGATATGGCCAAAAGAGGATATGACGTTTATGTATTCGAAGCGTTACACGAAATCGGAGGCGTATTGAAGTATGGTATTCCCGAATTTCGATTGCCTAATCGGATTGTGGATGTCGAGATAGAGAATTTACAGAAGATGGGCGTACATTTCCAGACCGACTGCATCATAGGTAAGACTATTTCCGTAGAAGAACTAAAAGAAAAAGGGTTCAAGGGAGTATTTGTCGGCTCGGGTGCCGGTCTTCCGAACTTCATGGGAATACCGGGAGAAAATAGCATCAACATTCTGTCGAGCAACGAATATCTTACTCGCGTTAATCTAATGGATGCCGCCAATCCTTCCACAGATACCCCCATCAATATCGGCAAGAAAGTTCTCGTAGTAGGCGGTGGAAACACAGCAATGGACTCGTGTCGTACGGCTAAACGTCTCGGTGCCGATGTAACATTGGTGTATCGTCGATCCGAAGTTGAGATGCCAGCACGTATCGAAGAAGTGAAGCACGCTAAGGAGGAAGGTATCAAGTTTCTCACCTTACACAATCCAATAGAATATTTAGCGGATGAAGACGGAGCTGTGAAAGCAGCGGTACTCCAAGAGATGTGTTTAGGTGAACCAGATGCAAGCGGCAGGCGCAGTCCAGAACCCATTTTGGGTTCAACAAAGACTATTGATTTCGATCAAGTGATTGTTGCCGTCGGCGTATCTCCAAATCCACTTGTACCAAAGAGCATAAAAGGACTTGAGCTTGGTAGAAGAAATACGATTGTCGTTAATGAGCAAATGCAATCTTCCATTGAGAATATTTATGCTGGAGGCGACATCGTAAGAGGTGGCGCTACTGTTATCCTTGCCATGGGCGATGGGCGCCGTGCTGCTTTGAACATGCATAACAGTCTAAGCAGTACAACTCATTGTAAATAACAAGAAATGTTTATTTCTCTAAACGTCTAAACGGGAAAGTAACGTCTCTAACAAGATGCGACTATTCAGTTATAATACCAGCAACAGCCCATTGTTGAGAAAGAGTGCGTGCATCATTCAGTGCGGTCTCTTTCTCTACTTCATATTCCTGCATGAGTAGGTTTGCAAGGTCTTCTACCGTAAATTCTTTATCATGAATATTTTTCCAAAGGTAGGCAGAACTTTCATTCATGCTGATAATATTGCTGAAATCTATGTTTTCCTTTCCTTCCGCTACAATAATATGTTCTCCACATACTGTACGAAGATTAAATCCTTTTTTCGTTTTCATCTCTGATATTTACTTTAAATGGGTTTAAATAATTTGAGCCAAATTCTACGATAAGCGGCTAAAAGATAACGACGTATGGGATATAGTCTCATCCAAATTACAGAATATAACTTCCATTTCCTCCCATCCGTGCGGTCTAACCGTATTCGTCCTTTACGATAAAATCCGACAACAGAACCTTTTACATCTACTCTTTTACAATACTCTTCAGACAGATTACCATCGCCCCTTAATACCACATTAATTCCATCGAAAGCAATAATACGATGCAAAACAAAATGTTTTGGAGCAATTTCTGCCAAAACCACATCTCCGATATGAATGTCTTGCGCTTTGGTTATCAATGCTTTATCGCGATTATCTTCTAAAAAAGGCCGCATAGAAAATCCTTTAAGGCGTAACGTAACAGTATGCCCCTCTTTCAAAAACCTCACTATTTCCGGTAGAAACTCTGCATTTGCGAACTGTATTTCCTTTACTCCTAACTCTGTCTGTGGTGATGGATGCTCTTTCATGAAATAAAACTATCGATTATGCTTTTGCTATGGTTTCATGACACAATACAGCCGCATCCTCATTGGGAAGACAATGCAATGTGTAGATATCCGTAGTCTCGATAATCTTTGTGATGGTATCACAAATACGACTGTAAATATCCTTATCCCACATCATCGAAGAGCATGAGGGAAGAATTGATGCAAATGATTCCGTTGGAGATAGCTTATCTATACTGTTTTCCGTAGCCCTGTCTATACGTGTTATAGCTCCAAGGCGAGCCTTCACATTACGATAACAAGGTGTTTTGCCGCTCCATGGACTCCCGTAAATATAAGATATTCCATTTATTATACGAATAATCGGATTATCATCATTCATAAGATCACACCCTTTTATATATCTCAACCACATACTTACTTGCGTACTTTTCCCCGTACCACTCTTCGCAATGAAAGCATACCCATATCCGTTGTTCCTTACAAGCGAAGCATGGATGAGGAGCGTATCATGAAGACTTCCGGCAAATGCGAAAATCAGCATAAGTGCATTATTCAGGCCGAAGCATCTCATATTGTAATTTCCATTGAGCGCACAGACACATTTAGAGAAATTCTTATTTGTCTGCAACAGACAACACCCAACCCCGTCGATGTCTTTTATAATGTATTGGTATCCACCATTATCCAATAAATCCACAATGATATCTCCATTTCCTGTATCAAATGTTCTTATTCTTTCCCGATGTTCTTCGGAAATAACTTTCAAATTATCATCGACAGTCAATTCAAAAAATATCTCTTCCGATTTATTTTCTGTTTTAAATGGTTCGAAAGATGGGAGCAAACGCATATCATTCGGTTGCTGTCCTTTAAAATTAATTCTTATATGATGTTCTGCAACGATAAAGTCGTTTATACTAACATTCTCCATTATCGACGATCGAGATTTAAGAAAGGATTGAAAAATACTTTATAAAAGAGACTTTCACCCTTCCTTTAGTTTTTAAAGGTGGATATTGCTGCCTTTGCCTTTTTCTTCTTTTCTTTCTTTGCTGAAATCTTATTCAATTCGGATGGATCCGGTACAACAGGGGTATATAAAAAATCTGTAGTTGCGATATACTTGATATTATAATTTCTCCCTTTGACATATCTTTTCTTCAACGACACAAATTTCTTTTCTATCACTTTACGAGATGTTGCGAAAAAGGTAACACAAGTAGGCTGAAAAACGCCTTTCGACTCCATATATTGCTTTAACTGATAAGAATAACTATCTCTACCATACAAAAATCCATTTCTGGAAATATAGGCCGAATCCAACAATTGAATGTCAGTAAAATATACTGTAGAATCATTAAACGAAGCAGCAAAACCATATAAATACACCTGCTTATTACGATTTTTTGCCTGAACTGTTGAAGTTATCGCAACCAACGCGAATACTATCAATAATATTTTTTTCAATCTCATACCTTTAAATTACTAATTCAATCATCCTAAAAACGATTTGAGCAAGTTGCTCTTCGTATTATTTCGGAGGCGTCTTATCGCTTTTTCTTTAATTTGTCTTACCCGTTCACGTGTCAAACCGAATTTGTCTCCGATCTCTTCAAGCGTCATATCTTGCTGATTTATGCCAAAGAAAGCTTCTATAATCATACGTTCTCTCTCATTGAGAAGCAAAAGTACTCTTGATATCTCATCACGAAGAGACTCCGATACAAGTCTTTCGTCTGCCGTGGGACTTTCCGTATTAGGCATGATATCCAACAGACTATTGTCCTCCCCTTCCGTAAAAGGTGCGTCTACCGAAATGTGTTTACCGTTGATTTTCATTACATCGATGATCTTTTCTTCAGGAAGATCAATACGATCTGCAATTTCTTCAATGCTCGGGTGACGTTCGTTCTCCTGCTCGAATTTATTGAGGGCTCTATTGATTTTATTCACAGAACCTACTTGGTTTAATGGCAATCTCACAATTCTGCTTTGTTCGGCGATAGCTTGTAAAATACTTTGCCTGATCCACCACACGGCATAAGAGATAAACTTAAACCCTCTTGTCTCATCAAATTTCTCTGCAGCTTTTATCAAACCGACATTTCCTTCATTAATAAGATCAGGTAAACTCAGTCCCTGATTTTGATATTGCTTGGCTACCGAAACCACAAATCTTAGGTTGGCTTTAGTAAGTTTTTCAAGAGCTTTCCTGTCTCCCTTCCTTATCCGTTGTGCCAACTCCACCTCTTCTTCAACAGATATAAGTTCTTCGTGCCCTATCTCTTGTAAATATTTATCGAGCGATGCACTTTCTCGATTGGTAATAGATTTTGTGATTTTCAGTTGTCTCATTAGCCGGTTCTTTTTTAATGCATGCATGCAAATTTAAACGTTTTGAACGGATTGTGCAAATATTTTATCACTTTTCTATTTTAAGAACATCTTAAAAAATTAAGGGAAACACACTTCTCCATGCGTTCCCCTTAACTTTATATTGTAAATAAACTTTACTCTGACAATTTAATTACAACATAATCTCGTTTGCCTGTAGGCCAAATTCCCTTCACAACAAATATGGGATCTTTGCTTGTAGAGGCCTGTTTTACCACCTCCTGCAAATCGCCGATGCTCTTTAAAGGCGCATCGTTTGCAGAAATCATGATAAATCCTTTATTTATTCCGGCATTCTTGATGGCACCTTTGCCTACATTAGTTACTTCCAATCCGTATTTAATATCAAATGCTTCTTTTTGTTTTGCCGTTACAGGGCGGAAACTTGCTCCCAACACATCAAGATCTTCTACTTTCTTTACAACCTTTGTATTGCCCTGAGCATTTTTCAATGTCACCGTTTTGGTTATCTTCTCCTTATTACGTAAATAAGTAATAGTGATCTTATCCCCCGGGCGTTTCTTCGTTATAATTTCTTGCATTTCGGCCATTTTACTTATATTTTTTCCATCAACAGCCACAATAACATCGCCTTTCTTCAATCCGGCAGCTTCTGCTGCACCATCTTCTACAACTTTATTTACATAAATACCATCATTCGTGCCGAGGTCAACCTCCTTGCCATCTTCTTTCTGCGCGTCTATATAGTTGTGTACATCGCCTCCCTCGATACCGAGAAGTGCACGCTGCACAGTTCCGTATTGCTTAAGATCGGCAACTACTTTATTCATAATAGATGTCGGGATAGCGAAACCATACCCCGAATAAGAGCCGGTTTGCGAATATAGCATGGCATTAATACCCACGAGTTCGCCTTGAACATTGACAAGAGCACCGCCTGAGTTGCCGGCATTAATGGCCGCATCGGTCTGTATGAACGATTCGATATCGTTCGCATAGAGCGAACGCGCCTTGGCACTGATAATACCTGCGGTAACCGTTGAATTCAGATTGAACGGATTGCCCACTGCGATTACCCACTCGCCCACTTTCAACTTATCAGAATCGCCGATAGGCAACGTCGGCAGCCCTTTTGCATCGACCTTTATCAACGCAAGATCGGTTGTTTTATCTGTGCCGATAATACGTGCAGAAAACTCACGGTTGTCGTTCAATGTAACTGTAAGCTCATCGGCTCCCTCCACAACGTGGTTATTGGTTACGATATAGCCGTCTGGCGAAATAATTACACCCGATCCGGTAGCTTCGCGTTTAGGAGTCTTGTACTGTCTCTTTTGCGATTCTCCTTGTCTGGGATTACCGAAAAAGCCGAATGGATCGGAGAAGAAATCACTGAAAGGATCACTTCTTTGCACATCTACAGTCTGCACCTTAGAGTTCTGCACATATTTAATATGTACAACAGCGGGCAGAGACTTCTCCGCAGCATAGGTGAGGTCGACCGGCTGACCGGCTGCTGCAACCGGTGCATCTGCAGCGTTTACTTTGATGAAAGCACCTGTTGAGAATGCTATCGCCACCACACACAGCGACGGAAGCAAAAATTTAGAAAACTTTTTCATGTCTTTATTCTTTATATGTTTCTATTCTTATTTTATATAATTTGAAGCAACGATTTTGATAGACCGTTTGAAATACGTTTGCAAATATAGACGCAAAAAGTGACAAACTGTCAAATTGTCGCTGTCCTTTATTCCAATTTAACAATTCGTTTTAACACATTAACGGCTGTTAAGCGGAATTTATTCGAATTTTACATTCATTTAATATGATACAAAGTTGTACATCTATCACGCTTAAACCATACATATAGCGCCGATAAACAATCTCTCAATTCTGAAATAAAGCTGCATTTGCTTTGCATTTTTCATAAATAAACGTATCTTTGCAAACGAAACAGTGTTCCGGCTCTGCCGCTGGTTCCGATGGAACGAGAGGAAAGTCCGGGCAGCAAAGGGCGCTCCACTTCCGAAAATAGAAGCTATTGGCAACAATAGGTGTAGACAGAAGAAAATAACCGCCAAGGCTATATTAACGACATTTTGTCGCTATGCGGCTTGGGTAAGGGTGAGAAGGCGGTGTAAGAGACCACCGGACGACGGGTGATCGCCGTGCCGTGTCTGCTGGAGGCTGCAAGTTCATGTAAACCGTCGTTTGAGAATAGCCCGTTCGAACACAAGTACGACGGAGGGTAGAATGCTTCAACTGTAGGGCGACTTACAGGGTAGATAAATGGCAGGCTCTTTCTTTATAGCAATATGAGGAAAGATACAGAACCCGGCTTATAGGAGCGCTGTTTCTTTTCTTGAAATATCTACGCAGTTTCTGCAGTCTATATGGCAAAAATATGTTTCATTATAAAAATCTGTGCAATGCCCGGAAAACTTCGACATTTTATAGACTTTCTTACAATAGACATCTGGAAGGCTTCGCCCGAAAATCTATCTCCCTTTCGTAGACTGCTGTATTCTGTCATAAAGAGGCTATATCTAACAATTCAATTTTTTACGACCAAGCGCACTGTGGATATGGCTTCGGCACTCACTTATAGCACCCTACTTGCTATTGTACCGATATGTGCCGTTGTTTTTGCCATCGCACGGGGGTTCGGCTTTTCCTCTCATATCGAAGTGTGGTTTAGAGATGCGCTCAGTAGCCAACCTCAAGCAGCCGAAGCTATTATCGGTTTTGTAAACTCGTATCTTGTTCACGCTAAGAGCGGAGTTATACTCGGAATTGGCTTGATATTCATGCTTTGGACTGTTTTAATGCTTATACGTAACATAGAGCAGACTTTTAACGATATTTGGCAGGTGAAAAAGAAGCGGAGCATCATGCGCACGATTACAGATTATCTTGCTATGTTGTTCTTGATACCCGTATTTATCGTTCTTACTTCGGGCATATCTTTGTTCATGGCAATGGTTGCTGTAAAAACAGACTCCATACTTCTCGTCGGTCCCGTGGTGCGCTTCGGGATCAATATCATGCCTTACCTGCTGACAGTGTGTGTGTTTACTTCGCTTTATTTATTCATGCCGAATACTCATGTAAAGCTGAAGTACGTAATTATTCCCGGAATTATCTCAGGCGTAGCAATGCAGCTGGTACAGTATGTTTACATCCATTCTCAGATATTTCTATCGAGCTACAACGCCATATACGGTTCGTTTGCAGCATTACCGCTTTTTATGTTATGGGTACAGATATCATGGTCTATCTGTCTGTTCGGCGCGGAAATGAGCTATGCAAGCCAAAATCTTGAAGAATTTTCATTTCTTGCAAAGACCAGCGATATCAGTCATCGTTATAAAATGCTGTTGAGTGCGTTGCTGCTTAGTCGTATTTGCAAGCGTTTCAAAGAAGGGAAACACCCTTACACAGCAGTAGAATTGAAACTCGAAACGGGTATTCCCACTCATATTATCCACGATCTTCTCTATACATTGTCTGAAGTAAATTTAGTAGTAGCCAATTCCGGACTTGATAGCAGCAATGATACCGTATATCAGCCGGCTGAAGCATTGGTCAATATTACAGTGGGCAGCATGATCGACCGATTGGAGTCGAAAGGTGTATGGAACCTTCGAATGGAATTACATAATAAGTTCGAGAACGAGACAACTTGGCAAAAAGTATTGAACATCCGTAAGAATTACCTTGCATCTATGCGCAATATCGCTATCGTAGATTTATAACAATAATTTTGCCGATATTACGTTATTCTATCAAACGGTTTTAATAAATAGTTGACATGAGCGAGATATTGAATGATTATCAACACTTGGTAGAAAACACAATCAAACAACATCAGGACAATGCCGATTTCCCCGCAATGGAACGATACCACATTACGCAGACTATGCTGAAAGACTATCTCTTCGACAAGCAGGCCATACTCGACTCGGCAGGCAGCTCAAGAACACAATATACCATAGCCGGCATACTTATTGTGTTACCGGTTCTTGTCATGTCCGTATTTTCCGAAAAGCAACTTCCTTGGGGCGAATGGTCTGTTATCATTGCGGTACTAATAGGTCTGCTGCTATTTGCAGTTTATAAAGTATTGTTGAAGTTTTTTATCAAATACAAATTGAAGAAACTACATAATGACAACGTAGAAGCCTATATCGAAGCCATACTGAATTATCGCCGATAACCACAAAAGCTATTATAAAATATGAACTTACCTGATTTTATGCAATATAAAGACAGGTTCTCGCAAACGGGATTTGTCGAAAAGATTTCAAGGATTGCCAAAAGAGCCGGTGTAAAACTGGTTTATGCCGCGCTTATACTTTATTATATATTAGAAAGCGACAAGATATCCATGAAAGATAAAGCAATAATCATAGGAGCTTTGGGATATCTGATCAGCCCTTTGGATATTGTACCCGACGCTATACCTATAGCAGGCTTAGGAGATGATCTCACTGTACTCATATTCGTACTGCACAAAGTGTGGAATGAAGTTTCCGAAGAAGTAAAAGATAAAGCTAAAAACAAACTTAAAACTTGGTTCGATGAAGACGAAGTCGGACGGGCCGACGATATTTTTACAGAAAACACGGAAGATACACCTGTATGATATCATCGAAAGTTATATCAAAAAAATCCTAACTGCCATTCATATTCCGACAATTAGGATTTTCCACATTTTGTATTTTTATCGTATATCAAATTTCCTGACACCTAAATCATAGTAATAAATAACCGTAGCTATCCACAACATTCGATTATTTATTCTTCAACAAATCTCTGATTTCGGCAAGCAATTTTTCCTCGTTACTTGGTTCCGGTGCCGAAGCCGGCTCTTCCTCTTTCTTCTTCGACAGCGAACTGATACCTTTAATAAACAAGAATATAGAGAAAGCTACGATGATAAAATCGAGAATATTCTGGAGGAAATTTCCGTAAGTAATCTTAGCCTCTCCAATGGTTATGGCAAGCGATGTAAAGTCTATTCCACCGACGATTGTACCAATTAAAGGCATCAATACATCATCGACAAGCGACGATACGATTTTTCCAAAAGCACCACCGATGATTACACCTACAGCCATATCAATCACATTGCCACGCATGGCAAACGCCTTAAACTCACTTAAAAACTTATTCATAAAAGAAATATTTTATATTATTTAAACTGAAATACTGTGCAAATATAGAAAAAAAATCGTAACTTTGCGCACGATAGAAAAGAAATGTGCCGTACATACCCCATATTTTCAACATTCGATTTATTGGAAAGACTTTCGGCTAATGCGGCAGTAAAAATATTTAATAGGTATAACATATTTTTAACCCTTTAATAAAGTAAAAGTAAAATGATTAAAATTGGTATTAACGGTTTCGGTCGTATCGGTCGTTTCGTTTTCCGTTCAACGCTTGAAGAAGCAAACAAGAACGATGTTGTTGTTGTAGGTATCAATGACCTTCTGCCTGTAGATTACATGGCTTACATGCTGAAATATGATACAATGCACGGACAGTTCAACGGAACTATCGAAGCTGATGTTGAAAAGAATGAGCTGATCGTTAACGGCAACCATATTCGTGTTACTGCAGAGAAAGATGCTGCAGATTTGAAGTGGAACGAGATCGGAGCTGAATATGTTGTAGAATCGACCGGTTTCTATCTCACGATGGATCGCGCAGAAAAGCACATCCAAGCTGGTGCTAAGTACGTTGTTCTTTCTGCTCCTTCTAAAAAAGGCGATGATGGTCGTCAGGCTGATATGTTCGTTTGCGGTGTAAATACAGATAAATATGCAGGCCAGCAAATCGTCTCCAACGCTTCTTGTACAACAAACTGCTTGGCTCCTATCGCCAAGGTGCTGAACGATAACTTCGGTATCGAGACTGGTTTAATGACAACCGTTCACTCTACAACTGCTACCCAGCGTACTGTTGACGGCCCTTCATTAAAAGATTGGCGCGGTGGTCGTGCAGCTTCCGGTAACATCATTCCGTCTTCTACCGGTGCTGCTAAGGCTGTAGGTAAGGTTATTCCCGAACTGAACGGTAAGCTCACAGGTATTTCCATGCGCGTTCCGACTTTGGATGTTTCTGTTGTCGATTTAACTGTAAACCTTAAGAAAGGCGCTTCTAAGGAAGATATCTGCAACGCAATGAAGAAAGCTTCTGAGAACGAGTTGAAAGGAATTCTCGGATACACAGAAGACAAAGTTGTTTCTTCCGACTTCCTTGGCTGTCCGTTAACTTCTATCTTCGATGCAGATGCAGGTGTTTATCTGACAGACAAGTTCGTCAAGGTTGTTTCTTGGTACGATAATGAGATCGGTTACTCTCACAAAGTTGTCGATTTGATCAAAATCATGAAGAAGCATAACGGCTAATCCCATTTAGTCATTCGATACTATATAAGCCGCTTAGCCCAATGCTAAGCGGCTTTTTTAATACTGAAGTTCTAAGAATAGTTATCATGGTGAGAATTATTCCGAAGAGGTAACAAGAAATCTTTTTCCGTATGTGTTATCCTCTAATTCAAGAAACAGCGATACCTTTTTTCTATTGCAGCCAGATTGGGTATCTACTATGCAGAAAGTTTCGATATAAAATAAAAAAGTGGAACCTATAGATCACCTACCAGTTCCACACGTATTTATAATAGAGAGTTATAAAAGAAATCAAATTCTATCTTCATAAAAGTAACTGTTCCTCGTTATCAGTATCTTCTTCTTCCCACTCTTCGTCAAGGAAGTCCGGATCGCCAGAGGGTTTAGCAGGACCTACCCCCGGACTGGCGGGGATCATCAGTTCATCCACATCCAAGGTAACTTTAACGGCCTTGGGCTTTACATATACATTCTTTTTCATTGTTTAAAATATTTACTTAATTACAATTTTCTTTCCTTGATGTATGTAGATACCTGCCTGTTGGGGCTTACCCACGAAACGCTGTCCGTTCAGGTTATAGTAGGCATCATCGCTGTTAACAGCCGTGCCGTCGGCCGAAATGCTCTCAATTCCCGTCGTCGTGGGATCTTTGAAGTCGAATATCACTTTGGCACCGCCCTGCAACTCTTTAATCTTCATGTATGCTCCGTGCACAGGGAAACTTGCGATGGGTGTATCAACCTTACGGAAGAGTCCATCGCGCATCACATATACGGGACTCGTAGACGATGCCTCCACACGGGCGTCGGTTACGGTGATACCCGTCATAACATTATCGGTTATGTTATAGGTGCGATCGTCTTCTTCGCCGATAGTGTAGTAGAAATCTGCATCGGTCTTCTCACGGTCGAGCACTTTCAGTAGTACGCCCGTGGCAGCGGGTATATAAGCATACGAAGCGTTGCCTCCGTGTTCGTCGATACTCGTCATGCGCACATGATAGGTACTCGTGCCATAGTCGCCCGGCCCCTGAATGAGCTGCGAACCCGCCACGAAAGCGGCAATCTTCGTATTGCCCTTGGCAGCCAAATAGTCGGCAAAGTCGGTATCGAACTCGCGTGCAAAGGAGGCGTACTTGGTGGCAATCTGGAAGTCAGCGGCGCCGTCGCCCTTTATTTTGTAGTCGAGGGCATCGGTATAGGCGGGCCATGCCGTCTTATAAGCCGCCAGCTTCGACTTCTTGACGTATATCTTCTGTGTGCAGGCGCCCGTGCCCGCAGTGCCCTTGAAGAACTCGCTGAACTGCGCACCCAAACCGAAATAGTTACGCGACAGCTGTGTGGCGGGAGCGTTACCCGTGAACACTACTTGGCTGATAGTGGTGCTTACAGGGCTGATGGTATTCGTGGCGGCATTACGCTGTGTTTTGGTAACGAATGCCATAGCACCGATATAGTCTATATCGGCCTTTACCACAACCTCTTTCATATTGCTGTTGGCGTTCTCGAAAGCGTAGTCGCCTATCAGGCCCACCTTGTAGGTTGTGGCAGCTGCAGCGCCCGTTTCTCTATAACTAATTTGTTTGGGCACGATGAACGTCTTTACATTGGCTGTAGTAGAAAGCAGGTCGGCTGTGTTGGCTGAGGTCGGTATGTATTCGTCTGTTGCGTCGGTGGTTGTCGTGCCTTCCGCTTTGACGGTGAAAGATGGCTTCAGGTTGAATTTGCTCCAGAAGGCATCTGCCTTATAGGCATCGAACAGGTTCTTGCGTACGTACACCGTTACGTGATCGGTGGCCTTGTCGGAAGCCACAGTACCGTCGTCGAAAGCCATGGTGTTAGTACCTTGGTCTATCTTGGTGCTCGGTATAACTTGGTCGCACAGCAGCGTAAGTGTTTTCAGACTGCGGCATAGGCCGAAGGCGCGCTGACCGATGGTGTTCACCTTTGCCGGTATTACAAGGTTAGTGAAGTTGGTACCGCTCTCGTAGAAAGCGTAGTCGCCTATCTTGGTGATGGACGGCGGCAGAAGCGTGAAGTCTGTACGTGCTTTGCCCGGCGGGAAGAGGATAAGCTTCGATTTATCCTTGCTCAACAATATGCCCTGCACACTGGAGTAGACCGTGTTATTGGCATCTACCTCTATATCGGCCAGTTTAGAGTCGAACTTGAAAGCCTGCGGATCGATATTGGTACAGCCGGCCGGCACCGTTACCTTTTCAAGTACATTACAATTCTTGAAAGCTTCTTTGGCAATAGATTTTACGCCGGCAGGTATCTTGATGCTCTTAATGCCACTGTTGGCAAATGCTCCTTCGCCAAAGGCGATAATTGTACTGTTGTCGGCGAAAGTAACCGTCTCCATCGCAGGCGTGTTGCCGAAGGCGTTGGTACCGATAGAAGTTACCGAGGCAGGAA
Source organism: Prevotella phocaeensis (assembly GCF_900065875.1). Lineage (NCBI taxonomy): Bacteria > Pseudomonadati > Bacteroidota > Bacteroidia > Bacteroidales > Prevotellaceae > Prevotella > Prevotella phocaeensis. Next base: position 283,495 of record NZ_LT160625.1, on the reverse strand, counting down.
AATGAAAAGCCTTGAGTTTTGTTTTATCGGCAAAGGCATTTACTCCTATATTTTTTAATTTACAGCTACCTAAAAAGTTGAAGTTGGTCAAGTTGTCACTACTTGAAAAAGCGTTTGCCGCTATCGTTTCCAATTGTGAGCCATCAGGAACATTGATGGTCTCTAATGCTAAACATTTTGAAAAACTATTACCCAAAGTAGCCAAGGATTTCGGCAAAGTAACCACAGTGAGCTTTGGATTTTCATAAAACGCAAGATAACCGAAAACCTTAACCTGTGATTCTTCTTCAAAAGTTACAGAGGTCAAATTGGGCATAAGTCGGAACGCATACTGTTCCAAGTTCACGACAGATGAAGGAATGGTTACAGAAGATATATTAAGAGAGCGATAGAAAGCTGCGTAACCGATGGTCGTAACCGTATTAGGAATAGCATAGTTTCCTTCTCTACCAAGCGGATAAGCAATCAGTATCTTTTTATCTTTGTCAAACAACACGCCATTATCATCTGTAGAATAATTGGGATTACCCGCCTCAACAATATATTTAGACATTTTCGGGCAAGTTTGAAATGCCCCAGTAGAAATTGACGTTAACGAGGATGGAATTGTTATGGTCTGCAAAAGCGAACATGAAAACACAGCGCACGCATCTACAGTCTGAACATTATTAAAATTTATAGAAGTCAAATAGGAATTATTATAGAATACATATTTTGCAACCGTAGTGACATTATCTGGTATCGTAAAATGTGTATCTTGTTTACCCGGCGGATACAGAAGTACCTGTGCTTTCTCTTTATCATAAATAACCCCATCTATACTACAGAAAGCACTGTTGTCTGTATCTACATCAAACTCTTCCAGAGTGAAAGTAGAATATGAAAACTGAGGCCACGTGCCAAAAGATAAATCGGTCGTTGCCGCAGGGATATTTAGCTTCTTTATATTCAGATAAGAGGGTATCGCATCAGGATAAACCTTAACACAATTCGGATTGATGGAATAAATATAGGTAGTGGAAGACAAGTCATATTTATTAGGAATTGCTATCAAAGCCTTATGCCCTGTTGTGTACAAGACTCCATTGTCCGAAATGAAACTGGTGTTTCCGGCTGCAACTCGTATCTCTTTTAACTGACTTATCAAAGTGTTCCAGAACATGCTTTTCGTTCCCTTGACCGCGGTCACAGAAGCCGGCAAAGTGAGTGAAGTAATACCGGAACCTGCGAAAGCTCTCGAATCAATCGTTGTTATGGTATTGGGCAATGTCACTCCCGTCACAGTCGACGACCATTCATAATTATCTGAATCGTGCCCTCCTCCAATCTGCGTTACCTTGAAGTGGGTGTCGATGCCGTCGAACACCGTTGCGGGGATAGTTACCGTACCCGATACACCTTTTACATTATATACGGCCAGCTTTGGACTGGCCGTGCTGGCATCGATTACGCGATAGGTAATGTGGTCTTTAACGAAGTATTCGCCTACAACATAGGCCTTGGCTCCGATATTTGTTAAAAGTAAAACAAAGAGCAGCATTATAACTCTGCATGGGTGCATGGAATGCAATGCCGCATTCTCAGAGCGGGCATGATGCCCTGCACAAGTAAAAAAATTCATCATAATTGTATTCGTTAATTATAATCTGTTTGTATAAAGAAAAACCTTTCGCCGTACACATTTGTACGGCGAGTAGGTTTGATAGTTTTCTTACTACTTTATGGCTTTGGAGGCGTTTCGTTTTCTTTCGGTTTGTTTTCTTCCTCGGCAGCTTTCCACTCTTCCCAATGGATAGGCATACTGGTAAGCGTACGCGACATTACACGCTTGCCCTTTGCCCTGCCGCCCTCGTAATGGGTTTCGGGCAGGAAGCGCACACGCACGCCCACAATTTGATCTGCATTTACGTCTTTGGCATTGCTCACGCCGTTTTTGGCAGCAGTGGCAGTAAGGTAGAACGTACCTACGCCGTCGAGTTTTACCGAATGGCCCTGCGACATATAGTCGGCCATTACGCTACCTAATGCCGTGAGTACGGCAATCACATCGGCGGGGCTCACCGTAGACTCGGCGGCCAGTCGCTTTGAAATCTGCTCTGTGGAAATTTGCCTACCCACAAGCACGGCCTGCGGATACCACTTTCCGTTGATTTTTTTCTTTACTTTCTTGTAAAAAGCCATAGTCTTCTTTTTTAAATTAATTTTTCATATTTAGTTAATGTCGTTCTCGTAAAATAAGGGAATGATTATTCTCTCCATGCAGCGCTTATGCAGATGATTGTTCGGAAGTTCGCCGTGCGAGGAATGCTGTTATTCCCCCTGCCTGTTGTTTCATGGCCCTTTCGAGGATATTCCGTTGTGCCGCCTGCTGTGAACCACGGAGGTTGACGTTGTGAACCACGGAGGTTGAGGCTGTGAACCACGGAGGTTGACACGATGAACCACGGAGGTTGACGTTGTGAACCACGGAGGTTGAGGCTGTGAACCACGGAGGTTGACACGATGAACCACGGAGGTTGAGCACATCACTCTTTTAAGTTATTATTTTTCATCTTTTATTTGAAATTGCAGCCCATAGGATGGGCGCCGACTTTTATTTGCTCTCGCGACTACTCACGCAGAAACGGCACAAAGATATTCCAATTAAATCGTTTTTGCACGGTAAATTTATCAAAAGTATCATGCCGAGAGAAAGATTTGTCAAAAAAACATTTAAAATTATTACATTCTGCGAGGCTGCAAAAGTGCTGGCACACAGTTACTTACGCCAAAATTCCACATTTTGACATTTAGGGCGGGTATTATGACTGAAAAACAAAGAAAAAAGGTGTTAACGATTAGATTAGGCAGAAGAGAATGATTAAAAAGAGGGGGATTATCCATCTGCTGCATAATGGTATAATCCCCCCACTCTTCGGATATTTATTTTTTATTGCCTTTTCCCTACTTGTGGAGCTTCCGGATATTGTAACGCATCGTGCGGATGCTTCCGTTGGTTACCTCCATAGCACGGGCAATCTCGCTGTCTGTCATGCCTTTTTTCCAAAGATAAAAGAAGATTAAAGGTTTTGTGGATAGCTTTTGGTGGGTTTTATCCAGTTCGCTGAAAAAGTCTCTGTCGACAAATCGGGCGTAGCTGATATAGCTATCGAAGTCTGCGCGGTTCCAGTCTTTCATCGTTGTTTTACCCGTGGCAATATTTTCGAACAGCAGCTTGCCTTCTGCTATTTTACCAGTAAGCGTTGCCGGCATTTCCTCCATCTGTACTTTCAGCTTGCCGATTTGGTAGGCTTGCTGATAACTCTTTTGCTTGGCCCGATTTAATCTTTCTCTCACCGCTTTGAGGCTTTTTCTCACACCGACGTAGATAAGGAAGCCCAACACAAGGGCCACTACGACGATGAGGGCGAGCATGGTTCTTACCTGCTTGCGATGCTGCGCCTTCAAGAGGTTGCTCTCGTAATCTCTTTCCATTTGGTTTGCTTTGTTGCCCACAGTGATGCTATAGACTTTAGCAGCCTCGTTGAGCGAGTCGAGCTTTTCCAGTGTCTTGCTTTCCTGCCGATAGTTGCCCGTTTCTTTATAATAATATGCCAGTTTTCTGAAATAACGCCGCAAGGCAAACCGGTTCCAGTCGCTGGTCTTTTCCAGCGAGTCGGCTATGTGGATGCTTTTGGCCATGTGGAACTGCTCGTCTTTCGGCCGATGTTCACGCCGTGCGATACGAGCCAGATAAAGCTGAACCAAAGCCAGATTTCTTGATAAAGGAACTTGCTCGAAATAGTATTTTGCCCATTGCAATTGGTTGTGCCTGAAATAATATTGCCCGAACGTTTCGTAGAACTGCGGAACTTCGGTTGAATCGAAGTTAGCGGAATCGCGCATCACTTTATGGAAATAATATTCAGCACTGTCTTGCTGATTTTTCTCATCGTAAAGAACGTTCAGATTGTGGTTTCCCATAATAATGGCCGAAGTTACCTTGTATTTCTTCTGTAGTTGCAGGCCTTTCTTGACGCACTCGATGGACATATCGAGATTATCGAGCGACTCATAGATGGTAGCCAACTCATCATAAACTATATTATTGGTCCACGGTTGCTCAACATCTGCCACCACATTTCTGGCTCTCTCTAAACTGAACAATGCTTCTGCCGGCCTATCATAATAAGTACCCAGAATAAATCCTTGATAAGCATAAGCCTCGGCGATACGCATCTTGTCGCCATGTTTTTCAAGTATCGCCACGGAACTGGCGATGATAGAGTCGACTCCCGTGGGGAAGTCTATGGTATAATAATACTTACGGAACATGGCCTTGGCCTTGAACAGTTGCAATAATCCTACCGTCTTCTCTGAAGGGTGGTCGTTGGCGAAGATGCTGTCGACAAGGATGATGGCCGAGTCGGGATGCACCATGTGATTGGCATAATCTTCGATCTTCAGCATCAACTTTTTATCATTATTGCAGGATGCAAAGCACAAAACAGCACACGCCCAGAGTGCTAAGTAAAAAGGGCATTTAAAATTAGTCATAGTCTTCTTTAGAGTTTCGGTGCAAAGATAGTATTTATTTCTGTATTATGCAAGTACAGAAGTGTGGAAAGCAAAAAACAAGAGAGCGGGCCGGTTGCTATCCAACCCGGTGATATAAACTAAAAAGCCTGCCGCAAGTTTGCGGCAGGCTTTATTTGGTTTCTATTTCTTCTTTCATATCTATGAACTGATTTTGTGCATCATAGAACTCATATTGCAAGAATGCGAGCTTCTGTGAAGAAATAATGTGCACGCCCCATCCGTACTTCAGCTGCCATTTACGCTTGAGAGAAAATACTCCCTGATTGATGTAAGCTGCCACGTACGGATGCACGTGCAGATAGAACTTCTTGACGCCGATCTTGTTAACCAGTTGGTCAATTTTGCTTTCGAGCCGCTCTGTAAACAGTATGCTCGATCTTATCTTCCCGCTGCCGAAACATGTAGGACAGTTCTCTTCTACATTGACGTCCATAGCCGGACGCACACGCTGACGCGTGATCTGCATCAAACCGAATTTGCTCAACGGTAAGATGTTATGCCTTGCTCTATCCTGCTGCATGTTTTTGCACATTCGCTCGTAAAGCATTTGCCGGTCTTCGGCCAAATTCATGTCGATGAAATCTACAACGATGATACCTCCCATATCGCGTAATCTCAGTTGCCTTGCCAACTCATCGGCAGCACCTAAGTTCACTTCGAGTGCATTGGCTTCCTGACCTTTTTCGTTTCGCGCACGATTTCCGCTATTTACGTCTACCACATGCAGAGCTTCGGTATGCTCGATAATCAGATAAGAACCGTGCTTGTAGTTTACGGTTTTGCCGAAGCTCGCTTTTATCTGCTTCGTTACGTTGAAGTTATCGAAGATAGGCACCTTACCTGTGTACATCTTGACGATGCCCGCTTTGGCAGGGGCAATCAATGTTACATAGTCTTTTATCTCGTTGAACGCGTCTTTGTCGTTTACGTAGATGTTCTCGAAATTTGGATTGAAAATATCGCGTATCAACGCAATGGCTCTGCCCTTTTCCTCGAATACAAGCTGTGGTCTTTTTTGTGTTTTCTGAACTTTCACCAAAGCATCCTCCCAACGCTTTGCCAACACTTTAAGTTCTGCATCCAACTCTGCAACTCGTTTCCCTTCTGCAACCGTACGAACAATGACGCCACAGTTCTTCGGTCTTACACTATGAATGAGTTGTTTCAGACGCGCACGCTCCTCGCCGCTTTTGATTTTAGAAGATACGGAGACCTTATCACCGAAAGGTATAAGAACCAAAAAACGTCCTGCAAAAGACAGTTCCCCTGTCAGTCGGGGCCCTTTTGTGGATATCGGTTCCTTTACAATCTGCACCAAAACTTCCTGTCCGACGGTGAGCGTTTGCTGAACGCTTCCGCTTTTGTCTAAATCGGGCAGATGTGATGCCTTGGCAAACGGATAAAGTCTTTTCCTATCGCTTTGTACCTGTTTCAGATACTTTGCATAAGAGTTAAACTGACTTCCCAAGTCAAGATAATGAAGAAAGGCGTCGCGCTCATAACCTACATCCACAAAGCAGGCATTAAGTCCCGGCATGAGTTTCTTAATTTTTGCAATGTAAATGTTTCCAACAGAAAAAGAGGCCGACTTCGGCTCGTTCTGATACTCTACAAGGCGTTTATCCTCCAGCAGAGCGGTCGAAATTTCTTTCTCTTGGACGTCGATTACAACTTCGCTGGTCATATTACTTCATTTGTTTTTCTGTAATCTTCGGCACAAACGGTCTCGGATTACTCATATTAAAAAAGGCATGTCATAGCTCTTATGGCAGATACATTGACACGCCTCTATTCTGAATAGAACTATTATACTAACAATTATTTGCTCTTATGTCTATTCTTTCTTAATCTCTTTTTACGCTTATGCGTTGCCATCTTGTGGCCTTTCTTTTTCTTACCGTTTGGCATAGCCTAATAATTTAAATGTTATTTGTATGTTTACCTTATTTTCTACTCAACCGAAACAAGAAACGAATGTCGGTAACTTAGGCTTTCATTTCATCGATAAAACTCTTTGCGGGTTTGAAACTCGGCAAGTCGTGTGCTTCGATTGTCATGGTCGTATTTTTGAGAATGTTGCGTGCGGTTTTGGCAGCTCTATGCTTAATGATAAAACTTCCGAAGCCACGCAAATAAACGTTCTCCTTACGCTTAAGCAAACTCTCTTTAACTGTACTCATGAAACTTTCGATAACAACGGCCACTTCCTTTTTCTGCATTCCTGTAGAATTGGCAATCTCGTTAATGATATCAGCTTTAGTCATCGCTAAATATTTTTTGTTATAATAAATTACTATCCTTCGTTCTCGGTGTGCAAATATACGAGTTTTTTGGCTGATAAGGAAATTTATTTCGTTTTTTTTGATATTAGACAATCAAAAAACTCATTAAGACAAAAGTCTCGATATGCTGTTTCATGCAATTATGCGATACCAGCTACAGAAAACATCTGACTGAAATGTAAAAGAAACAGAGTTTTTTTATATGACATATTTATAATATATCATCGGATATATTTTGCCTGACAGGATGTTTTTGTTACTTTTGCAAAATGCGTTTCCGTGAAACCATAGAGCCCAACTCTCCCACTCTATCGAATGAACCTGTAAGGAAAATCATCCATATTGATATGGATGCATTCTTTGCGGCGGTGGAGCAACGAGATAATCCCGACCTGCGCGGTAAACCTATAGCTGTAGGATACGACGGTCCGCGAGGCGTCGTAACCACGGCAAGTTACGAAGCACGGAAGTTCGGCGTGCATTCCGCAATGTCGATAGCCAAGGCCAAGCAGCTATGCCCCCACTTGATAATCGTGCCAAACCGACGAAATGTGTATCGGGAAATATCCAACGAGGTGCATGAAATCTTTCAAGAATACACCGATTTGGTCGAACCGCTTTCTATCGATGAGGCGTTTTTAGATGTTACTCACAACAGTTTCAACATTTCGCTCGCCCAAGATATAGCGAAAGAAATAAAAGACAAAATCAGAAAACGGCTAAATCTGACCGCCTCTGCCGGCATTTCGTACAATAAGTTCTTGGCAAAAATCGCATCAGACTATAGAAAGCCCGACGGTTTGATGGTTATCCATCCGCACCGCGCACTGGACTTTATCTCAAAACTTCCCATAGAAAAGTTTTGGGGAGTCGGTCCAAAAACGGCACAGATCATGCATCACATCGGTATATTCAACGGAGCACAGCTTCAAGAAGTATCGTTGCATCATCTTATAGAAACATTCGGAAAGAGCGGAAACATCTATTATAATTTTGCAAGGGGCATAGACAATCGTCCTGTTATAGCATCGGCAATCCGCAAATCTGTCGGTTGCGAGCATACTTTTCTCGAAGATATACGTTTGAATTCTGCTATTCTGATAGAACTCTATCATATTGTTACAGAACTTTCTGGGCGTATATCCAAGTCTAAATTTAATGGAAGAACGCTGACATTAAAGGTGAAATTTGCCGATTTCACCCAAATAACACGGAGCAAAACCGTACACAAAGTACTGATATCCAAAGACGACATTCTGCCACTTGCTAAAGAACTGCTCGCCGAAGTAGACTTGACAAGACAATCGGTACGCCTGCTCGGTTTGTGCGTATCTAATCTTTACAACGATAACGATGACCATTCCGGCAAACAATGGGTTGAAGGTTGGCTTGATTTTTCAACAGACAAGCAATAAAAAGTACTAATATACTTTGATTTATCCGCGAAACTTCGTACTTTTGCACTCATAATTTACAGAATATAAATATATTGTATCGTTGCGCAAGAATATTATCGCGCGTCTAATATATTTATTTGGGAATTGTAATATATTCATTCACTCAAACATTATAAGAATAAATAAAAGGTCATTAAAACATACATATAATGAAACAAACAAAGATAGTATGCTCTATCAGCGACAGGCATTGTGATGTCGATTTCCTACGAAAACTGTTTTTTGCAGGAATGAACGTCGTACGTATGAATACTGCCCATGCCACTCGGGAGGGCATGGAAAACATTATAAAGAATGTACGAGAGGTCTCGCCCCACATCGGTATACTCATCGATACCAAAGGGCCGGAAGTACGAACTACCAATGTGGCGGAACCTATCAAATATAAGACCGGCGACATAGTTAAGGTTTTCGGTCGTCCGGAGATGGATTCGTCGCATGATATCGTAAATGTTTCCTACGCTGATATTGCCAAAGACGTAAAAGTAGGCGACGATATACTCTTCGACGACGGAGCTTTAGACATGAAAGTGATTGAGAACATTGGCCCTATGCTCGTTGCACAAGTGCAGAACGACGGTGAACTGGGTGCCCATAAGAGTGTAAACGTGCCGGGTGAACATATCGATCTTCCGGCATTAACGGAGAAAGATAAGCACAATATCTTATTTGCTATCGAACAAGACATCGATTTCATCGCCCATTCTTTCGTACGCAATGCTGCCGATGTAAAAGCTGTGCAAGACATACTCGACGAGCATAACAGCGACATCAAAATCATCTCGAAGATTGAAAACCAAGAAGGTGTAGACAACATCGACGAAATTATCGAGGCTTCTTACGGCATCATGATTGCCCGAGGCGACTTGGGAATTGAAGTACCCATAGAACGTATTCCCGGTATACAACGCGAAATCATCCGTAAATGTACCATCAAGAAGAAACCGGTAATCGTGGCAACACAGATGCTCCACACGATGATCAACAATCCACGTCCCACACGTGCCGAAGTTACCGACATCGCGAATGCCATCTACTATCGCACCGATGCCCTTATGTTGAGTGGTGAAACCGCTTCGGGCAAATATCCTCTCGAAGCAGTGCAGACAATGGCGCGCATTGCAGAGCAGGCCGAACAGGATAAGATACGTACAAACGACATCAATCCCTTTATCGATGGATGCGAAGATCAAAGGGAATTCCTTGCTCACTCTGCCATTGAATCTACCACACAATTGGGAGTTAAGGGAATTATCACCGACAGCGAAACCGGACAGACGGCCCGTAATCTGGCAGCATTTCGCGGTCCTACGCCCGTACTTGCCATCTGCTACAAGGAAAAAACGCAGCGTTGGCTGAATTTGAGCTATGGTGTAATTCCGGTATATCAAAAAGAACACACCACACCTGAACACACTTTCATTGCTGCAATCCGTATGCTTCGCCAAAAGGGATACATCGGACTCGAAGATAAGATAGCATATTTGAGCGGTAGCTTTGGAGAAGGCGGCGGTACAACACTCCTCGAGATTAACAAGGTAAGTCAGGTATTCGATAAATCCTACGAGTTCCACTTGCCTGATTATAGGAGCGCAAACTGATATTTATCGGGAAGAGAACACGCATTACCGTTCTCTTCCCATTCTTTCCGGTGCCCTTATAATACCCATTATCACCATTCATTATAGCGCGCTTACGGCTCTTTATTACCTGTCCCATAGCCCTATAATCGTTGCATGTGTGAAATAAGCAAAACAAACGATATGTCTATTGCCGTTACATGCCGTACATAATCTCCCCATCTCATGCTGACGTTATGGTTTTTTACCTTAAAAATATCTTATAAGAACATAGCAGTATGTAAATATTTTGTACCTTTGTCCGCAAATATATAAATATGAAGTATCTGTTAACGATAGCCCTTACGGCATTGTTAGTATGTTCGTGTAGTAACAAAAACAAGTTCGACATATACAAAAGCGGATTGGAAATAGACTCCATATGCGTGGATTCTACGATTGCGCTTACTTCTGAGGCTCATTCCCCAAAATGTGACGTGTCGTTGCACGTAATATATGTGAAAGGAAAGAACGATAAAAAAATCAATCACGAGATAATCAATTCGGGTATTTTAATGTCGGATTATCTTATCGGTAATCCTCAACAGGCAGACATGAACGCAGCTGTCCATGCTTTCGCCGCACAATATATTGCCGATTATAAGAAAGAATATGGCGATTTATACCGCGATGACAGGCAGAATGCCGCCTCGTATAATTGTTCTTATATACTGAAAACATCCGTTGAGATGCCGTCTGAAGGTATATTAACTTATATCTCCAAACTTTATATGTATGCCGGAGGCGAGCACGGGATTAATCAAACACTCGTTAAGAACATTGATCTGAAGACCGGTAGTACAATCAATTTAAAAGACTTATTTGTAGATGGTTACAATGCAGCTCTTAAAGATATTATTATCGAACATCTGTTGAAGAATTTCAATCTGAACAGTATTGATGAATTGAAGAAAAAACATATCTTTGCCAACGATTACATATATGTACCCGAAAACTTCATGATCGATGATGATGCTATTACGTTTATCTACTGCGAAGACGAGATCGCTCCGCACGATGTAGGCGAAATAAGGATAAAGATAGATAAAAGCGAAATCGGAAAACTACTTAAATGACAATGGAAATCATCAGGAAATATTTCTCTAATCTGACCGACGAGCAGCAATATCAATTCGAACAACTTGCGCCGCTCTACGAGGAATGGAATGCAAAAATAAATGTTATTTCACGTAAGGATATCGATCATCTTTATGAACATCATGTGCTCCATTCGCTTGCAATAGCCAAAGAAATCAGCTTTGTTTCGGGCACAACGGTTCTTGATGTGGGTACCGGCGGTGGCTTTCCGGGCATTCCGTTGGCAATACTTTTCCCTAATTGCCGCTTTAAACTAATAGACAGTATAGGCAAGAAAGTAAAAGTAGCAGCCGAGATTGCCACCCATATCGGTCTGAAAAACGTCGATACGGAACATTTGAGAGGCGAAAACGAAAAGGGAAAATACGATTTTGTGGTAAGCAGAGCCGTAATGTCCTTGCCCGATATGGCTAAATTAATCCGAAAAAACATTTCGTCTAAGCAGGTTAACCCGCTTCCCAACGGGCTGTTGTGCCTAAAAGGAGGAGACTTGACAGCGGAGATTAGGCCTTTTAGAAATATCGTTCAGGTAACTCCTATCGCCAATTGGTTCCAAGAAGAATGGTTCAAGAAGAAAAATGTGGTGTATCTACCTTTCTGATCCTTGGAATATGTATGTAACTGAAAATATAGAATATGCTGAATATTAAGCGAATTGTATGCAACATGATCCAAGAGAATTGCTACATTGTCAGCGACGACTCTAAGGAATGTATCATTGTAGATTGCGGAGCGTATTATACGAACGAAAGGAAAGCCATTGTGGAATATATCCGCAAGAACGAACTTACTCCGAAACATCTTGTTGCTACCCACGGCCATATAGATCATATCTTCGGCAACAATACTATTTTCGAAGAGTTTGGATTAAGGGCAGAAGTGCATACCGCAGATAAGTTTCTCATCGAACTGGCGGCTTTTCAAGCAGAACAGATTATGGGTGTAAGGCTCGAATACGATATGCCTCCGATCAGAAAATACCTGACCGACAAGGACGTTATCGCTTTCGGAAACCATATATTTACTATTATCGAAACGCCGGGACATTCGCCGGGCAGCATCTTCCTGTATTGTGAAAAGGAGCATGTTGCATTCTCTGGTGACACTCTTTTTCACTACTCTATCGGACGGACAGACTTGGAAGGCGGCTCAATGTTCCAAATAATACAAAGCATCAGAATGATATGTCAGCTTCCGGATGATACTGTAATCTACCCGGGGCACGGCGATAAGACGACCATCGGCATAGAATTGGCAGGCAATCCTTATATGGATAGATAGACGTTTAAGAAAATTATGAACAGCAGACAGGCTGAAAAAATTATATTAGGAATAGATCCCGGGACCAATGTTATGGGCTATGGAGTCATCAGAGTTTATGGCCGGACTGCCCAAATGGTAGCTATGGGGGTTATAGATATGCGACGGGAACTTGATCCGTATATCAGATTGGGCAAGATTTTCGATCGGGTAACCGGTATTATCGACGAGTATCTGCCTGATGAAATGGCAATCGAAGCCCCGTTCTTCGGCAAAAACGTGCAATCGATGCTCAAGTTAGGACGTGCACAAGGTGTAGCTATCGCCGCTGCAATTCACCACGACGTGCCAATACACGAGTATGCACCGCTGAAAATCAAAATGGCTATCACCGGACAAGGACAGGCCAGCAAAGAGCAGGTTGCCGGTATGTTGCAACGATTGCTTCGTATCAACGGCGACGACATGCCAAAATTCATGGATGCAACAGATGCTTTAGGGGCTGCTTACTGCCACTTTATGCAAATGGGGAGGCCGCAGGCAGAGGACCATTACCACGGATGGAAAGATTTTATACATAGAAACCAAGACCGAATAAAGAATTGAACATTTACCGTAGCGGTGATAGTTTATATTCACAAAAGAATTAATTAACAAAAATATATAAATGAAGAGAATTATGAAGAAAATAGTAGTAATGATTGCACTGGGGCTGTTGGCTGTCTCTAATGTGTCTGCACAAGAGATATTCAAGGAAGTTAAAAACATTATGAAACAGCAAGAAAGGATTAAAAACGATACGACCAAGGATATTGAGGAAAGGAAAATTGCAACATTCAAATGGGACGCTATTTATTATATGCTGATGAAAGCTGCCGAGTCGAAGACGTTTACAGAGTATGAGCTCGGACAACAGACAGATGCTATGATCGAGTTTGTAAACCTTTATCTCAAACGTCTTTCCAACTCAAAGAAGAAAGACGATAAAGAAATAATTATGGCAAACTTCAAGAATGCGACAACCCATAATGCATTATTCAACGATATGGACAAAGAAACTGTTTATGCCTATGTAGATAATGCCAAATATCTAACCCAATTCTCTGTCGATACCGATTGGGTAAAAGCATTACGTGAAGTTAAGAAGTAGCATATAGATAATAGTACCAATAGGTTTTTCCATAGATATCCCGAACGGCATTCACTCGTTCTGCCCGTCTGGGATATTTACGATTTAAATCTTGGAAATCTTGAAAATCCGTATCCATCACATTGCTATGATAGACGATCTTCGGGTTGGAACGCAGATGGGTATATAAAATCAAAGCCTCTCGATAATGCTTCGGCAATGTGCCCTTTATGTCGTAATACTTCGATATGTTATTTACAAAAGCATCGAGTTTCTTATCAAGCAGATAACCGCAAAGCAGATAGTCTGCTGCTGCTTTCTTTGCAAGATGATGTTTTTCTATATATTCAAGGTATTCCAACGGGCTTAACTTCTGCCTCAATACAACGCCCACATTACGGTATATCACGGCTTCCGGTAACATAAATGTTCCTACATTATTATGGGGAAGCAACGCTTTGGAACCTCCTATCAGCGGATATTCGAAGAGATATTCACCCAATGTTCCTTTTTTAGAAAGGGCAAAAGCCCTCAACATCGTAAGCGAAGAGTCTGTCTGCAACGTATTCCTACCCGTAGCTAATGCTTCATTATAGCCGTTATCAAGCAGACTTTGCTCCATATGGGCACGATAATGAAATACTTCGTTATGACTGCTCACGGTGCCTACCATAAAAAACATGAGGAACATCATCAGGAAATCGCTCCATACAAATCTGCTAAAAAGGATTTTCGAACTGCTTTCACTCAAAGTCTTCAATCGATAACACGCCCAAAGAAGCATGCCATAAACAACGCTCAACAACAAAAACACCCATCCGGATACACCGAAACATATCTGATTGGCAGACTTAGCCTCTATATCGGTGATAAAAGCCAATACCAACAATGACGGGAAAAACGTTAAGGAATAACCAACTTTCCCTGTCTTTATCACAGAAGCGATGCCGATGTGAAGCAAGTAAAGTACTATTGTAATAAGTACAGCTCCTATCTTTCTGTCGTATTGTGTGCGTCCGGAAGATAAGATATGTTGGGCAACAGCGAGAATGTCTGCCTGATAATAATACAGATAGACGAACGTAAAAACGATAAAAAGAATAGCACACGAAAGTCTTATTACCTTTGTGCTATTCCCGAAGTTTCGCATATAATTATTCAAAATCCGTATCTTTAATTCTTTTTCAATACTACTGCAGAACGTGCCGGAATATATAATTTGAGCCATTCTTTGTGCTCATTGACATAAAGGGGATCATAGTTTGTCAAGTGAGTCATTGTGTCATCGGCCAATCCATTACCGCCAAAATCCTTGGAGTCAGTATTTAATACAACGCTATAACTACCCGTCGGCACAAGAAAACCATAGTCGGTATAAGAACGTATAGGCGAGAAATTGAACACAAACACCAAATCTCCCCTCATGAAACAAAGTATCTGATCGCCGTCATTATGCCAGATTTCATTGATTGCAGTTCTGTTAAAATTGCGTATACTCTTTATTATTTTTAGCATTTCTCTATCGAAATCGGCCAAATAATGATAATCCAAGTCTTTATTATCAACCAAGTTCCACTGGCGTCTTGCATATTTATAGCTCCAACCATTACCTTCGCGCGGGAAATCTATCCATTCAGGATGCCCGAATTCGTTCCCCATAAAGTTAAGATATCCCCCATTGATTGCCGACGCAGTAACAAGACGTATCATCTTGTGCAAAGCTATACCGCGATGTACCCGCTCGTTTTCATCCCCTTTCTTGAAGTGCCAATACATATCGGCATCAATAAGACGGAAGATAATCGTCTTATCTCCGACAAGAGCTTGGTCATGACTTTCACAATAGGAGATTGTTTTCTCGTCCGCACGCCGGTTCTTTACCTCCCAAAAGATACTGCTCGGTTTCCAATCTTCGTCACGTAATTCTTTGATGGTTTTTATCCAGAAATCCGGAATATTCATGGCCATACGATAGTCAAAACCATATCCGCCGTCTTCAAACTTAGCTGCCAACCCGGGCATTCCGCTTACCTCTTCTGCGATAGTAATGGCATGTGAGTTCACTTCATGGATAAGTTTGTTGGCGAGTGTAAGATAACAAATGGCGTTATCATCTTCGTGTCCGTTGAAATAATCACCGTAATTTGTAAAGGCTTCGCCCAATCCATGACTATAATAAAGCATAGATGTTACACCATCAAAGCGGAAACCGTCGAAATGGAATTCGGATAACCAGTATTTACAATTACTTAAAAGGAAATGTATGACGTCATCTTTACCGTAATCGAAACAAAGACTGTCCCACGCAGGATGCTCATGTTTGTCACCCGAATAGAAGTATTGGTTCGGATCGCCGGCAAGGTTACCGAGGCCCTCCACTTCGTTTTTAACGGCATGAGAGTGCACAATGTCCATAATTACAGCTATGCCATTGGCATGAGCTGTATCAATCAATTCCTTTAACTCCTCTGGAGTGCCGAAACGAGAAGACGGGGCAAAGAAAGAACTTACATGATACCCGAAGCTCCCATAATACGGATGTTCCTGAATAGCCATAATCTGAATGCAGTTATAGCCGGCACGGATTATCCTCGGCAACACATTATCTTTAAATTCCCTGTAGGTTCCAACTTTCTCGGCATCTTGACTCATGCCGATATGACATTCGTATATCAACAGCGGAGAAGTCTTCGGATGAAAAGTATTTTTCTTCCATACGTAAGGTACACTTGGCGCCCATACCTGTGCAGAGAATATTTTAGTATGCTCATCCTGTACAACACGTTGCGTCCAAGCAGGGATACGTTCTCCATAGCCACCCTCCCAATATACATGCATTTTATACAGATCTCCGTGTTTCAGAGCTTTGGCAGGAAGTTTCAACTCCCAATCTCCCGTCCCTTCTATACGTGTAGCCTTGAATTTGTCGGTCTCTTTCCAATCGTTAAAATCGCCGACTAAATATATTGCAGTGGCATTAGGTGCCCACTCTCTGAACACCCAACCGCGCGAAACTTTATGGAGTCCGTAGTATTTATAGCCATTTGCAAAGTCTGATAAACTTCTTTTTCCCTGTCCAGTCAGTGCATTCAACTTCCACAGTGCATGTTCATGCCGTCCGCGTATGGCCTCTTCAAAAGGTTCAAGATAAGCGTCTTTATTCACCAAACCTATATGTTCGGGTTGTTTATTCCTAATAGCAGCTTTCAAAACTGCGTTTTTTTTCGATGTTTTTTTCATTGCCATAGTCTGCTACGATTATTATTGATTACTCTTCGAAACGCCGTCCGCTTTCATAACGTCCCTTTTTCGTTATCTGTCCGTTACGATCTTTCTCAACGAATTTGCCGTTTCTTCTATCGTTAGAATACGAACCTTCAAAGCGTACTCCGTCTTTGGTTTCCTCTATAGCTGGCCCATTACGCAGTCCGTTCTTATATGTTCCTTTGAATTTACTGCCATCGGCATAGTGGATAACAACGTTTCCATCGATTTTTCCATTCTTAAAATTGCCTTCGAACACATCGCCGTTTCGCTTGATAAGTTTACCGCGCCCGTTCTGTTTATCGTTTTTCCACTGGCCCGAATACGAGTCTCCGTTTTTCCATGCCAATATTCCTGTTCCCTCTTTATCGCCTTCGTTGAAATGACCGGTATACTTATCACCGTTGGCATACTTAAAAATTCCCTCGCCTGTACGCTCGCCCTGATTGTAATCACCCTCATATATATCGCCGTTTTGAAACTTATATACCCCGCGTCCGTTCTGTATATCGTTCTTCCAATCTCCGTTATATACATCGCCGTCAGCATATCTGTTTACGCCTTTCCCCGACCGCTGATTATTCATCCACATACCGTCGTAAGTCGTTCCGTCTCCCCAATCAAAGAAACCTTTGCCGCTTTTTTGGTCGTTAGCCCATTGCCCTTTGTAATATGCACCGCTCGCAAAAGTATAAATCCCCTTACCTTGACGTTTGTCCTGATACCACTCTCCTTCATATTTATCGCCGTTATAATAATACATGGTGCCGTGTCCTTGTTGGTAATCTCGGAACCATAATCCCACATATTTATTATTATTGGCAAAATAATAGGTACCTTTACCGTGCTGCTGATCCTGATACCATTGCCCTTCATATTTCTCCCCGTCGGAAAAGGCATAAATACCATATCCCTGACGTTTACCTTTTACGTATTCTCCTTCGTAGGTATCGCCATTTTTCCAAAGCGTATTACCTTTACCGTTCGGCTTTCCGGAAACCATTTCGCCTTTATATACGCCCTTGTCATGTGTGATGCAAGAGCCCAAAGTAACCTTTTGTGCAGAGCTATATAATGAGAATAATAGCAATAAAGTTATAAATATCTGTTTTTTCACTTGTACAAGTTTTTACTTTTCATGGTCAAAAATAGGAAATAATTGCCACATGTACAAATAGATTAGTATTTTTTAATCATGTTTCCACTTTGCGCACATTCAAGCTAATTATACTACATACTTGACTATTTCTGCAGTAACGAATAATATTCAATGCGCCTCACGTACAAATGTTCCTCGGTGTAATACTTCATAACCGGCAGACTATCTACGTTTATTTTCTTCCCATCGGTGATTTGAATTTTCTCTTTACATCTCGCCCAATTATTGTGAGTATCGGAATTAGAATACACATATCTGTCTTTCATGTGCGTATTATAATACATAAATACATACCGCTATCACGCACTTTTTTAGGAAAAACGTCTGTTGATAGGGTGTTGTGAACATGCCCTCGACCTTTATACTGTCGACAGAAGTAATCGATACAACAGATACTGTACCTCTTTATTATCGACAAGCCTGATATATATCAACAACATACATCAGGCCTGTTAAGCATAAGACAACTATCTATTGTTCGTTATCCCCATATCCCGCCAAAGCACACAGTTACCGTATCATGTATAACAACGGAATATCAACGCGAAAACGAATATTTCTGATATATATCGAAATAACACAAAATGAGAGAAAGTTCATAATATACGAACTTTCCCTCATTGATAATGTTAAAGTATCTGAGCTAACAAACTTTCTCGAGACGCTTCATCATAATGAACATGAACATCGCCGCAAGTAAACAGAGTGCTATCAATATACTCCAAATAGCAATCAACGGTAAGTGTAACCACAAGAGTCCGGGCACCCGAACGGCATAGTTACCCACGGCCGTAGCGGCAAACCAGCCACCCATCATAGCTCCCTTGAGTTTGGGAGGTGCCACTTTGCTGACAAAAGAAATACCCATCGGGCTCAACAACAGTTCGGCAAACGTAAGGATCAGATAGGTGCTGATCAACAGATTGGGCGAAGCTGGATTGGTTAGAAGGTTTGCATCGGTCTTTAAGTCGGCCGGTGTAGGCATGCCAATACTACCGAATGTGAGTAGACAATATGCCACCGCTGCCACAAGCATGCCTAATGCGATCTTGCGAGGTGCCGATGGCTCCTTACCTTTCGAGGCAAGCCATGAGAACAGAAGCAACGAAAATGGAGTTAAAGCAACTACAAAGAACGGATTAAACTGCTGAAACTGTTGCGGAAGTATGTTCACTACACTGTCCATATCGAAATAAATAGCACCGATACCTATCACACATAGCACACTCACCCCGCCTGCTATGATGCGTGCTTTACCTGTCTTAGATTGGAAAACCGCAAACAAAGCATAAACAAGAACCGCTATGAGTGCAATACTCCACACATTGAAACCGATGCGGGTAAAGCCGGTAACGCTGCTGGCCGTATAATCGCGCGCGAAATAAGTAAGCGTCGCGCCGTTCTGATGGAATGCCATCCAAAAGAAAATAACCACGATAAACACCAATATCAAGGCAATGATGCGCTGTTTAGTTTCTGCCGGAGTGAGCTTCACCTCCGTCATATTTACATCGTTCCCATCTTTTACCGCAGCTGCCATCTGTTTCGAATTACCTTCTATGTGCTTGAATGTACGCCGACATGTAAAATAAATCAGTGCCGAAACGATGAGCGAGATGCACGCGATACCGAAACCATAGTTATAAGCCTGCGAAAGGCTGTCGATATATTGATGGGAGAATGTAACTAAGTCACCCGTAAAATGGGTGGCAATCTTATGGTTATCGATTAATCCCTGCACCAATTGGCGGTTTGCTTCCGACGCACTACCATCGATAATCTGATGCGCAATGGCCGGAACGCGCCCATCGTAAATAAATCCGTCTTTGCCCATCATCCAATTGGTGATGGCTGTTGCAGCCGTAGGGGCAAACATTGCACCGATGTTGATGGCCATATAAAACAGCGAAAAGGCTGTATCACGCTTGGTACTATAGCGCTTATCGTCGTACAGATTACCAACCATCACCTGCAAGTTGCCTTTAAAAAGACCGGTACCTAATGCAATGAGCGACAAAGCTCCTATCATAATCCAATAACCACTGTTATCGGCAGCAGTAGGGATGGCAAGCAGTAAGTAACCTATGAACATGACCAAAAAGCCGGATATAACCATCTTGCCGTATCCGAACTTGTCTGCAAGGATACCTCCCAGCAAAGGTAGGAAATATACACCGGCCAAAAAGCCTGAATAAATTTTGATGGCTTCCGATTCATCGTATCCGAACTTAGCCTGCAGGAACAGCGTAAAAATCGCGAGCATCGTATAATAACCGAATCTCTCGCCAGTATTGGCCAATGCTAAAGCATAAAGACCTTTAGGTTGATTTTCAAACATAGTTTTATTATTATTTTGTTTTAGTTATATCGAAAAGGTAGGTCAGTTTCACAACAATGTTGCTTAAATTGGATTTAGCAAAATAATCGCGCTTGGAATCGCCGTAAATATTTCCAAGTCCATAGTAATAACGACCATCTAAAAGAAAATGCCCAACCTTGGGTATAGTATATTCCATACCGATTCCGGCAACTATCCCGTAATCTATTTTATGCTCTACAGGCATGGAATATTGCGATATTTCCTTATTGGAGCGATCGGTTAAATTAGGTTTAGCAACATCGAAGTTGGCCTTTGTGCTTTCACTAAGCAGATAACCGAATTGAGGTCCCGCCTGAAAAAAGAATTGAATTCCCGCATGTTCTTTTCCCCAAGCAAGATGGGCAAATACAGGTATCTGAATATAATTTAAGGTACGATTGTATTTCTCTGCCAAGCCGGTTTCCGCATTAATTACAGGCGCATTTGTAATATCAACTATTCGCTCTTTCCATCCTATTTGTGCGTAATTTATTTCCGTATAGATCGAACATATTGTACTGAAATACTTTTCGCAGACATAGCGTAAAGAAAGACCGGCAGTAATGCCTCCGTGCATTCCTTGGGTAACCTTGGGCGTAAAACCAACATTGCTCATGGCATAACCGCCATTTACACCTATCGACAAATCGTTACGATGCTGTCCAATCTGTGCTGTTGCACTTAGCGAAAGAGTCATAAACAATATGATTGCGTATTTGCGCATATTCATAATTAATAGGTAATTGATTCAATCGTCTGGTTACGATTGTAATGTATCAACATAAAATTTCTATTCACGGCTCCCCCACCGCTTCCTAATTTCTTAAAGTTAAGAGGAGTCTGCAAAGCCTTATATCTGACAGCATACTTACTACCGCTAAATGTTTTTCCTTGTAGGTGTAACCCTCTAATAAAAAAGTTTGCATGGTCATAACCGGTGACGGCAAATCTTGGCAATGCATATTGTAAGTCGGTTTTAAACCAATGGCGATAACCGTTTTCCAAATGTTGCGTCTTCCTATCCACGGCATTATAATAAAATGAAGTTGGGATATAAGCGTCGTATTTATAAAAATAATTTAGATAAACTTTCGTATACATCAGCCATTCCGTATAGCCGAACAGTGATATGAATATAGAAGGCTCATTTACTTTCAGTCCATCTAATTTGGCAAAAGCGACATTTAATTCCGGTGAACGGCCTGTATTCAGAATAACAATATTAGGTTGGGTGCGGCTAAAAGCCTTTGCAAAATTCACCTCACTTGACTTTAAATTCGTTATGCTGTATTTCAAACCTTTCGACTCAAGACGTTTACGCAGGCTAAATGTAAATACGCCTTTCTTACTTGTAGTGTCATTACAGTCTACAAATACGGCATGATAACCGGAGAAGCGTTCCATATAAGCGTTTAATACCATATCATTAAACAATTCTGGCGACTGGTACACTTGAAACATCTCGGGATTGGAAGCAATGTCGTTGCCCGATATCGAGAATGGCACCACCATCATAATACCATTTTTCTTACAAAAACCCGCAAGAGGTTTTACCTGTCTGGTATATAGTGGGCCAAAGATAATATCACAATCTTTTACTCCATCGGTAGCAAGTGTTTGTGTTATATCAGCTTCCTGAGGAATATTCCAAGCAGAAACAGTTGTAGATATTCCTTCTTTCTTTAAACTATCGCATGCCATTAATATACCACGATAATATTCCACCATACGTTTACCATCGCCATCTGCATCATGTAAAGGTAACATAACACCGATATGCACTGCCCGTTTACGGACATCATCGGCGCTCCTTTTTATCTTTTCAGAAACAACAGGCACTTTCGTTTCCACTTTCTTATCCTTTGCATAAGGAATATAAACATTATCTCCTTTTTTTAAAGAATAGCCTTCGAGCTTCATATCAGGATTGGCATCCATCAATTCCATAATGGATATCTCGTATTTTCTTGCAATACCGAAGATAGTATCCTTCTTTTTAACTTTATATATCTCGCGCCATGTCTTGGTTTGGGCAAAGCCCCAAGAAATGCAACTGATAAATATTAAAGATAAAAAGTACCTTAAAATATATTTCATAACATGATTTATTTCGTATTATGTGTGCAAAAATACAAAAAAAGAGTGGCTAAATCAACTTTATTGAGTATTTTTGCATTATTATTATTCATTCAAAATGAAATTTCAATTTATTCTGTCTATCATATTAGCTGCATGCACCTTGAATGTTGATGCACAGCAAATGCCATCCATCAATCCTACAGGTACTTTCACTCCTTCGACAGGTGAAGCCGCTGAAGATGTCACCTCATTTCAAGGTTCTGCCCCTATAGTCGCACAATTTAAAGCGAATGCCGAGAACACCAATGGCTGGACAACATATTACGAATGGCGTTTTACAAAAGAAGGAGAAAATTCTCCTTATCTTGTCAGATATGAGCAAGATACCGAATACACATTCACATCCGCAGGAACCCATAGAATTATACTTTACGCTATATTCACCCAAGGTACAGACACTGTTGCTTTTACAAAAGAATATTGGGCCGAGAATGTGCCTATCACAGTTTCAATATCCGAAAGCAAACTTGAATTTCCCAATGCATTCTCACCGAATGGAGATGGTATCAACGATATTTACAAGGCTAAAGATGGTTTTCAGAGTATTACAGATTTTCATGCTTATATATACAACCGTTGGGGACAGTTGCTTTACGAATGGACAAATCCGTCTGAAGGATGGGATGGTAAATATAAAGGACAAGATGTAAAACAAGGCGTTTACTTCTGCTTAGTGAAAGCAAAGGGTGCCGACGGGCGTACATTCAATATCAAGAGAGATGTGAATTTATTACGCGGATATACAGAAGGCACAAACTCGACATCAGGAAATAATTGATATCATCCGAAAATATTCGGAAAGAAAAATCCTACAATTAATCTTTCAAATAGGAATTGGCAAATGGATCGTGAAGACGAAAAAATATATGTTTGGGGAGCACGTGTACATAATCTTAAAAATGTAGATGTAGTAATTCCGCGAAATTCTTTAACTGTAATCACCGGTCTATCCGGTTCTGGCAAATCTTCTCTTGCTTTCGACACGATTTTTGCCGAAGGACAACGACGTTATATCGAAACCTTTTCTGCTTACGCACGTAATTTCCTCGGAAACATGGAGCGTCCCGATGTTGATAAAATCACGGGGTTGAGTCCTGTTATCAGTATCGAACAGAAAACTACCAATAAAAATCCGAGGTCGACTGTTGGCACCACTACCGAAATATATGATTACCTACGTCTACTTTACGCACGTGCTGGAACAGCATATAGTTATCTTTCCGGTGAGAAAATGGTAAAGTATACGGAGGAGAAGGTATTGGATATGATTATGACCGATTATGCAGAGAAGTCCATTTATATCCTTGCCCCGCTCGTACGTCAACGTAAGGGACACTATCGTGAATTATTTGAAAGCATGCGCCGAAAGGGGTATCTTTATATTCGCATAGATGGAGAAGTTAAAGAAATCGTACGAGGCATGAAAGTAGACCGCTACAAAAACCATAACATAGAAGTTGTTATCGATAAGCTGCAAGTACAAAACAAAGACAACGAAAGGCTTAAAAAAAGTGTACAAACGGCAATGAAACAAGGTGATGGCGTTATTATGATTATGGACAAAGATACGGAAAAAGTACGTAATTTCTCCAAACGACTGATGGATCCTGTAACAGGAATTTCGTATGGTGAGGCTGCTCCCAACATCTTTTCTTTCAATTCTCCGGAAGGAGCTTGTCCACATTGTAAAGGATTGGGATATGTGAACGAGATCGATCTAAACAAAGTTATTCCCAATAACAAACTAAGTATTTACGAGGGAGCTATCGTTCCTCTCGGCAAATATAAAAACCAAATGATATTCTGGCAGCTTGATGCCATATTGCAAAAATATGAATGTACATTGAAAACCCCATTCAAGGATATCCCACAAGAGGCAGTAGACGAAATTCTCTACGGCACTCTCGAAAATGTAAAGATTAGTAAAGAACTGGTACATACATCATCAGATTACTTTGTTACTTTTGACGGTGTCGTCAAATATTTACGCACAGTTATTGAAAACGACGATTCCACTGCCGGTCAGAAGTGGGCTGACCAATTTCTTGGCACAGCCTTATGTCCGGAATGTCATGGGATGAGGCTCAAACCGGAATCGCTGTCGTATAAGATATGGGAAAAGAATATATCCGAAGTTGCCGATTTGGATATGACAGACTTGCGGCTTTGGCTCGAACATGTGCAAGAACATATGGATGCTCAACAAAGGAAGATTGCTTCCGAAATAGTGAAAGAACTCCTGACAAGGGTAAACTTCTTGCTTGAAGTTGGACTGGATTATTTGGCCCTCAATCGCCAATCGGCCACCCTCTCGGGTGGAGAAAGCCAGCGCATACGTCTTGCCACACAGATAGGAAGCCAACTCGTAAATGTATTATACATACTCGACGAACCGAGTATCGGTCTGCATCAGCGAGATAACGAGCGCCTTATCAATTCTCTGAAAGAACTTAGAGACCTTGGCAATACCGTTATTGTTGTAGAACACGATAAAGATATGATGTTAGCAGCCGATTATATTGTCGACATCGGTCCTAAGGCCGGACGTAAAGGTGGCGAAGTTGTATTCCAAGGCACACCGAAAGATATGCTCAAACAACACACCATTACTTCGCAATACTTGAATGGAGAACTAAAAATAGATCTTCCGAGAATAAGAGATATTAACAAAGACAACACCACGCCTCTCCCCGTCTATCGGAGAAAAGGCAATGGTAAACATATCCGCATCATTGGGGCTCGTGGCAATAACCTGAAGAACATAGACGTAAGTTTCCCCCTTGGAGAGCTGATCGTAGTAACAGGTGTCTCCGGTTCAGGGAAATCTACACTTATCAACGAAACATTGCAACCCATCCTCTCGCACCATTTCTATCGATCACTCAAAAAGCCTATGCCATACAAGAAGATCGAAGGCATCGAATACATAGATAAGGTAGTGAACGTAGACCAAAGTCCTATCGGCCGTACACCGCGCTCCAATCCCGCTACTTACACAGGTGTATTCAGCGATATACGCTCTCTGTTCGTTAATTTGCCCGAGGCTAAAATCAGAGGATACAAGCCCGGACGCTTCTCTTTTAACGTGAAAGGCGGACGATGCGAGGCATGCGGAGGCAACGGATACAAAACTATCGAGATGAACTTCCTGCCGGATGTAATGATCCCTTGCGAGGTCTGCCACGGTAAGCGCTACAATCGTGAAACGCTCGAAGTACGCTATAAAGGAAAATCCATTGCCGATGTGCTTGATATGACCATCAACCAAGCTGTAGAATTCTTCGAAACCGTACCCAACATCCTGCAAAAGATCAAGACTCTCCAAGACGTCGGATTAGGATATATCAAACTCGGACAATCCTCCACAACACTCTCCGGCGGCGAAAGCCAACGCGTAAAACTCGCCACAGAATTATCCAAACGCGACACGGGCAAAACGCTTTATATTCTTGATGAGCCCACCACAGGCCTCCATTTCGAAGACATCCGCATCCTGATGAATGTTCTACAAAAACTCGTAGATAAAGGTAACACCGTTATTATCATCGAACATAATCTCGACGTAATAAAACTGGCCGATCACATCATCGATATGGGGCCCGAAGGCGGGCGTGGTGGCGGAACCATTCTTGCCACCGGCTCGCCCGAAGAAGTGGCCCGAAGCCCCTTAGGGTTCACCCCAAAGTTCCTCGCTAAAGCACTCAAAGCATAAGAGTAATATTTTTCTGTTCTTAGATCATAGTCGTGACTTCTGGACCGTCCCGACCACAAGGAAGCCCGGAAAAGCCTTGCCGACCTGCATGCAACTACTCCCACGCCTATTTATGCAGGGCGAGCGTTAGATTGAAAAGTATTGTGAAGCGGGTATAAACTGGTGAGACTATTGCAATTCTGTTTTGGTAAATGTTATCCGACCTATTTTGAGAAATTGTCTCCACCGATCACAAAAATAAATCACAAGAAGCGCAACAGCAAGAACTTTGTTCTGTTCCTTGGAGGAAACACGGCGGAGATTAGATTTCGTTGTGCAGAGAATCGGAGAACAGGAAGCGGGCATTTCAGGCTATGTGGAAACGTGGTAGAAACTCAGGAATACTACATTCACGGAACACAAGCCTGTGCCAAGTTACCACATCCATCGAATGCGTCAATTCGGCGAGGGGAAAACATGTAGATTTTATGCTCCTTATACGTGTATTCGTTTTTCGTCTTACCGAGATACAGAACCGGACTTTCCCTTCTTTGTTCTCATAGTTTGAACGTAGGTAGAAGGATACCTTGAAAATTATTCTCATAATCTAATGCTTAAACAATGTTGCAAAATTCTCTATAAATCACTGATAACAAGAGGATCATGATAGTCAATGTGCTATTCATTTTACTGTCACTGCTACATTTTTCATCCTGAAAATTTTGTATAGCAGTAAAAACCGTTTTATGACTGTCAACCCATATATGTTGCTATTCAGCTGTAGAAATAAGAATACAAAAAATCGTTGTAAAACCTTGATTTTACAACGATTTTGCTATTATTTAACCGTTATTATAACTTCATTTCTGAAACACTATTTTTAACGGTGGCGGAAGGTGAGGGATTCAAACCCCCGATACCCGTAATGAGTATACCGGATTTCGAGTCCAGCGCATTCGGTCACTCTGCCAACCTTCCTAAAAGTTTTGCAAAAGTAATATTTATTTCCGATATAACAAAATTATTCAAAGGATAATTTACGCAGGCGTTCGCGCAACTGATCGGCCCTGCTCCGAGATATCGCGAGCGAGATTGTGCACGTGTTATCGAACTCTTGACTAATGATGCGTGGTGACAATTCTTTGATTACACGCATTACGGAATTCATCATCGCGTAACTAAATGAAAAGTTAACAACTTCTTCTACCACCTTTGTCTCTATTTCGGAATGCAAGATAGCGTCTGCTGCTGCTTCACGATAAGCCGTGATGAGTCCGCCAGTACCGAGGTTGATACCACCATAATAACGCACTACGATAATGAGAATATCGGTAAGCTCATGAGAAATTATCTGTCCCAATACGGGCTTACCTGCAGTACTGCTGGGTTCGCCATCATCGTTCGAACGGAACTCTTTTCGTTCGAAACCGAGCATATATGCATAACAGCAATGTCGGGCATCATAATATTTTTTACGACAATCGGATATAATGTTTTTAACTTGTTCTATTGTTGTAACATGATACGCAAAGGCGAGGAATTTACTCCGCTTCTCTGTGTAATATCCCTCGCCCACTTTATTGGTTATCGTTTTAAAGGTGTCTTCGGCTACCATCAAATCAAGATAATTTATGGATAACAAGACCACTACGCAGTTTAGGCTCGAACCATGTTGCTTTAGGAGGCATGATCTTTCCGCTGTCGGCAATATCCATAATTTGCTTCATAGTCACAGGATATAGAGCCAAAGCCATTCTCATTTCGCCGTCGTCGACTCTCCGTTTCAGCTCTCCGAGCCCACGCAAACCACCAACAAAGTCGATCCGCTCGTCGGAACGTAAATCCTTGATACCTAATAACTCGTCAAGAATAAGACGCGATGAGATGTCCACATCGAGCACTCCTATCGGATTTGTATCATCATAAGTTCCTTCTTTTGCAATAAGACTGTACCATTTACCATCTATGTATAATGAAAACTCATGAAGTTTTGTCGGTTTGTAATTATCCTTTCCCTTACATGAGATAACAAAATTCTTGCTCAATGCTTCAAGAAACTGATCAGAGGTCATTCCGTTCAAGTCCTTCACCACTCTGTTATAATCAAGGATTGTCAGTTGAGAAGCTTGAAAACATACGGCCATGAAATAGTTATACTCTTCTCTGCCTGTATGATGAGAGTCTTGTTTTGCCTTTTCTGCTCCAACCAAAGCTGCGGCAGCAGAACGGTGATGCCCATCCGCAATGTATAAACTCGGCATTTTAGCAAACTCATCGGTTATCGTCTGTATGTCTGCATCATCGCTAACAAGCCAAAACTGATGGCGGAATCCGTCTATAGGCGCAATGAAATCGTACTCAGGTTTCTCTGTAGCATAACGGTTAATCAAATCATCAAGAGTTTTATTGTCCGGATAAGCAAAAAACACAGGTTCCATATTTGCGTTGCATACCCGTACATGTTTCATACGATCTTCTTCTTTATCGCGCCGTGTAAGTTCATGCTTTTTGATAACACCTGTAAGATAGTCGTTGACATAAGCTCCGACAACAAGACCATATTGTGTTTTGCCATTCATTGTTTGGGCATAAATATAATACAATTCTTTTTCATCCTGCACAAGCCATCCTTTGTCTTGAAATTTTTGAAATTGCTCTGCAGCGCTCTCATAAACACGCGGATCATATTCAGATGTTCCAACAGGGAAATTGATTTCAGGCTTGATAATATGATAAAGACTCATCTCATTAGAACCGGCTTCTTTTCTTGCCTCTTCAGAATTGAGAACATCGTATGGGCGAGATTCTACTCTCTCAACCAAATCTTTTGGAGGACGAAGACCGCGGAAAGGCTTTATTGTTGCCATGATATTGTGTTTTAGTTGATTAATAAACTCGCACGGCTAAGAGTATTGTTGCCGTGCGAATACGATAAAAAATTATTTATTTACTTGGAATTTAGTACAGCCATCTTTAAAGAACGCATTAATTTGTCGTGCGGCAGCAATACCGGCATTGATATTCGCCTCGGCTGTCTGTGCTCCCATTTTTTTCGGAGTAGAGAAGTATCGGCCTTCAAACTTTGCAAACTCTTCGTCAGCATCAGGCTTGATATCTGTAATGAACTTCAAGTCCTCACGCTCTGAAAAAAGTTTCAATAATTCTGGCTCATTAATAACTTCCTTACGGGCCGTATTAATAAGAATACCTCCCTTTTTCATTTGTGCAACGGTCTTATAATCAATGCTACCTTTAGTTTCTGCTGTTGCAGGAATATGCAACGATACGATATCACACATTTTGAAAAGATCATCTTGACTTGCTACTGCATGTACCCCAGCTTCTTCGATTGCGCTTGCAGGGCAAAATGCATCGTAAGCAAATATTTCCATATCGAAGCCTTTGGCAATACGGGCCACATTACGTCCTACATTCCCGAAAGCGAGGATACCCAACTTCTTTCCTTTAAGTTCCGTACCGGATTTACCATTATAGAAATTACGAACGGTAAATACAAGCAAACCAAACACCAACTCGGCAACAGCATTGGAATTCTGCCCGGGAGTATTCTCCACAATCACTCCTCTTCCTTTTGCATATTCTGTATCAATATTGTCATAGCCGGCTCCTGCACGTACGATTATCTTTAATTGTTTCGCAGCGTCAAGGACTTCGGCGGTAATCTTGTCAGACCGCACAATCATGGCATCTGCATCACTTACCGCATCAAGTAATTGTTGCTTACCCGTATATTTTTCAAGCATAATAACCTGATTACCAATATTTTCTATC
The DNA here is from genome assembly GCF_900065875.1 of Prevotella phocaeensis. NCBI lineage: Bacteria > Pseudomonadati > Bacteroidota > Bacteroidia > Bacteroidales > Prevotellaceae > Prevotella > Prevotella phocaeensis. Next base: position 253,668 of record NZ_LT160625.1, on the reverse strand, counting down.
TCTTTTTTTATGCCTTCAACCGCAATTGCGGCAAAGGGCTTTTCTGTTGCTACTAATATTTTCATAGTCTATATTATAATAAATCTCTCCATTCAGGAAAGGAATTAGAACAATTCAAATAATATAAATTACGAACTCCCCTAATTTGATTAATAATAATGGGCATAACATAAATTACACCTTTGGCTTTTTATTAATTAATGCATCGCTTCAAAATCTTTCATCGCCTTTACCAAGGCTTGAACTCCTTCTACTGTCTGTGCATTATAACAACTTGCACGGAAACCACCCACAGAACGATGTCCCTTAATTCCAACCATACCTCTTTCTATTGCAAAGTCTAAGAAAGGCTTCTCTAGTTCTTTGTATTCTTCGTTCATAACGAAGCATATATTCATGAGGCTTCGGTCTTCTTCTTTGACGGTTCCATGGAATAATTTACTACGATCAATCTCATTATATAAAATATCAGCACGCTCTTTTGCCCTGCGATCCATTTCCTCTACCCCACCATTCCTTTTAATCCAGCGAAGAGTTTCAAGAGCGGAATAAAGAGGAACGACAGGAGGAGTATTGAACATCGAACCCTTTTCTACATGTGTGCGATAATCCAACATTGTCGGTATCTCACGAGGAGCCTTTCCGAGAGCGTCATCTTTTAGAATTATTACGGTCACTCCTGCCATAGCAAGGTTCTTTTGTGCACCGGCATAAATGCAGTCATAACAAGCTACATCAACCGGCCTACTAAAAATATCGGAAGACATATCGCCAATTAAACGAACAGGAATATCCAGTTCTTTGCGCATTTCTGTTCCATAAATCGTATTATTGGTTGTGACATGCAGATAATCTATATCAGTCGGACATGTCCAATCCTTGGGTATAAAAGTATAATTGGCATCAGCAGAAGATGCCACCTCAACAACTTCCCCAAAAAGTTTTGCCTCTTTCATAGCTTTCTTCGCCCATGTACCTGTATTCAGGTAAGCAGCTTTCTTGATAAGAAAGTTATAAGGAACCTGACAGAATTGAAGGGAAGCACCCCCACCAAGGAAAATTACCGAATAACCATCAGGAATACTGAGTAGTTCTTTGATAAGAGCCACACATTCATCAACAACCGGTTGGAAATCTTTGGCACGATGACTTATCTCCATAAGTGACAAACCAGAACCATTGAAATCCAGAATTTGCTTAGCTGTGTTTTCAATTACTTCGCGAGGAAGCATTGATGGACCTGCATTAAAGTTGTACTTCTTCATCTGATTAGAGTATTTAAAAAATTAATAAATAACGGTTCATATATAATGTCGACCGTGAAGATACATCTTTTGTATGATACAAACAAATTATTCACCATCTATTTTTTGAATAATCGATTTTCTTACGTTTTATTATTTAATTTGTTCTATAATTGTTCTCAATCCCTTTATTTTTTCACCGCAAATTAAGTCTAAGACAGTATTCATTGTTGTTCGCTTTATAGCTACATAAGAATATCTATCCCTTACATCTATCTTTCCGATATCTCCCATATTAAGTTTACCCTTTTTACAAAGAAATCCTACAATATCTCCTTTACTGATCTTATCATTTTTGCCTTTTCCGATATAAAGGGTTGTCATAACCGGCAAAGCAGGAGCAGGCAATTCTTCCGGAATAGAGAAATTTTCGATAACACTATTTACATAGTCTGGAATATTTTCCTCAGGACCAAGTATGAAATAAGTATTTCCATTTGATTTCCATCTGGCTGTTCTGCCAGCACGATGAATATAGCTATCTTCGTTTTCAGGTATATGATAATGAATTACATTTTCTACATCGGGAATATCTAAACCACGAGAACCCAGATCGGTACAAACAAGGATATTTGTCGAACCGTTGGAGAAACGATATAATGAATCTTCTCGCGCCTTTTGCTCCATTCCCCCATGAAAATAACTCACTACAAAGCCGTTGTTATACAAAAAATCTGCTGTTCGCTCTACACTTTCCCTATGATTAAGAAAGACAATACTGCTTTTTCCGCCAACGGTTTTTAATAAACCAGATAAGGTCTCGAGTTTATCTTTTGTAGGACTATTCACCTTATATACCTTTATCCTTTTAGGTATCTGTTCTTTAGAAGATAAATAATCAATCTTACAACTTCGACCTATATTTACAAAATCGGGTATAATTTCTGCATCGGTGGCAGATACCAATATGCGACGTCTTACCGAACGGAGCTTATCGATTATAGCTTTCATCTCATCTTGAAACCCCATTTCAAGACATTTATCGAACTCGTCGAGAACTAAAAACTTAACATCTTTCGTATTAAAATTATCTTTATCTATATGATCATTCAATTTTCCCGGCGTAGCAAAGACTATATGTGGCTTAATTTGTGATATTGCTTTGTGTTCCTCCATTGTCGTACGTCCACCATAGCTGGCAAATGCACGTATGCCGGAGTTCATGGACTTCAATACATTGGCAGACTGCAAAGTCAGTTCTCTGCCCGGGACAATAATTATAGCTTGCACAGAGTTTGATTGACTGTCGAGTAACTGAATGAGAGGAAGTAGATAGGCGAATGTCTTTCCCGAACCGGTAGGAGACAATATAATAACATCTTTATCATTATGCAGTATCATTTCGATAGCATCTTCCTGCATACGGTTCAATTGTGTTATTTTTAATTTAGAAAGCGTATCATTTATTTGCATTATTCTCTCCCCTTATTATTTTATCGATTTCATCGAACTTCTTCCCCATGTTTAAAGTGTAATATATTTTATAAAGAGGCATTCCCCACTTTTTCTCTTGGTCGGGAGCTAACTCACGGTACCGTTCCAAATACGGATATGCCTTTTGGTAGCACTTGATTATACGCTGTCTATCACTACGACTTATCTGTACATTTCTTTCTAACTCTGCCGCTTGATTGAAGTAGGCCAAACCAGCAAATAGAAAAGCATCCGCCAAAGTATCATTCTCAAGAATTATTTTATCACATATCTTAATACATTCCGTATAATCGCCGGTATTCAAAAGAACAGAGGCTTTCGCAAATTGGTATACCACATTAGCACTATCTATCTGCAAAGCAACATTCACAATCTTCATTGCTGTAGCATAATCTTTCTCATGACTGTAGTAATCTATCAGACGAGGAAAAAAGAATGGCGAAGTCGGATATTTATTAAACCCTTCATTCAAGCAATCGACATAACGACTTGTATCATTTTCTATTTTATACGTTTCTGACAAATATTGCAACATATACATATAATGCGTCGTATCTTTTGCAGCAATATCGGCATAAAGCAAAGTCGCTTTAGCATCTTTCATCTTATATCCGCAATAAACAGTCCAATAAGCAGCTTCGGGGAGAATTTTATCATTCTGCAAATAGTTATATTTCGCAAACAATGGTTGCCTTGTACAATCTATATAGTCATTGAACATGGCATATGCTTCCTTAAAATTTTGTTTCTTGATGAAAAAATTTCCCCCATTATACAGGTTCGCTCTATATTGGTTCAAAAAATCAGCATGTTTGTCCCTGTTTTTTATTTTTATATTCCCAAGCCTGTCGGGAATTGCCTCTACAGAATCGTAACTCTCTAATATATTGAACATCCGTCTTGTTATTATAAACAGCTGGGCTGTATCATACTGTTGCTTCAAGTATAGTTTTTCATTCCCTAACTCATACTGCTTCTTAACTGCATTAAAAAGAGTATTCCATATCTTTGTATTGTTTTTATTTATCGGATCTTGTAATAATTTAGTCATCATGCTTTCTGCATTTTCTAAATTATTCCCGTTCTTAATAAACTGACGGGCCTGTGCGATTTCTTTCTTTTGCCCATAAATGGCATTCAAGGCAAAGAAAAATAGAAACAATAGTATATATTGTCGCCCCTTTATCATATATTATTCTTTTTATGTAAGACTGTTTTCCCGACTTTCTCTCTTTTACCTAATACACAATATTTTTTGTATAATGAAAGTATTCAGCTAATCTTTTCAAATACGAATTTGATATCAATCTATCATTCAGCCGGTTTATAATTCTTTATTTTATGGATACAAGAGGGATAAACAGACGAAAATTTTACTCTAAGATACCTGTTATTTTATCAGGTAGCTTTATCATATTCTGTTATATGGTAAGGCTATTGCAATAACTTTGCACAATAGTACATTATAAAAATCGTTATCTTTAACCGTAAGAAATTAATTCATAATCGTATTTACCTCCAAACGATATCGACTTGCCCGATTGAAAATCTTCCCGTTTCTTACAAATATTAAGAGTATTGACAACAAGATAAACAAAGTATAAGAAACTTCGTTCTTCATAGAGAGTATAAATATAGTTGGTACACACCTATTCTATATGTACCAACTATACTAAATAAATTACTTATTCATACCTTCCATCTCTTTAGTTCTACTATCATTAGCCCCATAGAGATTGTAATAACATTGGTAAAGAGGATAGCTCCAATTTGCTTTCTCCCTATTCGGATCAACTTCCTTGGCCTTCTCCAAATATCCTACAGACTCAGTATACAACTTCTTCTGTTCTTGAGGATTATTCATATTTTGCGCTTTAGCATTGATACAGAACCCTAAATAAGTCAATACCAAGGCATTCTTCGTATCGATTTCTACAGCTCTCTTGAAACTTGCAATGGCTTCATCCCATTTTTGAGCATTCATTTCAGCCTGTCCTTTCATAGCCCATGCCGTAAAATTGTTAGGTTCTTGAGCGATTTTTTCATTGATAAGTCTATCCATTTCACCCTTCTGACCTAAACTTCCATACAAGTTAGACAGTGTCATAAATATTTGATCGCTCTTCGGGTTCTTTACATAAAGTTCTTGCAACTTTGAAACAAATTGCAACGAATCTTCATGCGTCTTCAGCCCTTGCTGCATATAGTAAACCTTGAGGTCCAAGGCTTCTTTATAAGTGGCCGTGTCAGACATCGCAATATCCACATACTTGTTTGCAAGTTCCATATTCTTATTTTGGAAAGCATATACGGATGCAACACGTGCAACTTCTCCTAAATACGTATCGGGTGTTTTTGTTCTATCTACTTCTTTAAAGAGAGGAGCACTTGCACTTTCAGCATAAAGACCGAAATATTTAAGTGCAGCCTCTTGATCTTTCTTTTGTATCGCCTCTTGACCGGCGTTAATCAGGTTCGGACGCAAAGGATAAAGCTTGCTTTGGTTGGCACTATGAAACCTTGGTTTTACCTTACCTTTACTGTTAGGCATCTGATCATACTTATCACATTCGATTGCATTAGTGATTGCATTATAAATAGCTGAATAGTAGCCAGCTGTATCAAAAGGTTCTACCTTACCTTGTTTTAACTGTTCAGCCAATTGATTTTGGGTAATGATGGTCTGTTCTTTCTCAACTTTAGACATAGCCAATTCTACCAACTTATTGTAAGCTTTCGCCTTTTCTTCGTCATTCGGAAGTTGCGAAAGGCTCGACTTAACCAATTCTTGCGCCGTAGCAAAATCATTAGCTTTTATAATAGCCTTTAACGGTTCGCTATCTCCTGCAAAGACTGTAGTGGCACCAAGTGCCAATAAAGCCATAATCATTAATTTTTTCATAAGCTTATTATTTTAAATTTTACTTTATTCATCTACCTTGTCATCAAAGTCAAGCGGAGACGTTATGGTTTTGTCTCCTTCTTCGCTGTTATTCAATGGAGCGTTCTCATTCTTCTGCGCCCACTGTAAACGGCTTTCCTCTTCAACGGTAGCCTCCAATTCAGAACTCATAGTCTTACATACGCTTGCAATGACATCATTCTTTTTCGACAGATTTATCAAGCGTACACCTTGAGTAGCACGGCCCATCACCCGACAATCAGCTACAGCAAGGCGGATCGTTATACCACTCTTATTGATAATCATGAGATCGTTATCATCCGTAACATTCTTTATTGCAACGAGACGTCCTGTCTTATCAGTAATATTCATGGTCTTTACTCCCTTGCCTCCACGATTTGTTTTCCGGTAATCCTCTACTTCGCTACGTTTACCGTAACCGTTTTCACTAACAACCATTACCGTTTCTTGAACAGAATCGTTAACTACTATCATACCAACGACTTGGTCATCCCCTTTATCAAGACGAATACCCCGCACGCCGGTTGCAGTACGTCCCATAGTTCTGATGGTCTTCTCATCAAACCTAACAGCCCTACCATTACGGTTGGCCATAATCAGCTCATTGTGCCCGTTGGTTAATCTTACGTCTACCACTTCGTCGCCATTAGCAATGTTAATGGCAATAACTCCGTTTGTACGAGGCCGAGAATAAGCCTCAAGGCTTGTTTTCTTAACGGTTCCGTTCTTTGTTGCGAATACGACATAATGTGAATTGATAAATTCTTCATCATCAAGACCGCGCAGACGCAGAATAGCATTAACGGAATCATCACTTTCGATATTTAACAGATTTTGTATAGCTCTGCCCTTCGCATCTTTCGCTCCTTCTGGAATATTGTAGCATTTCAGCCAATAACAACGCCCCTTCTTGGTAAAGAAAAGCATAGTTTGATGCATTGTCGCAGGATAAATAAATTCTGTGAAATCCTGCTCGCGATGCCGTGCTCCCTTAGAACCAACTCCTCCACGGGCCTGCTCTCGGAATTCACTCAATGGAGTTCTCTTGATATATCCGAGGTGACTTACTGTTATAACAACAGGATCATTGGGATAAAAATCTTCGGCATTGAACTCATGTTCTGCTGGAATGATCTTAGTACGACGGTCATCGCCATACTTTTCTTTTACCTCATTGAGTTCGTCTTTCATTACCTTTTTGCATAATTCAGGATCATCAAGTATCTGTTGCAAATGAGCAATCAGCCTTTCCAACTCCTCATATTCTGCGTGTAACTGGTCCATACGCAACCCTGTAAGCTGCGAAAGACGCATGTCTACAATTGCCTTCGATTGCAATTCGTCGAGTTCGAATCTGTTTTCCAAATTCTTCTGTGCATCTGCCGGAGTCTTTGATGCCCGAATAATATGCACCACTTCGTCGATATTATCGCAGGCAATGATAAGACCTTTCAAGATATGTGCCCGTTCCTGTGCTTTCTTCAGTTCAAATTGTGTGCGGCGGATTGTTACTTCATGGCGATGCTCAACAAAATATTTCACACAGTCTTTCAATGCCAACAACCGCGGACGACCTTTCACCAGCGCAATGCAATTTACGGAGAAAGAGCTTTGAAGAGCCGTCATCTTGAACAGTTTATTCAAGATAACATTGGCATTCGCTTCTCTTTTCACGTCTATCACAATACGCATGCCCTGCCGGCCAGACTCGTCGTTCGCATTGGAAATACCCTCGAGCTTACCTTCTTTCACAAGGTCTGCGATATATTCGATAAGTTGTTGCTTATTGACACCATACGGTATTTCAGTAATAACAATCTTATCATGGTTCTCTCCAACCTCGATTTCTGCCTTAGCACGAATTACTATTCTGCCACGGCCGGTTTCGTAGGCATCCTTTACACCTTGAAGGCCATAAATATATGCACCTGTCGGAAAGTCCGGAGCCTTGATATACTCCATCAATCCGTCTGTATCAATAGCTGGATTATTTATATATGCACAGCAACCATCGATTACTTCGTTGAGGTTATGTGTCGGGATATTCGTTGCCATACCCACGGCAATACCGTTGCCTCCGTTTACGAGCAAATTAGGTATTTTCGTCGGCATAACCGTCGGTTCCTGCAGGGTATCATCGAAATTATTGGCCATATCAACGGTGTCTTTTTCAAGATCATCCATGATATGCTCGCCCATCTTTGAGAGGCGACATTCTGTATAACGCATGGCCGCTGCCGAATCACCGTCTACACTACCGAAGTTTCCTTGACCATCGACAAGGGTGTACCTCATATTCCAATCTTGTGCAAGACGCACCAATGCGCCATACACAGATGAGTCGCCGTGCGGATGGTATTTTCCCAACACCTCTCCTACTACACGCGCACACTTTTTATAAGGTTTATCGCTCGTATTTCCTATTCCCAACATGCCGTACAAAATACGGCGGTGAACCGGTTTAAAGCCGTCACGTACATCAGGAAGAGCACGAGCCACGATGACCGACATTGAATAATCTATGTACGAAGATTTCATTTCTTCTTCAATGTTGATCTTCATGATCCTGTCTTGATCCATTGTCTGATTTTCGTCCATTTAATCTATGTTATTTTGTTGAATATTCGCGAGAACGGCCTTTATTTTACTTCTAAGCCGTTTTATATCGTTTTCCGAGGGGCTAAATTACTATTTTTTTTTCATATATAAGGCATTTCCGACAAAAATATGGCGAAATTAAGCATTATTAGAAGTGTCAAAGCAAATAAAACTGTGGATAAGATGCTTGCCAAAAGGTTATCTCTTTTTATACATCACCCAAATCACAACCGGCGCTCCAATCAAAGGAGTAATGGCATTCAGAGGAATAATTTCCCCATTTTTCGGCAGATAACATATCAGATTGCACAACAAAGCAACTGCACTTCCTGTCAGCATTGTTATAGGAAGGAGTTGTCTGTGGTTCTCTGTCCCGAGCAATAGCCTTGCAATATGAGGTACGGCAAGGCCGATAAAAGCTATCGGGCCACAGAAAGCAGTCGTTATAGCAGTCAACAATCCCGTTGTAATCAACAGTCTATTCCTTACTCTCGTTACCGAAACGCCAATACTCTCTGCATACTTATCGCCTAAAAGAAGCGCATTGAGGGGCTTGATAAGTGCGATAGAAGAAAGCTGTCCGATAACAATAACGCCTGCGAAGATGGGCATATACTGCAGAGAAACTCCGCTGAAATCGCCGAGTCCCCATATTGTGAAAGACTTCACACCCTCGTCTGTTGCAAAGAAATTGAGCAAAGAAATGACTGACGAAGACAGATAGCTAATCATCAAACCGATGATTAGCAGCATTATGCGATTTTGAACGGCAAGCGAAAAGATAAAGATAACAGCCGTAACACCCATTGCTCCTACAAAAGCAGCTGTGAATACGGCCATGAAACCGCTCGCACTGAACATGAAAGCAGAAACGCTTCCACCCGTTGCCATTATCACCAATGCTACACCGAGCGCGGCTCCACCGTTGATACCCAAAACCGACGGGCCCGCCAGCGGATTTTTGAATGCCGTTTGCAGCATAAGTCCGCTCACCGACAATGCCCCTCCGCATAGTGTTGCCGTCATAACCTGCGGCAGTCGCGACTCTGTAATGATATACCGCCAGCTTTCCTTTACCCCTTCTCCGGCAGTTAGGATTGTCCACACATCCCCTGCCGGAATTGCAACAGAGCCGAGCAACAAGTTCAGTGCAAACAGAATAAAAATGCACAAACCTAAGACCAACGAATATAAAAATCCTTTATTCATTTCTTTTCATGAACGTGCAAATGTAATTATTTTTTTTCAAACGTTCATCCTACATCCATAATATTTAATCAGAACACTCCCAACAAGCATCCTTTTTATCTTATTTGTAATATTTTTCATTCATTTACTTGCAAGTTTAAGATATATTACCTATCTTTGCCCCGAAATGTTAGAAAAGTGTAGTATATATAATAAAGGTGTAAACGGCATACAGAGAAACTTTAATTTCTCTGTACTTTTTAACGTATTATATTTGGCAGTGTCGAATATTTTGCTAACACACATACCGTAAGGAAAATATTTCCTCCCGCTTATAAATTTATTTGCATACGGGAGAAAAAATATTTCTTCCCGCAAAGAAATTTTCTTGCATACGGATTGTTCTTTTGCTCGAACAAACTGCCCTCACCAAATATTACTGCCGCTCATTTTATTATAACCGCGGGGCTGTCAGTTTCTGCGCGAAATGAAATACCATTTATCCGACTGCCAAGACTCGTTATGTTCTGCAGACTGACCGTCGACAACCAAAATGCCCATGTCGGTAACCTTTGCCTTTCCGTTTACAAAAGGGTATGCAAATTTGTATTTCGGCGGTATGACGAGGTTTCCTCGGGTGTCAGCAAATCCGATCAGACCGTTGCTGTCTGCTTTCTTGCAGCAGGCAAGCAAAAGAACGTTGGCAAAGATCATGGCGATCTGCCGTAGCCGCGTGGGGAGGATTGGGCCAACTCGGTGGGCTCTGCAAGCTTGCCGAGGAGAAGAAACCGCCTGCCGACGGGCGCCTTTCACAGTTTCTTATTGAAGAAATCTACTATCTTTGCGCGCTCTTTCTCCACGTATTCAGGCACGTAATAGGTCTGTATGTGGGTGGCTCCGAGGATGATGTACAGCTCTTTGTCTGCCGTGCCTGTGGCTTTCTTCATCGCGTCTTCCGTCATATAGTAAGAGTCGGCTTTTTCGCCGGCAATCAGCAAGAGCGGCTGGCCGATGAGTTCCATTGTCGTGGTGGCATCCCACGTCATCAGGTCGAGCAGGCTGCTGACGGGCGCGGTGGCTCCGTCGTTGGCATGGGCGTATTTAGAGGTGGCGTAGTAGAAGATGCCTTCGCGGTAAAGGTCGAAGGGCATTTTCTTAAGTTCTTCTTCTGTTGGCGTTTTGGCCTTTGGCGGATAAACGGCGATACCGGTTTCGACCTCTTTCCGGCGGGCTTCGGATGCCTGCTTGAGCCGTTCTTGAATGGTGTTGAGCTGGGAGTCGCAATATCCGTTGCGGCGAACGCGCCCTGTGTTGAACATGCTCAGTGCGGCCACGGCCTTGATCCGCTTGTCGCTCTGTGCGGCTGCAACGGTGTAGCCTCCGCCGCCGCAGATGCCGAGAGCGCCTATGCGCGAAGCGTCGACGCAGGGATAGCGGGATATGAAATCAATCATACCGTGGATGTCTTCTATACGGTTGGCCGGTTTGTCGGTGCCGCGCGGCTGTCCGCCGCTCTGCCCCTGCCAGCGGGCATCGCAGGCAATGGCTATAAAACCGGCTTCTGCCAGCTTTTGGGCGAACATGCCGCTCACCTGCTCTTTCACGCCGCCGTTGGGGTGAGAAACTACCACGGCAGCGTATTTCTTCTTCGCGTCGTAGCCTGCCGGGGTGTAAACGTTGGCCGACACGCTAACGCCGCCCACTTCGTACGTTACGGGGTGAATATTTACCCCGCCCGCCACGTTCTCCGCGAGGGCACCGTCGTAGACCAGTCCCCACGGGTTCAATACTTGTTTTTGTTCTTTCTTTGCCATAGTTACTGTTGGTGTTATTGTTAGTATGGCTATTGCCATCATTATTATTCTTTTCGTCATACGATTTGTTATTAAATAATTGTTCGTTATTTTCTGCTGCAAAGATAGCGCAAGCCGCAGGCAAAGGAGTTCGCTTCAATTTGCCGAGATGCAGCCTGCCACTTGCAAAGATGGTGCAAGCCGCGGGCAATCAAACTTGTTTGAAATTGCCAAAGTGCAGCCCATCTGTTGCAAAGATAATAATTTTCTTTTATTATCGTTCGTCTTTTTCAAGATTGTTGATTGTTTATTCGGCAGGATATCAAAATCTGACAACTGTCTTGGCACCCAGAGTTGTGGTATGGACAAGTTCACTTATATATATATTTAATTTCTTCTCGACTTGTTGAAATAAATATACCTTAAAGAGATACTATACGTCAAATTCTACTGTCACAGGTCATAACAGAAAATACGTTTACTCCTAAAGGTTTGTAAACATTATACTTGAAGAAGAATTTCAAGAGCCAAAACACGATAGCAACCCTTCTTTATGCATAATAAATCATGATCGCTTCAGCAGATGCTGCCAGCCGTGTGAACAGTTTCAGTCTCTCCGATGCCAGATACGCAGGATTTTCATCCGGATGGCGACAATGTTGAGCAGGCTCACAATAACAAAGAGAAGCAAGCCCAGCACAAGCGAGGGTATCAGAGAACCGTCGGGGATGCTCGGGAATAGGGTTACGACTACATCCATGTAGGCCAGCCGAACGCCATAGAGCACAGCTAAAGCAATGAGCAACACAACTGCGTTGAGACAAACGGTAAGCGCCTGATAGGGCAACGCCACCTCGGACGGGCTGTAGCCGATAAGCAGGAGGTTTTCTAATTTCGTGGAGTTCTTCTGCACGAGCAGGTAGATGCTGAGCATAAGGATATAGAAACTAAGAAGAGAGATGAGCAGCCCGACTGCCATCACCATCACGACAACGAGCTTGAGGAAGTAGGTCGTCTTCTCGGCTGCAAGATTGTTGTCTTCTACCTCGTAACCTTTCCGCTCGATATACTTCGCAATGTTTTCGTCGGCGGGATTGACAACTTCGAGTACAAGTCGGCTGGGTTCGCAGACGGTAACGGGAGCATAGCGGGCGTTGCTCCACTCCATGAACGATTGCGGCACGAGGATCGTGTTCAGGCGATTGGAAAAACCAATCACCTTTCCTTTGTATTCGTCGCGGTGCCCGTTTCCGTGTATGAAGATGCGCAGGTCGATCATGCCCACCAGCCCGTCGGAAATTTTGGGCAACGAGTGTTTCTGCGCGAAGCCGAAGTTATACATTGTTATATATGAGCGGGGCAAAATGATGGGTATCACGGTTTCGCCCGAGCGGTAGTTCCATTGTGCCGCGGATGCGCCCATGAAGGCGTTGGGAATACTCTCGAACGAAATTTCGGAGTTAAGCAGATTCGTGCCGTCGATGCCCATGGAGGCGTCGATTTTATATTCGGCAGACGTGAACCGGCCGATATTCTTGACGAACTTCTGCTCAGCGAGATCGTCGAACTCTGCATTGGAGAACGTGTTGGAGCGCCCGCTGAGAGTATTTGCCACAGCTATTTTCTTGCTTACAATAAGATAGTCGGACTTCATGAAACTGTCGCCCTCAGTAAACACCGGAAGTATATCGCAATAAAACTGAAAGCCGAGCAGCACGATCAGCATACCGAACAGATTGGCGAAGAAAAAGCCTGCAAACTGCGGAATGCTTACGTGGCGGCGAAGGAGTTTCCAAACCAAATTCATAGCTTCAAGGTTTTATCGTAATTTAGTTCCATATGCTTGCCGATGCTTGTTACGATGATGCCCGCGCCCTGCCGTGCGGCTTCGGCCGTCATGAGCTCGCCCATGGCTTTCGAGTTAACATCGTCGAGATGGCTGATAGGCTCGTCGGCCAAAAGAAAATCGAACGGCTGCACCAGAGCACGTATCATGGCTACGCGCTGCTGCTGCCCGAAAGACATGCGATCGACTTTCTCGTCTATTTTGTCAGCAATGCCGAGCATGTCGAACCATTCTGCAATCTCGCTGCGCGACTTCATCCGAGTAATCTTATTCTTTATTTCTACATTTTCGAATGCAGTCAGCTCGGGAAACAAACGCAATTCCTGAAAAAGGTTCGCAATGTGGCGGCGGCGAATGTCTACCCAGTCTTTTACCTTGAAACCGGTGATGTCGGCACCGCTGAAAGTTATCTTTCCGCTGTAATCGTGGCGGTATCCCAAGACATAGCTGCAAAAAGTACTTTTGCCTGCGCCGCTCTCTGCCTCTACAAGATACAGCCGCCCTTTCTCGAAGAGCACATCGATGCCCCAGACGTCGGTTTCCCAGTCGGTGCGCCGCGCAAAGACCTGTGGAACAACGGAGTGTAGTTTTATCGTTTCCATTATTTAAAACTATAAACAATCGTATTGAGTCGGCCAAAGATAGGACTCAACATACTCGTCACGGCACCCGCCTTACCGCCGGCTGCCGAAGACAGATTTACGACGATCGCCATTCGCTTGCCCTGCACCTCGGCCTGCACCTCGGCAGGAAGGGGCTCGGTTGCAGTTTTCACAGAGGCCAGCGCTTCTTGGGCACTGCTTCCGCTGAAGAACAGGCGGTTTTCGTCCACGCCGAAATAGAATGTCGTATTGCCATCGGTATAATAGTAGGCATTCTTTATCCAGTCTACTATGCGCCCGCCCGGTGGCACCGACTGTTTCCAATAGCCCACATCGGCCAGCCAGTTGTTGTTGGCAAGCTCGGCAGCCATCGACATTCTCAGCCGGTCGTCGGCGAACTCTGACATTACGATCGACATATCGCCGTCGATACTCTTAATTATATTGTCCATATCAACGGCAGTGTTAATACCCGCAAGCATAGCCTGAATGGGCTTATTGGCGCGCAGGAGGCGGAGGAAGTCCTCACCTTTCACGTTCACGAACATACCGAACGGCGCCTCTCGCGGCATAGATTTTAGGAACTTCCCGCCGACGGGGCGATAAACTGTCGCTACCGCGCTTTTCAGCTCCCTGTCTATTGTTTTGTTGAACGAGAATGTCTCGCCGTCGATCAGCAGACAACCTTTCCTTATGTTCATCCGTGCGGCTATCAGCACTTGCGAGGCGTCGGCTCCCTGTGGGGCACCAATCATAAACGGTGCGACGAACTTTTCCGGTAGCGCCTGCATTTCAGCCACCATGCCCATGGGAGCCTCTATAGAATCGAGCTTTGCGTAGAGCTTGCTATTCCTGATACCATCTTCTTCGGACTGCCCGAGATATTTTGCTATTTCGTTCTGCAATTCAGCTTGACCGGCAGGCTCCACCGGCCCCATCACAAGCATGGCTTCATCAGAATAGCCCATCACCCATGCGTCGTGCAACACGCAGAAATTGTATCCGCGCCGCTTTTGCACATCGGTGCACACGCCCGCTTTAGCGAGTCTGCCAAGCAGTTCTGACAATTCCCCCTCGTCGGTCACCTTGGCACAGAGACCTAAATTGCCTTGAGCCGACTCAAAAAGAAATATTTTGGAGGAGAAATCAATGCCACTCCTATGAAGATCGCTCACGCGGAGCATGGTTTTGAACAGAACTTTGCTGTTCACGCCGCTCATCTTATTGATATCCATCGAAATTACGGCCGTGCTCTCGCGGGGGATGGCATTCACATAATCGTTGCCGGAGCATGATGCCAACAGCAAAACAAACACCAAGAATAAGAGGTATCCGAATAACAATCTGCTGATTTTTCTCATTTTAAGTCTGTTTCATTGGTTCGTTTTCTAAATGCAAGCTGCGCCATACTCACTGCCAATAGGCCGGCAGTTTCGGTGCGAAGCCGACTGGCTCCGAGCGACACAGGCTCGCAGCCATGCTCCAAAGCAAAGTTTACTTCTTCGATGGAGAAGTCGCCCTCGGGCCCTATTAGTACGGTTATGTCTTCGTTGCCGGAATGTTTCGTTAGTTCATCATATAAATCTTCTTTCGGCATTTCGTCGTAACAGTGGGCTATGAAGCAACGGCCCTTCCGCCTGCTTTCAACAAAAGTCTTGAAATCTGTCATCTCGTGGACGAGCGGCTTCCACGGCTTACGGCTCTGCTTGGTGGCAGAAACGACGATCTTTTCCACACGGGCAATCTTTACTTGCCTGCGTTCCGAAAACCGACAGTCCAAAAACGACAGCTCGTCGAACCCGATCTCGGTAGCTTTCTCAGCAAGCCATTCCATTCTTTCCATCATCTTGGTCGGCGCAATGGCCAAATGAATATGCCCGCGCCACATCTTTATCTGCGGCAAAACGGCTTTCACGGCATACATACAGCGCTTTGCGGACGTCACTGTCAGCTCGGCACGGAAAAAGGAACCTGCACCGTCCATGAGGAAGAGTTCATCTCCTGCTTTCAATCGTAGCACTCGCAAGGCATGCGCAGCCTCGTCGGGTGGCAATTCGCTTTGTCTTCCGGCATCGGGAACATAGAAATATCTCGTTTCTTTCATCGGTTCAGTCTTTTAGCAAGCACCTCTCTACTCCTTTATCTTCCGCCGCCTCATTTCATCGCGTAGGTGCGAAGCCAGCTCGTAATCCTCGTCTTTGATAGCTTTATCGAGCGCACTCCTAAGCATCTCGTTGCTGATGGAGTTCACAGGCAGCGCCATTCCTTTGGAGCCCCTGTAATACTCCACGCTTTGTTTCTGCATCAACCCAGCCTCGATATAGAGCGGTATCTTGCTGATATAGGCAAGAAGCACGGCATCACTTGCACGAAGCGAGATGGGCTCCAGCGTCTCCTTATTATATATCAAGGCACGGTATTGCCCATCAATCAAGCCGTTGATCATGAGCTCGAAACCAAGTTCGCTCTGCGTGCTGATAATCTGCCACAACACTTCAGGCAGCAACCGCCCCACGACGGGGGCACGCTGCATACGCAGTTCGAACTGATAAAGCATCGCCTTGTCGCAGGTTATGGAAATCTGGCGTGCTTCCTCCTCGTCTGTGAGAACCAGCAAACCTACTTCCTCGCTGCCTACGATTTCAGAAATGCCTTTGAATTTCAATCTTATTTTGTCCATTATTCTGCCTCTCTCGTCTTAGGCCGGAACATCAGAGCAAAACTCACGCCTACCACGAGCGCGTAAGCAGCAAAGGTATACCAGCAAGGGCGCCAGTTCGTTATGCCGTTGAACGTGTTGCTGTCTACCACTGCCTGTGCAGCAAACGACCCCACCGTCGCTCCTATGCCGTTGGTCATGAGCATGAAAAGTCCCTGCGCACTCGAACGCAACCGCGGATCGGTAGACTTATCCACATACAACGAACCGCTTATATTGAAGAAATCGAACGCCACACCGTAAATAATCATCGACAGAACAAACATCCAAACGCCACTGCCGGGATTGCCCGCGCCAAGCAAGGCGAAACGGAACACCCAAGCGAACATGGCTATAAGCATGACATTTTTGATGCCATAGCGCTTCATAAAGAAAGGTATCATCAAGATACAGAGCGTCTCGCTTACTTGGGAGAGTGAATAAAGAATAACCGGATACTTCACACCGAATGTTCCGGCGTACTCCGGCAGCACCTTAAAGCTGTCGATAAAAGGCGTGGCAAAACCATTCGTTATCTGCAGACTCACTCCGAGCAACATTGAGAAAATAAAGAAAATGGCCATCTTCTTCTGTTTGAACAAGGTAAATGCCCTGAGCCCAAAAGCATCAACCAAACTTTTGCTCTTGCCTGATGTATTCGTAGCGCATTTGGGCAGCGTGAACGTGTACAAAAAGAGTACGATGCTGAGCACTCCGCTCGCAATAAACTGATTATGATCGTTCTTGAAACCCAAGATGTCTACGAACCACATGGAGCATATAAAGCCAACGGTACCGAACACACGGATGGGAGGAAAATCTTTCACCGTATCCATACCAGCTTGCGTAAGGGCGCTGTAGGCTACCGAATTGGTAAGTGCAAGCGTTGGCATATAGAATGCCACGCTCAGAGAATACAACGAGAAAAGTACGCCGAAAGCAGCATTTGCACCATTGGTAAGGCCATAATAGGCAGCCGCAAACATAAACAGTCCTGCCAAGAGATGGCAGATACCCAGCATGCGCTGTGCCGGTACCCAGCGATCTGCAATAATTCCCACCAAAGCCGGCATAAAAATCGACACGATACCCTGCATGGCATAAAAGGTTCCGATATGCGACGCCATGCCTATACGGCCAAGATAAATTCCCATGCACGTCAGATAAGCTCCCCATACTGCAAATTCAAGGAAGTTCATCGTTGCCAAACGTATTTTCAAGTTCATTTCCGCGTTTTGTATTAATTTGCCACAAAGATACGGCAAAACTAAGAAAGCACAAAACAAAAGACGCAATAATTATACCATAGAAGCATGAGTCATGCTCTCATTTGTTTATGTTTTTATAACGTCGTACCATATAGTTGTTTGCAAAGCACATACTTCCTATTTCTGATAAATATACCATCTAAGGCAGACAGATGACCATATATCCTCATTAGATAATACCATATAAGAAAACAGCCTGCGATATCTTTATAATCAACAAATTACAATTCGTTCTGCCGTAAGATAATTCTTAACGCATACCGACGAGAATACAGTCTGAATGATTGATAAACATAATACATATAGAAACAAAAAAATTGATTGTCTCACGACAACCAATCTTCATTAACCTTAATAATCTAATACCATGAAAAACACAGTGCAAATTTACTATAATATTTTAAACTCACAAGTGTTTATACTATTAATGTGCGGTTTTATAACATTACTTAAATATTTCTCCATCCCATTTAAGCTTTCTTTGCGAAATTATACTCCCGACAGCCTTTTTGTCTTCGCTATTTAGCAGTGGCGTAGAAAGTTGCAGAAATAATTCATCGCAATCGGCAGACAATTCCGCTTGTACCATAACAGGCTCTATCATAGCCTTTAATTCGACAAAACGCTGCTCGCTCATGGTATCGGGCTTGACGATAAATTGCCCACCATCGAACGACATGTCGCCTACCGGTTGCCAGTCTTGCGAGAAGAAGTTCACCGTACTCTCGGCTGCAGGTGCGGAATATGTGCGAACTACACACAACAGGCTATCGCTCCCATGCACGGGGAGCAACTTCATCTGTATGGCAGAAGCCTCGTTCAGCTTCGCAGAGAGGTAATTCGATGTAATCGTATCCATAACACTACTTCCTTGAAGCAGGTTCTTAACATCGGTCTTTACCTTCATATCCACATAATCCAAGAACTCTATACGCTTGCTTTTGTTCAAATAGCGTACCATAGAATCGGGCATCGACAGCCAAATTTCACGCATAGACTTCGCCGAAACAGTCAACGAAGCGAATGCAAACAGAATGATCAGTATTCTTTTCAACAATTTGTTTATATTTTAAAAGTTCATATTTTCGTTACTCCCCTGCCCTTTCGCAGATCTCTCACGCGCACGGCCTTGCCTTCGTAAACAGGAAGACTCCCCTTCTTTACAAGATTTACCCGCGGCGTAAGCAATATTTCGTCTTTAAGAGCGCGCTGTATATCGCGCCTCATATTCTGCAATTCTGGATACACATCGGTGTTGATTTCGTCGAGTTCAACCTCTACGGTCATGGTGTCATTATCGTTCTCCGAATCGAGAGTTATCAGATAATTGCTGCCAAGGCCCGGGTATTTTACCAATATTTTCTCTACCTGCATCGGGAACACATTCACTCCTTTAATAATAAACATATCATCGGTTCGACCGACAATGCGGTCTATGCGTCGATGAGTACGTCCGCAGAGGCATTCTCCCTGTATGATACGCGTGAGATCACGTGTGCGATAGCGCAATATTGGCATCATCGTGCGGTCGAGCGTGGTCAATATCATCTCTCCGTACTGTCCGTCGGGCACCGGCTCAAGCGTCTCTGGATCAAGTATCTCTACCATGTAATTATCTTCCCACAGATGCATACCGTTCTGTTCTTTACATTCGAAGGCTACGCCCGGACCGTTCATCTCCGTCATGCCGTACGAATTATATGCTTTTACCCCGAGCAGATGCTCTATTCTTCGGCGTTGTTCTTCTGTGTGGGGCTCTGCCCCAATAAAAAGGGTATGCAGTTTAGTATCAGCAGGATCGATGCCTTCTTCCTTAAACACTTCGGCCAATCTGACGACATAGCTGGGAATAGCATGCAGACAGGTGGTACCGAAATCTTTGATAAACATTATCTGGCGTTTCGAGTTTCCCGCTGCAGCAGGCACAGTTACTACCCCCAGCTTCTCCGCACCATATTGAAAGCCGAGCCCTCCGGTAAACATACCATAACCGGAAGAATTCTGAAACACATCCGTATTGCGGCATCCCACCATATACATGCTGCGGGCTATCATGTTGGCCCAAGAATCTATATCGTGTCGGCTGTAAACTACGACCGTAGGGTGACCTGTTGTTCCGCTCGAAGAATGAATACGAATAGCGTCTTTCATGTCGCCTCCAACCAAACCGAAAGGATAATTATCTCTTAGATCCTGCTTAGTTGTCAGCGGCAATTTACGGATATCATCTACAGTTTGAATACTTTCGGGAGTGATACCCATCGCGGAAAGTCGCTTTTTATAGAATGGCGAACGGAGACATACCTCTATTGTCTGTCTTAGCTTATGTACTTGAAGTTCACTAAGTCGATCTCTCGGCATAGTTTCCAACTCCTCTTGCCAGTATTCAATATTCATTCCAATACAATCAGATTATCGTTCATTCGCGTTTACGAGATGCAATATTAACGTTTTTTTCTGATATAAACAATAAATATATTATAAAATAGACCATATCTTATAGATTTGTAAGGACAATTAAACAAATAGAACTAATTTATCATACAAAAGACAGAAAGCTCCCCTCCGAAATAATTATTTCGGAGGGGAGCTTTCTGTCTATAACATACAAACCTATTTTAATTACAGTTTGTTTAATATTTAAAAGGGCCATACCTTACTTCTGCATTCCACTCTCCTTGCAAACGCAACGACGAAATGGTAAACAGACGTCCACTACCAACAGGTGCTCGACCGTCTTTATAGAAATAAGAACCGTCATCAAAATCACAAGAAACTGTTTCTGCATTGGTAAACTTCTTTGCCAATTCTTTTACAGTATTATTGGCCGTTGCCTTGGATGATGTTTTTATGTAAAAGCGTGCTTCTGCAAATTTAGAGTTTCTAAAATTGAAAACTATTCTATCAAAATTAACTCCTTGATAATTTTTATGTTCATACACCACCTGCTCGGATGTAACAGAAATCGGAATACCGAACTCGTTTTCTAACAATGGTACTATCTCTTGATAGCTCTTTCCAAACTCTGCTTCACCTATCTTTGCAAGACCTGTAGCCCATGTCGTTGTCGCAATGAACATACAAATCACTAAGAATGCTTTTTTCATTAACTTATTAAATTTATAAACTCGTAACAATTTTAAAAATATAGCATAATATATAGCCCTAAAAGCTATCTTTTCCAAATGCGAGCACAAAATTACAAAATAAATTCGAAAACGATAAATCTATCATAAAGTTTTTACAAACAAAGTATATCGTAAAAGGACTTATAAATCTTAAAATGAGAAAAATAATTGTTTTTTTATTCTATAGATAGGTGATGCGTGCTTTCGTCATAAGCATAAGTGAGAACAAAAACATCATTGATTCTGTAGTGGACACATAGTGTTTTACCTTTCATCTTCAGATTTTCTACAACTACAGAACCCAAACAGTTTTCTTGAAAAACTTGTAAGCGCATCTCAAAATACTGTAGATTTTGCTCCGAGAAATACTTATAAGTTGTTTCTTTGGCACTCCAATTGATTAATTGCGCCTCTATCGTCGCAGCATATTCATCAGAACGAATGAATTTTTGAACAATACGAGATACTCGATCGCTAAAATATTCAATATCAACTGCCACTTTCTTTTCTTTTGAAACAACAACCGCAGCATAACCTTTAGTATCACTAATACTTATGTTCCATCCCTCAAGATAAGGTTTTCCATTCTGCCGGTGCTTGATTTCCATAACTGTGCCACCGGTTAATATAAAAACAAGTTCGTATACGGCAAGTTTTTCACGCAGACGTTCCCGATGATGGTAAGCAGTAAGATATGGCATGACTTTCGATAAACGTGCATCACAGGCAAGTAATTCATCTACGGTTTCTTCGATACGCCATATCCCTAATCTTATATTGGGGGCTATGTCTTCAATTGAAACGAGTGCCATACAACCTATTATTCTTCGGGAGATGCATCGTGTTTTATCTCATGCACGACCACTTTTATCTTGCTGATACGTCTTTCTTCTATACCCAAAATCTCGAAAGTATAATTTTTATAATCAATCTTTTCACGCATACTAAGGAAATCACCCTTTATCTCAAGTAGTAATCCGGCAAGCGAATCAGCATCGCCTTCGACATCTTCGAATTCATCGTCTGCAATATTCAATATACGACAAAAGTCGCTAAGTAGCGTTTTCCCTTCAAAGATATAAGTATTATAATTGAGTTTGGAGTAAACCTTTTCTTCTTCATCGTATTCATCATTGATCTCCCCTACAATTTCTTCCAAAATATCTTCCAAGGTTACAATACCACTGGTTCCGCCAAACTCATCGACCACAATTGCTATATGAACTTTATTTTCTTGAAACTCACGCAGCAGATCATCGATTTTTTTCGTTTCAGGTACGAAATACGGAGGACGTATCAAACTTTGCCACCTAAAACCGGTCGGTTTGTTCAAATGCGGAAGCAAATCCTTTATATAAAGTATTCCTCGAATATTATCATCATTATCTTGATAAACAGGTATTCTGCTGTAATTATTTTTGATAATACACTTTAATACTTCATCGAACGGACTGTGTATATCGATATCCACAATATCTTGGCGACTGGTCATAACCTCTTTAGCTGTCTCATCTCCGAAACGTATAATACCCTGCAATATGCTTTGCTCGTCCTTAATATCCTCTTTATCAGTAAGTTCTAACGCCTGTTCCAGATCATCCATACTTAGCACATGGCTTTCCTTTTGCACCACCTTTTCTGCTAACACGCCACTTCCCAATAGCAAATTCTCTATTGGCCAAAACAGTTTACGCATAAACAATACACCCTTTACGGCTCTTCTGCAAAATTGTAGAGGATTTTGTCGACTGTAAACTTTTGGCATAATCTCGCCAAATAATAATAAAAGAAAAGTAAGTATAACTGTTATACAGACAAACTGAAGCCAATAGGCCTTCGGTCCAAAATGAACAATTGAGCCAAAAACATAATTACACAACATGATAATCGTGACGTTAACGAAGTTATTGGCAATCAATATAGTAGCTAAAGTTCGTTCACTATCGTTACGAAGTTCTTCTATGTATTTATCTTTCTCTCTTTTTTCGCCGTCAAGTTCGGCAATATCTACCGGAGAAAGACTGAAAAATGCTATTTCCGAACCACTTGCAAAACCTGATACTAATAGTAAGATAACAGCTAATAACGCTGCTATGATGACACCAATCGTAGGATATTGCAGATAGACGTCGGTTAAAGAATCGTTTATATTAGAAAAGTTCAATTTCTATCTATTAACAATAAATTGTAAATCTTTAAAAAGGCAACGGCCCCTGTGTATCAGTAGAAATTGGTTTATCTGACGATTCCTGTGTCTGATTACCTTCTCCTTGCATTAGAGGTTTGGGTGATAAAAGTTCCATATTTTCGGCAAGAATTTCTGTCACGTATCGCCTCATTCCTCGCTGATCATCATAAGTACGGTAGCGTATGCGCCCTTCTACATATAACTTATCGCCTTTATGTACATATTTTTCGACAATTTTTGCTAATCCTCGATAAAATACAACAGTATGCCAATCTGTATGATCGGGTACTTTAGTCCCGTTCTGAAGTGTATAGCCTCGCTCGGTTGTGGCAAGATTTAACTGCGCAACTGCCTGATCAACCTCAAAATATCTCACATCAGGCTCTTTACCCACATTACCTATCAGCATTACCTTATTCATATTTGTAAGTCATTAAGTTTATTTATGTACGCTCCACGTAAAATTACTTCCACATACCAAGATATTTAAAATGAAAATTCTTGCCTTTGGCAGAAGGGAATTGTGAACGTCCATCAACACGAGAACGTAAATATTCAACAATTCTATTATAACAATCTAAACCGGAATCTGCCTTACATTGGACTACAAAATGAGTATCCCGATATTCGTGCTTACCCGTTGCCGGAACCATAACAACACGTTTAAAATCTAATGCTCCCTCATACCAACCGGGGTGGTTTTCCGTTAATCGTGTAGTAACATTATTCATCAATTCATGCTTATCATTGGCTAAACCGTTTGTAGGTATCATCGGATGCAAAGCTTTCTTTTGTTTAAAATCCATCATTGTTTCGGCTGTAGTCTTTATAATAATAAAGTATACTCTCGGCCTTACTTTATAACGCTTCGGATAGAAAACATTACTTGAGACGTAATCTCTTATATCTGCTTCAATATCCGGTGTCATCTCTATCTCGGGAATAGAATGAAGAAAATCCAAAGCCTCTTCAACAGTGTATACTAAAGCTTCTCTATCAAAGTATCTTAAATATAAATTCATTGATGTGTATGTTTCTCTTAAAAATACAATGAGCGGCAAACGGGGCTCGAACCCGCGACCTCGACCTTGGCAAGGTCGCGCTCTACCAACTGAGCTATTGCCGCAGAGCGTAAAAAAGCGTAATAAATAATGGTGAAGAGGAGGAGACTCGAACTCCCACGAAACAATTTTCACTACCCCCTCAAAGTAGCGCGTCTACCAATTCCGCCACCTCTCCAACAAATCTTTCTCCCTGAATAAATTGTGCCCAGAACAGGACTCGAACCTGCACGTCGTAAAACACACGCACCTGAAACGTGCGCGTCTACCAATTCCGCCACCTGGGCAACTTGAAGTTCCCGACTTCATTCCATCATTTATTCAAGAAATGAGCGGCAAACGGGGCTCGAACCCGCGACCTCGACCTTGGCAAGGTCGCGCTCTACCAACTGAGCTATTGCCGCATTATCCCTTATTAAGGAGCACTTCTCTAAATGCGGTTGCAAAGGTAATGTTTTTTTCCGACTTTCCAAACTTTTACTGTATTTTTTTTCTAAAAAGTAAATTTGGGTTGTTAGTCCATTCTACTTTTATAATCTTCATAACCAAACTGTCGCAAAATCTCAAGTCTCCCATCTTCATGAGCTATAACTATTGACGGATGACTTATCCCATTAAACATACACGTCTTTACAGTTGTATAATGTATCATGTCTTCAAAAATCACATTTTCCCCCACTTTCAACTCATGATCGAATTGCCACATGCCCATAAAATCACCAGCCAAACAGCTATTTCCACCCAAACGATAGAGATACTTCTTCGCCTTGTCATTTACATTAGATTCCTCAATTATTTCTGCTCCACGCACATTAGGCATATACGGCATTTCAAGACAATCGGGCATATGACAAGTAAAACTAACATTCAACACAGCCGTGCGTATATATTGATCTTCTACTATATCGACAACTTGTGATACAAGTGGGCCAATTTGCCATGCAAAAGCGCTCCCCGGTTCGAGGATTATTTTCAAATTAGGGTATCGTGCATGAAATCTTTGAAGAATATATACAAGCCGTTCTATATCATAATCTTTCCGTGTCATAAGGTGTCCACCTCCGAAATTGATCCACTTTAGTTGTGGAAACCATCTCGAGAACTTTCCCTCAATATGAGTCAATGTACGCTCAAATACATCGGCTCCACTCTCACAATGGCAATGACAATGAAAACCATCCACGTCTTTGGGTAGCACGGCGGGTAATTTATCTGCCGTTATCCCGAAGCGTGTACCGGGCGAACATGGATTATATAAATCGGTACTAACTTCAGAATATTCTGGATTTACACGTAACCCAATGCTAATATCTGGATTCTCTTTGCACACACGTTTATGAAATCGTTCATATTGAGACAGCGAATTAAAGGTAAGATGACTTGAATAAGACGCAATATCATTAATTTCATAATCAGTATATGCAGGCGAAAAAGTATGTGTTTTCGCTCCAAACTCTTCAAATCCGAGACGTACTTCATATAAAGAACTCGCAGTAGTAGCCCGAATATATTCTCTGAATATCGGGAAACATTTCCATAAAGCAAAGGCCTTGAAAGCTAAAATAATCTCCACATCAGCCCGTTTCGCCACCTTATTTATTATAGACAAGTTATGCCGAAGCCTACGCTCTTCCACCACATATGCCGGCTTGTCTAAGCCATCAAAAGTTTTCAAGTCCACTTTCATCCCTATATTAAAAATCGTTTTTATCATGCAAAGATAGCTTTTTATTATCGGATATAATTGCAAGATTGCAAGTTTTTTCATACATTTGCAAACCGAAAAGTAATGACGATGAAGCTTGTAATACTTACTAAATCTACATTTTTCGTAGAAGAAGACAATATACTTGCCGCCCTCTTCAATGAAGGTATGGAAAATCTTCATGTATACAAGCCGTGTGCATCTTCTTTATATTTAGAGCGATTATTGTCTTTATTACCCGAAGAGCATCACAGTAAAATCACCATTCATAACCATTATCATCTAAAAAACGAATTTCATTTGGCAGGCATACATATAGACAATGATAAAGCAACGTATCCTTCTGGTTATAAAGGTAGCATCGGCAGATCATGTACAGACTTGACAACATTGAAAGAACTAAAAAAGAAATCCGATTATGTTTTCCTCGGAAACATCTTCGATAGCATAGAATTCAAAGAAAAGAAGTCGAATTTCAATATAAAACAGTTGGAAGAAGCCTCTTATCAAGGCCTTATAGACAAGCATGTATTTGCTTTTGGAGGTATGAATATCGAGCATGCTAAGATTGCCAAGCAACTCGGCTTCGGCGGAATAGTCATATGTGGCGACCTATGGCAGTATTTCGATATACACAGACAGACTGATTTTAAAACAATTCTGACTCATTTTGAAAAATTATATAAAACAATTAGTTAAAGGAAATACACTTTATAATTTCATAAACGCTAAAAGAAATGAGTGAAAATAGCTCTTTTTTGGTATTCTCAGGTACTAACACGAGATACCTTGCAGAGAAGATCTGCGCAAGTTTAGATTGCCCACTGGGAAACTTGGTTGTTACAAGATTTTCCGATGGAGAGTTTGCCGTATCTTACGAAGAGTCAATCCGCGGCCGTGATGTATTCCTCGTTCAGAGCACGTTCCCTAACTCTGATAATCTTATGGAACTATTATTAATGATTGATGCAGCCAAACGTGCATCGGCGCGTAACGTCATAGCTGTGATACCTTACTTTGGTTGGGCTCGTCAAGACCGCAAAGACAAGCCGAGAGTGAGCATTGGAGCTAAGCTGGTTGCCGATTTGTTGAGCGTAGCAGGTATAGATCGTTTAATTACAATGGATTTGCATGCCGATCAAATTCAGGGGTTCTTCGATGTACCAGTAGACCATCTCTACGCTTCCGGTGTCATTTTGCCGTATCTACAGAGCCTCAAACTAAAGGAACTCGTTATTGCAAGTCCGGATGTTGGTGGTTCTAAGCGCGCTAACACCTATGCCAAATATTTAGGATGCCCATTAGTTCTTTGCAATAAGACACGTGCTCGTGCCAATGTTGTGGACAGCATGCAAATCATCGGTGATGTAAAAGGCAAAAATGTGGTGATTGTAGATGATATGGTCGATACAGCCGGTACCATCACTAAGGCTGCCGATATCATGAAAAAGGCCGGTGCATTGAGTGTACGCGCATGTGCTTCCCACTGTGTCATGAGCGGTCCGGCATCGGAACGCGTACAAGCATCCTCGATAGAAGAGATTGTTTTCTCCGATTCAATTCCTTATACTAACCGTTGTTCAAAGGTGAAGCAGCTATCAGTTGCCGACATGTTTGCCGAGACCATACGCCGCGTAGTAAATAACCAGAGTATATCCTCGCAATACCTCGTATAATCCGAACGATATGAAACTAAATCTGAAAATCTTCATACTGGCTTTCGCCGGATTTATATTTCTCGGCTGTCAGTCCAAAACTTCCCCGAAGCAGGAGCCACAATCCCCAAATACCGAAAATATTTTGCCAGATTTCAAAATGAATCATATCGGCGGAGGAAGCATATCTGTAAGAGACGAGATAAGTAAACATAAGATTACGATCATCGATTTCTGGGCAAGTTGGTGCGGCCCGTGTATGCAAGAAGCTCCTTATATGGTCGATTTATACAACAAATACAGCGATAAAGGCTTAGGTATCATCGGTATTTCACTCGATAAAGATGAACAATCATGGAAAAATGCCATAAAACGTATGCACATGAATTGGACTCATATTTCCGATCTTCAGGGGTGGAATAATGCCGCAGCACAGATGTTAGGGGTAACCTCTATACCTTTCACCATTGTTGTAAACAGCAAAGGAGCCATCCTTACAGCCGGATTGCGCGGCGAAGAACTTGCAACTTTCGTAGCAAGTAAATTGCAATAAATATTATAGGCGTATCTTTCTGTTTTATAAACAGATACGCCTATATTTTACAGACATACCTCTCAATATCGCTAAAAGCTGGATATATGTAGCACATATGGCAGACTTAAGCAATATACACATATTCCCTATATCAATCGCACCACCTTACTGTATATAATACTCTCGTCGGATTTCTTCAACTGTTCTTGCTATTCCTTAAATTATTATATCATCCTAACGGGGTACAAAAGCCATCCAATACCTAATAATATAATAGCCATATAATAAAAAACCTCTATAAAAACCTCATAACAAGCCTTCTATACCTAAAAGTAAGGAATATGTTTTTCATCACTTTTAAGTATTGCAACGATACTATAAATAACGTATCTTTGCATTAAGAATAAGTGCAGTGACGGTTACCACTTTCGATCGACAATGGTCACAATCCAATTCAATTATTATTATGTTAATAACAAGACAATTGAAGACGGAAACGCAACTGAAAAACTGCACTTATCTTTTTATCTTATTTCTATCGCCACAAATAGGTACTTTTTATTAAAAGTTTATTAAAAATACATTATTTTAGGTATTGTGCGATTGTTTTAAACGACTTACTTTTGCAACTGTAATATGATCAAAATGTTTTTTTAAACAACACAATTTATTCAAATGAACAAATTTACAGTGGCTTTTGTCGCAGGTATGACAATAGGGAGTTTTGCGTCTCAGCGTGTAAAAGCACAAGTAAATGCTTCCGACAGTGTTATGCAACATGCCAAAGGCAATCGGCTAAGTATAGGGGGATATGGAGAAGTGGCTTATTCTCGTAACTTTTATAGCGATAACCAATACCGTTATCGCAATCAAAGCAAGTATAAAGATGATCCAAGCAACGGGCGTTTTGACATTCCTCACGCCGTTATTTATTTGGGTTACGACTTCGGAAAGGGCTGGACATTGGGCACAGAAATCGAGTTTGAGCACACCGGAACGGGTTCTGCTACAGAAATAGAGGCCGATGAAGGCGGAGAATATGAAGTTGAAGTAGAAAAAGGCGGCGAAGTTGAGTTGGAACAATTTTGGCTCAACAAGCGCTTTGCCCAATGGGCAAACATTAAACTCGGCCATATTATTGTGCCGGTTGGTCTGAATAATGCACATCATGAGCCTTTAAACTTCTTCACGATATATCGTCCGGAGGGAGAAAACACCATCCTTCCCTCTACATGGCACGATACTGGTGTTAGTTTTTGGGGCAATTATGGCAAATTCCACTACGAAATAATGATGGTAGCCGGACTTGACGCCATGATGTTTAGCCGTGATGGATGGATTCACAAAGGTGCCGGATCGGCTTATGAGTTCAAGCCAGCGAACAAATACGGCTTTGCGTTCCGCACAGACAATTATTCTATTAAAGGTCTACGTTTAGGATTGAGCGGATATTACGGTCAATCCATGCACAACACCTACCCGAATGAGATGCAAGGAGCAGGAAAAACCTACGATAAAACCCAAGCCAATACATTTATAAGCTCATTTGATTTTACGCTTAATCGGTTTAATTGGATCGTTAGAGGGCAGGCAGATTACGGATACATATCTGATACACCGATGTTAAACAGTGCAAAAGCCAATTCTCAAAAGAGCTCTCCGTACGACGTTACCAAAGTGGGAAAGAATGCAGTCGCCATAGGTATAGAAGCAGGATACGACATCTTCTCCCAAATAGCGAAACTTCGGGCTGATAAACAGAAGCTGTATGTATTCGGCCGTTTCGACTATTACAACTCGTACATTCCCGAAAAAACACAGAGCAAGTACGAATATACATCAAGAAAATGTATGACTTTTGGAGTAAATTACTATCCCATACCGCAGATAGTCTTAAAAGCTGATTACTCCAAACGTTATTTAAAGGCTAACTATAACAATGAACCCAGCATCAATATCGGTATAGCCTATGAAGGTTTCTTCATGTAAATAAAGCAAATACAATATATTCAATTATAATTAATATAATAGAAAAACAAATGAAAAAGTTATTCAAAAATGCACTTTTCTTTGCAATGTCGGGCACACTTACATTAAGTACAGTTGCCTGTAGCAGTGACAACAACGGAAACGGTGGTACCGACTTAGCTACACAGAATGCAGAAATACAGAGTATCACACAACGCTATTTGAACGATGTAGTGTATCCCACTTACAGCAATTTGGCAATAGAAAGCGAAGGACTATACAATAAAATCGCAGCATTAAAGGTTAAACTCAACGCCGGAACGAACGTCAATCAAAGCGAGATAGACGCTATATGCTCGTCGTATAAGGCTGCTCGTAACTATTGGGAAGAGTCTGAAGCCTTTCTTTACGGCGCTGCAACAGACTTCAACATCGATCCACACATCGACACATGGCCTCTCGCAGTTGAAACTTTGGCTAAAGACCTGTCTAACAAAGACAAGATTACAGGCCTAAATGCCAATACAGGTGTCGATTTCGCACGAAAGAATTTAATTCCTGATAATCTCGGATTCCACGGAATAGAATTCATATTCTTCCGCGATGGTAAAAATCGCCCTGCTACTTTCTTCAATAACAACGAAAAAGAGAATTATGTTGATCCGAATGGCAATGCATATTTTAAAAATGTAACTGTTACCGGAAAAGAAGAGGTGATCTTTGCATCGGCAGTAGCCGGCGACTTGCGTGACAAATGTTACCAACTCGAAGTGGCTTGGGAGGGCAATAAAGCTCCTGCAGACCACATAGCACGTGTGGCAGAATGCGCAAAGAACTTCGATGATTTCGGAACCCTTACCAAAACAGGTTTAAGCTATGGTGAAGACTTACTTGCTGCAAACACGCCAAAGAGCTCATTAGCGTCCGCATCATGGAAGAAAGTTCTCGAAACTATATTTATCTCCGGATGTTCGAATATCTGTGCTGAAGTGGCAGATCAGAAAATGGGACAGGCCTATCGAACCCACACCAGTTCTTCTCCGACATACCATGAAGGAGAGGATGGCAATAAAGAGAAAGATGATCCTAACTATATTGAGTCCCCGTACAGCTACAATTCTTTTACAGACTTCTATGATAATATTCAAAGTATTCAGAATAGTCTTTATGGAAATTACAATAAATCAGCCTACAGTGATAATTCGATCATGGCATATCTGACAGCCCACAATGCAACAATGGCAACAAACCTACAAAACAAACTCACGGCAGCATTGCTCGCTTTAAAGGCATGCCAGAACAGTAATAAAGCATTTGTTCAAAATCCGGGAGCACCGTATGTTAAGACCGCAATGGATGCTGTCAGCGCTCTTGACGATGCACTTACGGAAACATCTAAGTGGGTTTTGGCAAACTAACAGAATTTCTACCAACGATAAATAGTAATTGTACCTGCATCATACCAAATGATACAGGTACGACTATTATAGGTTAAGAAGAAACAATACAATCAATTACAACATTATGAAACCATTTAAGAGCTATAAACTCCTATTGCTTTGCTGTCTCATAGCGGGCACATTAATATCGTGTTCAGACGAAGATGAAAGACTGATCAGTACAAATGGCGAAGACGACTATAAGTACATAGGGCAGGCAGTAGAGGGATTTGACAAATCCGAATGGTATCCGGGAGGAAAGTTAGGAACTACGGAAAACACGACCAGCAGTTGTTATGAAGACGAAACTCCATCTATAACAAACGGAGATTTTCTGCAACCTTTCAAACGTGGCGAGATATTATTCGAACATTATTTTCGCGAATCAAGTACGACAAAAGACTTTACCGGATTAGGTCCGGCATACGTTCGTGCAGCATGCATAGATTGTCATCCCGCTTATGGGCACGGATGGCGCGTATCTAAATACAATGCCGACGAAAGAGGTAACGGATATCTACTCGTAATATACCACCCTTCCGATGGTGCCAATAGTGACGACGGACCATACATAAGTGAAGTAACCGGCATGCCACAAACACGTGCCGTATCTCCATTCCTTCCTCCTGTCGACGAAAACGGCATCAGTATCAAATGGGAAAACATTACAGCAATGGAAAGCGGATTGCCGATGACTTTCCCCGATGGAGAGAAATATAACCTTATCTATCCCGAGGTTACGATTATGCCTACAGCATTCAATACAAGTCCCATACCTACCAACTATGCCGTACGTTTGGAGTCCACAATCGGATTATACGGTACCGGTCTTTTAGATGCCATACCGCAAGATTCTATGAAAGCCCAGTATACCAAGGAAGCTAAATTTGTAGAATTAAACCCGAATATGTGGGATAAAACCAAGAATGACTGGGCAGGCGATCCTAAACTTGGTAAAGCAAACGGTGCTTGGTATAAGTTGGCAGACGGCACGATGAAGGTAAAGAAATTCACTTACGCTATGACGCGTGCCTCTCTCCAAGATGGGGCAGGTGCTAATGCAATGTGGAATATTACAAACGTAAGCCGCAGCGACCGTCCATACCTTTATACAACTTCGGCATGGGCCAAGGCAATGTCCGAGAATAGCAGTGTGATTGCCAAAATTCAGGCAGATCCCTCATCCCCTTATTACGGCGACGGTACGCCGGATAGCATCCGCGAAATGGTAAGAAACTTACTTGATCCGAAAACCAATCAGTTTAATAATAAATGGCATAACTTTGCCCCCGAGATGAGCGACCTTAACTTCTGGCAGTACATGGTTTGGCACCGTGGTCTTGCTGTAGCCCGTGCACGTGACTTGAACGATGCTACCGTACAAAGGGGTAAGAAAGTATTTATGGAAATCGGGTGTGCCAATTGTCATCGCCCGAAGTGGCAAACAGGTGCGGATGATTACTGGGCTCCGGCTCCTATCATTGCTAATCGTTTGAACTTGCCCATTTATCCGAAACAAACGATTTATCCATATACCGACTTAGTACAGCACAGACTCTACATGAAGAATGGCATTCACGGGTCATGGTGTCGTACAACTCCTTTATGGGGAAGGGGCTTATCTCTTGTAAATACAGGGCATGAAGATCGGTTACACGACTGTCGCGCCCGCAACGAAATAGAGGCTATCATGTGGCATGCATACAGTAAAAACAGCGATGCCTATAGGTCTGCCGAGAAATTCTATTACTTATCGAAGTCAGATAGAAACGCTGTAGTAAAATTCCTCAGATCGATCTAACCCTTTATGCATATCAATCATAGGGATGAGGTATATACCCATCCCTATATTTTTATATACAAAAATGATCAAAAAAGCACTCATATTTCTTTATATATGTATTATCATCGTAATGGCTACTGCCACTTTTGTAGAGAAATATACCGACACTACTTACACGGCATCATACATCTATGGGGCATGGTGGTTTATTCTTTTATGGGCCATACTTACTGCTGTAGGCATTACATATATACTGAAAAGTAAAATGAGACGGTGGGATCTGCTGTTGCTCCACCTCTCTTTCCTCATTATTCTCATTGGTGCACTGCTCACTCACCTCACATCTTATACTGGTACCATCCATCTCCGAGAAGGCGAGACTACCGATAAATATTTCAAGAGAGATACGAATAAAGGCATGAAACAGTACGAACTGCCGTTCAAAATCGAGCTTCGTCGCTTTCACATCTACTATCATGAGGGGACGGAGGCCATTTCCGACTATGCTTCAGATATCGTTATCACCCGCGGAAACACAATCAGAAGCGGCAAGGTGTCCATGAATAACATCATGCGTTTTGCTGGCATACGCCTTTATCAAAGCTCTTACGACGATGACAAGAAAGGAACCGTTCTCTCGATCAATAGCGATCCTTACGGCATTCCGATAACCTATGTAGGCTATTCGCTCTTGTTTTTCTCTCTACTCTATCTTCTGATCGATCCTAAAGGTACCTTTCGAACCTTATTGAAAAGTCCGTTACTGAAAAAAGGGATATTGCTTATACTGCTCACATGGGGCATCGGCACCCCTACATTTGCCGTTACAACTTTTCCAAAAGAAACTGCACACGAGTTCGGCAAACTCTACATCGATTACAACAACCGTATCTGTCCGCTACAGACATTCGCCATTGATTTTACGAAAAAACTGTACGGTAAACCAATCTATAAGGAGTATAGTGCAGAGCAAGTACTTCTGGGTTTCATCTTTTGGGGAAACGAATGGAGCAATGAGCCCATTATTAAGATAAAGAATGGCGTTTTCAAAGAAACACTGCAACTGCCTGATTATAGTTCCATCAATGCCTTCTTTAACATGGGGGCGCAAGGATACCGCTTAGCACCATATATCGAAGAGCTTTATGCCGGCAATCAAGATGCATTCCACAAGCAGGCAGGCGATTTAGACGATCGCATTCAGCTGGTATTGAACGTGCGCAAAGGCACATTACTCAAGGTTTTTCCCTATACAAACAGCAGAAATAAGCATACTATACGGTGGTATGCACCCACCGAAGTACTGCCGGTAAGTATCGATTCGATACACAGGAAATACATCAAAGAGTTATTCAACATTCTTTATTCGGATGCCCTTACGGGAAACTACGAGCACGCAAACAGCCTTATATGGGGGCTCCGCAAGTTCCAAGTAATAAATGGAAAGAAAAGCCTGCCCACGATTACACAGACCAAAGCCGAACGATTGTACAATTCTTTCCCCTTCGTGTCGTTCCTCTTTATGGCAAATCTCTGTCTTGGAGTGCTTGCCATCCTTTGGCTGATATACGGTATTACGGGGAAAAGCCGACTTTCACGACGCACGAACCGTATTATCGACGTTCTTTTTACCGCAACGTTCGTGCTCTTGTTCGGCGTATTAAGCCTATTACTCGCCTTGCGATGGATTATTACAGACAACATTCCCATGTCTAACGGGTACGAAACGATGCTTATGATAGCATGGTTCGTACAACTGTCGGTGCTGCTTTTACGCCGTCAAATGCGCCTCCTACTCGTGTTCGGTTCCCTACTTTCGGGCTTTTTCATGCTTGTCTGTCACATCGGACAGATGGATCCGACGATTACACACCTCATGCCTGTACTCAACAGTCCGCTCTTGAGCATACATGTGAGTGTAATCATGATGAGCTATGCTCTCTTGGCATTGACGTTCGTTTGTGGCTTCACTGCCATTAGCATTGCCATGTTCGATAAAAAGAACCGAAAAATGTTAGAGGCACTTGCCGTTCTTTCGCGCATTTTCCTATACCCCGCCCTCGTCACACTGGGCTTGGGAATATTCATAGGTGCCATTTGGGCGAATATCAGTTGGGGCCGGTACTGGAGTTGGGACGCGAAAGAAGTATGGGCGCTCATCACATTCATGATATATGCCGTACCGGTGCACACACAATCCCTCCCACGTTTACAACGGCCGATGGCATACCATATCTATACTACAATAGCCTTCCTCGCAATACTGATGACCTATTTCGGCGTAAACTATTTCCTTGGCGGCATGCACAGCTATGCTTGATACTGCTCGAAGAATACCCGCCATTAACCGATAAAAACAAGAACCGGAGGTTTGCAATATATAGTTTTGCAAACCTCCTTTAATTTTCTTAATAACATATAAGTCTGTTTTGTAGAAATTATATTTTATTGTAACTTTGCACAACAATGAAATTTATATTCTATTTATCATTCGCATTTTCGGTATTATCAGCTTCTGCAAAGATACCGAAAGCATCGTCTCCAATAGCTAACAGAGTAAATACGGCAGCTAAGCACTTACCCTTATCGGCCACACTTGTAGCGAAATACACCGATAATAGGCGGCACTGTCTGTATTACATATACCAAAACAGGCTCTATTGTTTCGATGTAAAAAGCAATAAAACGCAAGATATTAACTTTGAAACGAACAATTATTCCTCCATCTTGAGGGCTTTTTCTGTGGCAGACGGCAATTTACTGTTCATAGCCGTGGAACGTAAAGGGCTTACAAACTCATATATTACCGACGGACAGGTATTGTGGGGCATAAACACCTTCAACAAACAATCGTTCAAAATAGGCGAAGGCTACGATATATCTAAGCACAAAGACCATTTTCTTATAAAAAAAGGGGCGAGATGTCTCAATCCGCAAGCCCCGCAACACCGTCGCAAATGGATGATTAAAGACCACTATTTCTATTTGGACGGCAAACCGATGTTCGTAAAAGAAGAATATTTATATCGTCCTTAAACGCGATAAGAGTTTTCTCAATACTCTCTAATGAATAAAGAACGTACTCATTAGACAACCCATCATAACTTACTGATTACAAATATTATATTCCTATATCGATTAGAGAGATTATTTAAGCCGGATAGATAATATGTCTACTGATCACAAACCATACGTCTGATAGAAATATTCTATAGAAATATCTGTCATAAAATAAATCTGCCTTATTGTCGAAAAATCGGAGAAGCGCCGTTATGTCAATTTACTGTGATATGAAAACACCCCTGATGCACTTCGTACTTGACTAAGCAACGTTTGTTGTTTCGCATGTCGTTCAGTACTTCGCTTAGTACCCATTTCAACGTGTCATTACGAACTTGTCGGCGAGAGGGGCCATCCGGCTCTTCTACAGTTTTATAACGGTTATAACAAATATCGAAAGTAGTTCCGTAAAGATGGCAACTATTCTGCGTTGCATTGCCGTTATGTCCGCGTAACTTGTCCACATCGACCTTGCTACGCATTACACTTGTTACGATAATCTTATGCAAAGGAATGCCCTTAACTTGCAGACTATCAAAAAAATTACGCCCTATATCTTGAAGTAAGACTACGGCACGAGGTACCAAATACGGTATGCTGCTGCGCAAACGATCTACATAAAAGTAAGGATTACTGCCCACATACACAAGTTCCGCCTTACGATTTTCGGCCTCTTCCCTATCCATTACCGGTTTTACACCATATTTATTAGCCGCCAACAGCTGCACATCATTTTGATCGGGAAAAGCATTTCCAAAGTTCGGAACACTATAAATTCGGTTTTTTATAAGGCTTCCATCGGCCTTAAAAAACTTAGATGTCGCAGAAGTACCTACAAAAATGCGGGCACCATCGGCCCTGTTGTTCGCCACAACCGCAGCTTCAGCCGCCGCCGAACTGTTCGAATTTCGGACTGTTGTATCGCTTGCAAAAGCCGTATCTTCCCTGCCCTGCGCCACTTTAGGAAATATACACCTCACCATGCCCAACAAAATAACGACGATACAAAAACCCTGCAGATATCTTTTTTTAGAAATTATCATTGCCCCGTTGATTGCTATAGCTGTGCAAAGTTACTAAAATAATTCATAAACGGATAAATGATAATTACGATTTCTTTGCGGATTTGAGGTTTTTTTGTAAATTTGCACCTAAAATAATAATAGCAAATTCAGTCTAAAAACATTGATAGAGAAGCATATAATTCTTGAAGATATCGATCCCGTAGTGTTCTACGGCGTCAACAACAGCCATCTTCAAATGATCAAATCGCTCTTTCCTAAGATGCGTATCGTGGCACGCGACAACGTGATAAGAGTACTTGGCGATGAGGAAGAGATGGTAAAGATCGAAGACAACATAGAGACCATACGCAAGCATGTGCTAAAATATAACACTCTTAACGAGGAAGATATTCTTGATATCATTAAAGGCAAGCAAACCAAAGCCGATGCTATTAAAGGAGTACTCGTTTACAGTATATCCGGAAGACCGATAAAAAGTCGTTCTGAAAACCAGCAGAAACTGGTCGAGGCCTATGAGAAAAACGACATGGTCTTTGCTGTTGGTCCTGCCGGAACGGGCAAAACCTACCTGAGTATTGCCCTTGCAGTGAAAGCACTTAAGGAAAAGATCGCTAAAAAGATTATCCTGTCGCGCCCCGCGGTGGAGGCCGGAGAGAAATTAGGTTTCCTTCCGGGTGACATGAAAGATAAAATCGATCCTTATTTGCAGCCACTCTACGATGCTCTCGAAGACATGATACCGGCCGTAAAACTACAAGATATGATGGAAAAGCACATCATACAGATCGCTCCGTTGGCTTTCATGCGCGGACGAACACTAAGTGATGCGGTGGTAATCCTTGATGAAGCACAGAATACAACGCCCGCTCAAATACGTATGTTCCTCACCCGAATGGGATGGAATACCAAAATGATTATCACAGGCGATATGACTCAGGTGGATCTGCCCCGCGAACAAAAGAGCGGACTGCGCGAGGCATTGCGCATACTCGGCAATATAGAAGGCATAGGCGTAGTAACATTAGGACAAAAAGATATAGTACGCCATAAACTTGTTACCCGTATTGTAAATGCATACGATGCTTATGATAAGAAAAACAGCAATGAACACAAACCGAAGCTGCAAGAAACAACATCTAACAATATACAAGAATGAAGGCATTAACAAAGACTGATTTCCATTTTGAAGGACAAAAGAGCGTTTATCATGGTAAGGTACGCGATGTGTATAACATCAACGACGATCTGATGGTAATGGTAGCCACCGACCGTATTTCGGCATTTGATGTTGTTCTGCCTAAGGGCATTCCTTTCAAAGGACAGGTGCTGAACCAGATTGCAGCCAAGTTTCTCGATGCTACAAAAGACATCTGTCCGAATTGGAAACTGGCAACACCCGATCCGATGGTAACAGTCGGTCTTAAATGCGAGGGGTTTCGTGTAGAAATGATTATCCGATCAATTCTCACAGGTTCGGCTTGGCGCGCATATAAAGATGGGTGCAGAGACCTTTGCGGTGTAAAATTACCCGATGGAATGAGGGAAAATGAACACTTCAAAGAGCCGATTGTCACCCCTACCACTAAGGCCGACGAGGGACACGACATGAATATATCGCGCGAAGAAATTATCTCGCAAGGTATCGTAAGCGCAGAAGACTATGCCATTATCGAAGACTATACCCGTAAACTCTTTAAGCGTGGTCAGGAAATTGCCGCCAAACAAGGACTGATACTCGTAGATACAAAATATGAATTCGGCAAGCGAAACGGAAAAATCTACCTGATAGACGAGATACACACGCCGGACTCAAGCCGCTATTTTTATGCAGACGGCTACGAAGAAAAGTTCGAAAAAGGTGAACCGCAGCGGCAACTGTCTAAAGAGTTCGTACGCCAATGGCTCATCGAACATAATTTCATGAACGAACCCGGGCAGCAAATGCCGGAAATAACAGACGAGTATGCCGAAAGTGTAAGCGAAAGATACATCGAACTATACGAACACATAACCGGAGAAAAGTTCGATAAAGCGGCCGAAGAAGGCAATATTGCAGCAAGAATAGAGAGGAACGTAGCCGCTTATTTGGCATCGAGATAAGCGACAAATCGGTTGACAAGTCTGTATAAAAGCCCGAAAACTCTGGCTCGATTGCATGTTTTAAGAAAATTGACGCTTTCTTCCTATTTTTAAAAGAATACGGATGTTTGAACAAGAAAAGATAAAACCATACGAGGAGAATGGCGAAAAAGAGGAGCTCGTCGAACGTATGTTCGACAATATAGCACCTACCTATGACAAACTGAACCATCGTTTGTCGTGGGACATCGACAGAGGTTGGCGCAAAAAGGCTATCAAGCAGTTGATACCACACCGTCCCGCATCGATTCTTGACATAGCGACCGGAACTGGCGATTTTGCCATCTTGGCTGCCCAAATGCTGCATCCGGCAGGTCTTACAGGTGTAGACATTTCCGAAGGTATGATGGAAATAGGAAAAGAGAAGGTAAAAAGAGCCGGCCTCGACCATATCATTAACTTCCAAAAAGAAGATTGTCTTCACATGAGTTTTCCCGATAATACTTTCGAAGCAATAACGGTTGCTTTCGGTATAAGAAACTTCCAAGACCTTAACAAAGGACTGAAAGAGATGCACAGAGTATTGAAAACGGGCGGTCATCTTAGTATCGTGGAGCTGACAACTCCGGTTTCGTTCCCGATGAAGCAACTGTTCAAAATATATTCACATACCTTTTTACCTGCTTACGGGCGACTGATTTCTAAAGACAGGAGTGCATATAACTATCTTACAGCAACAATAGAAGCCTTTCCGCAGGGAGAAACGATCGTTGAAGTTCTTAGGAATGTAGGATTTGCAAAAGCTTCTTTCAAGAGGCTCACTTACGGTATATGTACGATGTATTTTGCCGAAAAGTGATATAAGATATTTACTGTCTGGTAACAAATTGCTCCCAAACAATTGCTGGTTAAATAATAAATAACGACTATATGGACAAGTACGGACTGATAGGTTATCCGCTGGGACACTCTTTCTCGATAGGTTATTTTAACGAAAAGTTCGAGAATGAAGGTATCGATGCCAAGTATATCAACTTTGAAATACCCGACATAAAAGATTTCCCCGAAATCCTTGCATCCAATACAGACCTGAAAGGGTTGAACGTAACCATTCCCTACAAAGAAAAGGTTATAGATTATTTGGACTCGCTCAGTCCAGAGGCTAAAGCTATCGGGGCCGTTAATGTAATCCGTGTTACCCATAAAGGTGGGAAAATAGTGCTAAAAGGGTTCAACAGCGATGTGATCGGTTTCACAAAAAGCATAGAACCAATTCTCGAAAGTTACCATAAGAAGGCACTTATACTCGGAACCGGAGGCGCTTCGAAAGCCATAGACTACGGTTTGAAATCGCTCGGATTAGAGACATTATTTGCAAGCAGAAGCAATAAGCCCAATGCCATTCGGTACAAGGATATCACTGCCGATACGGTAAAAGAATACAACGTCATCGTAAACTGCACCCCTTTGGGCATGTATCCGCATGCCGATTCGTGTCCGCAACTACCATATGAGGCAATGGATAACCACACCTTGCTCTACGATCTTATCTATAATCCCGACGAAACCCTATTCATGAAAAAAGGCTTAGAGCATGGTGCAACGGTCAAGAACGGCTTGGAGATGTTGCTTTTACAGGCCTTTGCAAGCTGGGAGTTCTGGCACGGAACTGAATAATCAAGATATGACATGTTGAATTTTCCTAACTTTTAAATTGCATACGAGTGGACAACAGATACATGATGCGTGGCGTGAGTGCCGCCAAAGAGGACGTACATAACGCCATAAAAAATATAGATAAGGGAATTTTTCCGCAGGCTTTCTGCAAGATTATCCCCGACATTCTCGGCGGAGATCCGGAATATTGCAACATTATGCATGCTGACGGAGCCGGCACAAAGTCATCTTTAGCGTACATATATTGGAAAGAAACAGGCGATATAAGCGTTTGGAAAGGCATCGCACAGGACGCCATAGTGATGAATACCGATGACCTGTTATGCGTAGGGGCCACAGACAACATTCTTGTTTCGAGCACTATCGGAAGAAACAAATTGCTTATTCCGGGCGAAGTAGTATCGGCCATCATCAACGGAACCGACAGCCTGCTCGCCGACATGCGCAAGATGGGAGTGGGAATTTACCCAACCGGCGGCGAAACTGCCGATGTGGGAGACCTTGTACGCACCATTATAGTTGACTCAACCGTAACGTGTCGAATGAAACGTTGCGATGTTATCGATAACTCCAACATACGTCCCGGCGACGTTATCGTGGGATTGAGCTCTACCGGACAGGCAACCTACGAGAAACAATACAACGGTGGAATGGGAAGTAACGGACTTACAAGCGCCCGACACGATGTGTTTTCAAAATATCTTGCCAATCTCTTTCCCGAGAGTTACGACCATGCAGTGCCAGAAAAACTGATATATAGCGGTACTAAAAAGCTGACCGACCGCATAAAAGGCGTAAAAATAAATGCGGGACAATTAGTTCTGTCGCCCACACGTACCTATGCTCCGGTCGTTAAACGCATGCTCGACGAACTGCGACGGGATATTCATGGAATGGTACATTGTACGGGCGGTGCCCAAACTAAGGTTCTGCATTTCGTGAACGAGAATTGTAAAGTGATAAAAGATAACATGTTTCCCGTTCCTCCCCTATTCAAACTGATCCACGATGAAAGCGGAACAGACTGGAAAGAAATGTATCAGGTGTTCAATATGGGGCACCGCATGGAGATTTATGTACGTCCGGAAATTGCAGAAAAAGTAATCACTATCAGCAAATCATTCAATGTCGACGCCCGAATTATCGGTCATATAGAAGAAGGACAACGTTCGCTTACCATCCAATCGGAGTATGGTACCTACAATTATTAATTAAAGAAAATGGCAGAAAACAACAGTATATTAGAGAAATTAGACGGCCTTGAAAGCCGCTACGAGGAGGTTTCAACGCTGATAACCGATCCGGATGTGATCAGCGACCAGCAACGCTACGTGAAGCTGACCAAAGAATACAAGGATTTAGGAGATATAATGGAAGCCCGCAGGCGCTACATTGCCTGCCTGAATGCAATCCAAGAAGCCAAAGAATTGCTTGCCAACGAAAGCGATGCCGATATGAAAGAAATGGCACGCGAAGAACTGGCAACGAACGAAGCTCTACAACCTAAGCTGGAAGAAGAGATAAAATTGGCTCTCGTTCCTAAGGATCCGGAAGACGAAAAGAACGTGCAAATGGAGATTAGAGCGGGAACGGGTGGCGACGAAGCAGCGCTATTCGCCGGCGACCTCTTCAATATGTATAAGAAATATTGCGACTCCAAGGGATGGACTCTTTCCGTTACGAGCGAATCGGAAGGTGCTGTAGGTGGTTTCAAGGAGATAGATTTCGCCGTTAGCGGTGCCAACGTGTACGGAACATTGAAGTATGAAAGCGGCGTACACCGCGTGCAACGTGTGCCCGCAACAGAAACACAAGGCCGCATGCATACCTCTGCAGCTACTGTTGCCGTTCTGCCTGAAGCAGACAAATTCGAGGTGAACATCAACGAGGGTGATATAAAATGGGACACATTCAGAAGTTCCGGCGCCGGTGGACAGAATGTAAATAAGGTGGAATCCGGTGTGCGTTTGCGTTATCCATGGAGGAATCCGAACACTGGAGAGATCGAGGAAATACTCATAGAGTGTACGGAGACACGTGATCAACCCAAGAACAAGGAGCGCGCATTGTCGCGTCTTCGTACGTTTATATATGACCGCGAGCATCAAAAATATGTAGATGACATCGCAAACAGACGCAAGTCGTTGGTATCGACAGGCGACAGAAGTGCCAAAATACGCACTTACAACTTTCCGC
This sequence comes from Prevotella phocaeensis, assembly GCF_900065875.1. Taxonomy (NCBI): domain Bacteria; kingdom Pseudomonadati; phylum Bacteroidota; class Bacteroidia; order Bacteroidales; family Prevotellaceae; genus Prevotella; species Prevotella phocaeensis. Next base: position 210,515 of record NZ_LT160625.1, on the reverse strand, counting down.
AGGGGCGTGTTACAGACCACAGGATAGGCTTTACCACACACGATCTACAAAGCTTCTTAGGAGGCAATATACAAGAAATGATCGATGCGCTCACCGTGGCCGAGAACGCTGAAAAGTTAACAGAAACCGAATTATAACGAAGAGTAATGAACAGAAAACAACTGGTCGAGCAGATTTTCAGCAAGAGAAGTTTCCTTTGCGTAGGCCTCGATACCGACATAAAGAAAATACCGGAGCATCTGAAGAATGAAGAACACCCGATATTTTCTTTCAATAAAGCAATTATAGATGCTACGGCTCCTCACTGCGTTTCCTATAAACCCAACCTCGCTTTCTACGAAAGTATGGGCGTGAAAGGAATCGTTGCATTCGAAAAAACCATAGCCTATCTGAAAGAGAACTACCCCCAACACTTTATAATTGCCGACGCCAAGCGCGGTGATATAGGCAACACATCGGCAATGTATGCCCGTACGTTTTTCGAAGAATACCAGCTCGATGCCCTGACAGTAGCCCCATATATGGGCGAAGACAGCGTAACACCTTTCTTGGAATACAAAGATAAGTGGGTTATCCTCCTTGCGTTGACAAGCAATAAGGGAAGTCAAGATTTCCAACTTACGACATCGACCGACGGTGAAAAGCTCTTTGAAAAGATAATCCGCATATCACAACAGTGGGGAAACGAACAGAATATGATGTACGTTGTGGGTGCCACCCAAGGTTCCATGTTCGAAACAGTGCGCAAATATGCCCCCAATCACTTTCTTCTTGTGCCCGGCGTGGGCGCACAGGGCGGCAGTCTGCAAGAGGTATGTAAATATGGTATGACGAAAGAATGCGGCTTGTTGATCAACAGTTCGCGCGGTATTATATACGCAAGCAATGGCCGCGACTTTGCACAAGCTGCAAAAGAGAAGGCACAGGCATTACATCTGCAGATGTCAGACCTACTGGATAAACTTTAAAGAGGGCATATCTATTTGAATTAGAACAACGGTATATGAACGATAGCAAAATCATAAGCGATCCGGTTTTCGGCTTCATAAAAATTCCACATGGCCTGCTTCTCGATATCGTAAGGCATCCATTGATACAACGCCTTACGAGAATTAAGCAACTGGGATTAGCTTCTGTCGTTTATCCGGGGGCTCAACACACCCGCTTTCAGCACTCCCTCGGGGCTTTTCATCTGATGAGCGAAGCCATAACATCGCTTGGACAGAAAGGAATATTCATCTTTGACAGCGAAGCAGAAGCCGTAGAAGCGGCGATACTGATGCATGATATCGGGCACGGACCGTTCTCGCATGTGCTTGAGAATACATTAATTCATGGCATATCGCATGAAGAAATCTCATTAATGATGATGGAACAAATTAACCGTGACATGAACGGAAGTCTGAATTTGGCCATCAATATCTTTAAAGACAAATACCCCAAACGCTTTTTACACCAGCTGATTAGCAGTCAATTAGATATGGACCGTCTTGACTATCTGCGGCGCGACAGCTTCTTCACCGGTGTGAATGAAGGAAACATCGGTTCTGCACGTATCATCAAAATGCTGAATGTAATAAACGATCAGTTGGTGGTCGAAGCAAAAGGAATTTACTCCATCGAGAATTACCTTACCTCGCGAAGACTCATGTATTGGCAAGTTTACTTGCATAAAACAGCTGTCGCCTGCGAGAAGGTTTTAATTAATACGCTGAAAAGAGCAAAGCAATTGGTACGCGAAGGGCACACTTTGTTCGCCTCTCCTGCCCTTCTGTATTTTCTGGAGAACGAAGTCGATGCCAGAATATTTGAAGAAGACGACCGAGCATTGGCCTATTATGTGCAACTCGACGATAACGATATATGGAGTGCACTAAAGGTTTGGGCGACATCCGATGATAAAATTCTGTCTGTATTATCGGCAGATATCATCAACCGACGGCTCTTTAAAGTGGAAATTCATGAGGAATCGATACAACAGGAGCAATTGGAAGCATTGAGAGAAAAACTTTCTACTCAATTCGGCATATCCTACAACGATACACAGTACTTATTAAGTGCAGACACGATACGAAAAGATATGTACGATGTGAACGACGACCACATATCGATCTTGTACAAAGATGGCACGATAAAGGATATTGCCGAGGCTTCTGAAATTCTGAATGTTTCGCTTTTATCTAAAAAAATCGTCAAATATTACCTATGTTATCAACGATTCTGAATTAATTTTGCTATATTTGCAGAATTAAATCAATCTATTTGATAAAAATGGAATTTACCGCAAGACAAATTGCCCAATTCGTACAAGGGCGCATTGAAGGAGATGAGAATGCTTCCGTCAGTACATTTGCCAAGATTGAAGAAGGCACGGAAGGTTCGCTATCATTTCTTTCAAACCCCAAATACACACACTATATTTATAATACCAAATCATCGATTATTCTAATAGATGAAAATGTAGTTTTAGAGAAACCCGTAGCTACAACACTCATTCGTGTGCAGAATGCCTATGAATGTATAGCCAAATTACTGCAACTCTACGAGGCTTCCAAAACAAAGAAAACGGGGATAGACTCATTGGCTTTCATCTCTCCGACAGCAAAAATAGGTAAAGATGTATATATCGGAGCTTTTGCATATATAGGTGACAATACCGTTATCGGAGATGGCACACAAGTGCATCCGCATGCAGTGATCGGCGAAGATGTTACCATTGGCGAACACAGCATTATCTATCCCAATGTTACCATCTACCACGGATGCAAATTAGGCAATAGGGTTATTCTTCATGCAGGTTCGGTAATCGGCGCCGATGGTTTCGGTTTTGCACCGTCGGCAAATGGATATGACAAAATTCCCCAGATAGGAATAGTCACCATTGAAGACGATGTAGAAATCGGAGCAAATACTTGTATCGATCGTTCTACAATGGGAAGTACCAACATACACAAAGGTGTAAAACTTGATAACTTAGTGCAAATCGCCCATAACACGGAGATTGGAAGCAACACGGTGATGAGTGCACAAGTGGGAGTTGCCGGCTCTACCAAGGTTGGAGAATGGTGCATGTTCGGCGGACAGGTAGGCATTGCCGGACATATACAAATAGGTAATAAAGTCTTTTTAGGAGCCCAATCCGGAGTTCCGAGTAGTTTAAAAGACGACCAATCGCTCATTGGAACGCCACCGATGGGGAAAACGGCATTCTTTAAATCGCATGCTATCTATAAAAGATTACCTGAGATTTACAAACAGTTGAATGCTCTGCAAAAAGAAGTGGAAGAACTTAAGAACAATAATTCAAGAACTTGAATATAAAACAAATGTAAAATATAGCTTAATAAGAAAATAGGTTACATAATAAATGGAAACGTCTAAACAAAGAACACTAAAAGGTAGTTTTTCGCTCTATGGTAAAGGATTGCACACAGGACTAAGTCTTACGGTAACATTTAATCCTGCACCGGAGAATACGGGATATGCTATTCAGCGAATAGATCTCGAAGAACAGCCTATAATAGAAGCAATTGCCGAAAACGTTGTGAACACAGAACGCGGTACTGTCTTAGCAAAAGGAGAAGTTCGCGTTTCAACTGTGGAACACGGTCTTGCTGCCCTTTACGCTTTGGGAATAGATAATTGTCTTATTCAAGTCAATGGACCGGAATTCCCAATACTGGATGGTTCTGCTGCAATGTATGTTAATAAAATCGAAGAGATTGGTATTGAAGATCAAAACGCCCCCAAAGACTTCTATATTATTCGTAAAAAGATCGAAGTAAAAGACGATACAACCGGTTCGTGCATAACGATCTTGCCCGATGAACAGTTCTCTATTACGGCAATGTGCTCATTCCAATCTAAATTTATCAATAGCCAATTTGCTACTTTAGATAACATAAATAACTTTTCTGAAGAGATTGCACCAGCTCGTACCTTTGTTTTTGTGCGCGACATTGTTCCCCTTCTCGAGGCTAACCTTATAAAAGGAGGTGACCTCGATAATGCCATTGTCATCTATGAACGTGAAGTAAGTCAAGAAAAATTAGATCAACTGGCCGACGTATTGAAAGTTCCTCATATGGATGCAACCAAGATCGGGTACATACAGCATAAACCTTTAATGTGGGAAAACGAATGTACACGCCATAAATTACTTGATATTATCGGCGATATGGCATTGATAGGAAAGCCCATAAAAGGTAGAATTGTAGCAACACGCCCGGGGCATACGGTTAACAATAAGTTTGCCCGTCTTATGCGGAAAGAAATCCGAAAGCACGAAGTACAAGCGCCTATATACGATCCCAATGAAGAGCCGATCATGGATAACAACCGCATACGCGAACTTCTTCCCCATCGTTATCCCATGCAACTTGTAGACAAAATTATTGCGATGGGCCCAAATAGCATTGTTGGTGTTAAGAATGTCACGGCTAATGAACCTTTTTTTCCCGGACACTTTCCGCAAGAACCCGTTATGCCGGGTGTGTTGCAGGTAGAAGCAATGGCACAATGCGGCGGATTATTGGTACTGAATCAAGTCGAAGAACCAGAACGTTGGTCTACATATTTCCTTCGTATAGATGACGTAAAATTCCGCCAGAAGATAGTTCCCGGCGACACATTACTTTTCCGTGTAGAGTTGCTACATCCCGTACGTCATGGCATCAGTTCCATGAAAGGCTATATGTTCGTAGGCGACACTGTAGTTTCGGAAGCAACATTCACAGCACAGATCGTCAAGAATAAGTAATCGTTATGAATCAAATCAGTCCGTTAGCTTTCGTTCATCCGGAAGCCAAACTTGGAGATAACAACATAATAGGTCCGTTCTGTTACATTGATAAAAATACTGTTATTGGAAACAGTAACGTGATGCAAAATAGTGTAACGGTCAATTTCGGCGCACGCATCGGCGACAATAACGAAATATTCCCGGGCGCCAGCATATCCACAAAGCCTCAAGACCTGAAATTTAAAGGTGAAGAGACATTGTGTGAAGTTGGAAATAACAATAGTATTCGTGAAAACGTAACAATCTCACGTGGCACATTTTCTAAAGGAATAACCAAAGTAGGTAATAATAATCTCTTGATGGAAAATATGCATATAGCACACGATTGTTTCTTTGGTAACAACCTTATCATAGGGAATTCTACCAAATTTGCCGGAGAAGTAACCGTTGATGATAATGCAATCATTAGTGCCGAAGTATTATGCCATCAGTTCTGCAGGATCGGAGGATACGCCATGATTCAAGGAGGTAGTCGTTTTTCACAGGACATCCCGCCTTATATCATAGCTGGAAAAGAGCCGATACGCTATGCAGGTATCAACGTCGTGGGATTGCGTCGCCACGGTTTCAGCAATGAACTTATCGACCTTATACACAGTGCTTATCGCCTACTCTACTCAAAAGGAATTAAAGAAGAAGGTATACAAGAAATTCGTAAAAACCTTCAGATCACCCCCGAAATACAATATATTATTGATTTCGTAGAGTCTTCAGAACGCGGTATCATCAAATAGAATAATTACAAGGTTAGGGATGTAAAACCTTTGCTATATTCCTAATTCTATGTTCTTTATCTATCATGAAATCTCTCGTTGTTATTATCGGTCCTACAGGAGTTGGGAAAACAGAGACGTGTTTGCGTATTGCAGAGCATCTCCATACGCCCATTATCAATGCTGATTCCAGACAAATATTCAAAGAATTGCCTATTGGGACAGCTGCTCCCACGAAAGAACAACAGCAACGGATATATCATTATTTTGTAGGAAACCATAAAATAAAAGACTACTACAGCGCTTCCATATTCGAATGCGATGTATTGGAAGTACTTTCAAACTTATTCTTGAAACAGGATACTGCTCTTATGAGTGGCGGAAGTATGATGTATATTGATGCCGTATGTAATGGCATTGACGATATACCAACCGTTGATGAAGATACAAGAGAGCGTATGAAATACAGACTTGCCACCGAGGGGCTCCCCGCACTGGTAGAAGAACTGCACAAATTAGATCCCATACACTATAATATCGTAGATAAGAGCAATCCTCGACGTGTAGTCCATGCACTCGAAATATGCCATATGACTGGCAGGACATATACCTCATTTCGTACTGCCACAATCAAGAAACGTCCGTTCAATATCATTAAGATCGGATTGAATAGACCTCGTGAAGAAATGTACCAACGTATTAACTATCGTGTTCTCGATATGGTGGAACATGGTCTTGTAGAAGAAGCTCTAAACGTTTATCCTCTAAAAGGTATAAACGCTTTAAATACCGTTGGTTACAAAGAACTATTCGAGTTTTTTGAGAAAAACATAACGTTTGAAGAAGCTGTTATGAAAATACAATCCGACACAAGGCGGTACATGAGAAAACAACTTACATGGTTCAAAAAAGACGAAAAGATCAAATGGTTTCATCCCGACAATATTGAAGAAATCATAAATTATATTGATAATACGATATAGATATACACTTATTTCGTATTTTTGTAATGTAATATACACATAATCTATTATGTTTGATAAATTAAAAAAACTTGCCACGTGGTACTGGCATAAATTACGTGCTTTCTTCCCATGGTATAAAAAACTCTACAAAGAGCATGCATGGTATACCAAAGGATTAATCGGATTCGTTTCGTTTATTATTGTATTATTCTTATACCTTGGTGCTGTAGACATTAATTTCCTATGGCTCTTCGGTAAATCGCCGGGCTTTTCGCAAATTATGCATCCCAATACTTCCGAAGCATCTGAGATATACAGTGCCGACGGCAAACTTATCGGCAAATACTTCAATGAAAACAGAACACCCGTAAAGTACGGAGAAGTTAACCCGATGTTCTGGAAAACACTGATAGATACCGAAGACGAACGCTTCTATCATCACTTCGGTATCGATTTCCAAGGCCTTTTCGCAGCTGTAAAGGACGCTATTACAAGAAATGATGCACGAGGTGCTTCCACTATAACGCAACAACTTGCCAAGAATATGTTCCGTGTACGCACGCAATATTCTACCGGATTGCTCGGAAAACTGCCGGGTATCAGAATGCTTATTATGAAAAGTAAGGAGTGGATAATCGCTCTGAAACTCGAAATGGTATACGATAAAAAAGATATTCTGACCATGTATGCCAACACAGTGGACTTCGGTTCCAATTCTTTCGGCATCAAAACAGCAAGCAAAACTTATTTTAATACAACTCCGGCTAATCTAACCGTGGAACAGAGTGCTGTATTGGTGGGTATGCTGAAAGCAACTACATTCTATAATCCGTTTACTAATCCAGAAAATAGTCTTAAACGACGCAACATTGTGCTCAATAATATGGTGCATAGAGGCGATCTGTCGAAAAAACAGTGCGACAGTATCAGCACTATTCCCATTAAACTAAGCTACAGTGTGGAGACCAATTACGACGGGCAGGCCCTATATTTCAGAGAAGCAGTTGCAGATTATCTGAAAGATTGGTGTAGAGACAACGGGTACGACCTCTATAATAGTGGTTTGAAAATATATACAACCATAGATACTCGCATGCAAAAGTATGCAGAGGAAGCTGCCATCAAACAAATGAAGCAGGTTCAGCGTAATTTTAATAATCATTGGGGACACAACGATCCATGGATAGATGAAAACGGCAAAGTCATTCCCAATTTCATCGAAGGAATAGCTCGCAAGCAACCGGTATACAAGAACCTATTGGCAAAATTTCCCAATAATCCCGATTCTATCACCTACTATTTGAATAAGCCCCATACCGTTAAACTGTTCGATTATGAGAAAGGTACGATAGAAAAAGAGATGTCCACCATGGACTCTATACGCTACATGGTTCATTTTATGCATTGTGCTTTCGTAGCTATGGAGCCGCAAAGCGGTGCTGTAAAGGCATGGGTAGGCGACATAAACTTCAATTCTTGGAAATATGATAAGGTAACCGCCATGCGTCAACCGGGCTCCACATTCAAGTTGTTTGTATATACAGAAGCCATGAATCAAGGGTTGACACCATGTGACAAGCGTCGCGACGAATATATTTCCATGCAGGTATTCGACAAGAAGCAGAACAAAGAGGTAACGTGGACGCCCTCGAATGCCAACGGATACTTCACCGGCGACTCTATACCACTGAAAAGTGCCTTTGCAAGAAGCATCAACTCTATCGCTGTAAGGCTCGGTCAAGAAATGGGGATCAAACGAATTGCCGAGACAGCCCATAAGATGGGTATTCATAGTCCACTCGACGAAACGCCTTCTTTGGCTTTAGGTTCAAGCGATGTGAACCTTCTTGAGCTGGCAAATGCTTACTGTACGATTGCTGATGACGGCAAACACCACGAACCGGTGCTTGTTACAAAAATCGTTGATAAAGATGGGAAAGAGGTTTATGTAGGTCCCACAGATACCGAACAGGTAATACCTTACAAAAGTGCATACCTCGTGCAGCAGCTGTTGCTTGGCGGACTACGCGAACCGGGGGCTACCTCTATGAGCCTTTGGGGCTATGTGGGTAACTATCGCGATACCGAATGGGGAGGCAAAACCGGCACAAGTAACAACCACTCCGATGCATGGTTCATGGCTGTAAGCCCAAAATTAGTGGTAGGAGCATGGGTTGGAGGCGAATATAGAAGCATACACTTCCGTACCGGCGCATTAGGACAAGGCAGCCGAACCGCACTGCCTATCTGCGGTTATTTCCTTGATGCCGTACTCAAAGATCCTGCTTTCAAGCAATATCATGCCAAATTCGGCAAGCCTAAAGACGGTGCCGTTACAAGCGATATGTATACCTGTCAGAGTTATTATCAGCACTCGCGGCGCGATACGACTGCTACCGATAGCCTTAGATCGGAAGCCGAAGAAGTGATACTCGATGAAAATGGCAACCCAATTATTAAAAAGATCGACGAAGAAGACGAGACAAAGGGTTCCGATAAGACCAAACCGACAGATCAAAAGCAGCGCCGTAAGCCTACTGAAGAAGAAATCAACTTAGACAATATCTAAGTTCTTTCCACCGCTACAGTGCAAAACTTGTGAAACAAACCGACAGTCAATCGTTCGATATGGATAATCCGGAGCTGCAAAACGCACTTCAGATTATCCAATATACCCGTCGCTCGCTTTTCCTTACCGGTAAAGCTGGCACGGGTAAATCTACATTTTTGCGCCATATTGCCGCAACTACTAAGAAAAAGCACATTATTCTTGCCCCCACAGGCATTGCTGCCATCAACGCCGGGGGCTCCACTTTACACAGCTTCTTTAAACTTCCGTTCCATCCATTACTACCGAATGACACCCGTTACAGCATACGCAACCTGCGGAACACATTGAAATATAACGGCGAAAAGCGCAAGCTGCTGAGAGAAATCGAACTTATCATCATCGATGAAATATCGATGGTACGGGCCGACATCATCGACTTTATAGACAAAGTGCTGCGTGTTTACTGCCGTAATATGCGCGAACCGTTCGGTGGAAAGCAGCTCTTAGTCGTAGGAGACATATATCAACTCGAACCTGTTCTGCGCGAAGACGAACGACAATTGCTCACTCCGTTTTATCCATCCATATTCTTTTTCGATGCACATGTATTCAGAGAAATGCAACTGGTGTCTATTGAACTGAAAACAGTTTACCGCCAGAGCGATCCCGAATTTATCGGAATACTCGATCACATACGTACTTCTAAGGTAGTAAATGCCGATCTCGAATTGCTAAACCGGCGCGTGGGAGCCCCACTCGACACAGCAAATTCGAAGTTGGCTATTACTCTTTCAACCCGAAGAGACACAGTAGACTACATTAACGAACAACATTTGGCACAACTGCCCGGCACCTCTACCGTGTTTAGAGGAAGCATCGAAGGTGAATTCCCCGACAACAGTCTGCCCACACCCATAGAACTTGAACTGAAAACAGGCGCCCAAATCCTTTTTATCCGCAACGATAAAAACAAGCGATGGGTAAATGGTACCCTCGGTACCGTTATCGGATTCGGCGACGAAGAAGACGGAATTATTTACGTACGCACCGAGAATGGCGAAGATTACGATGTAGAACGTGAGATATGGAGCAACATTAAATACACGTATAACGAGAAAGAGCAGAAGATCGAAGAGCAGGAAATCGGCACTTATTGCCAATTTCCGGTACGCTTGGCATGGGCCATCACCGTGCATAAAAGTCAGGGACTCACCTTTAACCAAGTGAGAATAGATTTCACGGGTGGCGTGTTTGCCGGCGGACAAGCATACGTGGCGCTCAGCCGTTGTACAAGCCTCGAGGGCATAAGTCTGCACGAAGCCATACGTAAAGACGAGGTTTTTGTCCGGCCGGAGGTTATTAAATTTGCTCATCATTATAATGATAACCGGTTAATACAAACCGCCTTGCAACAGAGTAAAGCCGATAAAGAGTACCACGATGCCGCTGCCGCATTCGACAAAGGCGACATGCAGCAGGCTCTCGATAACTTTTTCTTGGCCATACACAGTCGTTACGATATAGAAAAGCCTTCTGCCAAACGCCTGATCCGCCGTAAACTGAACATTATAAATAGACAACGGCAAGAGATAGAACGGCTGAAAAAAGAACGTAACGGCCGCGATAATCTGCTGAAAAAATTAGCTGTAGAATATGTAATGATGGGACGCGAATGCGAAAAAGAGGGCATGCAAGCCGCCGCTCTACGTAATTATGAAAAGGCATTGGAGCTATGTTCTGACATTCCCGAAGCCAAACGTCGCATCAAGAAGCTGAAAAAATAAAATCGTCTTTGTACAATTATCACCTCATACGCAAAGACCTACTCCCCACATTTCTTTCTATTTCCATGCATAGGCCAAGTGTCTACCACAGATAAACAGCCCACTTATCAGTATCAGACGGCACCTATATTCTCGATAGAAGTATCGGCAACCGAAAACGAACATGGAAAAGCAATATTACATGCATGACTTTTAAATAAATTATTAAATCTCAATACAAATAATTCTTCATAAATCTATATTATACATTCGAAATATATTCCTTTACTATAATCCTGAAATGAGAAAAATATCATAAACATTATGTAATCTCCTTATACACCATTGTATTCCATAATACATCCGTTCAACCCAATCGTGATTATGCCTTTTTACTGGTAATACCTCTATAAAGAAAGAAAAGATTATAATATCGAAAATGCCATCTACCCCAAAAATATCAATAAAACGAAATTGGCACTTTTCTTCAATACCCTCATTAAATAATACAAATTCTATTAATAAGAGATGGAACTCTTACAAAAACAACTGCATTACAATGGCATCATGATACTCGTGACCATCGTAAAGCCAGTCTTTCAGCATTGTGTTCTGCTCGAAGCCGAGCTGGGAAAAAAGATTGACAGAGTCGGTATTCTCCATTTCCACAACAGCATACAACTGGTGCAGATGCAATACTTTCAAGGCATAATCGACAATCTTGACCAATGCATGCTTGGCATACCCCAATCCCCGATAACGGTTTTGAATGACGATGCCAATCTCTGCACGCTGATGACGCGGATTGAAATCCACGATATCTACTATGCCTACCGTTTCTTTTTGGCTGTTTTCAATCATGAACCTTACCTGTTTGTCGGTATAAATATCGCCGGCTGCGTTAGCAATATAGTCGTGGAGCATGTAACGTGAGTAAGGCACATTGGTTGTTCCCACATTCCATAACTCTATGTTATTCTCTATCATGTACAGCGTATCGAGGTCTTCAGGCTCGATAGCTCTCAAAATTACCTGCGATGCTTTTTGATTGGATGGTATCATGAAATTATGTCTTCCGGTGTTATAGCAATGCCCGAACGACGATCGTAAGTGCCGATAATCACACCAGATCGAGGATTTAAGGCAAAATTGCTCAATATCTTTTGGAAACTATAGGCATCGATATCGTAAACGATATAAGTCTTTTCCACCTCAGGAATATCTAAAGAGAGATGCCCTTCGGGCAATGTTTGTTCGTTACCTTCAAAAAATACGGCATAAAGCCCGCGTTCCTTGGAAAGCCTTCTGCATGCTGCAAGTACATCGGCATTACCCACAAACACATATAACGGCTGCTTATAACGGCGCATTCTGAAAAAACCAAGATTCTTCTCCACCCTCTCCGTTAGCATTCTACCCAGTGCAAACGAAGCCTTAAAGAAAATGGCAGCCTTAATCGGAAGATTTATCAGCATGGTAGTATGGCTGTAGTGTTTTCTGAAAAAGATAAGCATCGCCTCATAAAACACATGTACATAACGGAAAGATGACCTCTCTGTGCTCTCTCCTTTGTAATGCAGAATACATAAAGGCAAATACCAATTCTCATATCCGGCCTTGATAATGCGGTAAGACAGGTCGATGTCTTCTCCATACATGAAGAAGTCTTCGTCGAGCAAGCCTATTTTATCGAGTACACTACGGCGCAGCATGCAATAAGCACCGCTGATAATCTCGATACGTTCGGGCCGGTTCCATGCGAGATACCCCATGTAATAACGACCAAAACGCCTGCTTCGCGGATATTTGGCACAAAGGCCGCACATTTTATAAAAAGCTGTCAACGGCGTCGGCAATCCTCGACGCGATTCCAAGGCATTACTGCCGTCGGCCTTTAGCATCCTCACTCCCACTCCTCCGGCGTTCGGATGAGTATCCATAAAGGCCACACTCTCTCTAACAACATCTTCTCCTACAAACGTATCTGGGTTGATCAACAGCACATACTCGCCCTCACTTTGTCGGATAGCAATATTGTTAGCACGCGCAAAACCATAATTATGATTGCTCGCAACGAGCTTTACGTATGGAAAATTCTCCTTAATATAGCTTACTGTATCGTCATGCGAATGGTTGTCTACCACATAAACTTCGGCCTCGACACCCTCGAGTGCTCGCTGCAGAGAAACAAGACATTGCGACAGGTAACACCTTACATTATAGCTGACTATGATAACGGAGAGTTTCAAACCTTTAACTCGTATTTTATTTAATTACTGTTCGGCTTCTTTTATTCTTCTTTCAACGTAGTTTCCTCTATGCAACGATCCGTCGTAGGAACTATAAAGAAAAGACATAAAAACAAGATGATACCCATATAGCCGAATGCTACATTCATAAAAAGATAATAAAATAGAGTGTTGACAAGCATGGGAAAACAAAGCATGCTCAGTCGTATCAACCCCCATTTTGTCAATTGTATCTCACGATTATCACTCGTGGTAAGATCACGGTTTACCCGTTTGAATTTGAATAATCGTAAAGATAACGGAATAGTGATGATTGTTAGCAGCTCCATGACAGACAATACAGTAAATTCACACGGTTTGTCTGCTGCCCATTCTCCGGAAAGCAAAATGTCGTTCTCGAATAAAATAACGATCATCAAAGAAACGAAGATAGACAGATAAAACTCTATTGACAGTATATTACGGACTCTTCGCATAACTGAATACTATTTATTGAATGGCGTTCGATTAAGAATCGAACGCCCCAAGGTTACTTCATCAGTATATTCCAATTCATCTCCTACCGATATTCCTCGTGCAATGACGCTTAATTTAACAGGAAAAGATTGAAGTTTACGTGATATATAAAAATTGGTCGTATCGCCCTCCATCGTCGAACTCAACGCAAGAATAATCTCGTCTATTCCTCCTTGCATCACCCTTTCTACGAGCGAATCTATTTCCAAGTCGTTAGGGCCGATGCCATCCATTGGCGAAATTATACCGCCAAGAACATGGTACAATCCCCTGAACTGTTGCGTATTTTCAACAGCCATTACATCCTGTATGTTTTCTACCACACAGATTGTAGAAGCATCGCGATGAGAGTCGGAACAAATAGAACATACATCTGTATCACTGATATTATGACATACGTTACAGTATTTGATATGCTGCTTCATTGTTGTAATGGCTGTAGAAAATGTTTCCACATCCTCATTACTTCGCCTCAACAAATGAAGTACGAGTCGCAAGGCTGTCTTACGTCCGATACCGGGTAACTTGGAAAATTCGTTAACCGCTTTTTCAAGCAATGCCGATGGATATTGCTGATCCATTATAGATATATACCTATGCCGACTTTCAGACCGAAGGTAGAATAGTCGCTATGCTTCTTAAATGACTGGTCATAATAAATTGCCGGCTCTATCGTTACCGTACGACTGATGAAGAAAGCATAACCGATTTCCACACCAGGCATGATATCATTGTAATTATGGTTGGCATGAAGCAATTTGCAGTTCACTCCTAAATAAATACCATTCTGTTCAATGTAATATCGACCGCCTACTCCAACAGAGATATTATCCGGTACACCCTCGGTACCATTATGCTGTATCGATGCCTGAGCGAGAACCAGCAGGTCATCATCAACCATGTATCCGGCTTGAGCCTGCAAACCGACATTGAAATTACTCAAGCCATTGTAACTAAGATTTAGGCCTGTAAGTGATCCACCAACATATACCTTGTCTTGTTCGAACTGCGCACTGGCAGTAAACGTTACCAACAAAGAAAATAGAATAAAAGCAATTTTTCTTTTCATAAAATTATTTTTTAGTTTGTTTGTAATACCAAATAAAGAACCATAGGGCTGCCATACCCATACATCCCATACCCAGAATATAAGCCAATGTATGGTTAAGTGCCAATGCCTGATTGCTGATGAAGATATAGGTAGAACATACGGCTGTCATAAACAATGCCGGAATCAGCGAAATAACAAATGCCTTCTTTCGAATGGCAAGATATACGGTTACCGTCCACAATGTAAATACGGCAAGCGTTTGGTTAGACCATCCGAACCATTGCCATATTATATTGAAACCATCCGGATTTTCCATCTGCCAAAACAACAGCGCTATCGCTGCCAAAAACATAGGCAATGCAATGTAGAAACGCTTTATAACACTCTTTTGTTCAAGATGTAATGCCTCTGCTATAATCAAACGAGCACTACGAAAGGCCGTATCGCCACTCGTAATAGGAGCTGCAACAACACCGAACACAGCAAGTATGCCGCCAAAAATACCCAGCCACCCGCTACATACATTCTCTACAACATTAGGAGCCGAAAAGAATTGTATTAATGATTTACCATTATCTGAGCCGACTTGTGCCATAAATTGATCGACAACATTTGCATCTACTACTTCTCTCCATCCTCCATAATAAAAGAAATAAGAGGATACTGTAGCCCAAATCAATGCTACTATGCCCTCAGTAATCATCGAACCGTAGAAGATAGGACGCCCCATTTTCTCGCTTCCAAGGCATCGAGCCATCAACGGACTCTGTGTTCCATGAAAGCCACTGATAGCTCCACAGGCAATTGTGATAAACAGACATGGGAAAAGGGAGTTCTTCTCAAAGAAAGGCTCTGTACCTAATATCGACTGTGGATGGTTCAAATTAGCAGCATCCAACTTACTCCAAATCTCCGGAATAGCAGGCATTTTGACAAATAACACGACCATCAATGCCACTGCCATGAACAATAAAGCGAAAGCAAATATAGGATAAAACTTCCCTATAATCTTATCTATAGGCAACATTGTGGCCAATACATAATAAGCAAAAATAGCTATAACCCAAATAAAAGTAGAACCTACGTAGTCTTTGAGTATAAGAGCCGGACTATAAACAAAGACAACACCGACCATCATCAAAAGAATTACCGAGAATACAAGCATCACTTTCCTCGCACGCCCCCCAAGATATGTTCCCACCAACTCGGGAAGATTGGCACCTCCATGCCGCACACTAAGCATTCCACCGAAGTAATCATGCACGGCACCTGCAAAGATGCAGCCAAATACAATCCACAGATAAGAAGCCGGACCGTACCATGCACCCATAATAGCTCCAAATATTGGACCGGTACCCGCAATATTCAAGAATTGAATCATGAACACCTTCCAGTTCGGCAATGTAATATAATCTACGCCATCAGCCATCGATACAGATGGAGTCGGGCGGTTATCGGGGCCAAACACACGCTCCACAAAGCGACCATAGATCAGATAACCTATAATTAAAGCCAATAAGGATATTATGAATGATATCATTATATGATTGTTTAAATACCTCTGCAAAAATACATAATTAATTTGAGAAACGAGAAAAATATAAGTACCTTTGCGACAAAATCGACTTTTATGAAACGATTATTCGTCATTATACTATTAATATTTACATTCCTTCAGACCGATGCACAGAACTACGGATACATATATCCTAAAAGGGAAGTAAGGGCAGTGTGGCTTACAACTATCGGTGGACTTGACTGGCCTCACGGTTATGCGCAGTCTGTTTCTTCCATTCGAAAGCAACAAGACGATCTCAAAAAGTTATTAGACTTGTATCAGCGTGCTGGTATCAACACCATATTACTACAGACTCGCATCCGTGGCACAGTAATCTATCCCTCTCAATACGAACCATGGGACGGATGTCTTTCGGGCATCTCTGGTAAATCTCCCAACTATGATGCTCTGCAATTTGCCATTGATGAAACTCATAAACGGGGTATGGAACTCCACGCGTGGATAGTTACAATACCGGTAGGCAAATGGAATGCGCTGGGATGCAGAAGGCTACGTTCGCGTTATCCCTCGCTCATCAGGCGCATAGGAGAAGACGGTTTCATGAATCCGGAGAACCCTCAAACGGCCCAATACTTAGCTAATATCTGCAAAGAAATAACCAATAACTACGATATCGACGGCATCCACCTCGACTACATACGCTATCCTGAGACATGGGATATCAAAGTTTCGCGCAGCAAAGGCAGAGAATATATAACAAATATAGTACGAGAAATACATGATCAAGTAAAAGCTGAAAAACCTTGGGTAAAGATGAGTTGCTCTCCCATTGGTAAACACGATGACTTAAGTAGGTATTGGAGTTATGGATGGAATGCCTATACGAGAGTTTGTCAAGACGCACAAGGATGGTTGCACGATGGACTTATGGATGAACTTTTCCCTATGATGTACTTTAAAGGAGACCATTTTTTCCCGTTCGCTATAGATTGGGCGGAACAAAGACACGGCAAAATCGTAGCACCCGGGCTGGGGATATACTTCATGGCCGCAACAGAAAAGAATTGGAAAATAGACACCATCGTACAAGAAATGCACGTATTACGACAATATGGTTTGGGACATGCCTACTTCAGAGGGCGCTTCTTTACAGACAACACCAAAGGAATATATACCTTTGCATCAGAACAATTCGACAAATATCCGGCTCTCGTGCCGGCCATGACATGGGAACATTCTGTGCCTCCAATGGCACCTACAAAGATATATCTTAACCAAACAACTTCCACACTCCATTGGTCTGGTGCTATCAATACGGGCCATTCACCTTATTTATTATATAATGTTTACGCAAGTCGAACCTACCCTGTAGACATTAACGATGCCCGTAATCTGATAGCACAGCGCGTACAAAGGCCATACATCAGGTTGGTAAATACAAAGGACTTTTATTATGCAGTAACGGCAATGGATAGATATGGAAACGAAAGCGAGGCCGCACAATACGGCACACAAACAGGTACAACGGTCACAAAAGCACATGCCACCCTACTTACATGTAACGGTTATTGCCTACAAATCCCTCAAATCATGCTTCAAGGAGATGCACAATACTTTACGATAGAAACGCTCACAGGAACTGTAGTTGCCACATTCAGGCATCACGGAAATTCAATAGACGTAAGCCGTATTGCTAACGGAATGTACACATTGCGTACACTTAATCGAAAAGGGATATCACACCGACTCGGATATTTTGTCGTAAAAAGACGAACATAACAAAATATCACTATTCCTTCAAACCGAATATACGGTAATAAAAACTATCGCATTCTCTTCAATTCTTCATAAATTCGTTGCACCGGCAGGCCCATCACATTGAAATAGCTGCCGTGCAAAGATGTTACGCCAACGTAACCTATCCACTCTTGAATGCCGTAAGCGCCCGCCTTATCGAAAGGTTTATAACGGCCAATGTAATAATCTATCTCTTCTTTACCAAGCACTTTGAACGTAACATCCGTCTCAACGACAAAGGCGCTTTGCCTCTCTGTCGTGGTAAGACATACTCCCGTAATCACCTGATGCGTATTGCCACTTAGCAAACCAAGCATCCGTCGAGCGTCTTCTTCGTCCTTGGGTTTACCCAATACCTCTTTCTTATCGAATACTACCACCGTATCTGCGGTAATTACGAGTTCATCATCAGCAATCTCATAGGCCGCAGCTTTCTCCTTGGCAATATATAACGGGATCTCCGGTATAGGTAAATTCAATGGATAACTCTCTGCTATACCCTCGACAACTCTCACTGTAAACGGAATATCCAAACCGGCCAACAACTCTCTACGTCGGGGAGAATTGGATGCCAATATGATTTTATACTTCATTTCCATTACATCTCACTTAATCAAAACCTTTACCAACCGAAAGCTTTCGCATCGGAAAGCCACTTTCCCTGCGCTCTCAAAATCTGTTCAATGATATCCCTACCACAACCGTAACCGCCCTTTACGGAACTTACATACCGGCTGATTTCCTTTATATCGGTAGCGGCATCGGCCGGACAACATGCACATCCGCACCGTTTCATTACCTCGTAATCGGGAATATCATCACCCATATAGACGATTTCATCATCAGAAAATCCGTATACACTCTTCACCTGCTCGTATTTCTCTATCTTTACGGCGCAGCCCATGTATATGTCTTCCACGCCCAAACGTTCATAACGAGTCCTTATGGCATCGGTGTTTCCACCCGTTAGGATTACAATACGAAGCCCCGATTTCTGTGCTAATTGTATGGCATAACCATCTTTGATGTTCACTGTACGCAATGGTTCGCCGTCTTGCGACATGGGAATAGTTTCGGCAGACAGCACACCATCCACATCGAAAATAACAGCACGCACCTTTTTTAAGTCGTAATCGATCATAGAATATTAATTATCTAAGATTTTAAAAAACGTTGTACAAATCGGCTTATTTTATAGAAATATTCTCCCATTTAAGCCGTTCTTCGGCCTTAGGCTTAGACTTTTCTGCCGGATAACCTATGGCAATAACACACAGCACCTGCAGATTTTCGGGAATATCGAGTATCCCGTGCAGCACTTCATCGGCAGCATGCCCATCACTCAACCCGCGGCCACGCATCTGAACCCAACAGGAACCCAGTCCTAAATCGGCAGCCTGATACTGCATGGATATAGCTGCAATGGCACCATCCTCTATCCAACAGTCGTTCATTTGGACATCTCCAAGAACTACAATGGCAAGCAGAGCCTCTTTCATGAACTGTGCACCCCTATCTTTCGCATCGGCTATCTTCTCTATAAGGCCCTTATCGTCCACTACAATAAAGCGCCATGCCTGTTGCCCCTTAGAAGTAGGCGACATCAATGCCGCACGGAGAACCGTCTGAAGGTCTTCCGGCTTTATTTCTTCTGCAGTAAAATGGCGACAACTACGTCGCATTCGTACCAAATTATTAAAATCCATCGCTGTTATCTGTTCGTTTTATATTTCATACACGTATGTCTGACAAAGATAACCATTAATCATCAAATAGGATTACCGAATATTGCATTTTTACAAAACATTTATTATTTTTGCGACATGAAAGAGATAAAAGTTAGGATTATCTCTAAACAAAAGGAATTGCCCGTTATGAACGACGGCAATTTTTTCCATAGTCCGGAGCTTTTCAAGATTATTGCAGACACACCGGGGCATACCCCTTATATGGCCATTGCTACCGACCATCACGGCAACATCGTAGCCCACATGCTCGCAATCATAAGGAGGAGAGGCTCTTTACTGCCCCCCTATCTCTATACACATGGGCATATATTCGGCGAAGGGGCATATCAAAACGGCATTAACAAGGAAGAAGTGTTCGGTTTAATGCTGCGCGAAACCACTCGAAAGTTCAAAAGACGGCTGTGTCTTTATGCAGAATTCAGCAATATCAGCACCAAAATGTTCGGCTACAGGCATTTCAGAGAGAACGGATACTTCCCTATCAGCTGGCAAGAAATACATAACTCGTTGCACAGCATGCCACCCGAAAATAGGCTAAGTAATAAACTTCTAAAACGTATCCGCCATTCCTACAATCTCGGAATAGTAACTCGAGAAGCAAAAAACGAGGCAGAAATTCATCAATTCTATACTATACTCCACAGCTTCTACCGCCTGAAAATCAGACGATTCGTACCACCTGAAAGTCAGATACGGGCCATAGGATGCGGACAGAATGGCCATATATTCGTAACACTTTATAGGAATAAGGTCATTGGAGGGTGTATCTGTGTGCATTACAATGGCAATATGTTTCTGTGGTATCACGCTTCCAAGCGTAAAAGATACATGTTCTTGCACCCCAATACCCTAACCATCTGGCACGCGATAAAGTATGCTTACGACAACAATTATGCCCACATGTCTTTCTTAGACGCAGGTCTACCTTTGATAAAAAACCCACATAGAGACTTTATTTTGAGTTTCGGTGGCAAACCGGTAACCAAATATCGGTGGTTCAGAATATCTATACCGTGGATAAATAGTCTGCTATCGTGGATATATCGGGAATGAAAAGTAACATATTTTTTGGCTTTTCAGTTTACATGCTGTATCTTTGTATGCTGAATGGATAAGAAAGATTTACGTATTATATTTATGGGAACACCCGAATTTGCGGTAGGTTCTCTGAAAAAACTTATAGAAAACGGATACAATGTGGTGGCTGTGGTGACGCAACCCGATAAACCTGTGGGCAGACATCACGACACCTTGCACCCATCGGCAGTGAAAGAGTTTGCCACAGAACATGGCATCCCCGTGCTTCAACCGGTAAAGATGAAAGATCAGGGCTTTGTTGAAGAACTGCAATCTTACCATGCCGACCTGCAAATAGTAGTAGCCTTCCGTATGTTGCCGGAAGTGGTATGGGCAATGCCTCGCTTCGGTACGTTCAACGTCCACGCGGCCTTGTTGCCGCAATACCGTGGAGCAGCACCCATCAACTGGGCTGTCATCAATGGTGAAACGCTCACCGGCGTAACCACTTTCTTCCTTGATCGCGACATAGACACAGGGCGTATCATCCAGAAAAAGGAGTTCCCCATACCCGATGATGCCGATGCAGCATACGTGTACGACGGGCTTATGCGGCTCGGCAGCGAGTTGTGCATAGAAACAGTAGACCGGGTAATTGCCACAGACGGCAATGTTCCCTCCATTCCACAGCCCGATATGGGAGGTAATTTGAAACTTGCACCTAAAATATTCAAGGAAACTTGCGAGATCGACTGGCATCAACGTGCCAAGAATATCTATGATTTCGTGCGCGGACTTAGCCCTGTACCGGCAGCATGGACTACACTTGTCAACGATGTCAACGGCAAGAGCATCGGTTTGAAGATATACCGAACGGTTAAAACCGACCTTCCTTGTACTGCCGAAGCGGGCATTTTGCAAGTCGACAAGGCGCATCTGTACGTGGCAACCGCCGACAATTGGCTCGAAATAACGGAAATTCAACCCGCCGGCAAGAAGCGAATGACGGCAAAAGACTTCCTAAACGGCATGCACGATATAGAAAACTATACTGCCAAATAAGTATTTGTTCGGGTACAATATTTATTGCCCCACACTTACGTTTTATCGATTTTATTATTAATTTTGCGCCGTTAAACAAATAAAGACAACCGTTATGACACAAGCAGAAGATATTAAAAACGCCGTCGAAGTAATGAAAAAGGGAGGCGTTATCCTATACCCGACAGACACGGTATGGGGCATCGGGTGCGATGCTACCAATGCCGAAGCCGTGGCAAAAGTATATCGAATCAAACAACGAGACGACTCTAAGGCACTGATATGCCTCGTAGACTCCGACGTGCGCATGCAAAGATATGTAAGAAACGTGCCGAATGTTGCTTGGGATATTATGGAATTGGCCACCAAGCCCACCACTGTAATCCTCGATGATGCTGTGAATTTGGCATCTAATCTTATTGCCGAAGACGGCAGTATAGCTATGCGAATTACGAAAGAACCATTCTCTCGCGAACTTTGCTACCGCTTTCAAAAGCCATTGGTCAGCACAAGTGCCAACATAAGCGGTCAGCCTGCTGCTTCTAACTACCGCGATATCAGTCAAGAATTGCTCGATGCAGTGGACTACGTATGCTGGTCTCGTCGCCAAGAACATAAGCCCCATACCCCAAGCAGTATCATTAAACTGAATAAAAACGGAGAAGTCAGCATCATCAGAAAATAAACTTACCGATGGAAGCCGTACACAATAGGAAGATTACCTTTATAGAAAGGGCCGTTCGATGGAGCAATGCACATCTGACACGCAGGCAGATGACGCTCATTCTTTCGTTCTTCATCGGCCTTTTGGCATCCGTTGCGGCCTATACACTCCATTGGATTATCTCTGAAATACAATATCTGCTCACGGCCGGTTTCAGCTATACATCGTATAACTGGCTATACCTTGTGCTTCCTGTAGTGGGTATCTATCTCACGTCTTTGTTCGTTAAATACGTCGTAAAAGACAATATATCGCACGGTATCACGCGGGTTCTCTACGCTATATCTACCAAACAATCGCATCTGAAAGGACACAATTGCTGGTCGTCCGTACTGGCCTCGGCCATTACCATAGGCTTCGGAGGCTCCGTAGGGGCCGAAGCACCCATCGTATTGACGGGAAGCGCCATCGGCAGCAACCTCGGCCAACTGTTCAAAATGGACAACAAAACGCTGATGCTCCTTGTGGGTTGCGGAGCTTCGGCAGCCATCGCAGGCATCTTCAAGGCACCGATAGCAGGCCTTGTATTTACGCTCGAAGTGCTTATGGTAGACCTCTCCATGGCATCGCTGATGCCTATTCTCACGGCAAGCGTCACGGCCACCTGCTTCAGTTACATATTCATGGGCGGCAATGCCATGTTCGATTTTCAATTAGACAGTGCATGGAGCATCCAAAGAATACCCCCCAGCATCTTGTTGGGGCTGTTCTGCGGACTCATAAGTCTGTATTTTATCCGCATGATGACGGCCTGTGAGAACGTTTTCGCCCAACTGAAACAGTACCAATACACCAAACTTATGCTGGGCGGAATTATATTGAGTTCACTCATTTTCCTCTTTCCGTCGCTCTATGGCGAAGGCTATAACTCCATCAACATACTGTTGCAAGGCCAGACCGAAGCCGATTGGAACACGCTGCTCAACAACTCTCTCTTCTACGGCCACGGCAAATTACTCGTACTCTACATAGCCTTGGTTCTCTTTACCAAAGTGTTTGCTACTTCTGCCACCAACGGCGGAGGCGGATGCGGCGGTACTTTCGCACCGTCATTGTTTATCGGTGGCTTCGGTGGGTTCCTGTTTGCGCGCCTTTGGAATATCAATCAAGTGGGCGTATATATCCCGGAAAAGAACTTTACTCTATTAGGTATGGCGGGCGTGATGGCAGGTGTGATGCACGCACCCCTTACGGGTATCTTCCTTATAGCCGAAATTACCGGCGGTTACTCCCTCTTTATGCCGCTCATAATTGTAAGTATAGTATCCGTTCTTACTATCAGTATCTTCGAACCCCACAGCATCTACGCCATGCGTCTGGCACGTGAAGGCAAGCTCATAACGCATCATACCGACCGTTCCGTACTCACCTTGATGAGTTTAAAGAGCGTTGTAGATAAAGACTTCATACCTGTCAGCCCCGATCTTCCGCTGGGCAAACTCGTGAATGTTATCAGCAGAAGCCACAGCAGTTTCCTGCCTGTTGTAGATAGCGGGGGCACCTTGCTCGGTGAGATAGACATTACAAAGATACGACAGATAATGTTTCGCACCGAATTATATAACCGATTTACGGTTAAACAGATAATGACACCGGTGCAAGCAACGCTCGGAATTAACGATCCGATGGAGGAAGTGATGCGTAAGTTCGACACCAAGAACACCAATTTCTTGCCGGTAGTAGATGTAAACCAACGAATTATCGGTTACATTTCGCGCACACGTCTTTATTCCATGTATCGTAAAACGGTGGAAGATTACTCGGCCGAATAGGTCTCGCATAAAATGTAACCGAAGCCATCCACCAATATCGCAACACTACATTTTCCATGTTCATTGAAACAAAATAAAAACAACTCCGCTTAGACCATATATCTAAGGCGCTTAAATAGGCATTCTGAGGAGCTTAGATGGTATATCTATTTACGGCAAAGGGGTATCTGTGATAAACACATGCTTCGTCCGTCCTCCACTCTTCCTGCAAATACGACTGCCATTCCCCCGTTACATACTGACCGTTACTAATTAAAAAGCAAGTCATTTATTTTGTGTATTGCACCTTTTACGCTAACTTTGCGGTGCAAAAGCGAACGATATGTCGAGAAAAAGGAAAGCATTACCGATACTTGAAAACGTAACTATAACAGACATTGCCGCCGAAGGAAAGTCGTTGGCACGGGTTGAAGACATGGTTGTCTTCGTGCCTTTCACCGTTCCGGGCGACATTGTGGACCTGCAGGTGCGCAAGAAAAAACACCATTACTGCGAGGCCGAGGTCATCAGATTTATCGAATATAGCAACAAGCGACAGAAGCCGATGTGCGAACACTTCGGCATTTGCGGCGGTTGCAAGTGGCAGAACCTGCCCTACGAGGAGCAACTAAAGGCGAAACAGCAGCAGGTTTTCGATCAACTATCGCGCATCGGAAAGGTTGAACTGCCCGAACTGCGCCCGATACTCGGCTCTGTAAAAACCTCAGAATATAGAAATAAGCTGGAATTTGGCTTCTCCAACAAACGTTGGCTTACCAAAAAAGAGGTGGCATCGGGTACAGAATTTACCGATATGAATGCCGTTGGCTTCCATATTACAGGTGCTTTCGACAAGATATACCCCATCGAGAAATGCCATCTGATGGACAACTTGCATAATAAGATACGCAATGAAATCCGCGATTACGCCCTTGCCAACGGCCTTTCATTCTTCGACATCCGCCAACAGACCGGCCTGCTGCGCGACATGATGATACGCAACTCGAACACCGGAGAATGGATGCTCCTGCTACAGTTCAAACTTGAAACACCGGAAGATCGCCAAAAAGCAGAGACACTGCTGCAACATATCGCCGACAGGTTCCCGCAAATCACGTCGTTGTTGTATGTAGACAACCATAAAGGCAACGATACTTTCGGCGATCTTCCTGTAGAAGTGTTCAAAGGCAACGACCATATATTCGAGGAAATGGAGGGACTTAGGTTCAAAGTAGGGCCCAAGAGCTTCTACCAAACCAACACCGAACAGGCATTCCACTTGTACAGTGTAGCCCGCGAATTGGCTTCTCTCACGGGTAAAGAGCTTGTCTACGACCTTTATACCGGCACGGGAACCATCGCAAACTTCGTGGCCGCCCGAGCCAAAAAGGTGATCGGCATAGAATATGTGCCCGAAGCGATAGAAGATGCCAAGGTAAATTCGGCCGTTAACCGCATAGAAAACACCCTTTTCTTTGCAGGAGACATGAAAGATATCCTTACGGACGATTTTATCAGAGAACACGGACAACCCGACGTGATCATCACTGATCCGCCACGAGCAGGCATGCATACCGATGTTATACAAACCATCTTGCGGGCCAATCCGCAGCGGATAGTTTACGTAAGTTGCAATCCAGCGACACAAGCTCGCGATTTAGCGGCCTTAGACATACAATATAAGGTAGATATCGTGCAGCCCGTGGACATGTTTCCGCATACTCCGCATGTGGAAAACGTGGTGCTTTTAACCCATAGACAAACAATCTGAAAAAACAAATCGATATTATGGTACAGCGCACAAACAAAGTATTGCTCATCTACACCGGCGGTACGATCGGCATGGGGCTTAATCCCGATACCAACGCACTGGAGCCCTTGGACTTTAATCACTTGGTTAAAAAGCTGCCGGAGTTCTCTTATTTGGAGACCGACATAGATATCTATCAGTTCAATCCGGCCATCGACTCGAGCGACATGAGCCCTGCAATGTGGGCACAGCTCGTGACTATCATCAGTGAACGTTACGACCGTTACGACGGTTTCGTTATTCTGCACGGCACGGACACGATGGCTTACACGGCTTCTGCCCTCTCCTTTATGCTCGAGAACCTCACTAAACCGGTGATACTTACGGGAAGTCAGCTGCCTATAGGGCTATTGCGTACCGATGGAAAGGAGAACTTGCTCACGAGTATAGAACTTGCATCGCACGCAAAAGCCGACGGTACGGCAATGGTTCCCGAGGTATGTATCTACTTCAGTGGCGTTCTGCTGCGCGGAAACCGCAGTACCAAAAAGAACGCCGATGGCTTTTCGGCCTTCGAGTCGTTCAATTATCCGCATCTGTGCGACGCGGGCGTGAATTTTGTGTTCCACGAACATCACATTTTGCAGCCCGACTTTTCGAAGTCAATGGTAACACATACGGCCATGAATTCTAATGTCGTGGTCTTTTCTTTGTTCCCCGGAATTGAAGAAAACATAGTGCATCATGTGCTCGATGCTCCCGAATTGCGCAGCATTGTGATGCGAACGTATGGCAGCGGTAACGCTCCCAAGACGCCTTGGATTATGCATTTGCTGGAAAAGGCGGCTGCCAGAGGCGTTACGATTGTTAATATCAGCCAGTGTATATCGGGCAGTGTGGAGATGGAAAGATACGACACAGGCTATCAACTGAAGCAAATTGGCGTGGTTACAGGTTACGACAGCACGGTAGAGGCTGCCGTTACGAAACTGATGTATCTGCAAGCTATCTACGACGACAGCACCATCATCCGCCAAATGATGAACCGGTCGATAGCCGGAGAAATAACGATAACGGAATAATCTCCGCGCATGTATGCCGAACAGCGGGCATGTCTATCGGCTATAGGCAGTATATGTACCGTGCACAGGCGGTACATATATGTGCCACAGAAAGTATTTCTAAATATGACAAAACAAAAAAAGATGTGCTGCAGAGCACATCTTTTTTAATAATATATCTTATTTAAATTCTGATTTCCTTAAGTACCTCTGCCATCTTCTGCTTGGTTTTGATGGTGGTAGGCACAAGTGGCAGGCGCAACACATTTTCGATATACCCCATATCATTGAGCAATGCTTTTACGCCGGCAGGGTTACCTTCTACAAACAGAAGACTGTAGAGTTCGGTAAACATGTGGTGTATTTTGCGGGCAGGCCCGTATTCTCCCTTAAATTCAAGGCGTATCATGCGCGAGAATTCCTTAGGAAGAGCGTTGCCGATCACCGATATTACGCCTGCTGCACCGCTGGCTATCATGGAGAAAGCGAGCGCATCATCGCCGCTAATCACATCGAATTGCGCCGGTTTATTCTTGATTATCTCGTCCATTTGCTCCAAACTACCGCTGGCTTCCTTTATTCCAACGATGTTAGAACAGTCGTTTGCCAAGCGTACAGTGGTATCCGCTTTCAGGTTTACCCCCGTTCTACCGGGCACATTGTAAAGCACAACCGGTAACGGAGATGCCTCGGAAATGGTTTTGAAATGCTGATAAAGCCCTTCTTGAGAGGGCTTGTTATAATACGGACATATGCTTAACATGCCGTCGATACCGCTCCAATCGGAGTTTCGTATTTCGTCTACGACTGCTACAGTGTTGTTTCCGCCGCAATATTTAAGGATAGGTATTCTGCCGTTTACCGTCTGTTTGACGAGTTCCGTTATTCTGTTTTTCTCATCAAAGGTCAAACAAGGCGTCTCGCCCGTAGTGGCAAGTATACACAGAAAGTCGGCTCCGTTGTCGATTTGGTATTCTATAAGACGTTTAAGTGCTGCATAATCGACTTCTCTTTCCTGTGTAAACGGTGTGATAAGGGCTACTCCCAGTCCTTTAAAAATATTACCTGCCATAAATAATGTATAACGATTTCGTTGCAAATTTACGACAATATTGCCGAAATGCAAAATAAATAAGTCACTTTTATTTCGAACCGAAATAAAGGAAAAGCATGCCCAAAAGCACCAAGAGCAGGTCGATAGCTTTGCCTTTGAGGTTCTTTTCGTGGAACACGGCGGCACCGAAAAGGAAACTGACGATAACACTACCGCGACGAATCATGGAAACTATGGATATCATAGCCCCCGGAAGACTGAGGGAATAGAAGTAAACAAAATCGGCAATACATAGAAAGATGCTGATAAAGACAATGCTCCACGACCATCGGAACGGCGTTGAAGTATTGCGATACGGCACCCATAGCAGTAACAGAACTACAAACATCATGCCGCATTGGTAGATATTGAACCAGCTCTGCACCAACATACGATCCATACCTATACCGCCTTCCTCGATCGGCGCCATGAGGTATTTGTCGTAAAGCCCGCTCACAGCGCCGAG
Source organism: Prevotella phocaeensis (assembly GCF_900065875.1). Lineage (NCBI taxonomy): Bacteria > Pseudomonadati > Bacteroidota > Bacteroidia > Bacteroidales > Prevotellaceae > Prevotella > Prevotella phocaeensis. Next base: position 181,939 of record NZ_LT160625.1, on the reverse strand, counting down.
CAACGCGGCAAGTACAAGGAAATAAATCCACTTGTCGTGCTTGAAATCGATACCTTCTTTCTTACCGCTTCGACTTAGAAGAAAGAAAGAAGCAACAGCTAACAGCACTCCAATCCACTGATAAAGGTTGAGATGCTCGCCATAAACAATCATAGCCCCCACAAGCACCATCACCGGACGTGTGGCATTAATGGGCCCGACGATGGTTAAAGGCAGATGTTTCATGGCAAAATAGCCGAACGTCCACGACGACAACACGATACAACTCTTCAGTATAATATATTTATGCTGCTCCCATCCCCCCGACACAACATGGAAAATGGATTGGTCGAGCACATGTGTAGCAGACGAAAACACAATGAACGGGAGGAATATAAGAGAGCAGAAAAGTGTGTTGAGAAACAATACAGGGATGACGGCATTACCCGTCAGGGCATCTTTCTTGAATGCATCGTAGAAACCCAAGAGCATTGCAGAAAGGAAAGCCAGTGCAAGCCACATCATAATATCAATATTTTATATCTTCTAAAAACAACGCATGTGCGGGCATACTCTCGCCTGCACCGGTGCGGTTGCGGCGCTCTACTATCTTTATAAACTCTTCCTTACTGATACGATGCCTGCCGACATCTATCAAAGTTCCCACAACTGCACGCACCATATTGCGCAGAAAACGGTTCGCAGTGATAACAAAATGCCAGCTGTCTGCATCGTCTTGCACCCACAGAGCCCGAGTTACACGGCATAGAGTGGTCTTGGAATCGTTATGCGACTTGCAGAAAGCGCCGAAATCTTCTACCTGCAACAGATGTTGGGCTGCCTCGTTCATTGCACGGAAGTCGAGTTGATAATGCAATTCATAGGAATAAGCACACTTAAACGGGTTCTTACGGCAGTGTACATAATAATGATAGGTACGGCTAACGGCACTGAAACGGGCGTGCATACTACTGTCTACCGCCACCACCCTATCCACCGAAATATCCTTGGGCAAAAGCCTGTTGAGCTTATAGGCAAGCTGCACCTCATCGATAGGTGTATCGAAATCGAAATGCGCTGCCATCATACGGGCGTGAACTCCGGCATCTGTCCTGCCTGCCCCCACCACCTCTACAGGTTGCCTCAACAAAACAGAAAGAGCATTCTGCAACTCTGCCTGCACGGAATTGCCGTTGGGTTGCACTTGCCAGCCATGGTAAGCAGTGCCATCATAGGCAAAATAGACGAAATAACGCTGCATCTGTTTGCGACAGGTTTATTTACGATGACCGATCACACGTTTGAACATCTGCCGATGAAACCTATCCTCAGCCCGAATGATACGGAAAACTTTGCCGGCAGGCAGTATGCGCAGGAATTTATTATGGTATTCTTGCTGTATCTCTTTCATCTTGATATCATTGCTATCATGCCGGCGTATGACCGACTCACACGCCTTGTCGTCGGTCAGATCTACATGTTTAAAACGCCTGTCATCATCGAAGAACACCATTTGTTTCTTCCTCATCTCGCGATACAAAGGGAAAAAATCGGCAGCTTCTTGCGGAGTCAGCGCTGCTTCCATAGTAATGAATTGCTCTAAATCGGCTTGGAATTTAGCGGGATCAAATGGTCTTGGCCCCTGTGCGTCGGCTTCCGAAACATGCAAGAGAGCCATTGCTATGAATATAACGAGTATCTTTTTCAATTTAATTTTGAGTTTTTATGTTTAATAATTCGAAACGTAAGCATAGATATCTTCATTATCAAGCATCGAATAGTCGGCTGTCTGATCGATGATATTGTATGAATTTGATGAAGCATATTCCTCCTGCGTACCGACAAGACGGTGCGACTGTGCATCGTGTTTGGACAAAAACAAGTTCAATCCGAACACAACAGCACACACACTTGCCGCTGCCATGCCGACTATCCCATAGCGATAACGCAACTTCCGGTGCATGGCGACTATACGAGCACGGCGTTCCGGCAGCCTTTCCATTATACGATCGGGCAGGTTGTCGAAATATCCATCGGGCACACGGAACGGTTGTTCCGCTCCCAAATGCTCTTTCAGAAATCTTTCTTCCTTATCCATTGTTCTTTTCTCCTTACATTGTTTTGACGTTAGAACCTGCAGAAAGTTTAATCATTATGCCTAAAATATTCGGTTATTTTCTTCACCGCAAGGTGATAGCTGGCCTTCAGAGCACCTTCGCTCGTATTGAGGAGTTCGCTCATTTCCGAATATTTCATTTCGTCGAAATAGCGTAGATTGAACACAGTGCGCTGCACTTCGGGTAATAGGGCAATGGCCTGTTGCAACTGTGCCTGCGTTTCGTCGCCATCGAAATACTCGTCGGCCATCAGTCTGTTAGCCACGGAACCATCCTCATCGGCACTGACAAGAGACGTACTCTTTTGCTTTCGCAGGAAATCAAGTGCCTCATTAATGGCGATCCGATAAAGCCAAGTAGAGATTTTCGACCTGTTTTGAAAGTCTTCAATATTATTCCACGCCTTGATGAAAGTATTTTGAAGAATATCGTTCGTATCTTCATGCTCCAATACGATACGGCGTATTTTCCAATACAGCGGTTCGCTGTACCGGCTGACCAAAACAGAAAACGCCGTTCGCTGTGTCTTCGGATCGGTCAATTCCTTTAATATTCGCCTCTCATCGTATGTCATTTCGTGTAATTCCCCAAATAATTATATATCACACGGTCATAACCATACACGTCTGGGAACTCCTCCAACTGTCCGTACCGATCGGGATAAAGAGTATAATAAGTTATAAACAACGGCACTTCCGGTTCCACTTTCAGCGAACCGATCAGCTTTCTTTTATCCACAGGCGGTCGAAATTCCACACCTCTTTGCCCCTTATCGCGCTGATTACCGAGGTCTACAGTCATGGAATATCTTATCTTTTCGATAATTTTCTCATCTTTATTCTTCAAAAGAAATACCGCAAGATCTAAAGGTTTCTCTACACGTACACAACCATGAGATACGTCGCGACTGCTCTGTTCGAACACTCCGGGAGCGGAAGTATAATGAAGGAACACCGAAAAGTTATTGTTGAAACGGAAAATAATGCGCCCTAAAGCATTGCCTTCTCCACCCTCTTGTATCACAAAATAGTCGGAACTGTTGAGCATACTCCGCGAAACAAGGCTGACAGGAATACGCTTTATCGTTTTACGCTCACGTACATAATAGCGATGAGAAGCGAAATAGGCACTGTCGCCCGCATGATTAGCGATGCTTTTCCTAACGATACTGCGCGGTATAACCCATTGGGGATTTAAATCCATGCGCATGATACGGCTCGTAAGCAGCGGAGTTTTGGTTTCTAAAGAGCCACATCCTATCTTCATTTCTAATACACTGTCTTGGTCTACGGCCCGCAAATGAAAGGAAGGGATATTGACAAGCACATACTTACGATGCCTCCACGGATAATCATAAAGCCTCCAACGGCAGCGTTCCATATTACAAAGCATTTTTATGCGCTCGGTCTGCGTACTACATTGCTTCAGCCTGTTCAACAAAGAAACATAAAGTGGATTTTGTGGCTGTACCTCATGAAGAAATTGAGCCACGCTATCGTTTCCGATCTTTCGCAATGCAGCTTCGAAAAACAGCTTTTCTGCAAGTTCCATAGGTATATCATAAAGTCCGCGGAACGACTTATGCAAGCTGTCGGGCTCATAAACATCAAGGCGATTGAATATGCGTTTCGGGTTCATAAAGCCGAAACGCTGGCCCGCAGTGTATCGCAAATATGCTTTGGTCAGATTATATTCGAGGCGCGCCAGCAACCTGTTGATATCATACTTCGCCGCGTCGACATTCAAACCGCGCAGGTGTGTCAAGTCATCTTCTATCGTCTGCGCCCGAAACTTACGAGGCGAAAAGCCCATCTCCGATACCGTTTTGAGAAACGCAAGCAAGCTGTCTGCACGACAGTCTACCCCATTGCGGGTAATCCACAAAAACTTTCCTTTGCTTAGATAGTATGCACGTGTGCGATAGTCTGCCCATGTAGTGTCCTTATCCATACTGCCTATTCGACTTAGATATGCGGATATCCGGTGCGACTTTATGGCATAACCGGCCGTTTTCCATTCGGAAAACGCCTCTATCGTCAAATCATGGTTCGGATTGGTAACCTTCTTACGGCATGCCGATACAATATACACCACAAGAAAGCAGGCCAAAATATACTTAAAAAACCTCAAGAGATTAGTGTTACCTGATAGAGATTTTTCTTACAGTTCTCCCTATTTTGATGATATAGCAACCCTTTGGCAGGTTCATATCAAAGCGTTTGTCCTGCCCGTCTACCTTTATATTCATCACACAAACGCCGGCTACGTTATACACCTGCAAATTCTGGCCGTTCGCACCGGTAACATGAAGCACCGAACCACTTACGGATATCGAAACTTCATCGAAATCATTCTCAATGATTTCAATAGCCTGATTGGCATACATCGTAGTTGGAACTCCTATAAACAAAGTTGCTGCGAAAAATATCGGAAGTATCTTTTTAATCATATACGTACATGTTTGTGCCTTAAAAAAATATTTTGTGCAAGGCAAAGATAAAAAGAATTATCGGTATTTAATAGACATTAATTATAAACTTATTGTATAATTAGCATTATTTAACGTCGAATATCATTCCTTCCTCACTCAAATAACTCTGCGGAAAAATGGCTTTAGCTTCATCGAGCAATACGTTTTCGTCTTCATAACGGGCACTATAATGGCCGAGCAACAGTTTACCGACGCCGGCATCACGGGCAACTGCAGCGGCTTGAGCAGCCGTACTGTGATAGTATAGTTTGGCTCTCTCAATGCTGTCGTTGCCGTATGTCGACTCATGATATAACAGGTCGACTCCTTTCACTAACCGATGAAGCGTGGAAATATATCGGGTATCGCTGCAATAAGCATACGAACGTGGCGGATCGGCCTCGCTCGTAAGCCTGCTATTGGGCACTATATCGCCATTAGGTGTTACCCAATCGGCGCCATTCTTTATATTATTGATTTGCGAAACAGGAATTTCATAACAATCGATCATATCACGTAAGATATGCCGACGTGTAGGCTTTTCGCGGAAAAGATAACCGCAACAGGCAATACGATGATCTAACGGTATTGTTTCCACGGTCAGACTGCGGTCTTCGAAAACCACTTTGTTTTCCGTTGTATCTACTCCATGGAACGTTACATCGAAATCCAAACCATGACAAAACAATTCCAACTGCCGATAGAACAACGATTCGAACTCGATAGGTGCATAAACATGAAACGGAGATGTGCGCCCCAACATGCCAAAAGTCGATATCATACCGATGAGACCGAGACAATGATCTCCGTGCAAATGGGATATGAACACGCTATTGATCTTGGTGAAACTGATACGAGACCGGCGCAATTGTACCTGTGTACCCTCGCCACAATCAATCATAAAGTACTTTCCACGCACCTCAACAACCTGAGACGACGCCGAATGCCGTAAGGTTGGCAACGCGCTGCCGCACCCTAAAATATGAATTTTGAATGGTTCCATGCCGAACGACCGGATAAAGAAACCGGCTGATTACTTCTGTCTTTTGTAAGCAAATATGCCGCTTTTATTCTCAAGACATAACGAATCGGCTCCTAAAACATCGATATCAAAGGTATCGCGGTTCAAAAGCAAGTGCCCATTGAGTATCTTCCATGCGGTCCAAGGGTTACTTTCGGCCTTGACAAACGACTTTACATCGCCACCTTCTTGTATCTCGAAATTCTTGTCTATGCTCATCCATTTGCCCAATAAGGTAGTTATATTGATGGCATTTCGCACTATATTTTCACCATCCGTATTCTTTAATGCGATTACAGCAAGCCTGTCGCCGGGCATCTTTCCACCTTTAACCTCGGAATTGTCACCACCTTCGAGTACCATTGTTAACGTATCGCCTTGATCGGTAATCAATGCGAACGTGCTCATCCCCATGTCTTCACCGCAAACACCATAAATCGTAGAATCGTTTTCCATTTCCGCATCAGCATTACCATCATGCTGTTGCTGTCCTGCAGATTTCTTGTTATTACAAGAAAATAAGCAAATTGTCAACATCGCCGATACAACTATGCCTAATAGATATTTTCTTATTTGTTTCATTTAATCGTATTTTTGATTGGAATTCAAAATGTTTATTTTTATCAACAAGTGTGCATTCAACATGAATGCATATTATCTTCTTCCTTTTTAGCCTCGTTCCACAGAGCGTCCATCTCGCTTAAAGTCATTTCGGTCAATGTTTTTCCGACTTTTAAAGTATGTTTCTCTATGTAATTGAACCTACGTATAAACTTCTGATTTGTAAGTTCCAAGGCATTATCGGGATTAAGATGATAAAGACGTGCCGCATTGATAACGCTGAAAAGAAAGTCGCCTAACTCACGCGTAGAGCCCTCTTTATCTTCTTTTCGCAATTCTTCTTCGAGTTCGGAAAGCTCTTCACGCACCTTATCCCATACATCTTCTTTCTTTTCCCAGTCGAAACCTACGTTACGGGCCTTATCTTGAATACGATAAGACTTTATCAGCGATGGCAATGCATCGGGCACACCGGCAAGCACACTCTTATTTCCATCTTTCTCACGTTGCTTGATTTGTTCCCACGTTTCTTCTACCTGTTGGCTCGTTTCAGGCTTACTCACGTCGTTGTCGGTATGTTTACCGTCCTTAGGATTACCTTCCCAGCCCGTCCAATCGATAAAAGGATGACGGAACATCAACTTGTCGGCTTCCTTATTACATATGTCTGCAATATCGAAATCGCCATCTTCCTCGCCTAAAATGGAATAAAACAGCACATGTTCCATTACATCTCCGAGTTCTTTGCATATATTTATGCGGTCTTCTTTTATTAAAGCGTCGCACAATTCGTACACTTCTTCGATCGTATTCGGCCGAAGACTCTGGTTTGTTTGCTTGCTATCCCAAGGACATTCCTTGCGCAAACGCTCCTGAACCATAAGCAAACGTGCGAAAGCATGTAGCTTTTCCTCTCTCGTATGCATATTATACCACAATTTATTCCGCAAAAGTAATCAATTTAGATGGAAATTTAGTACTTTTGCAACGTTTTTATAGAAAATAAATAATAATAAGATATCGAATAAATATGGAATTAGCAAGTAAGTACGATCCGAAAGATGTGGAGTCGAAATGGTACCAATACTGGCTCGACAATAAACTCTTTAGTTCGAAACCCGATAATCGTGAACCTTATACTGTGGTAATACCGCCTCCCAATGTCACAGGAGTGCTGCACATGGGGCACATGCTTAACAATACCATTCAGGATATTCTCGTGCGACGGGCACGTATGGAAGGCAAGAATGCCTGTTGGGTTCCCGGCACTGACCACGCTTCTATTGCCACCGAGGCAAAGGTTGTAAACAAATTGGCTGAACAAGGTATAAAAAAAACAGATATCACACGCGACCAATTTTTGGAACATGCATGGGACTGGACACATGAACATGGCGGTATCATTCTGCAACAATTGCGCAAGTTGGGAGCCAGTTGTGATTGGGATCGTACGGCATTCACTATGGACGAAACGCGCTCCGAAAGCGTCATCAAGGTATTTGTAGACCTTTACAACAAAGGACTTATTTATCGCGGAGTACGCATGGTGAACTGGGATCCGCAGGCCCAAACGGCGTTATCCGATGAAGAGGTGGTTTATAAAGACGAGCACTCTAAACTTTATTACTTGCGCTATAAAGTCGTAGAGGAACCGAATAAATATGCTATTGTGGCCACCACTCGCCCCGAAACCATCATGGGAGACACAGCAATGTGTATCAATCCCGATGATCCGAAGAACACATGGCTCAAAGGCAAACACGTTATTGTACCGCTAGTAGGGCGCGAAATACCCGTCATCGAGGATGATTATGTGGATATAGAGTTCGGTACGGGCTGCTTAAAAGTTACTCCCGCCCACGACATCAACGACCATAACCTTGGTTTGAAGCACGGTCTGGAAACGATAGACATATTCAATGACAACGGTACCCTATCCGAAGCAGCCGGCTTATACGTAGGTATGGACCGCATGGATGTACGAAAACAGATCGCAAAAGACCTGCAAGATGCCGGTTTGATGGAGAAAATAGAGGATTACAATAATAAAGTAGGCTACTCAGAGCGTACCAATGTACCAATAGAACCGAAACTTTCTACGCAATGGTTCCTTAAAATGCAGCATTTTGCAGACATTGCATTACAGCCAGTTATGGATGATAACATCAAATTTTATCCCTCCAAATACAAGAACACCTATCGCCATTGGCTTGAAAACATCAAAGATTGGTGTATCAGCCGGCAGCTCTGGTGGGGACATCGTATCCCTGCATACTACTTCACTATAGCAGGTAAGCGCGAATATGTGGTGGCGGAAACTGCCGAGAAGGCACTTGTAGAGGCGCAAAAAAGAGATGCAACGCTGACAAAGGCCGATCTCGAGCAAGACGAAGACTGCTTAGACACGTGGTTTTCAAGCTGGCTATGGCCGATATCCGTATTCGATGGCATTAATAACCCTAACAACAAAGAAATAAATTACTACTATCCGACGTCTGATCTTGTCACAGGACCGGACATAATCTTCTTCTGGGTAGCCCGTATGATTATGGCCGGATACGAATACCGCGGCCAGATGCCGTTTAAACATGTTTACTTTACCGGTATCGTTCGCGACAAATTAGGGCGCAAGATGTCGAAAAGTCTTGGCAATTCACCCGATCCGCTCATGCTGATCGATAAATACGGCGCCGACGGAGTACGTATGGGAATGATGCTTTCGGCCCCTGCAGGCAACGATATTCTATTCGATGAAAGTCTTTGCGAGCAAGGACGTAACTTCAACAACAAGATTTGGAATGCCTTCCGCCTAATAAAAGGTTGGCAAATCGCCGATAAAGAACAGCCTCACACCAACCGTCTTGCTACACAATGGTTCGAAGCCAAACTGCGTATCACGAACAAAGAACTGAACGATTTGTTCGATAAATACCGTATCAGCGAGGCATTGATGGTTGTTTACCGCCTGTTCTGGGACGAATTCTCCAGTTGGTATCTCGAAATGATCAAACCTGCTTACGGCGATCCTATCGACAAACAAACCTATGAGAATACGCTTCTGTTTTTCGATATTCTACTGAAAATGCTCCATCCTTTCATGCCTTTCATCACTGAGGAATTATGGCAACACACCTATGACCGCAAAAATGGTGAGTCTATCATGCGTGAGAAATTGGAGATTACAACCCCTTCAGAAGCGGAAAACGGCCTTTCAGCCGACATAGAGCTCGTGAAACAGATCGTTAGCAATGTACGTATGGTACGCAATCAGAAGAATATATCGCCGAAAGACAGCCTTGTACTACAGGCCATAGGTACAAACAACTTCGATAGATATAACGATATCATTGCCAAGATGGCCAACCTGAGCAGCACAGAGACCGTGGTCGAAAAGGCTACCGATGCCGCACAGTTCATGATAGGCACCGATGAATTTGCCATCCCTGTAGGCAATCTGATTGATATAGAGGCGGAAATCGCCAAGCAGCAGGCGCAACTCGAGCACTTAGAGAAATTCCTCGAAAGCGTTAAACGTAAACTTTCCAATGAAAAGTTCGTGGCTCATGCGCCCGAAGCAGTAGTGTCTTTGGAGCGTAAGAAGCAGAGCGACTCCGAAGAAAAGATAGCTGCACTGAAGGTATCTATTGCAGAATTGAAGAACAAATAGCAATTCTGCCATCCTTATTCGCAATTTCATTCAACCGTATCGGGTGCAGCCGTAATCCCCATGCAGGCGCATTACGACTGTCACCAATGATACACTACATTACCACACAGTGCCGACGGCAAGATTTCACACATCATTTTCTGCACCTGTTTCCATCTCTTTTAGAAAACAGGCTTATAACTTTTATACATCAAACAAATCAAATATGAAAAAGCTAATCGCCCTATGGGCTATATGTATCATCGTTTTCAGCATTTCATCATGCAGCGACAGCGACGATAATTCTGCAGACAATTACACCAAACAGACCATCCTTGTGTACATGCCTTGGTCGGGTTCCGCCACTTCAAACGGTCTTTACAGTTTTTTCCAGCAAAATCTCGACAGTATAGAAGCCGGCATCATCGCCAACAAAGGGCTCAACGGCTGCCGTGTGTTGGTATTCCTGAGCAACACGGCTTCGAGCTCTAACCTTTACGAAATAAACTACGACAACGGGAAATGTACGCATACACCCATCAAAGAATATTCGGGCAACACCGTTTACACTACTGCCGACGGTATCAAACAGATAGTTTCGGAGACGGCACAATATGCCCCTGCCCTTAATTATGCCATGATCATAGGCTGTCATGGCACAGGTTGGACGCAGAAAGATATTTGGGAAAACTATCCTAACTATGCCAAGAAGTTTCAATTTTACGACCAGCCAACGACATCGTACATGAAAACTCGCTTCTACGGGAGCGTTGATGATATTGCCAATTATGCCACAGATGTGAGCACACTTGCTCAAGGTATCGCAGATACAGGTATCAAGATGCAGTATATACTCTTCGATGATTGCTACATGGCCAATGCAGAAACGGCCTACGAATTGCGAAATGCCACAAATTTCCTTATTGCCTCGACCAGCGAGGTCATAGTCATTGGCATGCCATACAAGTCGATGTGGAGCAGTCTGTGTGCAGGTGTGCCCAATTATACCACGGCTGTATCGCAGTTCAACAACTTTTATAAGAACTATACGGTGCCATGTGGTGCCCTCTCTGTTATAGACTGCCGACAGATGGAGTCGCTTGCCAATGCCATGAAAAAGATAAATGCCAAAAATACTTTCGACGAATCGCTGCGCGACAGTCTACAAGTACTCGACGGATTTCATTCAACTATCTTCTACGACATGGGCGACTATGTGAAACGTCTCGACGGTAAAAGCGCGCAATACAGTACATTCACGACCGTACTTTCGAAAGCTATCCGTGCTACAGCTACCACAGAGCGACTGTATTCCTACCTTTACAACACGCCTATATATATAAATGTGAAGAATTATTCAGGTATCACGATCTCCGATCCTACACAAAATACCACCGCTTTAAAGGGAGTACAAAAAACTTCTTGGTGGAAAGCAACGCACGAATAGACGGCAGGAGTCTCCCTTCTGCCATCTCTACTGAGGCGCTTAGAGCGATAATTTTATCTTCTAAGTGCCCTATGGGAAGCTGATTTGCATGCGGAACAACAACTCTATTCGTATCTTCGAATTGAGACGAAAATACGAATAAAAGATGACGAAGTATGTTGTTGGCACATAATTTTATAACTCTTTCCGTGTAGGCTCCTTACAACCGGCTCAAACAGGCATGTAATTAAAGGGCCTTAGAATAACCATCTAAGGCTTACAAATATACCGTCTGTCTGTAATAGGGTTTACATCTGTAATCCATTAATTCATATCCATACCTACCCCTGCGGTGCACTCGAAAAGCGAATGCACCGCAGGGGTTTTACGTAATCAAAGCACTCAAGCCGTTTACTTTCTATATCTGCAACAAATGCAGAGTTTAAGAAGTGAGCCTATTACATGGAATAAGTGAAGCCGACCGAGAAATATTCCTTAAATTCCCAGTAGCCATGATGGTCGTCTCGGCCACGGCTATCGTCGAAACGTGGAAAAATATAAAGATTACTCGATATGTATTTATTGAATTGAAAGCCTATCGTGTTCTCCCATTCTATCTCCGAACGCTTGTAAGATGTAAATCCATAAAGCCGAGAACGCCAGTTTATCATTGACGACAGTTTGCAATTAAAGTCGATATTCACCTCTGAACCATAATCAGTTTTATGACGATGGCCGGCATCTATGCCGTAACGTCCAGCCAAATCGGGGCGATTCACATATTTATAATTAATGGCCAGCGGCGCCAGATGAATGCTTCCGGTAAGACGGTTCTTAAAGAAATTCATATTATAGTCCATACCGATAGACAGATTAAGGTTCAACGGAGACATAAAATCGGAAAATACAATTGTAGAATTGCTATTATATCCACGCATAAACTGTGTGTATGCAATGAACTGGATGGTATAATACCAGTGCTTGGAAGCCTGAAGTCCGAGCTTACCCGTGTATCTTATCTGGTCGTTATTAGTCTTCAAGGGATGCAAAGAGTCGCTTCTTGCCGTCTGAAAGCCAAGCTTCATTTCTAATTTATTCTCCCACTTCACCTTCTGTTTGTTATTGTAATTGGCCTGCAACGTTACAGAACCCAGCATTGAGAAAGTGCTTTCGCCCCCTTTGTACCAATTTCCGGAGATATAATTCTGTAAGAATTGCAGGTAATAATCGCCGTTGAATTTCCAGAAGTTAGGACGTTTTACCATCAAGTTTATGGGCTCTACAACCGGTTCATCTGGATTTGGCGCCACCTTATCTACTATATTCGGACGCGTGGCGATAGGTGTAGGATCGGAAGATAATAGAGGTCCGATATTATCGAGCATGCTCTGAGAGCCCAAAACGAGGTCTGGTCGATGACAATAAATATACAATAACGCATTATCTACCTGCAAATCGACATCCGATCTGCTGCTTTTATCAGGATCAAGAGCAAACTTTCGCGAGATTATGCCATGATAAAACATGGTTGGAACGAACAGTCTTGCAAACCTGCCATCGGGGTTTTGAAACGATTTATACAACGTATCGGCGCGCATAACCGAATCTAAACGAGCCTTGCTGTAGTGAAGCGAGTCTAAATAATGACGTACGAAACTTGACAAAGAATCGCTACGATGACCGACACTCCTACCCCGATACTGCGCCCGACCGACAAGTACGGCAAACAGGCATAATATCAATACTGAATATCTAAGTTTCATATTCACGTTTTTTATGTGTGCAAAGGTAATAATAAAAATTAGAAGTTGTTTGTATAGTTCGCTTTTTTGTACTAACTTTGCACGTTGTATCATCATATTTATATATAAAAAACATCTTTAATTGTGACAGAAACAAAATATATCTTCGTCACCGGAGGCGTGGTTTCCTCACTTGGAAAAGGAATAATTTCTTCTTCTATCGGCAAACTTTTACAGGCAAGAGGCTACAACATCACCATTCAAAAGTTCGATCCTTATATAAACATCGATCCCGGAACGCTCAACCCATACGAACACGGCGAGTGTTATGTTACGGTAGACGGCATGGAGACCGACCTCGATTTGGGGCATTACGAACGGTTTACCGGTATTCAGACCACTAAAGCCAATTCGCTTACCACCGGCAGAATATATAAATCGGTGATCGACAAAGAGCGCCGGGGCGACTATTTGGGTAAAACCATTCAGGTTATACCGCATATCACCGACGAAATCAAGCGCAATGTAAAACTGTTAGGCAAGAAATATCATTACGATTTCGTTATCACCGAAATTGGCGGAACCGTAGGTGATATCGAGTCGACTCCGTTCCTCGAGGCTATCAGACAGCTGAAATGGGAACTCGGAAAGAGCGCCTTGTGCGTGCATCTTACCTATGTACCTTATTTGAAAGCTGCACAAGAACTGAAAACCAAGCCCACTCAACACAGCGTAAAAGAACTTCAAAGCATCGGAATACAGCCCGATGTACTCGTTTTGCGCACGGAGAAGCATCTCAACGAAGCCATTCTAAAAAAGGTTGCAGGTTTTTGTAACGTCGATTTCGACTGCGTAATCCAGAGCGAAGACTTACCAAGTATCTACGAAGTCCCCGTGAGTATGCAGGCTCAAGGGCTCGACACAGCCATTTTGAAGAAGATGGGAATGGAAATAGGCGAAAAACCTTCGTTAGGTCCGTGGCGTAAATTTCTCGAACGTCGCAACAAAGCTACGGAGGAAGTTAGTATTGGTCTCGTGGGCAAATACGACCTACAAGACGCATATAAGAGCATTCGCGAAAGCCTTTCTCAAGCCGGCACTTATAACGACCGCAAGACCAAACTCGTCTTTATCAACTCTGAAAAGCTGACAGAAGAAAATGTAGCGGAGCAATTGGCAGGACTCAACGGCATTGTAATATGTCCGGGCTTCGGACAAAGGGGCATTGAAGGCAAGATTGTTGCAGCACATTACACTCGTACGCACGACATCCCCACATTCGGCATATGTCTCGGAATGCAAATGATGGTAATAGAATTTGCAAGAAACGTATTGGGATATGCTGATGCCAACAGCCGTGAAATGGACGAAAAGACCGAGCACAACGTGATCGATATCATGGAAGAACAGAAAAATATCACCAATATGGGCGGCACGATGCGCCTTGGTGCTTACGAATGTGTATTGAAACAAGGTTCGCGCGTGTTCGATATATATAAACAAGAACATATACAAGAGCGCCATCGGCACCGCTACGAATTCAACAACTCATATCAAAAAGAATTCGAAAAAGAAGGCATGATGTGCGTTGGACGGAACCCCGAAAGCGATTTGGTGGAGATTGTAGAGATACCAAGTCTTAAATGGTATATCGGTACACAGTTCCATCCGGAATATCAGAGCACAGTTCTGAAACCACATCCGTTGTTCGTTGATTTTATTAAAACTGCAATAGAGAATAAGAAAGTAACTCATGGATAAGAATAATATTATCGGTTTCGTACTGATAGCTGTCGTACTCTTCGGTTATACATGGTGGTCGCAACCTTCTGCCGAAGAACGTGCAGCTACGGTACGAAAAGATTCTGTCGCTGCTGCAGAAAAGGAAAAAGCAGAGATTTTGAAGAAACAAAAGACCTTGCAGATGCAGGCCGAAAGCAAAGAAAAGGAATTAGAAGACACTTCTGCCCTATTTCATGCAGTGCTTCAAGGACAGTCTGAAAAGATTATCTTAAAAAATAATAAGCTCGAACTGACATTTAATTCGAAAGGAGCCACCGTAGAAAAGGCGGTTATCCGTGGTTTCAAAGACCGCAACGGCAATGCAAATGTAACGCTGTTCGATACCGCCGACCAATACATGAACTATACGCTCACGGCCAAAGAAACCAATATTTCTACGGCAGATTTGTTTTTCGTGCCGTCAGACGTTACAGATAGCACTGTTACGTTTACTGCACAGGCAGGCGATGGTAAAAACATAACGCTCGCATACCGTTTGGGCACAGATTATTTGCTAAGCATGAAGATGAGCGTTAATGGCATGGCAGGCCTCTTTGCCCCCAACACCAACACGATGGATGTGGACTGGAAAGACAAATGCAGGCAGCAAGAAAAGGGATTTACCTTTGAAAATCGATACGCTACACTGACCTATCACAACGTGGAGGGCGGCACTGATTATCTGAATGAGACTAAAGAAAACGTCGACGAAACGATTGAAGACAAGATCGATTGGGTAGCTTTCAAGAACCAATTCTTCTCGGCTGTGATGATTGCCAAGAACAACTTCTCGGCAAACTCTATGATGACAAGCATCCCACAAGAGAAAGGCAGCGGTTATCTGAAGCTATACGAAGCCAAGATGAAGACATTTTTCGATCCGTCGGGCAAGATGCCTTCCGAATTCGAGTTCTACTACGGACCGAACGACTTCCGCCTTCTTCAGCGCATAGAGACCGAGAGTACTTTCGGTAAAGACCTGCAGTTGCAGCGCCTTGTGTACCTCGGGTGGCCGTTATTCCGCATCATCAACCGATGGTTTACCATCTATGTCTTCGACTGGCTATCGAAAGTATTCCCGATGGGCGTCGTGCTTATCATGATCACATTGCTGCTTAAGCTCATTACATATCCCATGGTGAAGAAGAGTTATATGAGTTCAGCGAAGATGCGTGTACTGAAACCGAAACTTGATGCGGCCACAGCGCAATTCAATAAGCCCGAAGATCAGATGCAAAAGCAACAGGCCATGATGAGCGAATACGCCAAATACGGCGTGAGTCCGCTATCGGGATGCCTGCCGATGCTGATACAAATGCCGATTTGGATTGCCATGTTCAACTTCGTACCGAACGCTATACAGCTGCGAGGTCAAAGTTTTCTGTGGATAAAAGACCTAAGTACCTATGATCCTATTTGGGAATGGGGCCACAATATATGGCTTATCGGCGATCATCTATCACTGACTTGTATCCTTTTCTGTGTGGCCAACTTGCTCTACAGCTGGATGACGATGCGCCAACAGCGTGACCAGATGGTAGGCACACAGGCCGAACAAATGAAGATGATGCAGTGGATGATGTATCTGATGCCGGTGTTCTTCTTCTTCATGTTCAACGACTATTCCTCCGGTCTTAACTTCTATTACTTCATATCTCTGTTCTTCAGCGCAGCCATCATGTGGGCATTGCGCAAGACGACCAACGATGAAAAGCTGCTGGCCACACTGGAAGCACGTTACAAAGAGAATAAAGACAATCCGCAAAAGATGAGCGGACTTGCGGCACGTCTGCAAGCTATGCAGCAGCAACAGCAGGAAATGCAGCGTAAACGCGAAGAGTTGAACCGCAAACATAAATGATTTTAACTCATAATATATGTACAGAACATTTATTATGGCAACTGCTGTCCTCATGATGGGCGGCAGCCTTGCCAAAGGACAAGGCACAACTGTGAACATTCAAAAGAACAATATTACGCTGCAGAGCGACCTCATGACGCCGGAAGCCTTATGGGCTATGGGAAGAATAAGCGGCGCTTCGGCCTCGCCGGATGGTAAGAAAATCGTTTATCAAGTAGGCTATTACAGCGTAAAAGAGAACAAAGGGCACCAAATTCTTTATGTGTCTGATGCCGACGGAAAGAACAAAAAACAGCTTACGACATCGGCTGAGAACGAGACAGATGCCACATGGATCGGTAACGGAAGTAAGATCGCTTTCCTGCGCGACGGGCAGTTATGGAGCATGAATGCCGACGGTAGCAGTCGTAAACAGCTTACCGATAGCAAAACAGATATCGAAGGATTTAAGTTTTCGCCCGATGGAAAGCATGTAATTCTGATAAAATCCATCCCTTACCACGGCACCATCAAGGCCAATCCCAATGATTTACCGTTGGCAACCGGCAAACTTGTTACCGATATGAACTACCGCCATTGGGATCATTACGTGGAAACAATCGCTCATCCTTTCGTTGCAGAGGTGACAGAGAACGGCATCAGCGACGGTAAGGATATCCTCGACGGCGAACCGTACGAATGTCCGATGGCACCGTTCGGAGGTATCGAGCAACTTTGTTGGAGTCCCGATTCAAAATACATAGCCTACACATGCCGTAAAAAAGAAGGAGTGGGATATGCCATTTCTACCGACTCCGACATCTACCTATATAATATAGACACGCAAGAAACCCGAAATCTCTGTAAACCTGCAGGCTATAAAGAGCCTAATATAGATGCAACAAAGTCTATGAAAGACCAAGCAGTGAACCGACAGGATGGAGATTTCAGCGTTGGATACGACATCAACCCATCTTTCTCGCCCGACGGAAAATACATAGCATGGCAAAGTATGGCACGCGACGGTTATGAAAGCGACCGTAACCGCTTATGCATATTCTCGTTGGCCGATGCTTCCAAGAAATATATAACCGAGAAATTCGACAGCAATGTGGATGTCTATACATGGGCAAACGACTCTCGAACATTGTATTTCACGGGATGTTGGCACGCTACAGTGAACATCTATCAGACCAATCTCGCCGGCGAAGTGAAACAGATGACCGAAGGATGGAACGATTACGGTACTATTCAAATGCTCGGCAATACCGGTAAATTGCTGGCTACACGCCACTCAATGTCGCATCCCGATGATCTTTTCGTCGTTACACCGTCGAAGAAAGAAAAGAAAGCAGTCGTTGTACAGATCACAGATGAGAATAAAAACATCTTCGACCAGCTGGAAATGGGCAAGATACAGGAACGTTGGGTGAAGACAACCGATGGTAAAGACATGCAAGTATGGATCATTTTACCGCCTCATTTCGATGTCTCGAAGAAATATCCTACCCTACTTTATTGCGAAGGCGGGCCACAGAGCCCCGTCAGTCAGTTCTGGAGCTACCGCTGGAATTTCCAAATTATGGCGGCACACGGCTATGTCATCATAGCTCCGAACCGCCGCGGACTGCCCGGTTACGGCTCTGCATGGAACGAAGAGATATCGGGGGATTGGACCGGACAGTGCATGTACGACTATCTTTCGGCCATCGACGACGCTACAACCAACCTTCCGTTTGTAGATAAAGACCGGCTCGGCGCCATCGGAGCATCTTTCGGAGGCTTCAGTGTGTACTATCTTGCCGGAAATCACGATAAACGTTTCAAGTGTTTCATCGCTCACGATGGTGCTTTCAACCTCGAATCAATGTACACAGATACAGAGGAAGTATGGTTCTCCAATTGGGAATACGACGATGCTTACTGGAACAAAGACCAGACAGCCAACGCCGAAAGAACCTATAAGAACAGTCCCCATCGCTTTGTAGACAAATGGGATACGCCGATACTCTGCATTCATGGCGAGAAAGATTACCGCATCAATGCCAATCAGGGCATGGGAGCATTTAATGCAGCTCGCCTGCGCGGTATTCCTGCAGAGCTGCTCATCTTCCCCGATGAGAACCATTGGGTGCTGAAACCACAGAACGGTATCCTTTGGCAACGCACCTTTTTCAATTGGCTCGACCGCTGGTTGAAACAGTAAAAGCAATCAAGAAAACATCATAACTATGTCAGATCAAATTCAACAAAAGCTGAGTGACAGCCGCAGCATGCGCTGGACTGCACTCATATTACTTGCAGGCGCCATGTTTTTTGCCTACATCTTCGTAGACATTCTGTCGCCTCTTCAAGGTTTATTGCAAACACAACGCGGCTGGGATCCCGTAGCCTACGGGCATTATGCGGGCTCCGAACCATTCCTCAATGTGTTCGTTTTCTTCCTCATCTTCGCTGGTATCATCCTCGACAAGATGGGCGTACGCTTCACAGCCGTACTATCGGGCATCGTTATGGTTATAGGAGCAGGTCTCAACTGGTTTGCCGTAACCGATACATTCGAGGCAAGTTCTTTAAAAATCTTTATGGACAGTATACTCAATCTGCCCGATGTATGGTGGAATATTACACCATGGTACGACGGTATGCCTGCTTCTGCCAAGCTCGCGGCTATAGGTTTCATGGTCTTCGGTTGCGGTACCGAGATGGCTGGAATTACCGTTTCGCGCGGCATTGTAAAGTGGTTTACAGGCCATGAGCTTGCACTTGCCATGGGTGTAGAGATGGCCATTGCCCGTCTTGGCGTGGCTGTAGTTGTCGTGGGCTCACCTCTCTTGGCCTCTATCAATCCCGTCAGTGTGTCTCGTCCGGTGGCGGCAGGTCTTTTATTGGTATGTATCGCCCTTATCAGTTTTATTGCCTATGGCTTCATGGACAAGAAACTCGACGCTCAAGGTGCTACCGAAGAAAAAGACGATCCGTTCAAGGTAAGCGACATAGGCAAGATACTTTCATCAAAGATGTTTTGGGTTGTCGCCCTTTTGTGCGTACTATATTACTCGGCAATCTTCCCATTTCAGAAGTATGCCATTAATATGTTGCAGTGCAATCTCGACTTTACGGACAAACAGGCCGGCTACGTGTTTTTCGTATTCCCGCTGGGTGCAGCAGCCATTACTCCCCTCTTGGGCAACTATCTCGACCGTAAAGGTAAGGGAGCCTCTATGCTTATCCTCGGTGCAATCCTCATGATTGCGTGCCATTTGGTATTTGCATTCGTCGTACCTGCTACGCAATCGGTCGTTATCACGCTTGCCGCCATCGTTATTCTGGGCATTTCGTTCTCGCTGGTTCCCGCCGCTTTATGGCCTTCGGTACCCAAACTCATCGATCAGAAACTGCTCGGAAGCGCCTATGCACTGATATTCTGGATCCAAAACATCGGCCTCTATGCTTTCCCGATGATCATCGGAAGTGTGCTTAAAGCTACAAATCCGAATATCACCAACCCTTTGGAATACAACTATACGGTCCCGATGGTGGTATTCGCAAGTCTCGGCGTGCTCGCTTTATTGCTTGGTTTTTATCTGAAAGCCATTGATAAAAAAGGCGGATACGGGCTTGAAGAGCCGAATATCAAAAGTTGATACGGCAAGGCGAATATAGGCATATACGTACCAAAAGTGATATAAAAACCCATTGCACAAAGCATATTACATAGCTTATGCAATGGGTTTTCTGCTTTCATACCCTTCGACATGGCCACTACATATACCGGATAAGGCAAACAAATATATCATGTAAGAGCAATAAACAAGATGTCTATTGGTCATAATCATAGGTTACAAACGTGTTATTTTACGCACGCTAAGCCTATACTTTTCACTATAACGAATGCTCATAATACGATATGAATCATGTATTTGCGACGAAACAGCTAAAGCTGCATGCCCCATTGTCTGCCTGAGATTAAGTTCTACGCACGGATGAAGTAAGAAGCTCCCGTTATGCTCGTCGGCCACAATCATCATATCTACCCCGAACGGTCCTGCATAAACACCCTTGAAACAGGGCGTGAGCGTTTGCATGATACATTCGATCGTACGATCTAAGAGCGCCAAATCGAGATATCGGCCGAACATCTCGCGTTTATCGGCCTCCGAGGCAAGTACATTACCCGTATAAGAACCGTTTACCGTCTTGAATACAGACAGTCCTTCAAACCGTATCTTACCATCAGCATCGGCTGTGAATTCCGCCCCTAAATCTTTCACCTTGCGATAAAGCGGTTCCAACATAACACCTCCTTGATGACGGATAACGTTTCTTATCCAGCCCTGCAAGTGTGTGCGATAACTCTCTTCGGGGTGTTTTTCATCGTGAAGCACATACCTTAAACCCCTTCCACTGCTGCTCCAAGGTGCCTTGAGTACGCATTCGTCGCCACGAGTAGCCTGCCATGCTTCGTCTGCATCCTGTAAATACCGGCTCCGCCCTATCAGTCTGTCATCGTTATTGAGCAATTGCGGCAACAGATTTTCAGCGGCAAAGCGCCGATTACTCAGCATTCTGATGCGAGAAAGTACAACTTCATCGGGCATAAAATGGGCCAAATCGGGATTATAAGCCGTAAGTCTACGGCACAAAGCTGCATCCCATCCCCATGGTAATATTGCCGTATTGGTGTCATCAACCGGTAGAGTTGCCAGCCGATTAGGTGTAATAAAATGTACCCGATGCATCAAATTTCCTATATGTTTCGAAGATGTTTTTGCCGTTTCCACATCATCTACCAATACATAATCGCCATCTTCAGCCCACAGAGCCGGCAGGAAACCAAGATCGGCGCGCAACCTGCATGCAGCATGCGGCGCTGTAAAACGATCAGAACCTATACCTAATGCTATATCATGCTCCGGATTAAATATATGTATCTTCACAGTCTTTCTCTCTTTTCGTATATTCAGGGGTAAAAAGGTGCGAACAAGCGCTATGAAAGTTTACTTTCAAATTACCAAGTGCACCTTAATTTATGCAAAGGTAGCGTAAATCATATAAAGTACAAAACATGATTAACTTTTTAATCTATATCATATTCTGCTAAAATAACTCCATCCACCGAAACAAGAAATATGGAATAGCATTTATGAATAGTATAAAAATATCTAAATAAATTATGAGATTTTGCTATCTACAGTTTGCAATTTAAGAAATAATCATTACCTTTGCAAGTGGTAGACTGTACCTGCACAACAAATAAAAAAACGATTATGCAAGGTAATACAGTTCTTCAAACTGAAGTATCAAAAACAAACGGATATCAAACATGGAGGCTTTCTTTCGCACACACAAGTATCTTGTCGAGCACACCGATGCTCCGGTACGTCGCGTCCTCATGGATGAGATAGACTGGAACGGCCGTATGATCGGTATCAAAGGTACCAGAGGTGTGGGTAAGACCACATTCCTGTTGCAATATGCCAAGGAAAAATTCGATGTCAACGACCGTCGCTGTCTCTACATCAACATGAATAATTTCTACTTTCAGGGACGGGGTATCGCCGATTTTGCAGGCGATTTTGTGGACAGAGGCGGCAGGGTGCTGCTCATAGACCAAGTATTCAAGCAGCCCAACTGGAGTCGCGAGTTGCGGAAATGCTACGATCTTTATCCGGAACTCAACATAGTTTTCACCGGTTCGAGTGTGATGCGATTGAAAGAAGAGAACCCTGAACTCAACGGAATCGTAAGGAGTTACAATCTTACAGGCTTCTCTTTCCGCGAATTTTTGAACCAACAAACGGGCAATAACTTCAAACCTTATACCCTCGAAGAGATACTCACAAACCACGAGAACATCGTAAAACAGATATTACCCAGAGTAAGTCCGACAGAACATTTCCACAATTACCTGCATCATGGGTACTATCCGTTTTTCTTGGAGCACCGCAATTTCTCTGAAAATCTGCTAAAAACGATGAACATGATGACCGAGGTAGACATCCTGCTCATCAAGCAAATAGAACTGAAATACCTCACCAAGATCAAAAAATTGTTTTATCTTCTTGCTGTAGACGGCCCGAAAGCTGCCAATATCAGCCATCTGGCACACGACATACAGACAAGTCGTGCCACGGTTATGAACTATATCAAATATCTGTCGGACGCCCGTCTGATCAACATGATCTATCCGGTCGGGCACGATTTCCCTAAGAAACCTTCCAAGGTGATGATGCATAATTCAAATCTGATGTATGCCATTTATCCCATTAAAGTGGACGAACAAGACGTGATGGAGACTTTCTTTGTCAATTCACTTTGGAAAGATCATTCGGTAAACCAAGGGAGCAAAGAACAATCGTACGTAGTAGACGGAAGATTAAAGTTCCGCATTTGCGACGCTGCAAGCCCGCATAAGATGCGCTACAATCCCGAGATGATCTACGTACGCTATAATACCGAGATTGGTAAAGACAACCGAATGCCCTTGTGGCTGTTAGGTTTCCTCTATTAATACAAAAAACATTCATTAATATTTTATTCACAACAAAATGGCTAAAGAAAAAAAGTTTATCACTTGTGATGGTAACGAAGCTGCCGCTCATGTAAGCTACATGTTCTCAGAAGTGGCTGCTATCTACCCTATCACGCCGTCTTCACCGATGGCAGAACATGTCGATACTTGGGCTGCCAAGGGGCGCAAGAACCTTTTCGGACAGACTGTAACCGTGCAAGAAATGCAATCTGAAGGCGGTGCAGCCGGTGCCATGCACGGCTCTTTGCAGGCCGGAGCATTGACAACAACCTTCACTGCATCGCAAGGTTTGCTGCTGATGATCCCCAATATGTACAAGATTGCGGGCGAGATGCTACCATGTGTCTTCGACGTTTCGGCTCGTACGATCGCTACACATTCGCTCTGTATCTTCGGAGACCACTCTGATGTAATGGCATGTCGCCAAACTGGTTTCGCTATGTTCTGTTCCGGTTCGGTACAAGAGGTAATGGATCTTACCGCAGTTCCACATCTCGCAACGCTTAAGACGAGCATTCCTTTCGTGAATTTCTTCGACGGATTTCGCACATCTCACGAATATCATAAGATCGAACTTATCGACCAAGACGAGATTGCTAAGCTCGTAGATCCCGAAGATATCAAACGTTTCCGCGATAGAGCACTTTCTCCGGAACGCCCGGTAACGCGCGGAACGGCGGAAAACCCCGAAACTTTCTTCACTCACCGTGAGGCTTGTAACCAATATTACGAGAATATACCCGAGATAGTTGAAGATTATCTTGGCAAAATAACTGCAATTACCGGCCGTGAATACCACCTCTTCTCATATTATGGTGCCAAAGATGCAGAGAACATCATTATTCTTATGGGCTCTGCAACCGAGGCCGCACGCGAAGCCATAGACTATCAAATGAAGCAAGGCAAGAAAGTCGGCATGATTTCCGTCCATCTCTATCGTCCTTTCTCCGTTAAACATTTGCTTGCAGCCGTACCGAACACGGTAAAAAGAATTGCCGTTCTCGACCGTACGAAGGAGCCCGGAGCAGAAGGAGAACCTTTGTACTTGGATGTTAAGAGTGCTTTCTATAACTGCAACAGAGAAAATCAACCCTTGATAGTTGGCGGTCGGTATGGTTTAGGATCATCGGATACCACCCCTGCACACATCATCTCCGTATTCAATAACCTCGAACTTGCAGAGCCGAAAGACCACTTTACAGTCGGTATCGTAGACGATGTAACGTTCACTTCACTACCTGCAGTCGAGGAAATCCCTATGGGTGGCGAAGGTATGTTCGAAGCCAAATTCTATGGTTTGGGCGCTGATGGTACCGTAGGAGCCAATAAAAACTCGGTTAAGATTATCGGAGACAACACCGACAAGCACTGTCAGGCCTACTTTTCCTATGACTCTAAGAAGTCTGGAGGCTTCACTTGTTCGCACTTACGCTTCGGTGATAGTCCCATACATTCTACATATCAGGTAAATACACCGAACTTCGTGGCTTGTCATGTTCAGGCTTATTTGAACATGTACGACGTTATACGGGGCTTACAGAAGAACGGTACTTTCCTTTTGAATACCATCTTCGAAGGCGAAGAGCTCGTTAATTTTATTCCAAACAGAATAAAACGCTACTTTGCAAAGAACAATATCACCGTTTACTACATCAATGCAACGAAGATAGCACAGGAGATTGGGCTTGGTAACCGTACCAACACCATTCTTCAGAGCGCATTCTTCCGCATCACGAAAGTAATTCCTGTCGACCTCGCAGTAGAGCAGATGAAGAAGTTCATCGTCAAGTCATACGGAAATAAAGGGCAGGATATTGTCGATAAAAACTATGCTGCCGTAGACAGAGGCGGTGAATACAAGCAGCTGACCGTTGATCCGTCATGGGCAAACCTGCCTGACGATAACAGTACAGGCGACGATGTACCGGCATTCATCAAAGAGATTGTACGCCCGATCAACGGACAAGTCGGCGATTTACTGAAGGTTTCGGACTTCGTAAAATACGACTTAGTAGACGGAACTTGGCACAACGGCACCGCTGCATACGAGAAGCGTGGCGTAGAGGCATTCAATCCGGAATGGACAGCAGAGAACTGTATCCAGTGTAACAAGTGCGCCTATGTTTGTCCTCACGCATGTATTCGTCCGTTCGTGCTTGATGAAGAAGAGGTGAAGACATTCGAAGACAAGACCTTAGAGATGAAGGTTCCCAAGACTATGGCAGGCATGCACTTCCGCATTCAGGTAAGTGTACTCGACTGTGTGGGCTGCGGTAACTGTGCTGATGTGTGCCCGGGCAACAAGAACGGCAAAGCTCTTGCAATGGTACCATTTACACACGACGAGCATCAGATAAGCAACTGGAATTATCTTTCAAAGAATGTAAAGAGCAAACAACATCTTGTCGACATTAAAAGTAATGTAAAGAACTCACAGTTTGCACAGCCGCTGTTCGAATTCTCCGGTGCATGTTCCGGTTGCGGAGAAACTCCCTACGTGAAGTTGATTTCACAGCTGTATGGCGATCGCGAGATGATTTCCAACGCTACAGGTTGCTCTTCCATCTATTCCGCATCAATACCTTCCACCCCATACACCACGAACGAGGCCGGACAAGGTCCTGCATTCGACAACTCTTTGTTCGAAGATTTCTGCGAGTTCGGTCTGGGTATGTCGCTTGGAAACAAGAAGATGCGCGAGCGTATCACCGTTTTGCTGAACGAACTCATGGCAAAAGACGATACTCCCGCCGACTTCAAAGAGGCCGCACAGGCATGGATAGACACCAAGAACGATGCAGACGCCTCGAAAGAATCGAGCGCGAAGCTGAAACCGCTGATTGCTGCAGGAGCAGAACACGGTTGCCCCATCTGTACAGAACTGAAGACACTCGACCACTATTTGGTAAAACGGTCGCAGTGGATCATTGGCGGTGACGGCGCTTCTTACGATATCGGTTACGGTGGTCTCGACCATGTAATCGCATCAGGCGAAGACGTCAACATCCTTGTTCTTGATACCGAGGTTTATTCCAACACCGGTGGACAGAGTTCAAAAGCTACTCCTCTCGGCGCTATTGCGCAGTTTGCTGCACAAGGAAAGCGTATCCGTAAGAAAGACCTCGGCCTAATGGCGACGACGTATGGCTATGTGTACGTGGCACAAATAGCTATGGGCGCCGATCAGGCACAGACCTTGAAGGCCATTCGCGAAGCTGAAGCTTACGCAGGTCCATCGTTAATCATCGCTTACTCGCCCTGTATCAACCACGGACTGAAGGCTAAAGGCGGCATGGGCAAGAGCCAAGCCGAGGAAGCACGTGCTGTTGAGAGCGGCTATTGGCACCTTTGGAGATACAATCCGCAGCTGGCCGACGAAGGTAAGAATCCGTTCTCGCTCGACTCTAAGGCACCTGATTGGAGTAAATTCCAAGACTTTTTGCTCGGTGAAGTACGCTATCTCTCGGTAAAGAAAGCCTACCCGAATGAAGCAGCCGAACTGTTCAACGCAGCAGAAGAGATGGCCAAGCTGCGTTATCAGAGCTACATCCGCAAGTCGAAAGAAGATTGGAGTCTGCCCGAAGAGGCATAAGACAGACAATAAATATTTATTATGATAAAGAAGCCTGCATACTATTTGCAGGCTTCTTTTTTTGATTACATCTTCTTCCTCTCCTTTCAAAGGGAGGAAAACAAGTATATTTACATGTGTTTTGCTCTCCTATTAACAATCCAGCTTTCATCTCTAAGCCCGATAGATGCACTTTCTAAGACATTTAGATAGAGTATCTAAATGTCTTAGAGATATTATCTGAAAACATTACCGATACCGACTATGACAGACACTTATAACATAATACTAATCAATGGATTAGGAAGTTAACGTTAACGAAACACTTATATCCTACCAAAAGGATAGAGCTCAGCCCTGCTCCACCCTCTTCCGTAAAAGTTAAATCATCTAAACAAAAATAATACAATGCCGGTAAATACGTTATATTTATACTTAAACCGAATAGAATATTCACTAAACATTTATCGATTATGAAGAAAATATTTTTGATGGGCACAGCAATTGTCGCGTTTACACTGGCAAGCTGCGGAGGCAAAACCTCACCGAATGCCAACAACACAGACTCATCTGTTGTAGATACAACAGCTATGGCAAATGGGAACATGCAAAACGCAACCGATTCAATCATATCGGTTTTGGCGGCTCAACTTAATGCAAAAGACACCAAGGGACTGCAAGCCACCGTACAATCTGTAATAGAAAAATACAGTAAATTGATTAGTAGCGGCAATATAGAGGCCGCCAAAGCATACGCAAGCAAGGTTCAAGCTTTCTTTAACGAACATGCCGACCAGATAAACTCGGTAACTGACGGAAACAGCACTATCACCACACTGGTAAATAATATCAAAACATTGCCGACAAATGTAGAAACAACAGCTACAGATGCCGCCTCTGCCATGAAAGGTGATGCCGAAAATCTGATAAAGAAAGCAAAATAAAACGCAAAAGATGCGGCAGAAAAGAAAGCCGATGAAACGGTAGATGCTGCTAAAGACAAAACAAATAAGGCGATAGACGAAGCTAAAAAGAAAAGTAATGAGATTGCCGATAAGGCCAAAAAGGAATTAGGGCTTTAATAAATTCTATATTATAACATAACGAAAGATCGCATCACCTGACAGTGATGCGATCTTTCGTTACTGATATCATGTTTGTCTTTATCGTATTCTGTCGGCAGCTTTCACCAGTCTTTCGTCGGCCATAATGCCACGGTGTGCCATCAGACAGAAGATAAGTGCTATCAACGGCAGGCATATACCCAATGCCGGACGGAACGATCCGCGTGTAGCATATTGATTAAATACGCAAAAAGCAAGATAAGCATACCATGCCATATCGAACACACAGCACCAATAACAAAGCTTGGCCTGCTGTTTACGCTTGCTGTAAAGAAAAATTGCAGCTAACGTTATTATGCAAGTGAGCATTAAGAAGATGAAAAGAGGTACATTGCCCAAGCCGAGCATACCGTTTGCATCCCTTACACCAAGATTATAGAGCACAATATTCCCGCCCATGCTTGCAGGCTCGAACATCCCTATGGGCAAGCAAAGACAAGCCAAAGTTGCGACAAATGCCACAAGCAGAAATAAAGTTTGTTTTCGCTGTATCATTATGCCATGCCTTCATTATCCTTGGAAGGATCGCGCCAATACACGTTTCCATCTACGAATTCCTGTGTGGCAAGCAACGTCGGTTTCGGCAATTTTTCGTAATAGCGCGATATTTCGATTTGCTCACGGTTCTCGAAAACTTCTTCCAAAGAGTCGTTGTAAGAGGCGAATTCGGCAAGTTTCTTGCTCAAATCTTGCTTGATCTCTGCCGAAATCTGATTTGCCCGTTTCGAAATAATAGCAACACTTTCATAGATATTTCCCGTTTCGTTGCACAAATCCATAATGTTTCGCGTTACTGTGTTTACGGGTGCCTTTGACTTCTTATAATCCATATTTTAATTAATGATAATTTATAAATTCCATAAAATTGCAAAACGTCAATCCTTTGTAACCGTTTTGCATTTGGCAATATATCGCTCTGCCGTTTCTTTATACTTAGAATCGGGATACTCATTGATAAATCCGTAGCATTCGTCCTCGGCATCTTGATAGCGTTCGAGCTTCTTTTCATCCACACTCTGTGCAGCTAATTCGTATTTACTCTTCATGATCAGCACCGAAAAGTCTTCGCGCAGTTTAGTAAAGGGATAATCTTTAAGAGCATTCTGCGCTGTAATGATGCAGGCCTCATAGTTGTTTCCGCCATAGGAACAATTATTGAAATAAGAACCCAAATCATAATATAATCGTGCTGAATAGAGCTCTTTTTTCACCAATTTATCCTGAAGATCGAATAAACGCTGTTGAGCCATTTGCTTCATCTTGGCATCGGGATAGATGTCGAGATACTCTTGAAAGGCGGCAATAGCCGAGATTGTCTGCGATTGATCAAGGCGAGGTTCGGGCGTGCTCATATATAAACTTTGCCCAACATAATATTCTGCCATCTCTGCATACTTGCCCTTGGGATAACTCTGGTAATATTTGGCAAAGGTTTGTGCAGCACCTTCATAGTCTTTACTGCAATATTGCGACATTGCAAGCATGTACAAACACTCTTCGCCGTTGTCTGTACCCTTCATCAATGTAATCAAATCGGTAAGTAAAGTGGTTGCCCTCACGAACTTGCCTTTGGCAAAACACTCCTTGGCATATTCATATTTATAAGCATAATCATTGGTCTTGTAAACCTGATTGAACTCGTGAGCACAACTGCTCAGCAGAAACACTGCACATATAGAGGCGATAAATGATTTCTTCATAATCGGAACTTTGACGTGCAAAAGTACATATATTTCCTATATGTACAAAGTATTGAAAAGGATTTTTAGCAAAAAATTACGCTTATTACCGTATTGCAAACGTATTTTTTAGTAATTTTGCAGAATTAAGATTTGTCGTTGATAACAATTAGATCACATTATTTTCTTCATTGTGGACTTTAAACTGACATCGAAATATGCCCCTACAGGTGACCAACCCGAAGCCATCAAGGAACTTACCCAAGGCGTGGAACGGGGCGACAAGGCGCAGGTATTGCTCGGAGTTACGGGTTCTGGCAAAACTTTCACCGTGGCCAATGTGATTGCCAATGTAAATAAACCCACGCTTATTCTTAGTCATAACAAAACTCTCGCGGCACAACTCTACGAAGAGATGAAAGGATTTTTCCCCGAAAATGCCGTAGAATATTACGTTTCTTATTACGACTATTACCAACCGGAAGCCTATCTGCCCACCACAGATACCTATATTGAGAAAGATCTCGCCATCAACGACGACATCGACAAGTTACGTCTCTCGGCCGTAAGCGCACTGCTTTCGGGACGCAAAGATGTGGTAGTCGTATCTTCCGTATCGTGCATATACGGTATGGGTGGTCCTGCTGCCATGACCGATAGTGTCATCTCCATCAAGAAGGGACAGGTGTTAGATCGTAACGAGTTCCTGCGTAGACTCGTCAATGCACTCTATGTACGCAACGACATAGACCTTCAACGCGGCTTCTTCCGCGTAAAAGGCGACACTGTAGATATTGCCATGGCCTACAGTGACAATATTCTACGGGTGACATGGTGGGATGATGAGATAGACAACATCGAGGAAGTGGATAGCCAAACATATCATCGAATGGCATCGTTCGGGGAATATCAGATATATCCGGCTAACCTTTTCGTAACATCGAAAGAACAAACTGAACAAGCTGTCCGCATGATACAAGACGATTTGGTGAAGCAGGTAAACTTCTTCACCGAACTCGGAGATAATATTAAAGCTCAGCGCATCAAGGAACGTGTGGAATATGATATGGAGATGATTAAGGAACTTGGCCATTGTAGCGGTATCGAAAATTACTCACGTTACTTCGATGGACGCGAACCGGGACAGAAACCTTATTGCCTTTTAGATTTCTTTCCCAAAGATTATCTGATGGTGATAGATGAGAGTCATGTATCGGTTCCGCAGATCAGTGCTATGTACGGAGGCGACCGTGCACGTAAGCAAAACCTCGTAGAATATGGATTTCGTTTGCCTGCAGCGTTCGACAATCGCCCATTGAAGTTCGAGGAATTCCACGAAATGATACATCAGGTCATCTACGTTTCGGCCACTCCTGCCGATTACGAATTGAATGAAGCCGAGGGAGTTGTGGTGGAACAGGTCATCAGACCTACTGGATTGCTCGATCCGGAAATTGAAGTACGACCGAGTGAGAACCAAATCGATGACCTTATGAACGAAATACTCACCCGTATCAACCGCAGTGAACGTGTACTTGTTACCACTCTTACCAAACGTATGGCCGAAGAACTGACCGAATTCTTGCTTGATCACGACATCAAAGCCAACTATATTCACAGCGATATAGCCACGCTCGACCGCGTAAAGATCATGAATGATCTACGCGCAGGGGCTTTCAATGTACTTGTTGGAGTGAACCTCTTACGCGAAGGACTCGACCTTCCGGAGGTCTCGCTCGTAGCTATTCTCGACGCTGATAAGGAGGGTTTTCTGCGTAGTCACCGCAGTCTGACGCAGACAGCCGGCCGTGCCGCCCGCAACGTAAACGGCAAAGTCATTATGTATGCCGACACTATAACCGAAAGTATGCGCCGTACTATCGACGAAACAACGCGACGTCGAACCCTTCAACTCAAGTATAACGAGGAGCATCATATTACCCCTCAGCAGATTGTGAAAGATATTAAAAGCGTGTTACCTACAAATAATGATAACGCTACAGCCACCATCCAACCCAGTTCTCCTATAAGATACGCCTACTTAGAACCCGATAGTGGTGCCTTCGCAGCCGATCCGATTATTCAACGAATGACACGCGAACAACTCGAAAAGAGTATTGCCAATACCACTGCACTAATGAAACAAGCCGCCAAAGACCTTGATTTTATCCAAGCAGCACAATATCGCGACGAAATTATCCGCCTACAAGACCAGCTCGAAAGCAAGTAGCAACGAGCGGTGTTAAATATTGCTTAATCACCCACCTATCCCACATATTTTTATTACTTTTGCCCTCAACACCGTTTAAAACTCTATAAGATATGAAGAAACTCATCTTAGCGGCAATGCTATTGATGCCACTTTTCGGTAATGCACAATCGGTATTGACGCCACAGGAGCAGCTCGAAAAGGCGAAAAAAGAGGCTGAAGCGGCCAAACAAGCTGTAAAGGAAGCCAAAAAACAAGCCAAACTTGCAGCCAAGAAAGCCAAAATAAAAAATGAAGATATTAAAAATGCTGCTATCAACGAAGAGATAAAGAAAGCAAAGGCAGAAACTGAACGTTACAAAGCCGAAGCAGAAAAATACAAAATAGAGGCCGAGAAGCAAACAAAGTTGAGTACTGCTCCGTCGACAAATAATACAAACGGCAACGCCGGATGGACTGTGCCGCAGTCTTCCGACAAGGGTACGGCAGCTTCAAATCGCACATCCAACAATTCTACGACTACCAAAACGGACTGGAAGCACGATCCGAAATACCTCACAGGTGCCGTACCTCAGAATGCTGAAGGTAAAGTCGTGTTCACTCTCGACATAGATGTACCGGGCAAAAATGCACAACAAATCTATGATATAGTTTACGCCTATCTCAACAATATGGCGCAAGAAGACGGACAGCAAGCCAGTCGAATCGTGCTCGTAAACCAAGATAAGGGCATTATAGTGGCAAAATATACAGAATGGCTTACCTTCTCAGAGTCGTTTCTTGCCCTTGATCGCACCTTATTTAATTACACTATCATCGGTACTTGTACCGACAACCATCTTCAACTTACCCTCGATCGCATATCATACGATTACGAAAGGGGACGTCCGAGTGAGCTCAAAAGCAGTGCGGAAAACTATATTACGGATAAATACGCACTCAATAAGAAACAAACAGGTCTGATCAACGGCCCTGCCAAATTCCGCAGAAAGACCATAGACCGCAAAAATCAGATATTCGAAAATATCGTTCGAGCCTTACAATAAGTGCCGACAATGCCGGTATACCATGCCAGCATTCCGAATTATTCACCCATCATTCCATTTCAGACTATGAATGAAGATAAATTCATACCGTATCACCGTCGCGATGAAAAGCTTAAAGAAGATCGCTTTTTCCGCATTCGGAATATATTAAACATCATATTCATCATCGGTGCCCTTATAGGATTAGTACTTTATTTCGCCACCGACCATACATCGGGCACCATTGTAATACTCGCAGCTATGGTCTTCAAGATCGTCGAAAGCTGCCTACGTTTTTTTCGTTAGATGAACAGATTTCCGATAACGCTATTTTTCTTTATCGCTACCTGTACTTCCGTATCTGCGCAAATCGATCAATTCAACCAGATAGACGTAAACGGAAACATTACTACAGGTTCGAAGAAATTAAACAATACTGATTCTTTAGGGACAGATAAGGAAATTCCTACGGGACTTAAAGTGTGGACTGTCGATCGTTACTTCGGCGACATTACACCGGCAGTCCCTGATACCATTCCCCACATGTATATGAACTCTATATTCACAACAGGCATGCGAGGAGAGTTCAACACTACCGGTAATTTGGGAGCACCGCGTATCAACCGCATATACGCCGACCGTCCGGAACCGCAAGAATTCATCTTTACCACCCCATACGATTTCTTCCTGAAACCCGTAGACAAATTTCATTTCACCAATACCCTGTCGCCTTTCACCAACCTTTCTTATAATACTGCGGGTAATCGTACCGATGGCGAAGATCATTTTACAGCCAAGTTCGGTGTGAATGCAGGCAAGAAAATAGGCGTTGGCTTCAACTTCGACTATCTTTACGGGCGCGGCTATTACTCCAATCAGAGTACCGCACACTTCAATTACACTATGTATGGTTCATATATCGGCGACCGCTATCAGGCTCATCTGCTGCTTTCAACGAACCATCAAAAGGTTACCGAGAACGGTGGAATAACCAACGACAACTATATTACACACCC
The DNA here is from genome assembly GCF_900065875.1 of Prevotella phocaeensis. Lineage (NCBI taxonomy): Bacteria > Pseudomonadati > Bacteroidota > Bacteroidia > Bacteroidales > Prevotellaceae > Prevotella > Prevotella phocaeensis. Next base: position 148,196 of record NZ_LT160625.1, on the reverse strand, counting down.
GGAAAGCTTCGATGACAATTATGCTACCAGCGAAATACCCACCGTATTATCGAGGAACTGGAACCGTAACGACAATCAACACATATTCCTTACCCACCGTTATAGCTTGGGATTTAACCGTAAAGTGCCCATGACAGAGGAAGAAATCGAGGCACGTAAATTCGCCATCGAATCGAAAAAAGAGAACGAGGCACGCAAATCGTTGGAAGAAAAACGTAAAACTGCTCGCGAAGAAGGGCGTACAATCGATGAAAAAGAGGAACAGAAAATACTGACAGCCCCATCAGGTCGCCCGGATAATGCCAAGATAGCAGGCATCGAACCAGTTGCCGTAACAGTGAAACCGGAAGGACGTATCGCTATCAACGGTAAAAGTCAGGCCGACAGTCTGAACGCTCAAACTGCAGTAGCCGCCAAAGATACAGCATGGCTAAAAAATGAGTATGTACCCGTAACGAGTTTCATACATACGATGTCGCTCGATAATTACCGCCGTATCTATCAGGCCTATGTCACGCCAACCGACTTTTACGCCAACACATACGTGGTAGATGAACCGCTCAGCGGCGATTCCATCTTCGATAAAACACGTCATTTCCGCTTGAAAAATATCTTTGCAATATCGTTGCTCGAAGGGTTCAACAAATGGGCAAAGGCCGGATTAAAAGCCTATGCGAGCCATGAGCTGCGCCACTTCGTCCTGCCTGATCATACCGGTACGGCCACCTACAACGAACATGCCGTATACGTAGGCGGCCAACTCAGCAAAACACAAGGGCACACCCTACACTATAACGTAATCGGAGAGTTCGGAGTAACAGGCAAGGATGCCGGAAATATACGCATAGACGGTAATATCGATCTCAATTTTCCGCTATTTGGCGACACTGTGCAGTTGGCTGCGAGCGGCTTTTTCCACAATACAACACCGCCATTTTACTACCATCATTACCATGCACGTCACTTCTGGTGGGATAATGACGATCTGAATAAGACCATACACTCGCGTATTCAAGGCACTTTTAGCTATACCAAAACGCGCACAAAGCTACGTATAGCTGTGGATGAACTGAAGAATTACGCATATTTCGAACAGGGATACACCATCAACAGCAGCTACAATCGACTGAACAACACCATGAGTGTGGCACAAACAAGCGAACCCATCACGGTGTTTACGGCACAGCTGACGCAAGATTTCACACTCGGTCCTCTTAATTGGGAGAATGTTATTACTTATCAGAAATCATCTAATCAGAACGTATTGCCTGTGCCCGACCTCAACATTTACACCAATCTTTATCTGCGTTTTAAGATTGCACACGTGCTGAAGTGCGACTTTGGCGCCGATGCACGCTACTTCACCCAATATTATGCACCCGACTACAGTCCGGCGTTAGGACAATATGCCGTACAAACAAATACCGACACCAGCGGCGGAGACAGCCGTGTAAAGGTCGGCAATTATCCTCTTGTCAACGTATATGCCAACTTCCATCTCAAACATACGCGCTTTTTCGTGATGTACAGTCATGTAAATGCCGGAAGCGGAAACAAGGAATATTTCCTTGTCCCCCACTATCCGCTCAACGAACGTATATTCCGTTTCGGCGTCAGTTGGAATTTCTTTAATTAATATTTAAGGGCTTCGGCGAGAATAAAGGGAATGAAAAGAGTTCTTGTTTCATTCGTTTTCAGCAAGAGTTAAAAGCCGATGGTTTAGAAAAACATGGCATCAAAGCAATACACCCGCAGCCACCAACAGACCGTAGATGAACATATTGCGTGCCGTTTCGCCGAGTATAAGGTTCAAAGCCTTACCTTTATTAATCCTTACCATGTGCCGGTAAGTATTCGTGTGCAGCCACAGATACCCCATAGGCAGTACGAATGCCTCCCAATCGCCATAGAACAAAAACACACATCCCATCGACACAGCGAGCCAACCCATACCGAGATAAGCTATCCGAGCCATGCTTGAGCCCATTCGCACCACAATGGTACGCTTACCGGCACGGCGGTCTGTATCGATATCACGATAGTTGTTTACCAACAACAGTGTGTCGATAACCAATCCGCAGGCTACCGATGCAACAATTACCTCTGGCGTTATTACAGTCTGTATGCCGGGCATTTCGAGGTAATAAGTAATCGTTACGGGCACTATACCGAAAAATATCACCACCAGCACGTCACCCATACCGAGATAGCTGAACCATGTAGTATAAAGAAAGCAGAAAAGTACACACAACAAACCCACGAGCAACATCTCCAATCCGCCATATAAAATAAGCGGAAACCCTACGATACAAGCCAACAGAGTGGTAATGGCGATGCCCCGTTTCATATTGCCGATCGTAATCCACCCTTGTGCGCACACCCTTCGGGGGCCCAAACGTGTATCGTCGTCGGTACCTTTAAGACAATCAAAATAGTCGTTGATGAAATTTGCATCTACTTGCATAATGAATGCAAACAGAAAACAGAGCACTGCCGGCACCGGTCTGATGGCCCAGTCGGCATCTTTCAGCGCCAGCGCCGTGCCGATTATCAAAGGTACGGCCGCACCTGCAAGCGTCTTGGGGCGTGCAGCCAGCACCCATGCCTTCAGCGAATTTCGCTCTACAACGTTATGTTTCATGATTTTATTCTCTTGTTCTTAAACTTCCGAATCCATACACTAACACTGCGACATGCGTCAAGTTGCTATTGCATGGCATCGTCCTGTTACCTCCGCATGTGCTTTTTCTTCCTGCAGAAACGGTCATCTGTGCACGACTGAATGTGCAAGAATATCTTAAAAAAACGGTGGTCGTACAGTCTATTTCTTGCAAATATAAACAGAAAAGATTATATTTGCAAGAAATAAGAAATTTCTTTTTTATGCCTACTCCTCAAGTAAAACTCGATTTAATGGAATTCATAGAGCAGAACATACTGCCGAAATATACCGAATTCGGGGCTTCCCACGGCCTTAAACACGTAATGAGAGTAATCGCAAACAGCCTTGATTTGGCACGTATAACGGGTGTCGACGCCAATATGGCGTACACCGTAGCCGCCTATCACGATATTGGTATGAGCGGTCCGCGAGCCATACACCACATTACGGGCGGCAAGATACTGGCGCAAGACGCACGGTTGAAACGATGGTTCAGTACCGAGCAAATCAGAATGATGCGCGAGGCTGTGGAAGATCACCGCGCATCTACGAGTCATCAACCGCGCAATATCTACGGTAAGATAGTAGCTGAAGCCGACCGAGATCTCGATCTGGAGGAGGTGTTCCACCGTGCTGTCGAATACGGGTTGGAGCAATATCCCGAAAAGACGGCAGAAGAACAATGGCAAAGGTTCCGCAAACACATGAACGAGAAATACTCTGTTAATGGCTACATACGCCTATGGATCCCCAATTCGCCTAACGAAAAGAAATTAAGGCAGCTGCGTGAAGTCATTGCAGACGACAAGAAATTAAAAGTTGCTTTCGATAGATTATACCGACAGGAGAAAGAAAAATAGCAAACATGCGGTTGTTATTCGGATGAAAGACGAGGAATGAAAGAAGTATGATTGATAGTAAAGTCTTCTTTTATAATAGCAAAGAGGAAACATTGTCGGGCTTATCAATTCGCCTATCGTAATACATTTTTCTCTTTAGGAGGGAGAAAAAGAGACTGCAGACATATTGTCTATGCCGTACAGATGTGCCACCTATACTTGTTAGAGAGCGTATCTGAAATCTTTAAACAGGCACACCAAGAAATCTTCTTATAATGCATTTGCAATTAATAGGTTGCAAACCGCATTCTTACTCACATGCTCTCTCGCCCACACACCAACCCTTTTTGATAATTTAACTACTCGGAGTAACATTTGTTACCGCCATTCTTATACAAGAAAACTACCTTTGCAGCGAAATCATAAAAGCAACGTAACGATGGAAAATAAAATGAAGAACTATCTTCCGAAGATAGAACTCGACAAGATGGAGCAGCTTCTGCGGATAGAAGAGGAATACGAAACCGGCAAACTTTCGCTCAAAGAAGCCCGAAAAGAGCTTGCTGAAAAAGTGGGGAGCATACGCCCTTACCATATTGCTTATATAGAACAGAACATGATGGAAGCCGATGATGACGAGTGTGTGCGTGTAGATATGCGTAAAACATTGCAGCTTCTCGACGGCATTATGGACTATTCACGTCCGCAATTGCCCGCAGATCATCCCATCATGCACTACTATCGCGAGAATGATGAGATGCGAAAACTGCTGCTGGCTGTGGAAGATTTAGTGCAATATCCTATGATCAAAAACCAATGGCTCGAGCTTTACGACAAGATAAACCGATACCCCATCCACTACAAACGCAAACAAAATCAGCTCTATCCTATGCTCGAACGCAAGGGTTTTACCCGTCCTACCACCACAATGTGGAACTTCGACGACATCGTGCGCGATGAGATACGGGCGGCAGAACGCCTGCTTGCCGAAGACAAAGAGGAAGATTTTATCGCTAAACAGCAGACACTTATCGATTATGCCCGCGACCTGATGGAGAAAGAGGAGGCCATTCTCTACCCTACCTCGCTGGCCTTGATATCCGAGGAGGAGTTTGAAGACATGAAACATGGCGATCAGGAGATCGGTTTCGCTTTCTTCAATGTAAAACACTCTGCCCCTGCAGCCAAGCCGCAGCCGGCATCTATGACCGGCGCAGGTTTCGCCTCCGATCTTCAAGCCCTGCTTTCAAAGTACGGATACAGTGCGGGCGGCAGCGATAAATTGGATGTTACCACGGGTAAACTTACGCTCGAACAGATTAATCTTATCTATCAACACCTGCCCATCGATATTTCTTTCGTAGACGAAAACGAACTCGTGTGCTTCTATTCGGATACGGATCATCGCATATTCCCGCGCAGTAAGAATGTTATCGGACGCGAAGTAATGAACTGTCATCCGCGAAAAAGTGCGCATGTTGTACGTGAAGTTATCGATAAACTGCGAAATGGCGAGCAAGAACGTGCCGAATTCTGGATCAATAAGCCCGATTTATTCATCTATATTGTATATGTAGCCGTAAGAGACAAGCAAGGTAAGTTTCGCGGAGTGCTCGAAATGATGCAGGACTGCACTCATATTCGCTCGCTTGAAGGCTCGCAAACCCTGCTCACATGGGCCGGTGAACAGCCCGAAGAGCCGTCTGCAGCGGAAGAACAGTCCGAAGACGACGGCGAAACAGTAAGCGAAATAACGCCTAAGACACGGCTGAAAGACTTGCTCAGACAATATCCTAATCTCAAAAAACGCCTGCCGGAAATCGCTCCGGAATTCAAGATGCTTAACTCACCGCTTGGAAAAATCATGGCTGCAAGGGCAGACATCCAGATGATGAGCGACCGTTCGGACATTCCGTTGCAGCATCTTATCGGCGAAATAGATAAACTCTGTAAGGAAGAAAAACAGTAAAAAGCAGGCCGATTTATTTGCTTATTCGAATATATTGCACTAACTTTGCAACTGAAAGGATAAGGTATGGGGGGTTGTTTCGATTTGATCGGGATACTCATCAAATAATTCTGAAAACCGAGATGTCTCCCTTTGTTAATGGCGGGCCACATAAATTCCGATGGAACTAAGCAGAAATGCCGGTGGATTACAAAGGCGGAGGGCTCTCAAATCATACATGATTAGGAGTTTTCATCACATCGTCGGGCAGCCCCTTTTTATATTCTATAAAGGCAGGATACTATGTCCTGCCTTTTTAAGTAAAAAATCTTGCCATACTCTTTAGGTGGCATGGCAAAAATAGTTCACACATAAAAATAAGCAAGATTATGTTTAGCGGAATAGTAGAAGAAATGGCTACCGTGGTTGCCATCGACAAAGTGGAGGGTAATATCGACTTCTGTCTGAAATGTTCGTTCGTTGAAGAGCTGAAAATCGACCAAAGTATCGCTCACAACGGCGTATGTCTTACCGTTGTTGCTATAGAGAAAGACACTTATACGGTAACGGCAATGCAAGAAACTCTAGAACGTTCCAATCTCGGAAAGCTAAAAGTGGGCGATCGGGTGAACGTGGAACGCTCTATGATTATGAACGGTAGGCTCGACGGTCATATCGTCCAAGGGCATGTAGACTGCACAGCAACATGCATAGGCATGAAAGATGCCGATGGTTCTACATACTTCACGTTCGAATATCCGTTCGATAAAGAGGCGGCAAAGCGCGGTTATTTCACCGTAGATAAGGGCTCTGTCACCGTTAACGGCGTATCGTTGACCGTATGCGAACCCACCCGAAACAGCTTCAAGGTGGCAATTATCCCTTATACACACGAACACACGAACTTTCATGATATCGAGATAGGCTCCGTAGTTAATTTGGAATTCGATATTTTAGGCAAGTATATCGCCCATTTGCAGGCATTGGGATAAGATTTGAAGTCTGCAAACAGCGGCTATTTTCCAAACATTTGTTAATATTTGCCCGTGCAAGTAAACTTTTTACTCCTTTATCGTATCTAAGAAATAAACAACGTTCGTCCGGCATAACATGCTCTCTAAGCACCGGAATATCGTAATTATGTAACTATATAATATAAGGTATGAATAAATCGTTGACGACTTGTATCATCGGCATATCGCTTTTTATCGCCGTCAGACCTGCCTCGGCAAAGCAATGGACACTGAAAAATTGCATAGACTATGCACTAACTAACAACATTTCGTTACAAAAAACAAGGCTGCAGAAGCAGTCTGCAGTAGAAGATATCAGGCAAAGTCAGGCCGCTTTATTGCCCTCCTTGAGCTTTTCTACAAGCCAAAATGCAACATATCGTCCATGGCCTCAGACCGGTATAAGTAGTCAGGGGTACGTACAGTCGAGTGTTGATAAGGTTTATTACAACGGTTCTTACGGCATTAACGCTAACTGGACGATATGGAATGGGGGCAGAAATACCAACACGATTAAGCTGAATAAGCTCACTGAACAGCAAGCTGCCATGGATTCGGCCACTGCTTCAAAGCAATTGATAGAACAAATAGCGCAGCTATATGTCCAAATACTCTATTCGAACGAGGCCATTGGTGTGAATAAAGCGAGTCTCGAAACGAGTAAGAAGAACGAAGAACGCGGGCAATCTATGCTGAATGTCGGTAAAATGAGCAAGGCCGATTTGGCTCAGCTTACCGCTCAACGTGCACAAGACGAGTACAACATCGTGCAGGCAGAGAGCAACTTGAAGAATTACAAGCGCCAGTTGAAGCAATTACTCCAAATAACTGATGACGACGAATTTGAAGTTATCATGGACGAAAGTATCACCGACGACATGGCATTGCAGGATATACCGTCGGTAGGAATGGTGTACGACGCGGCTCTATCCTTACGTCCGGAGATACAGAACGCCCAACTCGGCATCCAAAGCAGCGACATTAACATAAAAATAGCCAAGGCCTTGCGCATGCCCACCATCGGTCTAAGCGCGGGAGTCGGTACAAGTACCACTTCTATGAATGACTTAAAGTGGGGTACACAGTTGAAAAACAACTTCGACATATCGGGAGGAATAACGGTAAGCATACCGCTTTTCGATCAAAGACAGACCAAGACGTCGGTCAATAAGGCCATTATACAGAAACAGACATATATCCTTGACCTGAAAGACAAGCAAACTACCCTTTATTCTACTATCGAAAACTACTGGTTACAGGCCAACAACAACCAGAGTCAGTTCCGGACAGCGAGGATAAGCACGGAAAGCGCGCAAACCAGTTATGACCTTTTGAACGAACAGTTCCGCCTCGGATTAAAAAATATCGTGGAACTTATGAAAGGTAAAGACCAATTGCTCACCGCCAAACAGAACGAATTGCAGAGCAAGTACCTTGCAATTCTCAACATAAACATGCTGAAATTCTATAAAAACGGCAATTTGGATTAGCCTCAAAAGGGCTAATCGTCGGGCAACATCAGTTCTTTCGGGGCAGCTACAAAGGTGGTTGCCTCGTGTTGCATCAGGAAGTCACGATCGCGAAATCCCCAAAGTACGCTGATACAAGGCATATTACTGTTACGTGCTGTCATCACATCGACATCACTATCACCTATATATACCGCCTCTTCACGGTCTACCTTGAGCTGACGAATGGCCTCATCGACGGTATCGGGAGCTGGTTTCTTACGGATATTCTCACGTTCTCCTATCGCTACCTCTACATAATCGCCGAAGAAATGACGGCAAAGTTCCTGCGTAGCAGCATAGAATTTGTTGCTTACCACGGCAATATGTTTGCCATGTTTCTTTAAATTGGCCAGCAATTCGGGTATTCCGGAATAGGGTTTCGTAGTATCTAAGCTATGCACCAGATAGTACTTGCGGAACGTTTCATACGTTACATCGAACTTAGGATTATCCAATCCCTGCGGTATAGCCCGTTCCATCAGCTTTTTCACCCCGTTCCCGACAAATCTTCTTACCTCATCAAGAGTTCTCTCCGGCATGCCATTCTCGCGTAAAGCATAGTTGCAACTCACCCAAAGGTCGTGAAGAGTATCGAGTAAAGTACCGTCGAGATCAAAAATATACGTTTTATATTCCATACATTCAGCGTCTGCTGCGCTTAATCATTAATTGTAATTTATCGTTAAGTTTATCGGCTTTCGATAAACCGCTTACTGTCAACCGTCGTTTTATCAAGCTCTCGTCCATAGCGGCAAGGTCGGTTATCGATACCACACTCACCATAGAAGGACAGAAAAGATGGCGGGCTATCACGTCTTCGGCAATATCCGGCGTCAACGCACGAGGTGCTTTGCCTTTACGATGCAATATAGTAACGAAGTAACGTTGTGCACGCTCGACATCTTCCTCCCACCATCGTGCAAGCGAAACAGTGGTTCCGCCGGCAACAACAGCCACACTTCGGTACGGATATTCGTCCACATGCGAAAATTCGAATATCGTTTTTTCGGGTTCAGATTGCAATTCCACATACACCGGCCGCAATCTTTTCAACGCCGGTTTCAGCATTCCGGCGCCATTATCTGCCTCAATTACCACAAACATACGTGTGCTGCCGATGATTTGCTCTGTCCTTTCAGCAGCGAGATAAGCCCAATAATCGGCATGAAGCGCGGCATCTGCGGGCATAAGAAAGCGCAGAGAAAGTACGTCGAAACAAGTCTCGAGCAGAGCAACGCGGCTACGTATATGACTTAGAGCCATCTCCCGACTCAAATCTATCTCGATATGTCCCATGAGCGATACGCCTCTATCACGGGCATAGGCACCGATTTGCTGCAATCTACGCACCGAAGATGGTTTCATCTTCATACCTCTGCGAGCCACGGGCTGCATGTCTATCAACTTTATTCCCACCTGTTGTACCCAATCGACAAGTATTTTGGTCGGTTCAGAAACGGCAACAGCGGCAATACGCCATTCCCTTTCCTCCACTCGGAGTGCCTCTCCGTAGAGCACCAGCACCTGTCCGTCGCTCAAGAACACATCGCCCGTGGTACGATTTTCTCCGTTCTCCCACCGACTGATGGCATTACTTTGCTCATCAACTACCACATATTTATATTCTAAAGGCAATCGCATCATGTCGGCATTTATCGATAAAAGCCAATCGTGCCCGCCGATCGGCATCATTCGGACATAGCGCGAAGGGCTCCAACTACCCATGGCAGGATGATTACCGCACACGGCAAGCACCTCTCCCCGCTGCAGTTGCGGCGCCGAAACACGCAACAGAATGGTTCTGCGATACAGAGGTACGCGCAACGGATCGACTTCCGTCTTGAACATCATGCCCACCGAACGGGCGTAAACAGCCGTATAAAGATGGTTTTGCGCTGGAATATCGCGCCAAGAGTCGGGAAACATGTAGTCTATCGTACTGTCGAAAGCATACTTGCGGGGCACGATACTCCACTCGCGGCGCAGCACTTTGCCGGTTCCGTCTTCCACCTGATAAGCATAGACAAGCGCTGTAACCGGATGTTGCCGCGATTCCATCACGACAGTTTCTGCCTGCCACAGCTCTCCGTCTTGTGTCTGCATGGGCAAGTTGTAGCGTGTATGCCTGCCATCCGAGCTTATATAGGTCATATCCACGTGTAACGACTGCCCCCACTCGGTGCGATAATGCATGCTGAACTTCAGTTTCATACCGCAAAAATACAAAATTAAATGTACTATCTATGCCATTACTCTCAACTTTTTCGTATCTTTGCACCGTTTTTAAAGTAAAGAAATGAAAACAACATTACGAAAGAAGTATCTGATATCTGCGGCAGTATGCCTGTTTATCATAGCAGGTGTGGTTTATTATTACTTTTTCTCGTCTTTTTCTGACAAGCAAGAAACGGCTTACATTTATGTGGATAGCGACGATACCATAGACTCCGTGTACATCAAACTCGAACCTGTGGCTACCAAACACGGTTTGTGTGCTTTCTCTACCCTTACGCGACATAGCAAATATGCCGATAACATACGCACAGGACGTTATGCAATTAAGCGCGGCGAAGGGGCTTTCAAGGTGTTCAGGCACCTGAAAAACGGGCAGCAGGAACCCATAAAACTAACCGTACCCTCGGTACGTACACTCGACAGACTGGCTGCAGAACTGTCTAAAAAGCTCATGACAGACAGCACCCAGATACTGCGTCAGCTCACCAACCAAACAACCTGTAATAGCCTCGGCTACGACACATCGACCATAGCCTGCATGTTTATTCCCAATACTTACGACGTTTATTGGAACATCAGCGTAACCAATCTGCTGAAACGCATGCAGAAAGAAAGCCAATCCTTTTGGAATGCCGACCGCAGAGCCAAGGCTAAGCAGCTCAGTTTATCGCCCATACAGGTAATAACCCTTGCGAGTATCGTAGACGAAGAAACGGCCAACAACGCCGAGAAGCCCATGATAGCGGGCATGTATTACAACCGTCTGATGCTTCGCAATGCCGAATATCCCCACGGCATGCCTCTGCAAGCCGATCCGACCATCAAGTTTGCATGGAAAAAGTTCGGTCTGCGCCGCATTTACAACAACCTGTTAGCCATTAAAAGTCCGTATAACACGTATAAAAATACGGGCTTACCGCCCGGCCCGATACGCATTCCGTCGGTAGCAGGCATTGATGCAGTGCTCAATATGAAGCACCACGATAACTTGTATATGTGCGCCAAAGAAGACTTCAGCGGCACGCACAACTTCGCCCGCACCTACGAAGAGCACATGCAGAATGCCGCCAAATACTCGGCAGCCCTCAATCACAGGGGCATTAAATAAAAGCTCTGCGCAGAATACATATACCGAACGTCGGTCATAGATGTATGGTCTATGACCGACGTTTGCCGTATATAACAGATATAAGCATATAGTTTGTGTATGCTGCAGGCAACAGACAATACTCCCCAACAACAAAGAAACAAGAAACACATTGAAAAAACAGGAGTGGAAGAACCGACAAAATAGCGAAACACTTCTATATTCCGTAACCGCCATATATAAAACAAATGCCCGGCTCTTCACAGAGGCAGGCATCAATTCCAATAAGTATTAGTTCACTTTTTAAGGTAAAAAGATTGTATTCAGGATAACAGTAGCAAAGGTATAAAGTTTAAATATCACCGACAAATAAAAATCTATGTTAGACAACATGTTTCTGTTTTTTGCATAAAAAAGTATAAATACCCTGACTATAACTCTCAACTTTTTCGTACCTTTGCAACGGATAGGCACAATATCTATAACCTCAACCAACTATAATCATATTTTATTTGCGCTATCCTTTGCAAGACTAATGATAAGCAAAGCCAAGATAAAGTACATTCGCTCGTTGGAACAAAAGAAGAACCGCCGCAATGAAGGTGTATTTGTTGCCGAAGGTCCCAAGATTGTAAGCGACTTCTTAAAAACACAGACTGCCGTTTTTATAGCCTGCACTGCGCGATGGAAAGCCGAGAATACCTATTGGCAATGTCTTGAGACTACCGAAACAGCCATCGTAACCGATGAAGAACTGAAGAAAATAAGTTTCCTGCAACATCCGCAAGAAGTACTTGCCGTCTTCCGACAAGCAGAAAATAAGACCATTGCTCCCGATGTCCGTCGGCTCTATCTCGCCTTAGACGGCATACAGGACCCGGGAAATCTCGGCACAATCATACGCATTGCCGATTGGTTCGGTATCGAACATATCTACTGCAGCATAGATACTGCCGATATATACAATCCGAAAACGGTGCAAGCCTCTATGGGCAGTTTGGCGCACATCGGCATTTCGTACACCGATATACCCCTGCTTATCGACAGTCTGCCTACCGACTATCCCATATACGGCACACTGCTCGATGGTAAAGATATCTACAACGAGCCGCTCACACCCCACGGACTCCTCATCATGGGCAATGAAGGAAACGGCATATCCGCACCGGTTAAAAGCAGAATAAGTCGAAGACTGCTCATTCCAAACTATCCCCAAGGGCGCAAAACCGCCGATAGTCTGAACGTAGCCATTGCCACTGCCATCGCTTGCAGTGAGTTCCGCAGGCGACAAACCATAAATAAACTTTAGAAAACAATATAAACAATATGGAAAAGGAATTGTATAAAAGCCGCAGCTTCTCTGCATGTATCCAAGCTGCCCTTAATCTATTTGTCGGCAACTTCAAGGGAATAATACAGCAAACATGGCTTCCTGCGTTGCTATATGTGCTTTGTTGGGCAGGTCAGATCACACTCATGCTCTGCAATTTACCAAGCTATATATTCGTCAGTCGGGTAAATTCCACCCCCCAGAATGCGATAGTATCCCTATTGTCATTAGTCTCTTTGATACCTATGGTATGGTTGTATGCCCGCATTTTCAATCTGCTCAACGGGTATGGATTTAACAAGAACCTTAACCGGATGCTAAAACTGTTCGTTGCATATATCGTATTTTGTATCGCTCTCGGTATTGTTCTAACCGTATTCCTTATCGTATTTGCCGTAACAGTAGCAATGAATGGCACGCCTCCCGCCTACATCTTTTACAAGATGATTATATATATACTGATATTCTTTATCATATTCGTCATTCTTGTTCTGCCCCTCTTTTACTTCGTTATGAAGTATATGATGGACGATAAAGTACATATCCGTAAGCATTTCTTCGGCATAATGAAGTGCGGATACCGCCATTATGGTTTCATTTTCGCAACGATATTCTTCGCCCAACTCATCTATCTGGTGGTTCTTTCCGTAGTGACTTCACCTCTTATTATGCTCGCTTCACCAGCCATACAGTCGGCTATAGGTGTAGCAGGAGGTGATCCCGCCGGCCTTCCGAACTATTTCCCTTATCTTAGTTATCTTGCTTCATTCATCGTAGGCTGTGCATCTATACTCGGCAATATTTGGTTCTACATGGTTATTTACTACATGTATGGCTCCATAGAGGCACGCGAGAAGGCACGAAACAGGCAGAAAGTACTTGCCGAAAGCATAAAAGAAGAAGAGAAAGAACAAATATAATCATGCAGAAAATACTGTTCATAGACCGCGATGGCACACTGATCGAAGAGCCTAAAGATGAGCAAATAGACTCGTTCGAGAAGCTGACGTTCGTGAAAGGTGTATTCAAGAACCTCGGTTTCATACGCCAACATCTCGACTTCCGCTTCGTTATGGTGAGCAATCAAGATGGGTTGGGCACGCCTTCTTTCCCCGAAGAAACCTTCTGGCCGGTGCATAATTTCATCTTACAGACACTACGGGGCGAAGACATTACGTTCGATGAACAGCTGATAGACCGCCACCTACCCGAAGATAATTCGCCGATGCGTAAGCCCGGAACGGGCATGTTGGCACATTACATAGGCAATCCGAACTACGATTTGGCAGGAAGTTACGTTATCGGAGACCGCGATACCGACCGACAGTTGGCCGAAAACCTCGGTTGCAAAGCACTCATTCTGGGCCAAAACGAACTAACTTGGGATAGAATAACCGAAATACTCTTCGCCGGAGAGCGCATTGCAGAGCTGAAACGCACCACGAAAGAGACCGATATCTACGTAAAGATCAACCTCGACGGTACAGGAAAATGCGACATATCCACGGGCTTGGGCTTCTTCGACCACATGCTCGAACAGATAGGCATGCACGGTCTGATAGACTTGACCGTGCATGTTAAGGGCGATTTACATGTAGACGAGCACCACACCATCGAAGATACAGCCCTTGTACTTGGTGAATGTATCTTGCGTGCATTGGGCGATAAACGCGGTATAGAGCGCTACGGATACGCTTTGCCTATGGATGATTGCCTATGCCAAGTGGCACTTGACTTCGGTGGACGGCCTTGGTTGGTGTGGAATGCGGCCTTTTATCGAGAGAAAATCGGTGATATGCCCACCGAAATGTTTATCCACTTCTTCAAGAGTTTAAGCGACTCGGCACGCATGAACCTCAACATCAAAGCCGAGGGCAGCAACGAACACCACAAGATAGAGGGCATCTTCAAAGCCTTGGCACGTGCACTGAAGATGGCTGTACGCCGCGACATCTATCACTATGAATTGCCTTCGACCAAAGGCTCTTTATAGCCTGAAGGCGCTCGTCCCCTCACCTATCGGAACCAGCTTAGAACTTTATAAAAAATACATGTACCGCCTGTCGCCGACACACGGTACATGTAACAGTGTTAGGCATAGCAAACAACGATGCCATACGATATGTTTAACAGAATAAGATTAAAAGAAAACGAGCAGGCAAAAGCCTACACATGGAAGCGATACTTACGCTTTGCACGTTGAGGAGTGCCGCCGCCGAAGGTATCGGAGCCCCCTCCGCGGGCCACACCGCGATACTGTAAATAACGATCACGTATGCGCGACACATAGTCCACGGTTTCATTACCACGCATATACCCATACTTTACCACCGGATCACGATAGAACTCCGGCCGGCTTAGGTTCCGTACGTACTCGGCAACATCACTCCATCGGTACGGACTTTTGCCGTATTTTCGTGCCAAGGCCATAGCATCACGAATATGAAAGAAACCGCCATTGTAGCTTGCCAATACGAAATAAGACCGTTCTACGGGATTTTCTATATCGCTGAAATGTGCCCCTAACTCCTGCAGATACTTCGCCGAAGCGGCAATATTGCACTCGGGATCGTAGATATCGGCCACGGCCAGACCAAGATGAGCCGCCGTTCGCGGCATGATTTGCATAAGTCCACAAGCGCCGGCCCATGAGTGTGCATGCGGATCAAATGTAGACTCTTGATAACATTGGGCCGCCATGAGCCGCCAGTCGATACGTGCAACGGGAGCATACTGCCTAAATAAGGCATCATAACGTGATATAATACCGCCCGAACGGTTAAGCATAGGCGAATAAACATGGCGGGTAACGCTCTTGGACGATAGCAGAAAGGCTTCTTCGCGCCGTACCTGTGCCGTCAGTTCAGGCTTGAACCAAGCATTAAGCCTGTCGGCAAGTTCCTCGTTATCGCCCTTTACAGCCCATTGTTCCTTACCGTTATCGCTGTCGGCCCCGCAGAATTTCACGCCTTTAACTGTCTTCGGCAACGGATAGGCAATAATATCGCCATCGCCGTTATTGAGCCTCTTTACCATTTCAGCCGTATCCTTGCACACCTCTACGCGTAAAGATACGCCGATACTCTGTGCAAATTTCTCACACAAAAGGTATTGCAGTCCCATTCCATGGCCACGGTAATCGTAATAAGTTTCCGGTCCTGTCATGGTAAGCATAATCATTTCTCCGTTATTCACAATATCATCGAGTGAGAAACGGGTATTGGTTGTCGCCGCAGAGTCGCCGCCTATCACGGTTCCCCACGGTGTCATCTCTTTCTTTTTCTTACCGGAACAGCCGGAAAGCAGAGCAACTACAAATAATATGTATAAATATTTATATGGCATGAATACACAGACAAAAGTACTACATTTCTTGCGTAAGTCTGTAGAAAACAGTAAATTTGCATAGTATTTTTAGAATAAATTAGATTTAATATGCTACGCATAGCCGTACAGTCCAAAGGTCGTCTGTTCGAAGACACCATGAATTTGTTGTCTGAAGCAGACATCAAAATCAGTTCAAGCAAGCGCACGTTGCTGATACAATCATCGAATTTTCCTCTCGAAGTGCTCTACTTGCGCGACGACGACATCCCTCAAAGTGTGGCAAGCGGCGTGGCCGACGTCGGCATAGTGGGCGAAAACGAGTTTTCGGAGTGCGGTGAAGACGCACAAGTCATCTCGCATCTCGGCTTTAGCCGGTGCCGATTATCGCTCGCAATCCCCAAAGAATGCGATTACACCGGCCTTCAATGGTTCAATGGTAAGAAGATTGCAACCTCTTATCCCAACATCTTGCGCCGATATATGAACAAGCACGGTATCAATGCCGATATACATGTAATTACCGGATCGGTGGAAATCAGTCCGGGAATAGGCCTTGCAGACGGCATATTCGATATAGTCAGCAGCGGTTCTACCCTTGTAAGCAACAACTTGCGCGAGGTGGAAACGGTGACAGAGAGCGAGGCTTTGCTCATCGGAAACCGGCACATGGATAAAGAGAAGCATGCTATACTCAACGAAATGCTGTTCCGTTTCGAGGCTGTGCGTTCGGCTCAAGACAAGAAGTACGTAATGATGAATGCCCCGAAAGCAAAAATCAAAGAGATTACAGAGGTGCTCTCGGGCATCAAGAGTCCCACGATTATACCTTTGGCCGATGAAGATTGGTGCTCTATACATACCGTTCTCGACCAGAAACGCTTTTGGGAAATCATCGGAAGACTAAAAGAACTCGGTGCACAAGGTATACTTGTAACGCCGATAGAAAAGATGATATTGTAACGAAACCGTTCATTTAACAGGCGTAGAAGTAAGATGCAAATCATAAAATATCCTACGGAAGAAGATTTCGAAACCATAGTCAAGCGTCCTCAACTCGACGTCTCTCGGCTCAATGCCACGGTAGCGGAGGTGCTGAACGATGTGAAGAACAACGGCGATGAGGCCGTAAAACGCTACGAAAAAGAGTTCGACCACGTTTCTTTGGCATCTCTTGCCGTAACGCAGGCAGAACTCGACGAAGTTGAAACATTGGTGTCGCAGGAATTAAAAGAAGCTCTGTTGCTGTCGTACGGCAATATAGCGAAATTCCATGCCGCACAGAAGTTCGACGGAATAAAGGTAAAAACGGCCAAGGGCGTAACCTGTTGGCAAAAGAGCATACCTATACAGAAAGTAGGCCTATACATTCCGGGCGGAACAGCACCGCTCTTTTCCACCGTTTTGATGCTTGCAGTGCCGGCAAAAATAGCCGGTTGCAGCGAAATAGTGCTATGTACACCACCCAATAACCGTGAAGGTAAAGTGCATCCGGCCATACTCTTGGCAGCACGAATTGCAGGTGTAAGCAAGATATACAAGGCCGGCGGCGTGCAAGCCATAGGGGCCATGGCCTACGGAACAGAAACTATACCGAAGGTTTACAAGATATTTGGGCCGGGTAATCAGTATGTCATGGCCGCCAAACAGCAGGTTAGTCTGCACGATGTTGCCATAGATATGCCCGCCGGACCATCGGAAGTGTGCGTGATAGCAGACCATACAAGCAATGTAGAGTTCGTTGCAGCCGACTTACTTTCACAGGCTGAGCACGGTACAGACTCGCAGGTAGTCTTCATCAGCGTATCGGAAGCACTGCTCGACAGTGTACAGAAGGAAATCATAGCACAGTTGGATCGCCTTCCGCGTAAGGAAATAGCAAAGAAAGCACTGGAAAACTCGAAGTTTATTCTTGTACACAACACAGACGAGGCCATGGCTTTAAGTAACTTCTATGCACCGGAACACCTGATTATCGCTACAGAAGATTACGAGAAATTAGCCGAAAAGGTGGTCAATGCGGGCAGTGTATTCCTCGGAAAATATACATGCGAGAGTGCCGGCGATTACTCCAGCGGCACCAACCACACACTTCCAACCCACGGATATGCCTTGGCTTACAGCGGTGTGAACTTAGACAATTTTAATCGGAAAGTTACTTTTCAACATCTCGACGAGCAAGGCATCGCCTCTATTGGGCGCGCCGTAGAACTGATGGCAGTAAATGAACAATTGGAAGCTCACGCAAATGCCATACGAATAAGAATAAACTCATTGAAGAAATAACAGCAGAGGAGGGAAACGTATGAAACCTTTACAAGAATTGGTAAGACCGAACATTTGGAAATTAGCGCCTTACAGCAGTGCACGCAACGAATATAACGGAGGTACGGCACATGTGTTTCTCGATGCCAACGAGAACCCCTATAACAAACCTTTCAACCGTTATCCCGATCCGTTACAACACGATTTAAAAGACAGATTATCGAAATTAAAACACATTCCGGCCAATAATATATTCTTAGGCAATGGAAGTGACGAAGCTATAGACCTATGCTATCGCGTGTTTTGCCGCCCTCAAACAGACAATGCGGTAGCTATCGCACCGACATACGGCATGTACAAAGTATGTGCCGACATCAATAACGTGGAATATCGAGGGGTGGAACTCGATGAAAATTTCCAGATTACTGCCGACAGACTGCTAAAAGCCTGCGACCGGAATACGAAACTGATATGGTTTTGCAGTCCTAATAACCCCACGGGAAACAACATATACAGAGACGAGATTATAAAAACTATTCGAGCGTTCAGCGGTATCGTAATCGTCGACGAGGCCTACAGCGACTTTTCATCACAGCAGCCACTGCGCTCGGAACTGGCAAATTATCCTAATCTTATTATTCTGAACACGATGAGCAAGGCGTGGGGATGCGCGGCAATACGCCTCGGCATGGCTTTCGCAAGTAGCGAGATCATAGATTTGTTCAATAAAGTAAAGTATCCCTATAATATCAATCTCCTTACCCAACAGCACGCTATAGAGGCTTTGAAAGACACTTTCGAGGTAGAAAAATGGGTTACCACACTGCTCCAAGAGCGTACCCGTATGCTGCAGGCATTTGCCATGTTGCCGCAATGCGAGAAAGTTTACCCCACCGATGCTAACTTCTTCCTTGCCAAAATGACCGATGCACAGGCTATTTACGGCCATTTGGTAGAAAAAGGCATCATTGTAAGGAACCGTACGCATATTATACTTTGCAATAACTGCCTACGAATAACGATAGGAACCAAAGGAGAAAACAACGAACTATTGGCAGCACTCCGCCAATTATAATACATAATACCCCGACCAACAAATACACCTATCGATAACAGATGTACTATCTGTCGAACATAGTCCGAACTTCTGTCAGCGATAGATGTATCATGCAAGAACAGCATTTATCTGCGACAAGGAGAATAGAAGAAAATTACTGTACCCTAAAGTTGACTCATCGATTTGCACATTTTATTTATCAGGCGGTAAAAGAAAGCATTAAAAAATGACTTTTGTTTAAGCAACAGACCGTCTTTTTTATGCCCTTATCCATAACGAAGAACAAGGAAAAACAGGCATTACATATCTTATTTTACACGTCTACATAAACACTATAAGAAGAAAAATATAAAAAAACGAACGATTTTATTTGGAAGTAAAAAGAAAAATGACTATTTTTCCAAGGTTTTTAAACCCTTTGTACAAAAATATTAGTATCTATTAACAACATGTATCTATGACAATTACTATGATTATAGAACTCTTTGTAGTTCTATTGGCCTTATGGGTAGGCTCCCGATACGGCAGTTTAGCCTTAGGAGCCATATCCGGTATCGGTCTTGCATTGCTGGTCTTCGGGTTCGGTCTGAAACCGGGAACACCTCCAACCGACGTGATTTACATTATTATTGCGGCTGTAACGTGTGCAGGAGTAATGCAGGCATCGGGCGGAATGGACTGGCTTATTCAAGTGGCCGAACGGCTCTTGCGAAAACACCCCGAACGAATAACATTCTTGGCCCCGCTGTCTACTTTCGTTCTAACCGTACTTGTCGGAACCGGACATGTGGTCTATACCTTGATGCCCATTATTTGTGACATCTCGTTAAAGAAAGGTATTCGGCCTGAAAGGCCTTGCAGTATAGCCAGTGTGGCATCGCAGATCGGCATAACCTGCTCTCCTATCGCCGCAGCAGTGGTGGCTTTCGTGACGATATCCAACGACAACGGCTTCGATATAACGATCCCCCAAGTACTTATGGTTACCATTCCGGCATGTGTATGCGGCATCGTTGCCGCTGCAGCATGCTCGTACCATCGAGGATTAGACCTTGATAAAGATCCGAAATTCCAAGCGAGAATTAAAGATCCCGTACAGTATGCCTACATCTATGGCAGCACTGCAACAACATTAGATAAAAAGATTTCCAAAGAATCGAAGCATGCCGTGTACATCTTCTTTGCCGCTTTAGCCGTGATAGTGCTGTTTGCCATTTTCCAAAATCTGTTGCCTTCGTACACACAGATCGAAGCTGTAGACGGCGCATCCGGTATAAAATTAGGTGCCGAAATAACCGAAAGTGCCAAACAACTGGCTAAGGCCGGTATCGTATATCCGGGCGTTACGCAACAAGTGAGCGTACACTTGAAGATGAACCTTGTTATTCAAATTGTGATGATAACGGCAGCTGCACTGATGATTATATTCTGCAAAGCGGCTCCGAAGAAAGCCGTAGCCGGCGCAGTATGGCAAAGTGGCATGGTTGCAGTGGTAGCCATCTACGGTATTGCATGGCTTGCAGATACGTATTTCTCTAACTATATGACTGAAATGCAGGCGATGTTGGGCAATTTAGTCGAAGCATATCCATGGACAATCGCTATTGCATTCTTCCTTGTCAGCGTGCTGATAAATTCGCAAGGTGCCGTAGTCGTCGCCATGCTGCCACTTGCCTATAAATTAGGAATAGAGGGTTGGGTTCTGCTTGGCGTACTACCTAGCGTATATGGTTATTTCTTCATTCCCAACTATCCATCGGATATTGCCACGGTAAACTTCGACCGTTCGGGCACAACCGTCATCGGTAAATATCTGCTTAACCATAGTTTCATGATGCCGGGAATGGTGCATGTGATAACTGCAACTGCCGTCGGTTATATTCTCTCCTATATTATCTACAACGTAATATAACAAAAAGGGGCGTTTAAAGTCTACTTTAACACGCCCTCACCATATTTTAAAAGGTGATTCCGTTGGGGTTCGAACCCAAGACCTACTGCTTAGAAGGCAGTTGCTCTAATCCAACTGAGCTACGGAACCTCCGTTTTTCGGCTGCAAAAATACAGTTTTTTATCGTGACAACCAAATTTTTATTTGATTATTTGTATTTATCCAAATAGCCTTGGGCACGGCTATCTCCCAGTTCTTTAGCCTTACCGAGAACCTTTCGTCCTTCGTCTTTATCCCCTTTTTGCATGAGGGCAAGTCCTTTAATAATATATGGATCGGTGTAAGTTGGTTCTAACTGTATACACAGGTCTGCGGTTGCGATGGCATCATCATAACGATTTACGCGCAACTGCAGCGAGGATAACTCGGCAAGGTAGGTCGGTTCCTGCCGGTTAAGTAACGCTACATGGGCAATATCATTAAGCGCTTGCTGATATTGATGTAATTTAAGTTCGCATTTGTAACGCGCATAATAAAAGGTATAGTCGGCTCTGCCATACATAAGCGAGTCGTACTGATTGTAATCGACAAGCGCTTTACGGTATTCGCCGGCATCATCGTATGCGGCTCCGCGGGCCAAGAAATAGGGTGCCGATATATTGGTAAGCGGCTTAGGGCATGCAGCTATGGCACTATCTAAGAGCTCCATCACCTCTACATGGGGGGCCTTAAGTTGGATTTTGCACTGGGCAGCCTCGAAATACAGTTCGGAATTGCGCAACGGAGTCTTAGTAAGTTCTGTGAAGATATTTAATGCTTGCCGGTAGTCCCCCTTTGCAAAGATGATCTGAGCCTGCTGATGAAGATACACAGGTTGCGGGTTTATGCTGTATGCCTTTTGTGCCTCATCCAGCGCTTTGTCTAAAGTCCAAAGAGTAAAAGTAGAGTCTCGCCGGTATATTTGTTCTTGGTAAATTATCTTGGCGAACTCTGAATGAGCTTCATCCTTTTTAGTTACCTTGGCAATAGCTGTCTGCATTATATCGTTGGCAGCCTGTAATTTCCCCTCTGTTACCTCTATTTGTGCAAGCGATCTGTACCCGTCTACCGATGTAGGAAACAGATGTATGAAATCATCTACGTATTGCCGATATTGCTTGGGATTTCCCTGATTCGACATGACAAGCAGTACCAAGGCCTGTTCTTCATTACGTGGCATTTCGAGTCGGATACCGGTTTGTTGGATAACTTTATTGCTTACGTCGAGTCCGTTTTGTACCTTAAAGTCATCGGCAAATCTCACGTCGGTAGCATGTATATCCGATGAGGTGGCCGATTGCTGAAGTATGCCTATCACTTCGCCGTTCTGATTTACAAAGGGACAACCCACGGTATTCTCAGGTGCTGTTCCCGTAAAAATATAATAATTGTAACGATCCATGAACTTCTCTACGCTGAGAATGTCCATCGGTATTATTTCCGGCTTCTTTAACGAGTAACCAACCAACCACACTTTACTATTAACAGCTGCGGATGTAGCAGCCATCTTAGCCGCAACAGTCTTTCCTTTAACACGAAATTTGCAGATATCGTAAATTTCGTTGGTTCCTGTCATAACGTCAACAGCCATCTTATGACCATTGGCATCTATCACAACGGCACTGTCTGCACCGACAAACGGTGTCCATGAGCTTACTGCTTCGCCATTATTTCCTACAAAAACACCATGCGACGAAGCTATCAACGAGCCATCGCTCTTGAATGTAGTAAGCGTAAACACAGATTTGGCAGCTTTCTGCACGGCAGCCGACTGCGCTCCCGCCTCCATACACCAGAAAAAAGCAACTGTTGACAATACAATTCTACAAATGTTTATTTTTACAGGTTCCATCTTAATCTTTAATTTTCAATAATGTTTTTGCGTTTTCTATAGCTGCTACAGACACGTTACTGCCACTAAGCATTTGAGCAATCTCGGTAATACGTTGTTGGCGGTCGAGCACGGTCATACGACTGGCAGTACCGTTCGGTGTATCTTCTTTAGCCACTTTATAGTGCGTAGTGCCAAGGGCAGCAATCTGAGGCAGATGGGTAATGCTGATAACCTGTCGGTCGTGATTGCCCATCTCTTGCATAATTTGCGCCATTTTCTCGGCAACACGCCCGCTTACACCGGTATCTATTTCGTCGAATATGATCGTAGGAAGTTTTACGGCACCGCTTATCATCGCCTTCAGCGAAAGCATAACGCGGGCAATTTCTCCGCCGGAAGCTACCTGAGATATGGGGTGCATTGGACTATTAGCATTGGCACTAAACATAAAAGCTACCTTATCAGCTCCCGTAACCGAAAGGTCTTTAGTGGTTATTTGCACTTCGAACTTTACATTGGGAATGCCTAAAGGTACCAATCGTGCAAGCATTTCCTTTTCTATCTTATGTGCAGAGGAAGTTCGCATATCGGTAAGTATTCGTGCTTTTTCTAAACAAAGAGTATGCAACTTCTCTACTTGTAGCTGGCTTTGACGCAGTTCATCATCGCTATTGTCGATCAGCGATAGCTGTGTCTCTATTTCCTTCTGCTGTTCAAGCAACTCGGCGATACTCTCTGCATGGTATTTCTTTTCGAGCGAATAGATTAAATCCAACCGCGCATTCACCTCATCAAGATGCTTAGGATCAAAGTCTATATCTTCTATATAGGCAGACAACTCCTGCGAAACATCTTTCAATTCGATGTAGCTGCTATCGATACGCGAGATAATTTCGCCAATACGCGGAAAAGTATTTGCTATGTCGTGAAGCCTCGAAGACACTTTTTTCAAATTATCCACAATGCCTATGTCATCGGAGTAAAAGAGATGATCGGCTTCGAATAGAGCCGATTTGATATCTTCGGCATGATTTAAAGTTTCAACATCTTGCTCTAATTCTTCCTGTTCCCCGTCAATAAGATTAGCAGCACTTAGTTCATTGAATTGAAACCTAAGGAAATCTTCGTTCTGGCGGTTTCGTTCAACATTGTTTTTAAGCGCTTCTAACTGTTCACATGCCTGATGATAATCTTTATACGTTTCAGTATAATCGTTCTTTTGTTTATCATCATTGGCGATTATATCGAGCACACTGAGCTGGAAATCTTCCTTGTTAAGTAACAAATTCTGGTGCTGCGAATGCACATCTACAAGCATCTCGCCAATTTCCCGCATCACAGAAAGAGGCACAGGTGTATCATTAATGAATGCACGACTTTTACCATTAGCATTGATTTCGCGACGGAAAATACAGTCATTATCATCATAATCAATATCGTTTTCCGCAAAAAGTGACCGCATTCCATAACGACTAACATCAAAATGCGCTTCGACAACACAACGTTCTTTCCCCGTTTTAATGGCTTTCATATCAGCTCTATTACCGAGCAAAAGCCCAATAGCGCCGAGAATGATACTCTTTCCCGCCCCCGTTTCACCCGTAATAACGGAGAACCCGGGATTAAAAGAAATGGCAAGCTCATCAATCAGCGTAAAATTACGTATATAAAGTTGTCTCAACATATTCGTTATTGCTTTATCTTATCCCACGAAGAATTTTGGCTGGCATTAATTCCAAAAAGAATTTCATAAACACTTTCTTTCTCTTTCTGCGTACCTTTTCCCTTATAGATATTCGCCAATTCATCGCGTTTATAATCGGTCCATATCTGCGGAAGCAGACTTAACGGGCGGTTTTCGTGGCTTTTCTTAAGGTCATTCTCAATAGCCGTCGTAATATTCTTTCGTCCACGTTCAGCATTGGTCGACATTTCATCGAGGCCAGTACGATAATAATCGTACTGCAATTGGCGAAACGGACGCATAGCAGCATCGAGATAATCGTTGATAATCGCAAAACGATTACGGTCATTCTCAAAGGCTTTCCAACCTGTAAAATTCAGGTTTTGTGCGTTATTGGTAAGGTTCATACAACGCTGAAGCACGTCTTCGCCTCCCATAGGTGAGAAAGTATCGAGGTTTATACCTATAATAAGATAAGCATAATAGGCAATCAACGCTGTAAGTTGATTATCCACAGCTTCTTCATTGAAATTTATCTGGTCGAATTGGGCAAATTCAAAATTAAAATCATTATCGGAATTATTGTATATCACAGTGTTGTAAGATGCATTATAAACCGGTCTGTTGGCCTGAATTAATGCCCTACAAGTAAACATATTCGATGAATTATCGTATTTGGTTACAGTGATATTGAAATTACAGGTTATACGCTCGTTTCTCTGAAATTGTAAATGCGTCCACTGTCTTTCATTGATAAATTGCTGCAATGTCTGTTGCAGGTTATCAAAAATACTTGCATCCGTACCTTGAATTTGGTTATGATTGATCCTAACCGTAGCATTCAACTCTTGCGCATAACTATGCATACCCAAGAAAATACAGACAAGTAAAAGAGCAACCTGCTTCTTCATGAATGACCACCCGATTATCAAATGAACGTATATTATCTGTTATTGAATTCTCTCAGCCGAATACGCGTAAGCACTTGCTTGGTATTATTGGTAAAATCGGATGCAAGCATCCAACTATAATAGCCCGGATCACGCTTGAGCACTTCGCTTACAACCCAACCTTTGTATTTGCCAAAATTGAACACCTCTTGTTTGCGTGGCTTTCCCTCTTTATCGGTCAGCACTTTACCGTCTTTATCAATCATATCTTTATAGACAATCCTTCCTGCGAAATCCACATTATCGTTATTTTTGGAGAATTCGGCAAGTACATCCATATCATTTGCAAGCGCTCTATCGGGCTCCTCTGCAGTCTCCGGATTATATTTATCCAATTCTCCCATCAAAACTTTATAAGTAGCCTCGGTATCTTGATCGGCACGATGGGCTTCGAAGTCTTCTTCCATCTTTCGGCCACAATAGAATTTATAAGCTGCAGCAAGATTTCTCTTTTCCATTTTATGGAAAATCGTCTGCGCGTCGATCAACCGACAATGGGCAAAATCGAAATCAATACCGGCACGCAGAAATTCTTCTGCAAGCATTGGAATATCGAAATGATTGGAGTTATAACCAGCAAAGTCGCACCCCTTGAACTTTTCGCACAAAGAGCTTGCAATTTCCTTGAAGGTAGGTGCATCCTTTACATCATCATTACCGATACCGGTTAATAGAGTTACTTCTTCCGGTATCGAAACACCGGGATTAACAAATATATTCTCTCTTTCTTCCTTGCCATCGGGATATACCTTAATGTAGGAAATCTGTATGATATGGTCGTTTACAAGATCAAGCCCCGTAGTCTCCAAATCGAAAACTATCAGGGGCTTTGTTAGATTTAATTTCATTTTCGTACTATTGTTTGCTCCCTAACATCAGTCGTTAAGAAGCATAGGCATGATAAGCATCAATACATCTTCGTTCTCCGGCTGCGTTGTAGGTACGATAATGCCGGCACGACTCGGATCAGCAAGCTGGATGGTAACCTCATCACTATCGAGATTGGTCAATATCTCCGACAGAGAACTGCCCTTGAAACCGATGCTCATTGTTTGCCCTGTATAATCACAAGTGATGTTCTCTTTCGCACTCGTTGCAAAGTCAACATCTTCAGACGTAAGCTCTAACTTGCCTGCCTCGAGATGGAACCGAACAAGTTGACTGCTTTCACTGGCAAAGGGCAACACACGACGGAGCGCACCCAACAAAGTTCTGCGATCTATAGTGAGCAAGTTGGGATTATTCTGCGGGATTACAGAATTATAATTAGGATAACGCCCTTCGATAAGTCGGCACGAGAGAATGCCGCCGGCATACTGAATTTCAGCATTGCGTTCGTCGAATTTAATGACCACATCGCCGCCGTCTTTACTTAAAATATTCTTAAGAAGCGTTGCAGGTTTCTTAGGAAGGATAAACGCGGCCGGTGTATCGCTCTTGATTGTAAAATTTTTATTGCGAACAAGTTTATGACCGTCGCTCGCTACGATAGCAAGACTATCGGCCGTAAGATCAAAATAAATGCCGTTCATAACCGGCCGAAGTTCATCTTGTGCCGTAGCAAATAAAGAACGCGATATATTGTCGTTCAATACGGCAGAATCGATTGTTACAACCGTTGCACCGTCAGGCATGGGTTGTGTACGCGGATATTCATCGGCATGCTGTGCGGTAAAACTGTACATACCATTCTGATAAAGTACTTTTATCGTAAGGTTCGATGTGTCTACATCGAATGTCAGCGGCTGTTCCGGCAATTCCTTCACTGCATCAAGGATGGTTCTATTGGGAATAGCAAAACTGCCTTCTGCATCGCTTTCATCGAGCTGAACCGACGATTTCATCACATTCTCGCTGTCACTTGCCGTAATATTCAGCTTTCCCCCTGCAACTTCAAACAGGAAACAATCAAGTATAGGCAAAGAATTCTTGCTGTTAATTACTCTTGCAAGTGTCTGCAAATGGCTGTTAAGTGCACTGCTTGATAATGTAAATCTCATTAGTATTTTATTTTTTAGTTATTGTTGCAATGATTTTTAATAGGTACAAAAATACAAAAAAGCATTGGGCACAGCAAAAAATAAGGATAAAAGTTTCGTATTTTAGAACTATTTTATTAATTTCGCAATCGAATGTTATTCATTTGACAATAAAACTTAAACTTAATATAAAATAGGAATAAACGATGGATTTACAAGGAAAAGTTATTGCTGCACTACCGGAAAGAAGCGGTGTCTCGTCGCGTGGAGAGTGGAAGGCACAGGATTTTGTGATAGAAACCCATGAAAGTTATCCACATAAAATGGTCTTCTCTGTCTTCGGCGCAGAGAGATTGCAGCGCTTCAACATCCAAATAGGTCAAGAGGTAATGGTTTCTTTCGATATCGATGCTCACGAATATAACGGCCGCTGGTTCAATAGCATCCGCGCATTCGATGTACGTCAAGTCGATCCGGCATCGGTCGGTACCCAAGGTGCACAGCCCATACCAGCCGCATCAGCATTTGGATCTGCACCTATAGATGCA